>NZ_JAHUTH010000001.1:0-612173 GCF_025376855.1 Variovorax endophyticus
GCTGCATGCCGAGCGCAACCAGGACATCGAGGTCGAGCACGACGAGACCCATTGGGTGGGCCACGACCGCGCCAAGACCATCGACCACGACGAGACGGTGCACGTGGGCCACGACCGTACCGAGACCGTGGACCACGACGAGACCATCACGGTGCACAACGACCGCACCGAGACCGTCGACGGCAACGAGCGCATCACCATCCACAAGAACCGCGGCGAGCGCGTGGACCAGAACGAGACGATCTCGATCGGCGAGAACCGCAAGGAGGACGTCGGCCTCAACGAGACCATCAAGATCGGCGTCAACCGCACGGAGACGGTGGGCAACAACGAGAAGGTGAAGATCGGCGTCAACCAGAACCTCACGGTGGGCTCCAACAAGCAGGAGACCATCGGCCTGACCAGCCTGAAGAACGTGGGCATCGCGCAGATGACCAACATCGGCGCCGCCTACAACCTCAACGTGGGCGCGATGTGGATGAGCAACGTGGGCTTCCTGCACACGCACAACGTCGGCACCCGCTACGCGACCACGGTTGGCACCAGCTATTCGCTGAGCTCGGGCAAGACGGTCAGCGTGAACGCCGGCAGCACCATGGTGCACCAGGCCGGCGATGAGCTCACGCTGGTGTGCGGTGCCTCGTCGATCACGCTCAAGTCGGACGGAACCATCGCCATCCGCGGCGACCGCATCCAGGTCAACGGCGCCACCGTCGTCGACATGGACGGCCAGCACATCCACATGAACTGACGATGGCCATCGCCCTGATCAACGAGACCCCGTACCCCGCCTTTGGATTCGACACCGAGCTGTACGACGAAAAGGAATACCACAGCCTCGCCGCCAAGGCGACCTTCGCGATCACGGCCCAGGGCCTGTCGCCGCTCGAGGAGCAGCCGCCGCTGAACATGGCCGACCGCTACGCGGGAGAGCCGGGTGCGTCGAGCCTGCTGCAGCCCAGCGACCTGATCCCGTTTCGCGAACGCACCGACGTGCTGGTGACCGGCGAGGCCAGGGCGCCGGGCGGCGAACCGGCCCATGGCTGGCTCGCGCACGTGCAGGTGGGCGCGCTGCGCAAGTCGCTGCAGCTCACGGGGCCGCGCCACTGGCGCTACCGCGCCATGGGGGGCTGGGAGCTGTCGCATCCCGCGCCGGTGCGCGGCGTGCCGCTGCTCTACGAGCATGCCTTCGGCGGCGAGCATCCGAGCGGCGACGACGAGCCGCGCGATGCCTGGCTCGCCAACCCGGTCGGCGTCGGCTTCGGCGGCCGGCACCGCGGCGAACGCGGCGAGCGCTGGGAGCGCGACCGCGAATGGCCGGCGCCGCAGCTGCTGTCGCCCGAGGAGACGCTGGCCGCCGCGCCCGGCCGCCATTACCGCACTCTCAACTTCGCGCCCGTGCCCGGCGACTGGCAGCCGCGCGTCTCGCGCATCGGCACCACCGACGAGGCCTGGCGCAAGCAGGTCGCGCCGCACCTGCCGCGCGACTTCGACCTGCGCTACTTCAACTGCGCGCCCGACGACCAGCAGACCAACGGCTATCTGCGCGGCGACGAGGACGTGGAGCTCGAGGGCCTGTTCGAGGCCGTGCGCGGCTTTCGCCTGCCGGCGCTCAAGGCCACCGCGCTGATGGCGGACCACGACGGCATCGTGGTGCCGCTGGACATGGACCTGTCGACCGTCCACATCGACCTCGACCTGGGCACGCTGGCGCTGGTCTGGCGGCTGACCACCGGCGCGCAGGACTGGTCGCAGGCCAACCTCAGCATCATGGAGCGCTGAACGCATGGCCGCGCCCGAGCAGGCGGAGAAACGCCACGAACACTTCGCGCTGGCCAAGGCGCCCGACTGGAAGTACACGCCGCTCAAGCCCGACAAGGGCGTGCCGGTTCCCTACTGGACGATCTCGTACTTCGACGAATCGGTGCAGACCGCCAGCCGTTCCGACGGCCGCACCAACGAGTACTTCCTCGACCGCTCGCGCGTGCCGGTCAGCCGCGGCGGCGAGGCCGGCAAGGGCAAGGGCGTCATGTCGGGCACGTACATGGACGAGTTCGAGCCCAAGGAGTGGTCGCAGACGCTGCACATCGACGGCGGCCTGGCCGTGTTCAACGGCCACATGGGCACCATCAACAAGGGGAATGCGCCGGCCAAGGTCTACACCAGCATCAACCCCGAGCAGGCGATCGCCGACAAGGCCTGCTGGGAGCAGATGAAGACCAACATGGCCGCCCTCGGCGTGGCCAGCAAGGACCGCATGTTCGCGGACCCCGCGGGCTGCGGCAAGGACGTGCTCTCGGGCGCCTGGAACACCATCACCGGCGACGTGGCCGCGGTGGGCGACATGCTCGGCAGCGTGTGGGGCGGCATCAAGGCCTTCTTCTCCGACCCGCTGGGCTCGATGAGCAGCGCGGTCGACGGGCTGCAGAAGTTCGGTGCCCAGGCGGTGGAGGCGGGCAAGCAGGTGGTGGGCGTGATCAACGGCCTGCGCGACGGCTCCATCACCATGGACGACCTGCTCGACTTCGCGGCCGACATGCTGCAGGACCAGCTCTGCGAGATTGCCGCGCAGGTCGAGGAGATGGTCAAGCAGGGCAAGGGCTGCGAGGCCGTGGGCGTGATCCTCGGCCAGACCGCGGAGGCCGTGGCCGTCTCGCTGGCGACGGCCGGCGTGGGCGCGGCGGCGGGCGGCGCGACCAAGGCCGCGCAACTGATGGCCAAGGCCGGCATCACCAAGGGCGATGACATCGCGGCGGCGATCCGCAAGCTCAAGGAGTTCAAGAAGAAGCACAAGGAGCGGCCGCACGAGGGCGGCGAGCCGCATCCGCGCAGGCTGGCGGACGGGGAGGATTCGAGCACGCCGGGGGATCGCAAGCCCGATGTCTGCCCGATGTGCCCGGTGGTGGGCAAGCCCGTGAACCCGGTGCTCGGCTGCAAGGTGCTGGGTGGCGGGCTCGAGCTCGACTTCGACCTGCCAGCACCGCTGCCGCTGCCGTGGCAGCGCACCTACGTCTCGCGCAATGCGCGCGTCGGCTGGCTGGGGCAGGGCTGGACCCTGCCGCTGGGCCTCGTCGTGGAGGAGCGGCGCATCCAGGGGCGCGCGAAGCTCGTGCTGGTCGACGAATCCGGCCGCGACATCGTCTTTCCCGCGCTCAAGCCCGGTGCCAGCCACTACAACGAGTTCGAACGCTTCACGCTCAGGGCGCTCGATGCGCAGCGGCTGCAGCTGGAAGGCCTGGATGGCGAGCAGCGCTTCGTCTTCCGGCGCTTCCCCGGCGGCGCGGGGCGGAGCGCCCGCTACCTGCTGGCGTCGATCGTGGACCGCAACGACAACCGGATCGACATCGAGCACGGCCCCTCGGCGCTGCCCGAGCGCATCGTCGACAGCGCGGGGCGGGTGCTGCTGCTCGGCTTCGAGCACGTCGTGCCAGGCGCGCGCGAGCCGCTGCGGCTGCGCAAGGTCGAGCTGCTGTCGGCCGACGGCGGGCGCCGCACGCCGCTGGTGGGCTACGAGTACGACCGCGCGGGCGACCTGGTCCGCGTGACCGACCGGCTCGGCGGCATGCGGCGCGAATTCGAGTACCGCAACCACGTGCTGGTGGCGCACACCGAGCCCGGCGGCCTGCGCGCCTCCTACGCCTACGACGTGGAGGCGCCGCACGGCCGGGTGCGTTGCAGCGAGATCTCGAACGGCGAGCGCTACGACTTCGAGTACCTGGCGCGAGCGACCCGCGTGACCGACCAGCTGGGCCGTGTCGAGGTCTACGAATTCAACGCCGACCGCGAATGGACCGCCACGGTCGACGCGATGGGCGGGCGCACCGTGCGGCAGCTCGATGCCTTCGGCCGCCTGCTCGCGCTGACCGATCCGGCCGGGCGGACCACGCGCTACGGTTATGACGAACGCGGCCGGCCGGTGCGCGTGCAGGTTCCGGGGGCCACCGACACCGAGTTCGTGGTGACCACCGTGCGCTACGACACGGCGACGGGCCAGCCCGCGAGCCTGGCCGATGCGCTCGGCGCCACCACCGGGTACCGCTACGACGCGCGCGGCAACCTGGTCGAGGTGATCGACGCGCTGGGGCAGCCCACGCGCTACCGGTACGACGACCGCGGCCTGCCGGTCGCCATCGTCGACGCGCTCGGCAAGACGCGCCACCTGAGCTACAACGCGGCGGGACAGGTCGTGCGGCAGGTCGATTGCTCGGGGCAGCCCACGGGCTACGGCTACGACGAGTGGGGCCGGCTCGAGAGCGTGACCGATGCGCTGGGCCACACCACCCGCTACCAGCGCGACGAGCTCGGACGGCTGCGCTCGCTCGTCGGCGCCGACGGCACGGTCGAACGCTTCGAGTACGACGCGGCGGGCCGCCTCACGGCGCATGTGAGTCCGCTGGGTGCCCGCACCGAATACCTGCTCGCGCTCGATGGACTGCCGCTGGTGCGGCGCAATGCGGCCGGCGGCGAACTGCGCTACGAGTACGACGGCGCCCGCCGCCTGGTGGCGCTCTACAACGAGAACGCCGTGCGCTACGACTTCGGCTACGACGCGCTGGGCCGGCTGGTCGAGGAGACCGGCTTCGACGGTCGCCACACGCGCTACGTGCGGGATCCCGCGGGCTTGCTGCTCGCGAAGATCGAGCTCGGCTGCCTGACCCTGCGCCAGCGGCTCGACCAGCGGCTGGCGCGCGAGCAATCGCGCCAGCCGGGCACGCCGCAGGCCCTGCCGCCGAGGCGCACCGCGCCGACCTTCGAGGATCCCTGGGGCTTCGGCCTGACGGACGAGGTGACGGCTGCCGCGGCGAGCGCCGCCGGCCAGGCGATCGTGACCCGCTACGAGCGCGACGCGGGCGGGCGGCTGGTGCACAAGCTCGTGGCGGGCCACGTGCTCGACGCGCGGGGGCGGCGCGTGGCGCAGCACAAGTCCACGCACTATCGCCACGATGCCGCGGGCCGGCTGGTCGAGGCCGCCAACGACAACGGCGGCCGGATCTCGCTGGGCTACGACGCCATGGGCCAGTTGCTCGAGGAGACCCGCGTCGGCCAGGGGCTGCGCACGACGCAGCGCCATCGCTACGACGCGCTCGGCAACCGGCTGGCCACCGTGCTGCCTGACGGGCGCGAGATCCGCTGGCTCCACTACGGTTCGGGCCATCTGCACCAGATCAACCTCGACGGCCGGGTGGTCTGCGACATCGAGCGCGATGCGCTGCATCGGGAGGTCGCGCGCAGCCAGGGCGCGCTGGAGAGCCGCTATCGCTACGATCCGGTCGGCCGCCTGCTGGCCCAGGCCACCGCGCGCCCGCGGGCCGACGAGGCGCGGGTCGATCCCGGTGCCGGCACCGATGCCGTCCCGGGATGGGACGAGCGCTTCGTGCTGGCGCGCCAGTATGTCTACGACCCTGGCGGCAACCTGCTCGAACTGGTCGATCGCCGGCATGGCCGCGCGCGCTATGGCTACGACCGCATCGGCCGGCTGCTGTCGGCATTGCAGCCGATGTCGCAGGAGCAGTTCGCGTTCGATCCGGCCCACAACCTGCTGCCCGGCGCGGACGCCGGCGGCGGTGCCGCCCCTTCGGCGGGGGCGATCAAGGACAACCGCGTCGAGGTGTTCGAGGACAAGCGCTACCGCTACGACAGCCACGGCAACCTGGTCGAGAAGAGGATCGGCCGGCACACGCGCATGCAGTTCGAGTGGGACGTGGAGCACCAGCTCCAGGGCGTCACCGTGGTGCGGCAGGGCCAGGGCGGCAGCACCACGACGCAGACCACGCGCTACCGCTACGACGCATTCGGGCGCCGCATCGAGAAAAGCGATCGGCTCGGACGCACGCTGTTCGAATGGGACGGCAACCGGCTGCTGAGCGAGCAGCGCGGCGCGCTGCAGACGCTGTATCTCTACCAGGGGCTTGGCTTCGTGCCGGTCGCGCAGGTCCAGGCCGAAGTCCTCCGGGGCGAGCCGGCGGGCGAGGCGCGAGAGGACGACGAAGAGCAGGACTGGCAGCCTCGCCGGTCCCGCACCGCCTTCGTCGACCGGATGCTGGCCACCGCACGCCAGATCCAGGCGCGCAGCCGGGGCGAGGGCGAGGCAGCGCCCGTCGTGCCGGCGCAGGACGAGCCAGCCGCCGGCGCCTCGGTGGTCGATCTCGATGCCTGGCGCATCCGCTACTACCACACCGACCACCTCGGCACGCCGCGCGAGCTCAGCAGCGAGGATGGCGAGATCGTCTGGAGCGCGAGCTACAAGGCCTGGGGCAACACGCTCAAGGTGGAGGTGCCTTCAAGCACGCCGCGCGCCGGGACGCAGCCCGTCGAGCAGAACCTGCGGTTCCAGGGCCAGTACTTCGACGCCGAAAGCGGGCTGCACTACAGCCGCTTTCGCTACTACGACCCCGATGTCGGGCGCTTCGTGAGCGAGGACCCGATCGGCCTGGCCGGCGGCGAGAACTTCTTTGCCTATGCGCCCAACCCCATCGGCTGGATCGACCCGTACGGCCTGGCGGGCATCATCCTGCTGGGCGAAGGGCAGGATGCCGTCGAGGCCGTTGCGTCGAGGCTCGGCGCCCGGACCATCAAGAACGACTGGCCCGACAATTTCCCCAATCTCAAGGGCGTGACCGATCCCGAGGAGTGGCGGCGCCGGATGTGCGAGGCGGTGGATTTCAACCGGCAGTGGATCCGCGACCGCGCCGCCGAGGGCTACACCTTCCAGACCATCGGCGTGCAGGGTTCCAACAGTCCCTATTACGCCGCGGAGCTCGAGGAACTCTCCAAGCTCGGGCACAAGGCGACGGTGGTCAAGAAGGTCAAGGATTCGGACGGCGTGTTCAGAACCATCGACGAGATGCGGGCCAAGTGCAACTGCCGGCCGCGAATGAAGTACAAGAAGCTGCAATGCGACTGACACCGAAAGCGCCGACGCCATGATTTCCGTGATCCTCGGATCGAACGACAAGCCCCGCATGGAGCGCTTCCTGGCCTTGCTGGGGTTTGCGAGCCAGGACGGGCGTTCCTACGTGGCGCCCGGCCATCAAGGCTTCGAGTTCTACTTCACCGAGGCGCCGTCCAAGCCTTCTGCGAGCACCGAGATCTTCGTCTCGGTGTCGAGCCAGGCCGACCCCGATGCCTTCTTCGAGACCCTCGAGCAGATCGGATTGCCGTTCGAAACCTGGGAGCACCCGAGGTTCTACGACGTCCGCGTGACCGATCCGGCCGGCCGGTTGTGGCAGGTGATGCTCAAGTCGTAGCGGCGAACAGCGCCCGCACCCGCGCCAGGTCTTCCGGCGTATCCACGCCCGGACCCGGCGCCGCGTCGCTCACGTGCACCGCGATGCGGTGCCCATGCCACAACGCGCGCAACTGCTCGAGCGCCTCGATGCCTTCGAGCGGCGAGGGCGGCAGCGCGGGAAATTGGCGCACGAAGCCCGCGCGGTAGCCGTAGATGCCGATGTGGCGCAGCGGCGCCGGCGAGGGCAGCCGCGCAGGCGGCACGCCGGGCGCGGCGCCGTCGCGCCACCACGGGATCGGCGCACGGCTGAAATAGAGCGCGTTGCCCTGCGCGTCGAGCACGGCCTTCACGACGTTGGGATTGAGGTAGTCGGCCACCGAATCGATGGCATGCACCGCGGTGCTCATCGCGGCATCGGGCCGCGAGAGCAGCGCCGCGGCCACGGCGTCGATCAGCGCCGGGTCGATCAGCGGCTCGTCGCCCTGCACGTTGACCACCACCGCGTCGCCGTCGAGACCGAGCTGTTCGCAGGCCTCGGCGAGGCGGTCGCTGCCGCTCGGATGGTCCTGGCGCGTGAGGATCGCCTCCACCCCATGGGCCTGGCAGGCCGCGAGGATCGAGGCATGGTCCGCTGCCACCACCACGCGCGCCGCGCCGGATTGCGCCGCGCGCTGCGCCACGCGCGCCACCATCGGCACGCCGGCGATGTCGGCCAGCGGCTTGTCGGGCAGCCGCGTCGACGCCAGCCGGGCCGGCACCAGAACCGTGAAGCTCACAGCCCGAGCTCGTCGTCGGACAGGGTGCGGGCCTCGTTCTCGAGCAGCACCGGGATGCCGTCGCGCACCGGATAGGCCAGGCGCGCGCTGCGCGAACAGAGTTCCTGCTTTTCGGGATTCCAGGTCAGGGGGCCCTTGGTGACGGGGCAGACGAGCAGTTCAAGCAGCTTGGTGTCCATCGGTCGATGATAGCTTTGCGTCGAGTGCCGCGAGGAAGGCGTCGGAGGGTTCGAACAGCAGCGGCACGGCCAGCGCATCGGGCTTCTTGCGCCAGAGCTTGACCGCGTCCTTCTCGGTGCACAGCAGCAGGTGGTCGGCCGGCAGGTCGTCCTGCCAGTCGACGAAATCGTGGTGATCGGGCAGGGCGATGGTTCGTTCGGGTTCGATGCCTTGCGCGCGCAGCATCTCGAAGAAGGCCTCGGGCCGCGCGATCGCCGCCAGCGCCGTGATGGGGCGCGCAGCCAGCGAGGCCAGCGGCGTCCGGGTGCCGTCGTTCGCCACCGCGTAGGTCGCCAGCTGGCGCGTGGCGGTGAAGCCGCCGGCGAAGGCCGGATGCTCGCCGCTGTGCAGCAGCAGGTCGCAATCGCGCGGCCAGGGTTCGCGCAAGGGGCCGGCCGGCAGCAGCCAGCCATTGCCGATGCCGCGGTCGTCGAACACGCAGATCTCGATGTCGCGCGCCAGCGCCAGGTGCTGCAGGCCGTCGTCGCAGACGATGACCTGCGTGGCGGGATGGGCCGCGAGCAGCGCGCGCGCCGCCTCGGCGCGGCGGCGCGCCACGAACACCGGCACGCCCGTGCTGCGCCGGATCAGCGCCGGCTCGTCGCCGACCTCGCGCGGATCGCTGTCGGGCAAGACTTCGCGGCAGTCGTCCGTATGCCGGCCGTAGCCGCGCGACACCACGCCCACCCGCCAACCCCGCGCACGAAGATGCCGCGCCACGGCCATCACCACCGGCGTCTTGCCCGCGCCACCCGCGATCACGTTGCCGACGATCACCACCGGCACCGGCATGCGTTCGGCCCGCAGCCAACCGAGGCGATAGAGCAGCGCGCGCAGCGCCACCAGGGTGCGAAAGAGCAGGGACAAGGGCCACAGCAGCAGCGCGAGAGGTCCGCGCCGCAGCCAGGCGTGCCGAAGCCGCGAGGCGGTTGCGCCGGTGTCGGTGCCGTTGCGCCCCTGCGACGGCAACTCAGTGCCCGGCTTGCGCCGTCGACTGGGCGGCGAAGGTGATCTGCATCAGGCCCGCGCGGCGCGCCGCTTCCATCACCGTGACCACGGCCTGGTGCGGACTGCTGGCATCGGCGCTGATGATCACCACGCTGTCCTTGCCGCCGGTGGCGGCCGCGGCGAGCGCCGCCGCCACGGTGTCCACGGCGCGGTCGGGCAACTGCGTCTTGTTGATCGAGTAGCGCCCGTCGGCCGAGACGCCGACGATCACTTCCTTGGGATAGTCGCGCTGCGCGTCCACGTCCGCCGTCGGCAGCCGCAGCTGCATCTCGGTGAACTTGCTGTAGGTGGTCGACAGCATCAGGAAGATCAGCACCACCAGCAGCACGTCGATGAACGGGATCAGGTTGATCTCGGGCTCGTCGCGCGCGCCGTGGCGAAACTGCATGCGGCCGCGGCTCATCGGGCGCTCCCGGCGGCGGCCATGGCGGCGGTGGGCGCGCTCATTTGCGCAGCGCGTTGAGATGGCGCGCGAAGCGCTCGCCCGAGAGTTCCAGGTTCAGCAGGTACTCGTCGACGCGGCTGCGGAAATAGCGCCAGAAGATCAGGGTCGGGATCGCGACGATCAGGCCGAAGGCGGTGTTGTAGAGCGCGATCGAGATGCCGTGCGCGAGCTGCGCCGGATTGCCCGAGCCCACCGCGCCGCTGGTGGGCGACTGCGAGCCGAAGATCTCGATCATGCCGATCACCGTGCCCAGCAGCCCGAGCAGCGGGGCGGCCGAGGCGATGGTGGCGAGGGCGGGCAGGTAGCGCTCCAGCCGGTGCGCCACGGTGCGGCCCGAGGCCTCCATGGCGGCGCGCAGGTCGTCCTCGGTGCAGCGCGGATTGGCGTTCAGCGCCCGCAGGCCGGCGGCCAGCACCTGGCCGAGCATCGAGTTGTTTTCCAGCTTGGTCACCACGTCGGGCCCCGGCACCGCGTTGTGCGACACCGTGATGGTTTCTTCGAGCAGCTTGGGCGGCAGCACTTTCACCGTCTTGAGACTTGTGAAACGTTCTATAACAAGCGCGAGTGCGATCACCGAGCAAGCGAGCAGCGGCCAGATGGGCCAACCTGCAGCAACTATGATGGAAAACAAGGAATCCTCCGGCCCCGTAGGCTGTCAATGCGCGGCGATTATCCACCGAGCCCACCATCGCCACGGCGCTTGTTTGCGTGTCGGCCAAGACGCACAGATTCTGTGGATAACTTTGTGATTAACCTGCTGCGCAAGTCGCCGCGAGCCGCGCCAACTGGGCTTTCCATTAGATCGATTGAATTTTGGGCACCGCTTTTTTTAATGAAATCAACAACTTGCACGAGAAACCGTGCAATTGTCCGACCCCGGGGGCGCGGCGCCCCGCCCGCGGCACCCGTTGTGGAAGAGTGCCAAATCACGATTCGGCGGTTCTGTGAACTTGCGTGACCCGAATCCGCCCGCCGGGCCCCGCGTATGGGCCGTCGGCGCGTTGTGCCGCGCGGTCGCCGATGCGCTCGATGCCCGCTTCAATCCGGTTTCCGTGCGCGGCGAAATCTCCGGTTTCTCGCGCGCGTCGAGTGGACATTGTTACTTCTCGCTCAAGGACGAGTCGGGCCAGCTGCGCTGCGCCATGTTCCGCCGCGCGGCGGGTCTGCTCGATTTCTCGCCGCGCGACGGCGACCAGGTCGAGGTGCGCGGTCGCCTCGCGGTCTACGAGCCGCGCGGCGACCTGCAACTGGTCGTCGAGAGCCTGCGCCGGGCCGGGCAGGGCGCGCTCTTCGAGCAGTTCCTGCAGCGCAAGGCGCGCCTCGAGGCCGAGGGGCTGTTCGACCCGGCGCGCAAGCGCGCGCTGCCGGTGATGCCGCGCGCCATCGGCGTGGTCACCTCGCTGGGCGCCGCGGCGCTCCACGACGTGGTGACCGCGCTGCGCCGGCGCGTGCCCCATATTCCCGTGACGGTGGCGCCCGCCGCGGTGCAGGGCGCCGGTGCGCCCGGCGAACTGGTGCGCGCGCTGCAGTCGCTCTATGCGCTGCAGCCTGCGGTCGACGTCATCCTGCTGGTGCGCGGCGGCGGCTCGATCGAGGACCTGTGGGCCTTCAACGACGAGAGCCTGGCGCGCACCATCGTGCAGAGCCCGGTGCCGCTCATCAGCGGCGTGGGCCACGAGACCGACTTCACCATCGCCGATTTCTGCGCCGACCTGCGCGCTCCCACGCCCACCGCCGCGGCGGAGCTGGTGAGCGCGCCGCGGGCGCTGTGGCTCGATGCCCTCGCGCTGCTCGAGGAGCGCCTCGACGACGCCATCGGCGCGCGGCTCGATGCGCTGGGCCAGCGGCTCGACCAGGCCGCCGGCCGGCTGGGCCGTCCCTCGACGCTGGTGGCGCGGCAACAGCTGCGGCTCGCGCATCACGCACAGCGCCTGCACTATGCGGTGCTGTCGAGGACGCAGCGGCAATCGCAAGCGGCCCAGAGGCTGGCCGACGATTTCCCCGCGAAGTTCGACCGTGCGCTAGTGCAGCGCCGCGAGCGCCTGGAGCGCGTCGCGCTGCGGCTGAGGCTGCTCGATCCGTCGCTCGTGCTGCAGCGCGGCTATGCCTGGATCACCGACGCCGACGGCCGCGCCGTCGTCAGCGCGAAGGCGCTCGCACCCGGCGATGCCGTCGTTGCCCGCCTGTCCGATGGCTCCGTCGATCTGACCGTCGCGTCACGCGGCGCGACGGGAACGCGTCCGACGTGAGCGCCACGTTTCCTTTCTAGAATCATCGATTCCCCACAACCAACCCACGAGAAAAAACCATGGAACATGTGCTCCCACCCCTGCCGTACGCCCTTGACGCGCTGGCGCCCGAGTACTCGAAGGAAACCCTCGAGTACCACTACGGCAAGCACCACAACGCCTACGTGGTGAACCTCAACAACCTGCAGAAGGGCACCGAGTTCGAGTCGATGACGCTCGAGGAGATCGTCAAGAAGTCCAGCGGCGGCATCTACAACAACTCGGCCCAGATCTGGAACCACACCTTCTTCTGGAACTGCATGAAGCCGCAAGGCGGCGGCGCTCCCAGTGGCGCGCTGGCCAAGGCCATCGATGCCAAGTGGGGCAGCTACGACGCCTTCAAGGAAGCCTTCGTGAAGTCGGCCGTGGGCAACTTCGGCTCGGGCTGGACCTGGCTGGTGAAGAAGGCCGACGGCAGCGTGGACATCGTGAACACCGGCGCCGCCGGCACGCCGCTGACGACCGCCGACACGGCGCTGCTGACGGTCGACGTCTGGGAACACGCCTACTACATCGACTACCGCAACCTGCGTCCGAAGTTTGTCGAGACCTTCCTGGCCAAGCTGGTCAACTGGGAGTTCGCCGAGAAGAACTTCGGCTGAGACCGACGAGAGGCACCATCACGGTGCTTTCACGAATGAAAAAGCCCCGCATGCGGGGCTTTTTGCTGGGCCAACCGCTATCGGTTGGCGGCGCGGGCACGCAAGCAATCAGCGCTTGCCGGCGGCGAACAATTCGCCGGTGATCTTCGCGCCCTTCTTGATGTTCTTCTTCTTGAACCAGCCCTGGTTCATCTCGAGCACGTACTTCACCGGCTCCTCGGAGCAATGCGAATCGTCGGTCTGCGGCTTCATGTCGGCCAGGTTGACGATGCGGCCGTCCTCGGCCACGAAGGCTGCTGTCAGCGGCAGCAGCGTGTTGCGCATCCAGAAGCACTGGGTGGCCGGCTGCTCGAACACGAAGATCATGCCTTCGGCCTGCGGCATCTCCTTGCGGAACATCAGGCCGACCTGGCGCTCGACCGGCGCCTGGGCGATCTGCGCATCGATGGTGTAGAGGCCGATCGACAGCTTGGTGCGCGGGAGGTTGGTTTGGGGTTCCTGCTGGGCGTGGGCCGGAGCGAGCAGGGCGGCGGAGATGGCGACGGAGCAGGCCAGGAGGGCGGCAAAACGCTGGAGCATCGGGGTTCTTTCAGACTCTTCCATACAAAGAAGGCCGTGCCCGGCCCCATGAAAAAAGCCCGCTGACGCGGGCCTGGCGGGCATGGCCTGTGAAGGCGGCTAGCTTACGCCTTCTTGGTGGCGACGTGGGCCTTGGCGACCTTGCGGGCCTTGTGCTTCTTGGCGGCGGCGTGCTTCTTGGCGGGTGCCTTGGCCTTGGTGACCGCGGGAGCGGCCGCGGCGGGTTCGGCGGGTTGTTGGGCAAAGGCACCGAATGCGACGAGACCGGCAACCAGGGCAGCGAACAGCTTCTTCATGACAAATCCTTTGAGATTGTTAGGTATGGACCACCTCCCGGTGGAGGTGCATGTTCAACGGAAAGCATTCGTCGCGGTTGACAGGCGCGTCCCCTGAAAAATGAGCAAGCAATGAGGGCGAAAAAAAAAGCGCCCCGATGGAGCGCTTTCTTTCAAGAGGACGAATCCTTAGTTGGGCGTGCCGCCTTGGGTCGACTTGCGCTTCACGCTGCCGTCCTTGTTGCGACGACGCTGGTCGCGGGTTTCAGCGCGCTTCTCGCCGGAGGTGGCAGCCTTGTCGGTGCCGATGGCGCCGCCTTCGGGCGTCTTGGCGATGTCGCCAGCGGGAGCAGCCACCTTGCCGGCAGGACGTGCGTCCTTGCGGGCTTCAGCGCGTTGCTGCGCCTTGCTGTTGCTGGCGTTCCCTTGTTCGGGGGTGGTGCCAGCCGGGTTTTGGGCATAGGCGCCGGCTGCGAACAGGCCAGCGATCATGACTGCGAGAAGTTTGCTCATTGATGATTCCTCTATCGAGAATTGGTTGGAAACGCCTCCCGGCGAGCAGAAGGTCAGGCACTAACGAGGCCGGCGGCCCGCAGGTTGACAAACGCCCACTGATGGGTTGCGTCTAAAATGTACAGCGATTTGTTCGCGGGCTGTACAGCGAATCTCCCTCGCTGTCTGAATTCGCAGACAGTCGTCCTGAATTAGGTCCACCCTCGGAGTTTTCCCCCTTCATGTCCAGCTACCAGCACATCAAAGTCCCGGCCGAAGGCCAGAAGATCGCGGTCAACGCCGACAACTCCCTGAATGTGCCCGACCAGCCGATCATCCCCTTCATCGAAGGCGATGGCACCGGTCTGGACATCACGCCCGTGATGCTGAAGGTGGTGGATGCGGCGGTGGCCAAGGCCTACGGCGGCAAGAAGAAGATCCACTGGATGGAGGTCTATGCCGGCGAGAAGTCGACCAAGGTCTACGGTCCCGACGTATGGCTGCCCGAGGAAACGCTGCACGCCGTGCGCGACTACGTCGTTTCGATCAAGGGCCCGCTGACCACGCCCGTCGGTGGCGGCATCCGTTCGCTGAACGTCGCGCTGCGCCAGGAACTCGACCTCTACGTCTGCCTGCGTCCCATCCAGTACTTCGAAGGCGTGCCCAGCCCGGTGCGCGAGCCGCACAAGACCAACATGGTCATCTTCCGCGAGAACTCGGAAGACATCTACGCCGGCATCGAGTTCGAAGCCGAGAGCGACAAGGCCAAGAAACTCATCAAGTTCCTGCAAGAGGAAATGGGCGTCAAGAAGATCCGTTTCCCCGAGACCTCGGGCATCGGCGTCAAGCCGGTGTCGAGGGAGGGCACCGAGCGCCTGGTGCGCAAGGCGCTGCAGTACGCGATCGACAACGACAAGCCGAGCGTCACGCTGGTGCACAAGGGCAACATCATGAAGTTCACCGAAGGTGGCTTCCGTGACTGGGGCTACGCCCTGGCCCAGAAGGAGTTCGGCGCCGAACTCATCGACGGCGGCCCGTGGATGAAGTTCAAGAGCCCGAAGACCGGCAAGGACATCACCGTCAAGGACAGCATCGCCGACGCGTTCCTGCAGCAGATCCTGCTGCGTCCCGCCGAATACAGCGTCATCGCAACGCTCAACCTCAACGGCGACTACGTGTCCGACGCACTGGCCGCGCAGGTCGGTGGCATCGGCATCGCTCCGGGCGCGAACCTCAGCGACACGGTCGCCATGTTCGAAGCCACCCACGGCACCGCGCCCAAGTACGCCGGCAAGGACTACGTGAATCCCGGCTCCGAAATCCTCTCGGCCGAAATGATGCTGCGCCACATGGGCTGGAAGGAAGCCGCCGACCTGATCATCAGCGCGATGGAAAAGTCGATCGCCAGCAAGCGGGTCACCTATGACTTTGCCCGCCTGATGGACGGCGCGACGCAAGTGAGCTGCTCGGGCTTCGGCCAGGTGATGATCGACAACATGTGATCTCGCCGTCGGCGTTCTCGAACGCCGAAGCGACAGCCGCAAGCCCTCGAGGTTCTCGCGAACCTCGAGGGCTTTTTCTTTGGTGCACGCGTCTCTTTTGACGCTCTGGAAAGACTCGTTGGGGGCAAAGATCACGGTTGAAGTTATGCCCGTGCGCATTTAACTATTGCTAGAAACTGGGGACGAAAAAACACGCTACCCCCTCCACAGAATCGCGCTCATCGAGGATCACGGGAGCGCACGATGAGGGAGAGAAAAAAGCAGCGATCGATGCCACCATGCGCACATGCCGCGCGTCGTTTCGCGCAGGCGTGCACGAGGCCCACGTACGAGGGCGAACGGCCATGACGCGGTCTCGCCGGGCCCTGTTCGGAAAGCTCGACCTCACGCTGTTTCGTGCGATCGAATCGGCGACATCGTTCGCGAGATTGCGCGGCAATCCTTGCATCCGCGGCGAGCAATTGATGAGCGCGCTGCTGCGGAGCCCGGACCTTCGGCGCGTGCTGTTCGAGATTGCACCCGCGTTTCGCGCCCTGGCGGCCGAACGGCGGCCCGACGAGCTGCTTGCGCTCGTGACAGGCTCTCCCGAGGATGCGGAGGGGCCTTACGATGGATCGAGCACGATGCCGGCGCCGCCGCGCGAAGCGGGTCGTGCGATGGAACTGGCCACGCCGTCCGGCGCAGCGTTGGTCACCTACTGCACCGATCTCACCGAGAGTGCGCGCGCCGAGCGGATCGATCCCGTCATCGGCCGCGGCCAGGAGATCGGCGCCATGGTCGACATCCTGCTGCGCCGGCGCCAGAACAACCCCCTGCTCACCGGCGAGGCCGGCGTGGGCAAGACCGCAGTCGTCGAGGGGCTGGCACTCGCGATCGCCAGGGCCGAGGTCCCGCCGAAGCTGCGCAACGCACGATTGCTGAGCCTCGACGTCGGCGCGCTGCTGTCCGGCGCCGGCCTGCGTGGCGAATTCGAGTCCAGGCTCAAGTCGCTGCTGCAGGAAGCCGCGCAATCGACGCAGCCGGTGATCCTGTTCATCGACGAGGTGCACATGCTGGTCGGCGCTGGTGGCCAGGGCGCGGCGGCGGATGCGGCCAATCTTCTCAAGCCGGTGCTCGCGCGCGGCGCGCTGCGCGTGATCGGCGCGACCGCCTGGCGCGAATACAAGCGGCACATCGAGAAGGATCCCGCGCTCGCGCGCCGCTTCCAGGTGCAGCAGGTCATGGAGCCGCCGGCCTCCGCCGCCATCGACATGGTGCGAGGACTCGCATCGACATTTGCCGCGCACCACGGCGTGACCGTGCTCGACGAAGCGGTGCGTGCCGCCGTCGTGTTGTCGCAGCGCTACCTGCCCGCGCGGCAGTTGCCCGACAAGGCCGTCAGCCTGCTCGACACCGCCTGCGCACGCGTCGCCATGTCGCTGCACGTGCCGCCGCCGGCTGTCATCGGCCTGCGGCAACGGATCGCGTCGCTCGCGGCGGAGGTCGCTCTGCTGCGTGACGAGACCCGGATTGCCCACGGCTGCGAGACCCGGCTGGCGCGGATGCTCGCGGCGCGGGAATCGCTCGAAAAGATCCGCGACGAGCTCAGGGCACAGAAGATCAAGTGGAGGGGGGAGAGGGCGCTGGTCCGGCAGATCCAGGCGCTGAGGGCTGAAGAAGAAAAGGAGGGGGAGGATGAGCCGGACCATCTTCCGCACCTCGACGCGTCGGCGCTCGAGGAAGAGCTTCGAGGTCTCCAGCAAGGCACGCCGCAGGTCTTCCTCCAGGTGGACGAGGCGGTCGTCGCGAAGATCGCCGCCGAGTGGACCGGCATACCAGCGGGCCGATTGCTCACCGACGAGGCCGCGGTCGTGCTGGAGCTTCAACGCACGCTCGAGCAGCGCGTGCTCGGCCAGACGGGGGCCCTCGAACTCATCGCCCGGCGCATCCAGACGGCGCGCGCATGTCTCACGGATCCCTGCAAGCCCGCGGGCGTGTTCCTGCTGGCCGGGCCTTCGGGTGTCGGCAAGACCGAAACCGCGCTCGCATTGGCCGAGGCGATGCATGGCGGCGAGCAGAACCTCGTCACCTTGAACATGAGCGAGTTCCAGGAGCCGCACAGCGTGGCGACGCTGCGCGGCGCGCCACCGGGCTATGTCGGCTATGGCGAGGGCGGCGTGCTCACCGAAGCCGTGCGCCGCCGGCCCTACTGCGTCGTGCTGCTGGACGAGATCGAGAAGGCCCATCCCGACGTGCACGAGGTCTTCTACCAGGTGTTCGACAAGGGATGGATGGAGGATGGCGAGGGGCAGCGCATCGACTTTCGCCACACCACGATCCTGCTCACCAGCAACGCCGGCTCGGCGTTCGTCGAGCATGCCTGCCGAGACGCGGCATCGATGCCTTCGGTCGAGGCCTTGTGTTCAGGCTTGGCAGCGCCGCTGCGCCGGGTCTTTTCCGCGGCCTTTCTCGGCCGCGTGACGGTGGTGCCGTACCTGCCGCTGTCGACGCCGGTCATGGCGGGGATTGCCGCGCTGCATCTGCGGCGCATCGCGGACCGGATGGGCGAGCAGCACGGGATCGACCTGAGCTACGCGGACGATCTCATCGCCCATGTCATCGGGCGGTGCCCGGTCCGCGACACCGGCGCCCGGCAGCTTGCCGCGTTCATGGACCAACAGCTGTTGCCCGTGTTGTCGGGGCATTGGCTCGACGCGCTGCGGAGCAGGCGCGAGATCACCCGCATGCATGTGGGCCTTCGCAGCCATGGCGTGGAAACGCTTGCGCAGGGTGCGGCGGAGGCCGCCGAGAAGCGCATCGCCTGTCACATCGAGTACGCCTGAGGTGGCCAACCCGCACAACCGGGCATCGTTTTCGTTCGGGGGCCTGTTCCGCGCAGGTTCGTCATTCACTGTCTTTTCAGGAGGGTTTTCATGATCGACAACAGCAGCCAGAAGTTCATCGCTCGAAACCGGGCGCCGCGTGTGCAGATCGAATACGACGTGGAGGTCTACGGGTCCGAGAAAAAGATCGAATTGCCGTTCGTCATGGGCGTGCTCGCCGATCTCTCGGGCAAGCCGGCCGAGCCGCTGCCACCGGTCGCGGAGCGGAAATTCCTCGATATCGATGTCGACAACTTCGACGAGCGCATGAAGGCGATCGCTCCGCGCGTCGCATTCGCCGTCCCCAACACGCTGACGGGCGAAGGGCAACTCATGGTCGACATCACGTTCGAAAGCATGGAGGACTTCTCGCCGGCAGCCATCGCCCAGAAAGTCGAACCGCTCGCGCGCCTGCTCGAGGCACGCAGCCAGCTCGCCAACCTGCAGACCTACATGGACGGCAAGGCGGGTGCCGAAGACCTGATGAACCGGCTTCTGCAGGATCCCGCGCTCCTGAGGTCCCTGGCGTCATCGGCCAGGCCGGCGTCCGAACTCGGATGCGATCCCGGCATCGTGGCCTGCGCCTGAGCGGCCGAACCGCTCCCAGGAGACGCCCATGTCATCCAGCGACGCCATCGTTCTTGCCGAGCCCGCACCCGGGCGCTACGCCGAAGTCCCGGACTTCGCCGAGCTGCTCGACCGGGAATTCCGGCCCAAGACGGAAGAAGCCCGCGGCGCGGTCGAAGCGGCCGTGCGCACCCTGGCCGAACAGGCCCTGTTCAACGCCGCGACCATGACCGACGATGCCTACACCAGCATCCAGGCCATCATTGCCGAGATCGACCGCAAGCTGTCGGCGCAGATCAATCTCGTGCTGCACAAGGAGGAATTCCAGCAGGTCGAGTCGGCCTGGCGGGGCATGAGCCACCTCGTCAGCAACACCGAGACCGACGAGAAGCTCAAGATCCGGTTCATGGACGTCTCGAAGGACGAGGTCCGCCGCACGCTGCGCCGCCACCGCGGCATGGCGTGGGACCAGAGCCCGGTCTTCAAGCGCATCTACGAAGAGGAATACGGGCAGCTCGGTGGCGAGCCCTACGGCTGCCTGGTGGCCGACTACTACTTCGACCACACGCCCGCCGACGTCGAACTGCTCGCGGCGATCGCCAAGGTGGCGGCCGCCTCGCATGCCCCGTTCATCGCCGGCTCGGCGCCTTCGCTGCTCGGCATGGAGTCCTGGCAGGAGCTCGCGAATCCCAGGGATCTCGCGCGGATCACATCGAACCTCGAGCACGCGCCGTGGAACTCGCTGCGCGGCACCGAGGATTCGCGCTACGTCGGCCTCGCCATGCCGCGGTTCCTGGCCCGGCTTCCCTACGGTGCCAAGACCAACCCCGTGGACGCCTTCGATTTCGAGGAGGAAACCGAGGGCGCCGACCATCGCAACTACGTCTGGAGCAACGCCTCGTATGCGATGGCGGTGAACATCAATCGCAGCTTCAAGCGCCATGGCTGGTGCACGATGATCCGCGGCGTGGAGTCGGGTGGCGTGGTGAAAAACCTGCCGTGCCACACCTTTCCGACCGATGATGGCGGCTTCGACATGAAGTGTCCGACCGAGATCGCGATCTCCGACCGGCGCGAGGCCGAACTCGCCAGGGCGGGCCTGATACCGCTCGTGCACAGGAAGAACTCCGACAGCGCTGCCTTCATCGGCGCGCAATCGATCCAGCGGCCGCAGGAGTACATGGACCCCGACGCCACCGCCAACGCCCACCTGGCGGCGCGCCTGCCGTATCTCTTCGCCAGCACTCGGTTCGCGCACTACCTCAAGTGCATCGTGCGCGACAAGATCGGCAGCTTCAAGGAGCGCGACGACATGCAGCGTTGGCTCAACGGCTGGATCATGAACTACGTCGATGCCGACCCCGCGAACTCCTCGCAGGAGACCAAGGCGCGACGGCCGCTCGCCGCCGCCGAGGTCGTGGTCGAGGAACTCGAGGGCAATCCAGGCTACTACGGCGCCAAGTTCTTCCTGCGTCCGCACTTCCAGCTCGAGGGGCTGACGGTCTCGCTGCGGCTCGTGGCCAGGCTGCCCTCGCTCAGGGAAGAGGCCTGAGCGGCACTTGTTCCCTTCAAGCCGCGACCCGCGGTCCATGCATGTTTCGGAAGCCGACAACGACAGAACAGGGAGTTCGCATGTCTCAAGACATTTTTTTGAAGATCGACGGCATCGAGGGCGAGTCCCTGGATGCCGAACACAAGAACGAGATCGAGGTGCTCGCCTTCAACTGGAAGGCGTTCCAGGAGTCGTTCATGCATGCCGGTTCGGGCGGCGGCGCCGGCAAGGCCACGGTGGAAGACCTGGAGTTCGACCACCACATCGACCGCGCCAGTCCCAACCTCATGAAGTACTGCCTGACCGGCAAGCACGTCCAGGAAGCCAGACTGACCGTGCGCAAGGCCGGCGGCAGCCCGCTCGAGTACCTCAAGTACACCTTCACCGACGTGATCGTCACCGCGGTCCACACGTTCGGCGCGAACTCGGACGAACTGCGCATCAAGGAGCGCGTGCGGCTTTCGTTCTCGAAGATCAGGCAGGAGTACGCCGTGCAGAACGCGCAGGGCGGCAGCGCGGGTGCCGTGACCGCGGGGTACGACATCAAGGGCAACAAGGAGTCCTGAGCGGAGGTCCCGACATGCGCGTTCCCGCTGCCTCATTCCCGGCTTGTCCGATGCGCCTCAACCGACGCGATGCGCTGCTCGTCGTGCCGCTGATGGCGCGGCCGGCGATGGCCCAGTTCCCGTCGCCCAAGGAACAGATCCGCCTGGAGCTCGCCGTCATGGCCGAGGCGGAGGTCAATCCGGACGACAAGGGCCGACCGGCGCCGATCCTCGTTCGCCTCTACGAACTGAAGTCCAGCGCGGCCTTCGAGGCGGCCGACTACTTCACGCTGCATGGCAACGACAAGGCACTGATAGGCGCCGACATGCTCGTGCGCGAGGAGTTCATCCTGCGACCCGGCGAAACGCGTGCGATCCGTCGCAAATCCCATCCCGACCTGGGCGCCATCGGCGTGCTGGCCGGCTATCGGGACCTGGGGCTCTCCGATTGGCGCGCCGTGCAGCAGGTGGAGGCCGCGCCCGAGATCGCCTGGTACCGCGCCGTGCTGCCGGCCCACAAGCTCAAGCTCGAGGTCCGGCTGCAGGCGCGCGGCATCCGGCTCATTTCGGCCGACTGAGCAGCGGCCATGCAAACGGGCGCCGAACCATGAGCTGGTACAACAAGGTCGTCTGGAGCGAGGGACTCTTCCTGCGCCCACAGCTGTTCCAGCAGCAGGAGCGCTACCTCGAGCACCTGGCGCACAAGCGGTCGGTCGCGCTCGATCCGTTCTACTGGGGCTTTCACAGGTATGCGATCGATGCCGAGTCGCTGTCGCTCGGCAAGCTGGTGCTGGCGGGCGCCGCCGGCGTGTTCCAGGATGGCACGCCGTTCGACGTGCCCGGCCAGGCCCTTGCTCCCGCACCGCTCACGGTGCTTGCGGAGCATGTCGACCAGGTCATTCATCTGGCGGTGCCCATCCGCACGCCCGACGGCGAGGAGACCACCTTCGACGACCCTGCTGCATCGATGGGCTCGCTCGCGCGTTTCGGTGTATTCGACACCGAGTTGCGTGACGCCAACTCCATCGGTCAGGGACCGAAGACGGTGCAGCTCTCGCGCCTGCGTCTGCGCCTGCTGCCCGAGCGAGAACTGTCGGACGCCTGGATCGGCCTGCCGCTGGCCAGGGTCAGCGTGCTGCGATCCGACGGCAGCATCGCGCTCGACCACCGCCTGATTCCGCCGGTGTCGAGCTATGGCGCGAGTACGTTGCTGAGCGACTGGATCACGCACCTGCACGGGCTGTGCCGCCTGCGCGCCGATGCGCTCGCCGCGAGGTTGACCGGCGGCGACGGCAAGTCCGGCGCGACCGCCGAGGTCTCGGACTTCCTGCTGCTGCAGACCCTCAACCGCTACGAGCCCTTGCTGGAGCACTGGCTGCAGGTCAGGGACACCTCGCCGCAGCAGTTGTTCATGGCGCTGCGCGCATTCGGCGGCGAACTGGCCACCTTCGGGCGCGCCGGCCATCGCCGGCCTCCGGCCCATGGCGGATACCGGCATGTGGACCCCTACCTGTCGTTCAAGGGGCTGGTCGCCGAAGTGCAGTCGCTGCTCAACGATGTGCTGGTGCGCAGCGCCCAGTCCATCGCGCTGGCGGAGCGGGCCCACGGCGTGCACGTCGCGAGCGTCGAGCCCGCGGAGCTCCAGGGCTATCAGAGCCTGGTCTTCGCCGTGGCGGCGCACCTGCCGCCCGATCAACTGGCCAGCCAGTTCGTCGCCTGCTGCAAGGCCGGGCCCAGCGATCGGCTGCCCGAACTGATCCGCTCGCATCTGCCAGGCATTCCGCTCCAGGTCCTGCCGGTTCCACCGCGGCAGATCCCGTTCAACGCCGGCTTCGTCTATTTCCAGCTCGACCCGCACGGTGCCCTCTGGGAGCACATGGTTCGCCACGGGGGGCTGGCGCTGCACGTGGCGGCGGAATTTCCAGGGTTGCGCATGGAACTCTGGGGAGTGCGGGAGAAATGATGCAAGCCTTGCGTTGCGAAGCGTGCGCCTCGTTCGATCCGGAGGGCTGGGCATGAGTACGCCGATTGCCCAGCTCGCCAGGGAGCACGCCCGTCTGCTCGACGGTGGCCGCGCGGCCATGACCATCGCCGGCGCCGACCTGACCGCGGGTTTCTTCGCGGGCGTGGCCTGGCACAACCTGCGTTTTGTCGACTGCGATTTCGCGGGCGAGGGCAACGTGCGGCTCGACGCCATGTCCGGCTGCCGATTCATGGATTGCCGGTTCATCGCCCCGAGCCATGACTTCGGCGTGATGGACGACGTGCGCTTCGTTCGCTGCAGGACCTCCGGCACTGCGATTCTCGGTGGCAGAGACGCCAGTTTCGGCGTGGTCTTCGAGGAGTGTGTCTTCGCGGGCGGCGACACGGTCTCGCATGCGCGCGAAGGCATCGGCAGCACCGGTGAAACGACTTTTCGCCGCTGCACGGGCCGTGGGGCCGTTCTCGTGGCCGGCACGCGGCTCGCGATCGAGGGTTGCAGCTTCGAGCACATGAGTTTCACGATCGGCCGACAGCGAGACCGCGGCGTGCCATTGGCGGCCACCGTCGTGATCGAGAACACGCAGGGCACCGGCGTCTGGCGCATGACGGACGCACGCATGAAGACCTGCCATATCCGCAACAGCCGCTTCGAGCGGATCGTCGACGACGGTTCCGAATGCGAGGCCTGAGCATCGCTTTCGCACCTGCTTGCCTGCCACGCACCATGCACTACCCCGAAGAAAAGAGCGATCCGGCATTCGTTGCCGATGACTTCCATGCCGGCGTCGCGAGTGCGTCGCTCGACGAGGGCGGTTCGGTGCGCGAGCGCCTGGCGGCCATCGCGGCGGCAAGGAATCCGTTGCTCGAAGCGGCCCAGCCGCTGCTGCGTGCGCTGGCGGATCTGCCGCGGTCCCTTGGCGAGGAGGAGGTCGAGGTGTGGCACGGATTGCTCGAGCGCGAAGTCGCGGCCTTCCAGTCCATCTGCGCCGCCGCGAGGATTCGCCATGAACATGCGCTGGCCGCGAGCTACGCGTTGTGCACCGCGATCGACGAGGCCGCGAACAGCACCGCGTGGGGAGGCGGGCAGGCGGGCGAGGCGGGTGTCTGGGCCGGCCTCCAGTTGGCGGCGCGTTTCCATGGCGACACCAAGGGCGGCGACAAGTTCTTCCTGCTGATCGGTCGGCTGGCCACCGATCCCGAGCAGCATGCCGATCTGCTCGAACTGATGTACCAGGTCCTCGGCCTCGGTTTCGAGGGCCGCTACAGCACCGCCGACCACGGAAGCCGGCAACTCGAAGCCGTGCGTCACCGCTTGTTCGAACTGCTCGCGACAGTCCGTCCCCAGGTGCCGCACGAACTCTCGCCGCACTGGAAAGGGGGGCCGGCGGGACGGCTTCGGCTGGCGCGCAGCGTGCCGGTATGGATCACGAGCCTCGTGGCCGCGTTCGTCCTGTCAGGCCTGTTCGGCTGGTACAGATACCAGCTCTCGGCGATGAGCGGGGACCTGACGCAGCGGCTGGCCGCCATCGGGCGGATGCGACCGCCGAACCCGCCGATGGCTTCGGTGGCCCGGCCGCCGCGGCTGAAGGAACTGCTGTCGTCCGAGATCGCGCGCGGCAGCGTGAACGTCGACGAGAACGCGCACCGCAGCACCGTCAGCTTTCGGGGCGACGAGATGTTCGTGCCCGGCCGCGCGAGTCTCGGTGCGCGAATCCTTCCGGTGCTGGACAAGGTCGCTGGCGAGATCAGGCAGGTATCCGGCACCGTGCAGGTCGTCGGGCACACCGACAACCGGCCGATACGCACGCGCGAGTTTCCCGACAACCAGGTGCTGAGCGAAAAGCGCGCCGCGGCCGTGGCTGCCTTGCTGCGGGACAAGGGCGTCGAGGCCGCGCGCATCCGAAGCATCGGGCAAGGCGACGCCGCTCCGCTCGACGACAACGCCACGGCGCAGGGCCGTGCCCGCAACCGGCGTGTCGACATCGTTGTGTCCCAGGACACGGGCATCGATCCGCACGCCCGGGGGCCCGCGCCCGCGCGGAGCGAAAGCCCGCCGCTGCTTCATCGCTGAAGAGAAAGGTCGCCGGATCCATGCCATACCTCAAACAAGCGGGCGCATTCATGGTGTCGCGGCCATTCCTGGCGCTGCTGGCCGTCGTGTTGGCCGCCTGCATCATCTGGTTCACGGGCGACCTGCTGGCCCTGAGCGGCGTGCGCCCCATGGCTTCGCGCGAAGTGCGGCTCGCGCTGATCGTGCTGTTGCTGCTGCTCGGCATCCTCTGGCTGGCCTCGGGCCCTTACAGCCTCGTCGGCGTCGGGGCACTGTGCCTTCTCATATGGCATGCGGGACCGACCCTGGCGATCGGGGAGGCCAGGCCGCTCGCGCCGATTGGAACGCGCATCGCGCTCCTGGTCGCGGTCCTGTCGCTCTACGCCCTCTACGGCTGCTTCCGCCTCTGGCAGGCCTTGCGCAGCAACGACGACCTGCTCGCCAGGTTCCTGTTTCGCAAGGCGTTGCCCCAGGAACACGAGGCCGCGAAGGAAGAACTCAGGCGCGTGGCCGCCGGGATTCAGGCGGCCGTGGCGGCACTGCGGAAAATGCGCGGCTTCGGCCGCCTGCACCGGATGCTGGATGGCAAGCGTCACCTGTACGAACTGCCGTGGTACATGGTCCTCGGGAGCCCCGGCGTCGGCAAGACGACAGTTCTGCGCCATTCGGGGCTCCAGTTTCCGCTGACGCGCCAATGGGGGCTTGAGAGCCGGACGATGCTGTCCGATGCTCCGGCCGAAACGTTGCACTGCGATTGGTGGATCGCGAACGAGGCGGTGTTCATCGACACCGCGGGCCGCTACACCACCCAGCGCGGCCATGCCGCCTGCGATCCCGCCGAGTGGCGCGGCTTTCTTGGCCTGCTTCGCTCGCATCGCGTGCGCGCGCCGATCAACGGCGTGATCGTCGTGCTGAGCGTGGCCGAGCTGCTCGCCCAGGGCGATGCCGAACGATCCGAGCATGCGGCACTGGTGCGCGATCGACTGGCCGAGCTTCGCCAAGTGCTGGGCATCCGCTTTCCGGTCTATGTGATCGTGACCCAGATCGACCGGTTGCGCGGCTTCCGCGAGTACTTCCATTCGCTCACGAGCGACAGCCGCGCCCAGCCCTGGGGTTTCACCTTGCCGCTCGCGCTGAAGGGGCGCCTCGATTCCCGCGGCAGCCCGGCACCGGAGGGGGAGGGCTTGCACCCACGGGTTCGTGCCGAGTTCGAGCTGCTCCAGCAGCGGATCGAGGCCGGCCTTCATGCCCGTTTGAACGAGGAGTTCGACGTCGAGCGCCGACGCCGCCTCTTCGCGCTGCCGCGCGAGCTGGCGGGACTGTCGTCGCGATTGCTGCCTTTGCTGGAGCAGGTCTTCCTCTTGTCCCGGTTCGACGACACGCAGAACCGCGAGGCGCTTCGCGGCGTCTATTTCACGAGCGGCGCGCAAGCGGGCGCCGAATTGCCGGCGGATGGCGCGACGCTGCTGCAACGGATGCGCCGGCGGCTCGCGGAAACCCGCGACGTGCCTTCGGCCTGCGCGTCGCAAGAACACGCCGACCCGGAGGCTGCGCGTGGCCAGCAAGGCTTCTTCATCCAGGGAGTGCTGGCCCGGGTGATCATTCCCGAAGCGCACCTGGTGCGCCCGAACCTGCGCTGGGAGTTCCGTTTCAGGCTCATGCGAATCCTGGGGCACACGCTGGTGATCGTGCTGTTCGTCTGGCTGGCCGGTGCGTTGGCGCTGAGTTTCGGCAACAACCAGCGTTATCTCGAGGCGGCGAGCCAGCGAACGAATGCACTGTCGCTGCAGGTGCGCTCGTTGTTCGAAGGCCTCAGGACCACCGACGTTCCCGATGCATTGAACGCCGCGCACGAACTGCCCAGTCAACCCGGGCTGGATCTCGACGACCCGGGCGGTGCCTATCTCTACGGGCTCTATGCCGCACCAGGCGTGCTGGCGGCGGCCGGCGAGACCTATGCCCGCCTGCAGAACCGCACCTTGCTGCCCGCCATCGTGCGGCGCATGGAGGCCGTGTTGTCGCAGCGCATGAAGGAGGGCGATGCGAAGGCGGCCTACGACGCCTTGCGCGCCTACAAGCTGTTGTTCGACCGGTCGCGCTACATGAAGGGCGGCGCGGCCGAGGTGCGCGACTGGGTGCTCGGGGACTGGGAGCTGTCCGGCGGCGCCACCGCATTCGGCGGCCGGGCCGCGGTGGTCGAGCATGCGGTAGCGCTCTTTTCGGGGGAACGCGCGCTTGAAGTGGATGCACTGCCCGATGCGGCGCTGGTGCGCGCGGCGCAGGATTTTCTCGGCACGCAGGCGTCGACCCAGCGGATCTACGAGCGCGCGAAGGCGGCGATGGAAGCGGAGGCGCCGCAAGCCTTCACGCTGATTCGAGCGGTCGGGCCGCAGGCCGGAGCCGTCTTCTCGCGCGACGGCGGGTTGCCGCTCGATCAAGGCGTGCCGGGCCTTTTCACCTACGACGGCTATCACGAGGTCTTCGACAAGCGCCTGCCGGAGTTCGCCGCGCGTGCGTTCGATGACGATGGCTGGGTCATGGGGCGAGGGGCCGCTTCCTCGATCGAAGGCTCGGCGCGCGATGCACAGGGCGACCCGCGGCTGGCCGACATCCGGCGCCGCTACCTCGAGGAGTACGCCAAGCACTGGGAGCACTTTCTTGCTTCGGTGCGCCCGGTCGGCGGCAGCGACGCAGCCGCCACGAACCTGGGCTTCGACCTCGGTGTGCTGCGGCAGCTTGCTGCCCTCGACTCGCCGCTGAGTCGGCTCGCGCGCGCCGCCGCACGCGAAACCACCTTGTCGCGCCCGTTGATGGTTCCGGCGCAAGAGACCAGGGGATTGCTCGACAAGGCTGCCGAACAGATGAGCCGGCAGACCGAAGCGATGGGGCGTCGCCTCGGCATTCGCGCCGAGGAGCGGATGGAACGGCAGATCGTGGACGACCGTTTTGCCGCGCTGCGCGAACTGATCACCGGGCAGCCCGACGTGGGCGCGCTACCGGGTGGCACGGCGGGTACCGCGAAGCCGGGGCTCGAAGCCGTCACCGGCCTGATCAACGAGTTCTACACGCTGCTGGTGGTGGCCGACACGGCCTTGAGCGCCCAAAGCCTGCCGCCCGGTGGTGCCGAGGTCGGTGCGCGCCTGCTGCTCGAAGCCGGGAAGCTGCCGGCGCCTTTTCGCGAAGTGTTGACCGCGCTGGCCACGAGCGGCGGCAGCAAGGTGGTGCAGGGAGCGACCACAATCCTGCGTGGCCAGGCGCAGCTCCAGTTCGATCGTCTCATGAGGTTGATGGCGCAGCAGGTCGGCGAGCCTTGCCGGCGTGGCGTGGAAGGCCGCTACCCGCTGGCGGCGACCGTGCAGGATGCCTCCATCGAGGACTTCACGCTGATGTTCGCCGTGGGAGGGGCGGCCGACGAGTTCTTCGCAAAGCACTTGGCGGCCCTTGTCGATACCAGCGTGCGTCCCTGGCGCTACAAGGATCCGGGGAGCTTTGCGAGTCTCGAGGTCCCTGCGGGCCCGGCGGCACCCGTGGCCGCAACGGGGACCACCGGGCCCACGCTGGCGGGAGAGCTGCTCAAGCTGCTCGCGCTCGGCGGTCCGAACCTCGAGGCCTTCGACCGGGCACGGCAGATCCGCGATCTCTTCTTTCGCGAGGCAGATGGCAGGAAGCTCGGGTGGAAGCTGGAGCTGAAGGTACTCGAGCTCGAGCCCAGCATCACCGACCTCGGCATCGACATCGATGGGCAAGGCCAGCGCTATGTCCATGGGCCGGTGCAGGCGCTTTCCATCCACTGGCCCGGTCCGCGCGGTGGATCGATGGCGGAACTGAGCGCGAATCCGCGGGTGTCGGGGCCGACCTCGACCGTGGGCGCCAGCGGGCCCTGGGCGCTGTTGCGACTGCTGGACAAGGGCCGTCTCGTGAGCACGGCGACCCCGGGACGCACGAGCGTCGAATTCCAGTTCGACGGACGGCGCGCGCTGCTCGACATCGGTTCCGGCAGTCAGCCGCATCCGTTCAACAGCGATCTGCTCAAGGGGTTTCGCTGCCCCGGGCGCATGGGGTGATCCGATGTTCGGCGAACTGATCGCGTCGTGGCAGGTGACACCGCCCGCCATCTGGGGCAAGTTGTCCGGTCATGCGGACTTTGTCCGCTTCGGAACGGGACAGGGAGAGATCGAGGCCTGGCGGGCCTGGCTCGCGCAAGAAGCGCGCCGATGCACCTTGTCCGCGGGGGACAAGGCCGGGCAGTCCCTGTCGGGCGCGGAGCGGCGGCCGGGGTTGCCGGTGGCCTTCGTGTTGCCGCCCGGAACCTTGCCGTTCGCCCGGCGGCAATGCGTTCTCGGTGTCATCGCGACCTCGGGCGACAGCCTCGGACACCGCCATCCGCTGGTCGTCTATCAGGCGGCAAGGCCGAGCTGGATCCGGCGCCACTTCGAAAACCATGCAGCGCAGCCGCGAGACTGGCAGTTCTGGCTGGCCCGGATGCTTGGGCGCCATCTGGCGGCGGCCTCGCCGGCGAACATCCGGACGCTGGCGATCGCGGTCCGGGCGCTGTGGGACGAGCAGTCGCGCGCTGGCGGCACGCCAGGCCTGCCGCCGGGCCCCGCCTTCGCGAATGCCAGTGGCCGCGACGACCCCTCAGGCCATCGGATGCAGGCCGTGATCGATCGATGGACGGCACCGAGGCCGGCGATCGATCCTGTCGCGCATGTGCGTGGCGTTCGCTTCCTGCCCTGGTCCGACTGGCCGGACCGGACCTGGAGCGCGCATGCCGGCAGCGCTTTCTGGCAACAGGACGCCGAGGGACGTTTCGTCGATGCGAGCCATCGGTTGCAGGCCACCTGGGGCGTGCTGCCATGAGGCGGTCTTTGGCCGTAACAGGTCGCGGTGCGTTCGAAGCCGCGTCGGCCCCCGAGCCGTGGGATTTGCCGCCGCGCGAGCACTTTCCGCATCGCGAAGCAGAGGCAGACCCCTTCGGCCTGCTCGACATCGCGGGCGCGCGGCACCGTCGGCGCGCGGATGTCGTGACCTCGTTGCTGCACGAAGGCCCCCCGCTGCCGCGGCCTTCCCGGTCGCTGTCGGTGCGTGACGACCGGGATTCCTCCATCGACGGGGCGAGGGGGCGCTGCGCGCTGTTCGAGCAGTGGCACGAAGAGTTCGTGCGCGTGGTCCGCGATCCCGGCGCGCTGGCTGGCCGGGCCGGCTCGCAGTGCCTCGCGGAGCCGGGCGGGAGCGCCGCGCCGACATGGGCACAGTTGAATGCACAGGGCGCCCGCTTTTCCTCGCCCCTGGACATTTTTCGTGCCCGCGACAGCATCGATCGGGTGATCGAAGGCTTCGACCGGCTGGATGGTCCCGATCTGCTGGCACCCGGGCAGCCCGCGGAAGTGCTCTCGGCATTCGCTCCCGAGCTCGTTGGACATGCCGGCGGGGCGCTGCCCGGGCTGACGCGGCGCGAGCACCACGACATGGCGACCGACAGCCCGGTCCGCATCGGCGCACGCGCGGGTGGCCACGGGGATTCCACGGCATGAACGAGGAACTCCCCGGCGCCGGCGCTGTGGCGCGGCAGATGGCCGAGATGCTCGACGCGGCCAGCCATGCGCCCTGGAGGTTCGGCTTCTTCGCGTTGCTGCGCCGGCTTGCCGCCGCCAGGCCCGACCAGCCGTCGATCGGGTTGGCGGCGCGCCCGCGGCAGGAAGCCTTTCGCCTGGGGCAGGCTGCGGCCCTGGCCTTCGCGCCGCGCGAAATCGCCGAGATCGCGATGCCGTCGCAATCCGCCGCGCACCGAGGTGGCAACGACCCGTCGCGGCCGCTGATCCGGCTGTACGGGCTGGGCATGCTCGGATCGAACGGACCGCTGCCATTGCATTTCACCGAGATCGTGCGCGACCGCATGGAGAACGCGGGCGACAGCACCCTCGCGGACTTTCTCGATCTGTTCCATCACCGCTACCTCACGCACATCTACCGGGCCTGGGCGCAGAGCCAGTCGACCGAGGGGCTGGATCGCCGCGGGGACGAGCGTTTCAGCCGCTATATCGCGCGCCTGACCGGTCACGATCCGGCCGAGATCCTCGATTCGGTGCTGCCGTCGCACGCACGGCTGGCCGCGGCCCCGCACCTGGGTCGGGAGACGCGCCATCCCGATGGCCTGGCGGGCACGCTGGCGCATTTCTTCGCCATCCCGGTTCGGCTGCGGGAGTTCATGCCGTATTGGATCTGCATCGCGCCCGAGGAGCGCAGCCGGCTGGGAAGCGCCAGCGCCCCGAGCGTGATGGGCGCGGGCGCCGTGGCGGGCGAGGTGGTTGCCGACCGGCAGGGCCGGTTCCGGCTGGTGCTCGGCCCGCTGACGCTCGAGCGCTATCTGCGCCTGACCCCGCAGGGCTGCGACCTGCCGCTGCTGGTCGAGTGGGTCCGCGCCTTTGTCGGCCATGAATTCGCCTGGGATGTCGAACTGCGGATCCGTCGCGACAGCAGGCCGCCCGCGCGCCTCGAGGCGCTGCGCCGGCTGGGGTGGTCGACCTGGCTGGGCGGGGACGAGGCAGCCTGCGGGGATTACACGGTCGGCATGGTGTTCGAGCCCGAGCGGTACATGGGCACCGCGGAGTCGCCATGAATCCGTGGCCCGCGGTTTCCGGCGACCTCGTCGACGACTGGGGAGCCCAGTGGCTGTCGCCGGTCAGTCCCACGGCGCCCTGCGGCCCCAGCCTCGAGTACGACCCGGACCATGCGGTGCTGCGTTCGCGCATGCTGCCGCGGGCCGAAGCGCAATACGGCGATTTCATCGGGCTTGCGGAGGCGCCGAACTGGGGTGACGTCGAGCGGGACTGCGTGCGCCTGCTGGCGCGCACGCGCGACATCCATCTGCTGGTCTGGCTGTGCCGGGCGCGCACGCGGCTGGCGGGCGCCACGGGGTTGGCGCAGGGGCTCGCGGTGCTGGCCGCGGTCCTCGCCCGTTGGCCGGACGCCGTGCATCCGCAGCGCGTGATCGAGGGCGAGGACGATCCGACGGTGCGCGCGAACGCCCTGGCAGCCCTGGCCGATCCGGACGGCCTGGTCGGAGACGTCCGCGAGATCGTCGTGCATGCCGGTTCGGCCGCGCGCCTGACCGTGCGCGATGTCGATCGGGCGCTGCATGCGGCGGGCGGGGCATCGTTGCGGGATTCCGTGGGAAGGCAACTGTCCGAACTGCGGCGCGTGTCGGGCTCGGATCCGGGGGCGCCGCTGAATCGCCTGGCGAGCGCAGCGTGCTCGGTTCAGCGCATCGTGCGGTGGAGCAGGGCACAACTCGCTGGCGAGGCGCCCGAACCGCATCCGCTGCAACGGCTGCTGAGCCCCTTTCACCTCTCCAATGACGTCGCTGCCCATGAAGCTCCTGGCCGGCGTACCTCGTCGGTGACGGTCGCGCCTCTCGCCGACGCGGCCGCGCATCAGCGGCCCACCTCGCGGGACGACGCGCTGAACGCCATCCGGGCCGTGCGGGCCTGGTTCGAGGTCCATGAGCCGAGCACCCCGGTCGTGCTGCTGCTGCGCCAGGCTGAGAGCCTGGTCGGAAGGCCCTTCGCGGAGGTGGTCGGTGCGATTCCACAGGAACTGCTGCAGAAATGGGGCGCCGCGAAGTGAACCCGCTCCCGCCGGCATGGCTGCTCGCGGGCATCCTCGCCATTGGCTGGCTCGGCGGCGGACTGTCGGCATGGCTGTTCCTGCGAACGGGGCGCAAGGCGCCACGGGTCTCGCGGCAACCCGCCCGGCCCGATGTACCCGTGGCCGAACGCCCGGCAGCCCGGGTTTCCCGGATTCCGCGGCCGGCCGAGGCCACACCGCCCGTACCGCCGCCGGAACTACCGGAACGTCGGCTGCTCGACCTCAGCGACGAGGAAATCGACGCGCTTCCGGCGGAACTGCCGGCCGCCGAACGTGCCCAAAGGCGCAAATTGCCGGGTCCCCGAAAGCCTGATCTGCGGAATATCTGAGCGCGACATCGTCAAAATCCGTTGAAAAGGATTTTTGGCGGCGGATGAGGCGCAAGCCTCTTGATTTGTCGAATTCTCGCCACCAGCTTTTCCCGAGCCGGCACGGCGCTTGCACGCTCTATAGAATCTTTTTCATGGCAACGAGAATTCCTTCGACCCCTCCCGCTCCACCGGTGCGCAAGCCGGCGCGAGACGACGGAGATTCGGTCGTCCTCGAGCGGCGTCCGCAGAAAACGGCGCCACCCCAGATGTACCAGGTGGTCATGCTCAACGACGACTACACGCCCATGGAGTTCGTGGTCGTCGTCTTGCAGGAGTACTTCAGCAAGGACCGCGAAAGCGCCACCCAGATCATGCTCAAGATCCACCTCGATGGCCGCGGCGTCTGTGGGGTCTATTCCCGCGACATGGCGGCCACCAAGGTCAACCAGGTGATGGAAGCCGCCAAGCAGGCGGGGCACCCTTTGCAATGTGTCAGCGAACCCGTGGAATGAACCTGTTGATTTAGGCAAGCTCCAACCCATCTGAGAACTTATTTACAGCAAGGCAAAAAGGAAATCACATGATTGCCCAGGAACTGGAAGTCAGCTTGCACATGGCCTTCGTCGAGGCCCGGCAACAGCGCCACGAGTTCATCACCGTGGAGCATTTGCTGCTCGCTTTGCTGGACAACCCGAGCGCCGCGGAAGTTCTGCGCGCCTGCTCGGCCAACGTCGATGACCTGCGGGCGTCGCTCACCAACTTCATCAAGGACAACACGCCCCAGGTGGCGGGTACCGACGATGTGGACACCCAGCCCACGCTGGGCTTCCAGCGCGTGATCCAGCGCGCCATCATGCACGTGCAGTCCACCGGCAACGGCAAGAAGGAAGTCACTGGCGCCAACGTGCTGGTCGCGATCTTCGGCGAGAAGGATTCGCACGCGGTCTACTACCTGCACCAGCAGGGCGTGACCCGCCTCGACGTGGTGAACTTCATCGCCCACGGCATCAAGAAGAGCGATCCGCCGGAAGCCGTCAAGGGCAACAGCGAAGCCTCCTCGAACGAGAACGAAGAAGGCGGCGGCGAGAAGAACGAGAAGGCCTCGCCGCTCGAACAGTTCACGCAGAACCTCAACCAGATGGCCAAGGACGGCAAGATCGATCCGCTGATCGGCCGCGAGTACGAGGTCGAGCGCGTGATCCAGATCCTGTGCCGCCGGCGCAAGAACAACCCGCTGCTGGTCGGCGAGGCCGGCGTGGGCAAGACCGCGATCGCCGAAGGCCTGGCATGGCGCATCACGCAGGGCGACGTGCCCGAGATCCTGGCCGAGTCGAACGTGTTCTCGCTCGACATGGGCGCGCTGCTCGCGGGCACCAAGTACCGCGGCGACTTCGAGCAGCGCTTGAAGGGCGTGCTCAAGTCGCTCAAGGACAAGCCGAACGCGATCTTGTTCATCGACGAGATCCACACCCTGATCGGTGCCGGCGCGGCCTCGGGCGGCACGCTCGATGCGTCGAACCTGCTGAAGCCGGCGCTCTCGAGCGGCCAGCTCAAGTGCATCGGTGCGACCACCTTCACCGAATACCGCGGCATCTTCGAGAAGGATGCGGCCCTGTCGCGTCGTTTCCAGAAGGTCGACGTGGTCGAGCCCTCGGTGCAGGAAACCGTCGACATCCTCAAGGGTCTGAAGTCGCGCTTCGAGGAGCACCATGGCGTGAAGTACGCGGTGGCCGCATTGCAGGCCGCGGCCGAGCTGAGCGCCAAGTACATCAATGACCGTCACCTGCCCGACAAGGCGATCGACGTCATCGACGAAGCGGGCGCGGCCCAGCGCATCCTGCCGGCGAGCAAGCGCAAGAAGACCATCAGCAAGACCGAGGTCGAGGAAATCGTCGCGAAGATCGCGCGCATTCCCCCGGCCAACGTCAGCAACGACGACCGCAGCAAGCTGCAGACGATCGAGCGTGACCTCAAGAGCGTGGTGTTCGGCCAGGACAAGGCGCTCGAGGTGCTGGCCTCGGCCGTCAAGATGGCGCGCTCGGGCCTGGGCAAGGGCGACAAGCCGATCGGCTCGTTCCTGTTCTCGGGTCCCACGGGCGTCGGCAAGACCGAAGCGGCCAAGCAGCTCGCCTACATCATGGGCATCGAGCTGATCCGCTTCGACATGTCGGAGTACATGGAGCGTCATGCGGTGAGCCGCCTGATCGGCGCGCCTCCGGGCTACGTCGGTTTCGACCAGGGCGGCCTGCTGACCGAAGCCGTCACGAAGAAGCCGCACGCGGTGCTGCTGCTCGACGAGATCGAGAAGGCGCATCCGGACATCTTCAACGTGCTGCTGCAGGTCATGGACCATGGCACGCTGACCGACAACAACGGGCGCAAGGCCGACTTCCGCAACGTCATCATCATCATGACGACGAACGCGGGTGCCGAGACCATGAACAAGGCGACCATCGGCTTCACCAACCCGCGGCAGGCCGGCGACGAGATGGGCGACATCAAGCGCCTGTTCTCGCCCGAGTTCCGCAACCGGCTGGATGCCATCGTCAACTTCAAGGCACTCGACGAGCAGATCATCCTGCGCGTGGTCGACAAGTTCCTGCTGCAGCTCGAAACGCAGCTGGCCGAGAAGAAGGTCGAGGTCACCTTCACCGACAAGCTGCGCAAGCACCTGGCGAAGAAGGGCTTCGATCCGCTGATGGGCGCACGGCCGATGCAGCGCCTGATCCAGGACACGATCCGTCGTGCACTGGCCGACGAACTGCTGTTCGGCCGCCTGACCGAAGGCGGGCGCCTGGAAGTCGACCTCGACGAAAAGGACGAGGTGCTGCTCGATATCCAGCCGCTGCCGAAGAAGGAAGGCAAGTCGAAGCCCGAAGCGGAAGAGGCCGCGACCGGTTAAGGCAAGCGAAGGAACTGGGCATTCCGTGGCCGGCGAGGCCGCGGAACCGCCTCCAAAGGCCGGTAGCATCGCGCTGCCGGCCTTTTTCTTTTTATCGGTCCGCCCCTCGCCTTGATCCTCCCCGAACTCAGTCCCGAATGGAAAACCGGCCTCTCCCTGGCATGGAGCGGCTACATCGCCGTGCTGTCGGTCTGGATCGTGATGCAGAAGCGCGCACCGGTGTCGACGATGAGCTGGATCCTGTCGCTGGCGCTGCTGCCGTTCGCGGGATTCGTCATCTATTACTTCCTCGGGCCGCAGCGCCTGCGCAAGCAGCGGCTCAAGCGCCTGCGTACCCGCGCGAACGCCAACGCGCAGGCCGACCTCGCGCGGTTGCGCGACGCGGCCGAGCATGCGCCGCCGGCGCTGCAGCAGATGGCGCGGCTGGGCACCGCGACCTGCGGCATCCCGGTATCGAGCGCCACCGGCGTCGAGCTGCTCTCGGGCGGGGCACGCACCTTCGACGCGATCTTCGAGGCGGTGCGCGCGGCACGCGACCATGTGCATCTCGAGTACTACATCTTCGAGCCCGACACCATCGGCACCGCGCTGCGCGACCTGCTGGTGGCGCGCGCGGGCGAGGGCGTGAAGGTGCGCCTGCTGATCGACGCGCTGGGCTCCAAGCGCATCGGCCGCAAGTTCATGGCGCCGATGCTGGCCGCGGGCGTGCAGGTGGCGCTGTTCCACGACACCAAGATCGGCCGCCGCCTGCGTCCCGTGACCAACTACCGCACCCACCGCAAGATCGTGGTGTGCGACGGCCGCGTGGGCTTCACCGGTGGCGTGAACATCACCGACGAGGAGGACAAGCGCACGCGTCCCGACGCCTACCACGACGTGCACCTGCGCGTGGAAGGCAGCGCGGTGCGCTGGCTGCAGACCACCTTCATGGAGGACTGGACCTATGCCACCGGCGAGGACCTGCACAGCTTCGGCGACGGGCTTGATGCGATGCTGCCCAAGGTGGAGGCCGGCGAGATCCCGGTGCAGATCGTCACCAGCGGGCCCGACAACACGCTCGAGGCCATCCACCGCATGCACGTCGAGGCGATCCACAACGCCAACCATCGCGCCTGGCTCACCACGCCGTACTTCGTGCCCGGCGAGCCCGCGCTGATGGCGCTCACCAGCGCCGCGCTGCGCGGTGTCGACGTGCGGCTGCTGGTGCCGCGGCGCAGCGACTCGGCCATCGTGAGCGCCGCCGCGCGCTCCTACTTCGACGAGCTGATCGCCGCGGGCGTGAAGGTGTGGGAGTACAAGGCGCGCATGCTGCACTCCAAGACGCTGGTGGTCGACGAGGACTGCGCGATGATCGGCACCGCGAATTTCGACAACCGCAGCTTCCGCCTCAACTTCGAGGTCTGCGCGGTGGTCTATGGTCCGGCGCTGACCCGGCCGCTGGCGGCGCAGTTCGAGACCGATCTGCACAGCTCGGCCGCGGTGCGCGCGCATCGGCCGCAGCCCTTCTGGCAACGGCTCGGCGACTCGATCGCGCGGCTGTCGTCGCCGCTGCTCTGAGGCCGGGCGCCGCACCCGGTATCCGCTTTCGCTTTCCCACAACGACATGACCGCTCAAACCTTCCTCTGGCACGACTACGAAACCTTCGGCGCCGTGCCGCGCCGCGACCGGCCCTCGCAGTTCGCCGCCATCCGCACCGACGCGGCGCTCAACGAGATCGGCGAGCCGCTGATGATCTATTGCAAGCCCGCGCCCGACTACCTGCCGAGTCCCGAGGCCACGCTGATCACCGGCATCACGCCGCAGCTGTGCCTCGAACGCGGCCTGCCCGAGCACGAGTTCGCGGCGCGGATCGAGCGCGCCTTCTCGCAGCCCGGCACCATCGGCGTGGGCTACAACACCATCCGCTTCGACGACGAGGTCACGCGCTTCCTGTTCTGGCGCAACCTCATCGATCCCTATGCGCGCGAGTGGCAGAACGAATGCGGCCGCTGGGACCTGCTCGACGTGGTGCGCCTGACCTATGCGTTGCGGCCCGACGGCATCCAGTGGCCGAAGAAGGAGGATGGCAGCGCGAGCTTCAAGCTCGAGGACCTCGCCAAGGCCAACGGCCTGCTGCACGAGTCGGCGCACGATGCGCTGTCGGACGTGCGCGCCACCATCGCGCTGGCGCGGCTGATCCGCAACGCGCAGCCCAAGCTGTTCGATTTCGCCTTCGCGCTGCACCGCAAGGACCGCGTGGCCACCGAGCTCGGCCTGCCGGCGGTGCGCGAGACCGCGAAGCCCTTCCTGCACGTCTCGGGCATGTTCCCGGCCGAGCGCGGCTGCCTGGCCGTGATGTGGCCGCTGGCCAGCCATCCCACCAACAAGAACGAGCTGCTGGCCTGGGACCTCGCGCACGACCCGAGCGAACTGCGCGACCTCGACGCCGACACCGTGCGCCTGCGCATGTTCACGCGCGCCGCCGAGCTGCCCGAGGGCGTGGTGCGGCTGCCGATCAAGGGCGTGCACCTCAACAAGTCGCCGATGGTGGTGGGCAACCTGCGCACGCTGGCGGCGCCCATGGCCGAGCGCTGGGGCATCGATCTCGACACGGCCATGCGCCATGCCGCCATCGCGCGTGACCTGCCCGACATGAGCGCGATCTGGGCCAGGGTCTACGAACGGCCGAAGGAGGATGCGCCCGATGTCGACGAAGACCTGTACGGTGGTTTCGTCGGCAACGGCGACCGGCGCCGGCTCAACCAGCTGCGCGCGCTCTCGCCGGCCGAACTCGCGAGGGACCGCACCGGTTTCGACGACGGGCGGCTCGAGGAGATCGTGTTCCGCTACCGCGCGCGCAACTGGCCCGAGACGCTGAGCGAGGAAGAGGCGCAGCGCTGGGAAGAACACCGCGTGGCGAAGCTGTTCGACGGCGAGGGCGGTGCCCGCACGGTCGAGGGGCTGTTCGCCGAGATCGATGCGCTGTCGGAGACGGTGGACGAGCAGGGTGAGGAACTGCTGGGCGCCCTCTACGACTACGCGGACGCGATCGCGCCGTCGCGTTGAACCTGCGGGATCGTTCGTGCCGATGCCGTCGATGCGACGACTCCCACGCGGGCTCGCCGCCGCGATGCTGGCGCTGTCTCTGGCGGGATGCGGCTCGCTCCCCGCATCGCCAGGTGCAGCGGCCTGTGCCCCAGGCCTCTCGCCCTTCGAGCGCGACACCCTCTATTTCGGCCGCGCCATTCCCACCGGCCGCCAGGTCTCCGAAGCCGACTGGCTGCGCTTCCTCGATGGCACCGTGACCCCGGCCTTCCCGCAAGGGTTCACCGTCATCGACGCCGTGGGCCAGTGGCGCGGCGCGGCGGGCGCGGTGGTGCGCGAGCCCTCGAAGATCGTGGTGCTGCTGCATCCGCGCGACGACAAGGCCGACGCGGCCATCGCCCGGGTCATCGCGGCCTACCGCCAGGCCTTCGCGCAGGAGGCCGTGCTGCAGGAAAGGCAGGCTGTCTGTGTCCGGTTCTGAACAGAACTCCGAGGCGGATGTCGTCCGGCGGCTGGTGCCGGCCGACGCCGTGGCCTATCGCGCGCGCATGCTCGATGCCTACGAGCGGCATCCCAGCGCCTTCACCTCGACGGTGGCCGAGCGCGGCGCCTTGCCGCTGCGTTTCTGGGAGGAGCGGCTGGCGTCCGGCGATGACACGGCCGACGTGGTCTATGGCGCCTTCGACGCCAGCGGGCTGGTCGGCGCGGCCGGTCTGAGCTTCGAGCGGCGCGAGCGCGCGCGGCACAAGGCGACGCTGTTCGGCATGTCGGTGGCCGAATCGGCCCGGCAGGCGGGCTTCGGCCGCCGGTTGGTGCTGGCGCTGCTGGACCATGCGCGCCAGCGGCCGGGCCTGCGCCTGGTGCAGCTCACCGTGACCGAGGGCAACGACGCCGCCCAGCGGCTCTACGAACGCTGCGGCTTCCGGCCCTTCGGCGTCGAGCCGCTGGCGATCGCGCTCGATGGCCAATTGCTGGGCAAGGTGCACATGTGGTGCGACTTGCTGCAGCCCGGCCAGGCGCGGGGCTGAAGCCCGGGGCAGGTCGAGCGCCGAGCGGCACCATTGCGGCCGCAACGGCGGTCCTGATTTCCCCCGGGCGCGCGTCCCCGGGCCCGGCCTCGTATGCTCCCCGCATGAATGCCACCGCCGCCGCGCTCGCCGATTTCGCCACGCGCCACCGCAAGCTGTTCGTGCTGACCGGCGCTGGCTGCAGCACCGAGTCGGGCATCCCCGACTACCGCGATGCGCGCGGCGAATGGAAGCGGCCCGCGCCCGTGACCTACCAGGCCTTCATGGGCGAGGAGGCGACACGGCGCCGCTATTGGGCGCGCAGCCTGATCGGTTGGCCGACCATGGCGCTGGCCCGCCCCGCGGCCGCGCACCTGGCGCTGGCACGGCTCGAGGCCGCGGGCCGCGTCGGCCTGCTGCTGACCCAGAACGTCGATGGCCTGCACGAGGCCGCCGGCAGCCGCGCCACCATCGACCTGCACGGGCGCATCGACACCGTGCGCTGCATGGGCTGCGAACGCCGCCAGCCGCGCGCGCAGCTGCAGCGCGAGCTGCGCGCGCGCAACCCGCGCTGGGCCGCGCTCGAGGCGCGCGCGGCGCCCGACGGCGACGCCGACCTCGAGGGCCACGATTTCTCGGCCTTCGACGTGCCGGCCTGCGCCCATTGCGGCGGCCTGCTCAAGCCCGATGTGGTGTTCTTCGGCGAGAGCGTGCCGAGGGAGCGTGTCGCCGCCGCCTTCGCGGCACTCGAGGCCGCCGATGCGGTGCTGGTCGCGGGCTCCTCGCTGATGGTCTATTCGGGCTTCCGCTTCGTGCAGGCGGCCGCGGCGGCCGGCAAGCCGGTGGCGGCGGTGAATCTCGGGCGCACGCGGGCCGACGCGCTGCTGGCGCTCAAGGTCGAGCGGCCGGTGGGCGAGTCGCTGGCGGCCCTGGCCGAGACGCTGGCGCCCGAACCGCGCGCGGCTTGGCGAGCCAGCTAGCGCAGCGAGCGGATGAAGCCGTCCACCGCCGAGGTGTAGCCACCCGGCAGGCCGAGTTCCGCATCGATCTCTCCATGCGACAGGTCCTGCGGCAGCAACTCGGCGCGGCCGCCGCTCGCGGCCACCCGGTCGGCGAACGCGCGGGCCTGCGCGCAGGAACCGTCGCGCCGCTGCGTCGAGCACACGAGCAGCAGCGGTGCCGTGCCCGGCGCGAGCTGGTCGGTCGGCGACACGCGGCGCCAGAAGGCGGGGTCGGTGCCGAACACGCGGTCGTAGAAGCGCAGGTGAGGCCGCTGCATCAGCGCCGCCGTGTCGAGCGCGGCGCTGTCGAGCGCGACCGTGCCGAGCCAGGGCCGCACGCCCTGTTGCCGCGCGAGCGGCGCGGAGGCCGCGAGCAGCGCGACCAGGTGCGCGCCGGCCGAGTGGCCCATGAGCACGACGCGGGCCGGGTCGCCGCCCCAGGACGGCGCCTGCGACTGCACGGCCGCCAGCGCGCGCGCCACGTCCTGCGCCTGCTGCGCCACGTCGACCTGCGGCACGAAGCGGTAGCCGACCGACACCAGCACGAAGCCCCGTTCGCGCACCCAGTGCTCGACCTTGGGGCCGACGACCGAGGCCGCCGCCTTGTCGCCGAACATCCAGGCGCCGCCATGGACCATCACGAGCACCGGGGCGGCTTGGGCGTTGGCCGGCAGGTAGGCGTCCATGCGCTGGCGCGGATCGGGGCCGTAGGGCAGGTCGGCGATGCGGCGCACCCCTGCCGCGGGCGACGCGGCCGTCGATTCGGGTGGCGCCGCGGCCGGCAGCGGTGCCGCGCATGCCGCCGCCAGCAGCAGCACGAGCACACGGGGCACGAGGCGTTTCACCGCGGCGTGTGCGTTGCCGGCGCCAGGACTCAGGCCTTCTTCGCGAGCATCCAGCTCGTCGCGTCGCCACGGCCCGGCAGGTGCAGCGCGGCCGTCGCCGCCGGCGTCTCGGCCAGCAGCCGGCCTTTGCGGAACACCTTCAGGCGCGTCGCGCGCAGCCGGATCGCCTCGACCGGATCGCGTGCCTGCAGCAGCACGAAGCTCGCATCGCGGCCGGCTTCGAGGCCGTAGTTCTCGAGGTGCATCACGCGCGCGGCGTTGGTGGTCACGGCCTCGAAGCACTGGCGGATGCCGGCCTGGCTGGTCATCTGCGCCACGTGCAGGCCCATGTGCGCCACCTCGAGCATGTCGCCCGAGCCCATGCCGTACCAGGGGTCCATCACGCAGTCGTGGCCGAAGGCGACGTTGACGCCGGCGGCCAGCAGCTCGGGCACGCGCGTCATGCCGCGGCGCTTGGGATAGCTGTCGTGGCGGCCCTGCAGCGTGATGTTGATCAGCGGGTTCGACACCACGCTCACGCCGGCCTCGGCGATCAGCGGCAGCAGCTTGCTCACGTAGTAGTTGTCCATCGAATGCATCGAGGTGCAGTGCGAGCCCGTGACCCGGCCCTGCAGCCCCAGGCGCTGCGTCTCGAAGGCCAGGGTCTCGATGTGGCGCGAGAGCGGGTCGTCGGACTCGTCGCAGTGCATGTCGACCAGCTTGCCGCGCTCGGCCGCGATCTCGCACAGCCGCTTCACGCTGGCCGCGCCGTCGGCCATGGTGCGCTCGAAGTGCGGAATGCCGCCGACCACGTCCACGCCCTTGTCGAGCGCGCGCTCGATGTTCTCGAGCCCGCCCGGGATGCGCAGCGCGCCGTCCTGCGGAAAGGCCACCAGCTGCAGGTCGAGGTAGGGCGCCACGCGGCGCTTGACCTCGAGCAGCGCATCGACCGCCAGCAGGCTGGCATCGCTGGTGTCCACATGCGAGCGCACCGCGAGCAGCCCCTTGGCCACCGCCCAGTCGCAGTAGGCCTGTGCGCGCTCGATCAGCGCCTCGGCCGTCAACAGCGGCTTGAGTTCGCCCCACAGCGCGATGCCCTCGAGCAAGGTGCCGCTCTGGTTGACGCGGGGCAGGCCGTAGCTCAGCGTGGCGTCCATGTGGAAATGCGGGTCGACGAAATGCGGCGCGACCAGCTGGCCGGCGGCATCGAGCGTGTCGTGCGCCGGCGCGGCCAGGCCGGCCGTGACTTCGGCGATGCGGCCGTCCTGCACGGCGATCGACATGCCGGTGCGGCCGTCGGGGAGGGTGGCGTTGGTGAGGAGGAGGTCGAGCATCGTGCGGGCTTGCGGATCGTTGTGGGGAGATTCGGCCTGGCGTGGCCGGTCGGCCGATCTCAGCGCGTGCGCTGCGGCCGGAAACGGTACTGGCCCGGTGCCGGGCCGACCTCGATGGTCACGCGCCGCAGCTTGTCGTCGTGCCCCGAGTCGGCCTTGGCCGTCAGCACGATGCCGCGCGGCGTGGCGCGACAGGTCAGGTCGCTGAGCGCGATCTCGGCATGGTCGTTGTCGAGCTCGGCAATGGCCACCGTGTGCGCGGCCTGCAGGCTGCCGTTGGCGTCGCGCGCCATCCACTGCACGTAGAGGAAGGACTGCGCGTACTGTTCGGCGTGCACCACGCGGTAGGTGCCCTGGTGGTTCGGTCCCCAGGCGCCGCAGAGCTGGACCCAGGTGACGGCGTCGGGCGTCTTGAAGCTGTCGTAGCCGTAGTCGCTGCCCAGCGCATGGGCGCCCGGGCCGCCGAGTACCAGCAGCGCAGCGAGACAGGCCGCGCGCAGGCCGGTCGCGGTCATCAGCGCTCCCCCTTGCGGTAGGGCTTCATCAGCGCCTGCGGATAGCTGGCCTTGCGGGCCACGAGCACCAGGGCGAGGATCGACAGCAGGTAGGGCAGCATCAGGTACAGCTGGTAGGGCAGGAAGGCGTCGCCCGATTGTTGCAAACGAAGCTGAAGCGCGTCGAAGAAAGCGAACAGCAGCGCACCCAGCAGGGCCTTGCCCGGCCGCCACGAGGCGAACACCACCAGCGCGACGCAGATCCAGCCGCGGCCGTTGACCATGTTGAAGAAAAAGGCGTTGAAGGCCGACAGCGTGAGGAAGGCGCCCGCCACGCCCATCAGCGCCGAGCCGGCCACGATGGCGCCGGTGCGCGTGGCCGCGACCGACACGCCCTGGCTCTCGGCCGCCTGCGGGTTCTCGCCGACCATGCGCAGCGCCAGGCCCAGCGGCGTGCGGTAGAGCAGCCAGGCCACCGCGGGCACCAGCGCCAGCGCGAGCAGGGTCAGCGGCGTCTGGGCGCCCAGCACCGGGATGTGCAGCCACTCCATGGGCGCGAAGGGCACGATGGTCGGCGGCGTGTTGACCTTCGGGAAGCTCACGCGGTAGCCGAAGTAGCTCAGCGCGGTCGCGAGCATGGTGATGCCCAGCCCCGACACGTGCTGCGAGAGCGCCAGGCCCACGGTCAGGAAGGCATGCAGCAGCCCGAACACGGCGCCCGTGAGCGCCGCGATGCCCACGCCCGCCCACAGCGGCGCGCCCAGGTACACCGCGAGCCAGCCGGTGAAGGCGCCCGCGACCATGATCCCCTCGATGCCGAGGTTGAGCACGCCGGCGCGCTCGCACAGCAGCACGCCGAGCGTGCCGAGGATCAGCGGCGTGGCGATGCGCAGCACCGCGACCCAGAAGGCCGGGTTGGCGAGGATGTCGAGCAGCTCGGTCATCGGCTCCTCCGCACGCGGTACTGGGTCAGCAGGGTCGCCACCAGCACCGCGATCAGCGAGGCCGCGACGATCACGTCGGCGATGTAGGTCGGCACGCCGACGGCGCGGCTCATGGTGTCGGCGCCGACCAGCACGCCGGCCACGAACACGCCGGCCGCGATCACGCCCAGCGGATGCAGGCCGGCCAGCATCGCGATCACGATGCCGGTGTAGCCATAGCCGGGCGACATGTCGAGCGTGACGTAGCTGGTGCGGCCCGCGACCTCGATCGCGCCCGCCAGCCCCGCCAGCGCGCCCGACAGCAGCGCCACCGAGACCACGGTGCGCGTCACCGGCACGCCGGCGAAGGCGGCGGCACGCGCATTGGCGCCGACGGCGCGGATGTCGAAGCCCAGCACCGTGTATTTGAAGACCGCCCACACCATCACCGCGAGCGACACGGCCCACAGCAGCCCGGTGTGCACGCGCGTCTGGGCGATCAGCTTGCCGAGCTCCAGGTCCGACTGCAGCGACACGCTCTGCGGCCAGCCCATGGCGGTCGGGTCCTTCATCGGTCCGTCGAGCAGTGCCGACACGCCCAGCAGCACGATGAAGTTGATCAGCAGCGTGGTCACGACCTCGTCGACGCCGAGCCTGTTCTTCATCAGCGCCGGGCCCAGCAGCATCAGCGCGCCGGCCACGGCGGCGGCCAGCATCATCAGCGGAAACAGCAGCCAGGGCGAGAGCTCGAAGCCGGTGCCGCCATGCATGCCGCCCACGGCGACCGCGGCCAGCGCACCCGCGTAGAGCTGCCCCTCGGCGCCGATGTTGAACAGCCGCGCCTTGAACGCGACCGTGGCGGCCAGCCCGGTGAGGATCAGCGGGATCGCGCGCGTGAGGGTCTCGCTCCAGGCGAACACCGAGCCGAAGCCGCCCTGCAGCAGCAGGGCGTAGGTGCGGCCCACGGGCGCGCCGGCCCACAGCACCAGCAGCGCGCTGATCGCGAGCGTGAAGGCGACCGCGCCGATGGGCGCCAGGACCAGCGCGGTGCGCGAGGCCTGGTGGCGTCGTTCGAGTCGCATCATGGCGTGGCCTTCTTCGTGGTGGAGGCGGTGGAGGCGGCGGCACCGGCCATCGCCAGGCCGATCGCCTCGCGCGTCCAGGCCGAGGCGGCGCGCGCCTCGCCGAGGTGGCCGCCGTGCATCACCGCCACGCGGTCGCCGAGCGCCAGCACCTCGTCGAGGTCGTCCGAGATCACGAGCACGGCCGCGCCGGCATCGCGCGCGGCGATCAGCTGCTGCTGCACATAGGCCACGGCGCCGATGTCCAGGCCCCAGGTCGGCTGGTGCGCCACGATCAGGCGCGGGGCCTGGGTCGGGTACTTGCGTTCCTCGTCGCGGTCGGGCTCGGGCTGCTCGGGCGGCAGCAGGGCGCGGCCGAGGATCAGCTTCTGCATGTTGCCGCCCGACAGCGAGCGCGCCGGCGCCATCAGGCCGGCACCGCGCACGTCGAAGGCCTGCTCGATGCGGCGCGCATGCAGCCGCGCGGCCGCGCGCTTCACGAACATCGCGCCGCGCGAGAACACCGGGCTGCGCAGCCGCTCCGACACCGCGTTCTCCCACACCGGCAGGTCGCCGACCACGCCGACCGCATGCCGGTCCTCGGGAATGCGCGCCACGCCGCGCTGCACCAGCCGCGCGGGCGAGGGCGGCAGGGCGCGGCCCATGAGCTGCGCGCGGCCCGCGGTGGCGCGGCGGGTGCCGCACAGCAGCTCGGCCAGCGCCACCTGCCCGTTGCCCGAGACGCCCGCGATCGCGGTGATCTCGCCCGCGCGCAGCGTCAGCGAGACCTCGCGCAGCCGGTCCTGGCCGCCGCTCTTCGAAGCCGCGGTGCTCACGCGGTCGAGCACGCAGACCGCGTCGCCGACCGACTTGGCGGGCCGGCGCCGGGGCGCCTCGACCGCATGCCCGACCATCCACAGCGCGAGCTGCGCCTGCGTGGTGTCGGCCGTGGCCGCCTCGGCCACCAGCTTGCCGCCGCGCAGCACGGCCACGCGGTGCGACACGCGCAGCACCTCGCCGAGCTTGTGGCTGATGAAGATCACCGACAGGCCCTGCGCCACCATCTGCGAGAGCGTGGCGAACAGCGCCTCGCTCTCCTGCGGCGTGAGCACGGCGGTGGGTTCGTCGAGGATCAGGATGCGCGCGCCGCGGTACAGCGCCTTGAGGATTTCGACCCGCTGGCGCTCGCCCACCGACAGGCTGCCGATGGTCGCCTCGGGCCGCACCGGCAGCCCGAAGCGCTGCGCCACCTCGAGCAGCCGGGCGCGCGCGGCCGCGCGGCGCGACAGCGGGCGCCACAGCGGCTCGGTGCCCATGGTCACGTTGTCGAGCACGCTGAGGTTGTCGGCCAGCGTGAAGTGCTGGTGCACCATGCCGACGCCCGCGGCCAGCGCGGCCTTGGGGTTGCCCGGCGCGAGCGGCGCGCCGAAGACCTCGATGCGGCCTTCGTCGGCGACGTAGTGGCCGAACAGGATCGACATCAGCGTCGACTTGCCGGCACCGTTCTCGCCGAGCAGCGCCAGCACTTCGCCGGCACGCAGGTCGAGGGAGATGGCATCGTTGGCGACCAGGCTGCCGAAGCGCTTGGTGATGCCCTGGAGGCGAAGGACGGTCGTGCTGCTCATGAATCTCTGGTTCCTTCCCCGCGTCGGTCCCGCGGGGCAAGGGGTGTCACTTCCACGCAGCCAGGAACGCCAGCATGACCTTCGCGGAGTTGTCGGCCGCGATGTTCATGAAGGTGCCCATCTCGTTCTCGCCATCGCCGCCGCCGGCCAGGTCGCTGAGCGAGCGGAAGGCGATGTACGGCACGCCGTTGCTGTAGGCCACCATGCCCACGGCCGCGGTCTCCATGTCGAGCACGTTGGCCTGGAAGGTCTTGAAGGTGTATTCGCGATAGGCCTTGTTGTCCATGAAGGCCTGGCCCGAGACGCCGTTGCCGCCCACCACGAGCTGGGGCTTGCGCGCCAGGCACTTGCCGGCGCTGCAGCTCGCGAGGTCGACGTTGCGGATGCCGCGCGCCACCTCGAGCATCCTCGGGTCGGCCTCGAACCAGAACTTGCGCTCGATGCCGGGCCGCGCGGCCGAGCGCACCTCGACCGGGCGCGGGAACATCATGCCGAAGTTGGGCAGGGTGGCGTCGGTGATGAAGGGCGGGGCCGCGTACTTGCCGGGCGCGGTCTCGCGCGCCATCAGCACCTCGAGGTACTGGCCCCACTGGGCCGGCACCGTCACGTCGCCGACGTGCAGCGCGGGGTTCACGCCGCCCGCGATGCCGCTGAACACGATGTTCGTGACGCGGAAGCGGTTGAGCGCGAGCTGCGTGTTCATGGTCGCGTTGGTCATGCTGATGCCCGAGAGGAACAGCACGACCGGCTTGCCCTCGAGCGTGCCGGTGGTGAATTCGACGCCGTTCACGCTGTGCTTCGCCGCGCCCTGCAGGCGCGCGAGCAGCAGCTTGAGTTCGGGCTCGAAGGCCGAGATGACCGCGATGCGCGGCGTGTCGTCGAGCCGGGTGCCGCTGTTGATGCTGACGCCGGTGCCCTTGTAGACACCGACGCAGCCCGCGAGGCCGAAGGCCAGCACGCCGGCCGCGAGCAGGGAACGCCAGCGCGGGGTCATCGCTCGGCTCACTTCGCGGTGGACTTCGGTTGGCCGTCGTCCACCTTCACGGTGAACTTGCCGGCGAGGATGTCGGCCTGCTTGGCCTTGACCTTGGCGACGATCTCGGCCGGCACCTTCTTCTCGAAGGTGCCCAGCGGCGCGAGCTCGGAGCCCTTGTACTTCATCTGCGAATAGATGCCGTAGTCCTCGGCGGCGAACTTGCCTTCCTTCACCAGCTTGATCGCGCGGTCGGCCGAGGGCTCGAAGTTCCACAGCGCCGAGGCGACCACGGTGTCGGGGTACTGGGCCTGGGTGTCGATCACGTTGCCGATCGCGAGCTTGCCCTTTTCCTTGGCCGCGTCCGAGACGCCGAAGCGCTCGGCGTACATGATGTCGGCGCCTTTGTCGATCATCGCGAAGGCCGCTTCCTTGGCCTTGGGCGGGTCGAACCAGCTGTTGATGAAGCTCACGCTGAACTCGACCTTGGGATTGGTCTCCTTGGCGCCGGCCATGAAGGCGTTCATCAGGCGGTTGACCTCGGGGATCGGGAAGCCGCCGACCATGCCGATGCGGTTGCTCTTGGTCATGCCGCCGGCGACCATGCCGCTGAGGTAGGCCGGTTCCTGGATGTAGTTGTCGAACACGCTGAAGTTGGGCGCCTGCGGCTTGAGCGAGGAGCCCATCAGGAAGGCGACCTTCGGGAAGTCCTTGGCGACCTTGCGCGCCGCGGCCTCGACGCCGAACACCTCGCCGAGGATCAGCTGGTTGCCGCCGGTGGCGTATTCGCGCATCACGCGCTCGTAGTCGGCGTTGCTGACGTTCTCGGTGGCCTTGTACTCGATCTCGCCGCGCGCCTCGGCGGCCTTCAGCGCCTTGTGGATGCGGCCCACCCATTGCTGCTCGAAGGGGACGGTGTAGACCGCCGCCACCTTGAGCTTGGCCTGCGCGAGGGCGAGGCCGGGAAGGCCGGCCGCGAGGGCCGCGGCGATGGCGATGGAACGAACGATCAGGGGGCGGCGTGCTGTCACGGTGCTTCTCCTCGGGTGATGGATCTGGTGGAACTGGTGCGGGCTCGGATCGTCGCACCGCGCCCTGCGCGGGGCGGTGGACCGATGCTGCGAAGCAGGAACCGGGCCGCTTCTCTTCTTGTCTGCGTTTACTTGGTGCCGAAGATGCGGTCGCCGGCGTCGCCGAGACCAGGGAGGATGTACCCGTGGTCGTTCAGTTCGCGGTCGATCGCGGCGGTGTAGATCGGCACGTCGGGGTGCGCCTTCTGCATCGTTGCCACGCCCTCGGGGCAGGTCAGCAGGCAGACGAACTTGATCGACTTGGGATTGAGTTCCTTGAGCCGCTCGACCGCTGCCACCGCCGAGTTGCCGGTGGCCAGCATCGGGTCGACCACGATCACGTCGCGGTTCTCCATCTCGCCGGGCATCTTGAAGTAGTACTCGACCGCGGTCAGCGTCTTCGGGTCGCGGTACAGGCCGATGTGGCCGACGCGCGCGCCGGGCACCACGGTGAGCATGCCGTCCAGGATGCCGGTGCCCGCGCGCAGGATCGACACCAGCACCAGCTTCTTGCCGTCGATGACCTTGGCCTGCATGGTCTCGAGCGGCGTCTCGACCTCGACGTCCTGCATCGGCATGTCGCGCGTGACCTCGTAGGCCATGAGCATGCTGATCTCGTTGAGGAGCCGGCGGAAGCTGTTGGTGGACGCGTCCTTGCGGCGCATCAGCGTGAGCTTGTGCTGGACGAGGGGATGGTCGAGGAGGTGGACGTTGCTCATTGGAATTCTTCGATTCGTTCTGCGTTGGCGAAACCCGGAAGTCTAAAAGACTGGCCAGGCCCTAGAAGACCGTGCCGTCGCTCTCGATCTGCAGCGGTGGCGCACCGTCACGCAAGCGCTGTGCCAGTGCCCGGCCCGCGGCCCAGGTGCCGCCCTCGAGCACGCAGGCCAGCGGCAGCTGCTCCTCGGTGCGGCCGAGCACCTTGCGCACGCGCGGCGCCAGTTCGTCGAGCAGGGCCACGGTGAGCGCGCGCCACTCGACGATGAACTCGTCGCCGGCCTTCCAGCGCCGCTCGAGCAGCGCCGCGTCCTTGGGCACGATCACGCCGCTGTCGATCAGCAGGCCGCCGTTGCGGTATTCGGGCAGCGCGGTCAGGGCCTCGAGGTGGCGCACCTTCACGCCGGCCCACTCGAAGGGCTCGAGCAGCGAATAGGTCAGCCACTGCGAGAGCTTGTGGAAGGGCATCCAGCCGTTGGTGAGGCCCGGGCCCGGCACCGCGCTGTGGCGCCAGCAATCGCCGAGCGCCAGCGCGGGATCGCCCGAGCCGATGCCGCCGGGGTTGTCGCTGCCGTCGGCCGCGATGCTGTCGACCGCATTGGCCGAGGGCCAGATGCGCGACAGCGAGTCGAGCAGCAGCGACAGGATCGCGTGCGCGCCGATCTCGGCGGTGGGCGGCGCGGCCGGGCCGAAGGGGCCGACCAGCGCGTCGAACAGGTTGCCGGGCCGGCCGTCCTCGCCGAACACCTCGGGCTGCTCGGCCAGCGCCTCGCCGAGCCGGCGCAGCAGCGTGGCGCGGCCCGCGAGGCCGACCAGCGGATTGACCTCGCTGACCTGGAAGGCGGCGCCGAGCCGGTCGGTGACCAGGCCGCGCAGCCCGGCGGCATCGGCCTGCAGCGGGCGCTCGGGGTCGGAGGAGAACAGGCCGCTGGTGAAGGCGTGGAAGCTCGCCACGCCCAGGCCCTCGGAGCGCGTGAAGCGCTCGCCGCTGGCCGGTTCGGTGTAGTGCCAGTCGGGGCCGGCGCCGGCATCGAGCAGCACGCTGACCAGCACCAGGTCGATGTGGGCGCGCGCGCGCTGCCGCGCATCGGCCTCGCCGAGCAGCTCGTCGAGCTGGGCCCGGCGGTCGACGCCGCCGGCCTCGAAGTGGCGCCAGCGGCTGTGATAGGGGATGGTGTCCCAGGGATAGCGCTCGCGCGTGACCTCGGCCACGGTGCGCGCGGCGTCCTCGAGCGCGTTGTCGTCGCCGATGCGGAACCAGCGCGATTCGCCGTGGCGTGCGCGCGCCAGCAGGCCGGCGGCGCGGCGGCGCACTTCGGCGGTGCTGCGCAGCAGGCGCGCGGCGCCCGCGGGATGGCCGGCATCGACCGCGAACTCGGTCGCGGGATCGACCCGGCCCTCGTCGCCGGGCCGCAGGCTGCCCGAGCCGTCGACGGGAAGGTGGTCGCGAAAATCGTTGTTGCTGCTCGTCATTCGTTCAGTCCCCGGCCCTTGGCCTTCTTGAGTTCCTCCGCGTCCGGCACCGGTCCCGGCGTGAAATAGCCGGCGGCCATCTTGGCGTCCATCTCGACGCGCGCGTCGGCGGGGATCAGTTCGTCGGGAATGTTCACGCGTTCGCCGATCTCGATGCCCGAGCCGACGATGGCGTCGAACTTCATGTTGCTCATCGACACCAGCCGATGGATCTTGCGGATGCCCAGCCAGTGGAAGACGTCGGGCATCAGCTCCTGGAAGCGCATGTCCTGCACACCGGCCACGCATTCGGTGCGCGCGAAGTACTGGTCGGCCGTGTCGCCGCCGACCTGGCGCTTGCGCGCGTTGTAGACCAGGAACTTCGTGACCTCGCCGAGCGCGCGGCCTTCCTTGCGCGAGTAGGCGATGAGGCCGACGCCGCCGCGCTGCGCACCCTGGATGCATTCCTCGATGGCGTGCGTGAGGTAGGGCCGGCAGGTGCAGATGTCGGAGCCGAACACGTCGGAGCCGTTGCACTCGTCGTGGATGCGCGCCGTGAGCTCGACCTCGGGATTGGCCAGGTCGCGCGGGTTGCCGAAGATGTAGAGCGTCTGCCCGCCGATCGGCGGCAGGAACACCTCGAGGTCGGAGCGCGTGACCAGCTCGGGGTACATGCCGCCGGTTTCCTCGAACAGCACGCGGCGCAGGTCGGTTTCGGAACAGCCGAAGCGCCGCGCCACCTCGGGCAGGTACCAGACCGGCTCGATCGCGGCCTTGGTCACCATCGCGGCGCCGCCGGCCGTGAGGAAGTGACCGTCGGCCTTGAGCCGGCCCTTCTGCAGCGCCTCGATCACCTCGGGCAGGATCACGTGCGCCTTGGTGATGGCGATGGTCGGGCGGATGTCGTAGCCGGCCGCGAGCTCGCTCCTGAAGGCATCGGCCACCAGCGCGCCCCAGGGGTCGAGCGAGACGATGCGCCCGGGTTCGCTCCACTGCGGATAGGGGCCGATGATGTCGGTGGGCGCGGTGTTCGTGAGGTCGGCCTTGTGCTCGCGCTTGAGCGCGCCCGCGGCCACCGCGAGGGCGCGGTACACGCTGTACGAGCCGCTGTGCGTGCCGATGACGTTGCGGTGCGCGCGCTTGGTGGTGGTGCCGACGATCGGCCCGCGCTCGGTGGCGGTGGCCGCGCCCCAGCGGATCGGCAGCGCGCCGAAGCCGCCGCTGTGCGAGGTCAGCCGGATGTGGCCGCTGGGCGTGGGGACGACGGTCTGGACCGGGAGCGCGGCGGCCGAGGGAACCGGGGGCACCGGCGCGGCGGGGGGAACGGGGGAGGCGGAGGACGAAGGGATCGCAGTGCTGTCGACGGACATGAATGGCCCTCAAAAAATGCAATGTACCGATCGACCGCATGGCTTGCAAGCCGGGGAACGACGGACAACGCCGCGTGCGTGGCGCGGCCGAAGGCGCGAGACGGATCGCGGCGAAGAAGCTCAGGCCGGCGAGGAGCGCAGCCCGTAGACCTTGCCGTCGACGAACAGGTACTCGGCGCGCAGCACCGGGTCGCCTTTCTCGCCGATGAAGGTGAAGCCCAGCACGCCGAGCTGCGTGCCGGTCTTGATCTCCTCCACGCCCCAGGCCGACAGCCGCGTGAGCGGCGCGAGCTCGACCAGCCACTTGCGGTCGCGCCGCGTCGGCAGCTGGGCCTTGGCGAGCAGCGAGGGCCCGTCGACCGAGGCGCTCTGCTTCGGCAGTGCGCGCTGCTTCAGGTCGGCCGGCAGCACGGGTTTCTCGGGCAGTTCGAGTTCGAGCTCGCCGTGCGGGTTGCGCCACATCACGCGGGTGGCGCGGCCCTCGAGGTAGAGCGGGCGCTCCTGGTCGAAACTGCTCCAGCCATGGTGCGCGCGCGCCGGTAGCGCGAGGCCCAGGCCGAGGCCCAGCGAACTGGCGACGAAGGTGCGTCTTGGCAGCGGCATGGCGGTCTCCTCGGAGGATGGGTGGGAGCGGGCCGGGGCCGGCTCAGGCATAGGCGATCCAGCGCCCGCAGATGATGACAGCGAGCCAGAAGGCCAGCGACAACAGGCACTGCAGCCGTCCGGTCTTTGCGGCGGGCCCGTCGAGCAGGGCGGAGCCGCCGCGCGCATGGAACAGCGCCGCGTTCGCGCCGGCCAGCGCGATCAGCAGCAGCTTGAGGCGGAAGGCCGGATTGGCGAGCAGCTCTCCGGGCTGGCCCGCGAACATGGCCAGGCCGGTGGCGGCGCACAGGCCGAAGCCCGCCAGCGCGGGCCCCAGCGTGAGGCGCGCGAGCCGGGCCGCGGGCAGGTCGCGGCCCAGGCCCAGCGCGCGCAGCTCGAACACCAGCAGGCCGCCGAACAGCATCGCGATGCCGACGATGTGCACCGCCTCCAGCGCCGGGTAGGCCCAGGGATGCGAGACGAGTCCTTTGAACACCGGGGCGATGCCGGACGACATGAGCACTCCTCGAGGGGTTGGCGGGGCAGCTTAGTGCAGCGGGCGGTGTCTCGGGATCAAGGCCCGGCACCGCGCGGGCCCTTGCGGCCGCATGGTGGCGTGGTGGCATCCGGCGGAACTTTTTCGGCGCGGCTGTAACCTGCCGGTGCGATGGCACGAAACAACGAAGGCAGCAGGATGCATGCGAGCGACGCCGAGGCGGTGCTGCGCGGCCTCTTCCTTCGCGGCCTCGACGGCGACGCGAAGGCGTACCGCGACTTCCTGCAGCGACTCAGCGCGCACCTGCGCGCTTTCCTGGGCCGGCGGCTGTTCGGCTGGCCCGATGATGTGGAAGACCTCGTCCAGGAATGCCTGCTCGCCATGCACAACCAGCGCCATACCTACCAGAGCGACCAGCCGCTGACGGCCTGGGTGCATGCGATCGCGCGCTACAAGATGATCGACCTGCTGCGCGCCAAGTCCTCGCGCGAGGTGCTGCAGGATCCGCTGGACGACGAGCAGGGCCTGTTCGCCGCCTCCGAGATCGAGGCCAGCGACGCGCGCCGCGACCTCGGCGGCCTGCTCCAGACCCTGCCCGAGCGCCAGCGCCTGCCGATCGTGCACGTGAAGATCGAGGGCCTGTCGGTGGCCGAGACCGCGAGCCTCACCGGCATGTCCGAGTCGGCGGTCAAGGTGGGCATCCACCGCGGGCTCAAGGCGCTGGCGGCGCGTTTCGGAGGCGCGGCGTGAAGACCGACGACCTCGTCGCGCTGCTGGCTGCCGGCCCGGTGGCCGCGCCGCGCCGCGCGGCAAGCCGGCGGCTCTGGCTGGCCCTGGCCGTCGGCGTGCCGCTGTCGCTCGCGATCATGTTCGTCGGCTACGGGCCGCGGCGCGACCTGCTGGCGGTGCTGTTCTGGCCGATGTTCTGGGTCAAGCTGCTGTTCCCGCTGGCGATCGCGGGCGCGGCCTTCGTGATGGCGCAGCGGCTCGCGCGCCCGGGCGTGCCGGTGCGCCGGGCCTGGATCGGTGCCGCGCTGCCGGTGCTGGCGATCTGGATGCTGGCCGTGGTGGTCTGGATCGATGCCCCCCAGGAGGCGCGAATGCCCTCGCTGATGGGGCAGACGTGGCGCGTCTGCACGGCCAGCATCGCCCTGATGGCGCTGCCGGTCTTCGCGGGCGCGATGGCCGCGCTGCGCAGCCTCGCGCCGACCCGGCCCGCGCTCGCCGGCGCGGCGGCCGGCGCGCTGGCCGGCGGCGTGGGCGCGGCCGTCTATGCGCTGCATTGCCCCGAGCTCACCGCGCCGTTCATCGCGGTCTGGTACGTGAGCGGGATCGCGGTGCCGGTGCTGGTGGGTGCCTTGCTGGGGCCGCGGCTGCTGCGCTGGTAGGGGCCGGCTCTGGCAGCGCCTGCGAGCGCTCGTACGCCTCACTGGGACAAACCCTGCACGGCGGCGAAATGTCGTTCGCTGAACAGTTCGAAAAGAGCGAAAGGATTGCAATCGCGTCGCGTTTTTCCTCACAACAAAGGAGACATCGATGCGAGACATCCTCAGAGCGGGACTGCGGGTCCTGGGCCTGTGCGTGGTCGTCACCCTCGCGAGCTGCGGCGGCAGCGGGGGCAGCGGCGTGGCGTTGCCGATCCTTCCTCAGACCAGTCCGCCGCCCACCTCGCCGCCAGTGACGGGCGAGCTCGAGATACGCACGCTGTCGAACCGCGCCGACATGCTCAGCGACGGCGACGCCTACGTGGAGATCGTGCTGCCCAAGGGCGCCGATGCGCTCGACCTGGCGGTCGACCTCGACGGGCGCGACCTTGGCGCGGCCTTCGCGCTGCGCCCCAACGGCCGCGTGCTGGGCACGGTGTCGGGCTTGCGCGAAGGCCGCAACCTGCTCACGGCCACCTTGAAGACGGCGAAGAAGGGCGCGCGGCTCGCGCTCACGAACTTCGGCCGCGCCGGCAACATCTTCGCGGGCGTGCCGATCCAGCCCTGGGTGTGCGCCACCAGGGCGCCGAGCGCGGCACTGGTGAATCCCGCGGGCACGGGGCTGTCGGCCACGGTCATCACGCAGGTCAGCGGCCTCGACGCCGATCCGGTCGATGCCGACTGCAACGCGCCCACCCGGTTCACCCACTACTACCAGCCCAAGGCCAAGCAGGGCACCGACTGCGGCTACGCGCCGGTCGGCGCCAACCCCTGCTTCGTCGAATACGACCCGGCGAAGCGGCCCGCCGATGCCGAGATCGCCGATTTCACCAACGACCGCGGCGACACGGTGAAGAGCCTGCTGCGGGTGGAGCTCGGCACCATGGGCCGCAGCATGTACCAGGTGGCGGTGTTCTTCGACCCGGCCAGGCCGTGGACCCCCTGGGCGCCGCAGAAGGGCTGGAACGGCAAGGTGCTGTGGAAGATGGGCGCCTCGGCCTCGGGCAACCGCTTCCAGCAGAACCCGGGCCTCGCGATCTTCGACGACAACGCGCTGCGCGCGGGCTACATGACGGTCAACTCGCAGCTCACCAACCACAACGACAACAACAACGAGTTCCTCGCGACCGAGAACATCATGATGGTGAAGGAACACGTGATCGACACCTACGGCGAGATCCGCTTCACCATGGCCGACGGCGGCTCGGGCGGCTCGATGATGCAGACGGTGCCGGCCTCGGTGATGCCGGGCCTGCTCGACGGGCTGCAGACCGGGGTGAGCTATCCCGACGCGGTCACGACCTGGATCGAGACGCGCGACTGCGGCATCCTCTGGCGCTACTACATGACCGCCGCGGGCACGGGCCTGACGCCCGCGCAGCGCGCCGCGATCGAGGGCCATCCGAGCGCCGACCACTGCACCACCTGGGTCTATTCCTTCCTCGCGCCGCAGAACCCGGTGCTGGCCGCCAATTGCGGCCCGGGCTTCCCCGACGCGGTGGTCTACGACCCGGCGCTGCGGCCCACCGGCGTGCGCTGCTCGATCCACGACGTGATGACGCCGGTCCTCGGCACGGTGGTCGACGTCGACCGCAACGTGAAGCCGAACCTGCCGTACGACAACGCGGGCGTGCAGTACGGGCTCAAGGCGCTGCGCGCCGGCACCATCACGCCCGAGCAGTTCGTGGCGCTCAACGAGGGCGTGGGCAGCTGGGACGCCGACATGGTGTGGTCGGGCGACCGCGTCGCGGTGCCGGCGCCGCGCGCCCGCGCGCTGCCCTCGTCCATGAGCGCGCTCTACCGCAGCGGCCTGGTGAGCGTGGGGCGCAACCTCGCGCAGGTGCCGATCATCGACCTGCGGCCGCAGCTCGGCGTGGACATCCACATGACCTGGCGCACCTGGCAGCAGCGCGCGCGGCTCGACGCGGCCAACGGCCAGCACGACAACCACGTGGTGCGCGCCAGCGGCGCCTACACCGGGCCCGCGATGTTCCGCCAGACCTTCCTGATGATGGACCGCTGGCTCAGCGCGATCGAGCGCGACAAGTCGGGCGACACGAAGGAGCGCAAGGTGGTGAAGAACAAGCCCGCCGACGCGGTCGACTTCTGCATCGCGGGCGCGGGCAACACCGAGGCCGAACTGGTGGACGTGGGCTTCGAGAGCGCCGCCTGCCCGGTCAAGCCCTACGAGTCGGTGCGCATCGTCTCGGGCGGGCCGCTGTCGGAGGACGTGTTCAAGTGCCAGCTCAAGCCGCTGGACTTCGCCTCGGCGGACTATGCCGGCGCCGTCTTCACGGGCGCCCAGCAGAACCGGTTGAAGGCCGTGTTCACCGATGGCGTGTGCGACTGGCGCAAGCCGGGCGTGGGCCAGGTGCCGTGGACGCCGACCAGCTTCCGCGGCGGCCCGGGCGGGCAGGACCTGCCGGCCGTGCCGGTGTCGACGCCGCTCTGAGGAAGCGGGCGTCTCAGGCGGGCTGGTTGGCCGGATAGCGCGACAGCCGCTGCCGGTCGAGCACATTGATGCAGCCGTAGCCGGTCTTGATGAGCTGCGCGGCCTCGAGCTCGTGCAGCGCCACGTTCACGCGCTGGCGCGACACGCCGACCATCCAGCCGATCTCTTCCTGGCTGATCTGCAGGGTGGCATCGGTGTTGGGATAGAGCACCGGGTGGAACAGGCTCGCGATGCCGCGCGCGACGCGGCCCGTGGGCTCGAGCAGGCGGTCGAACTTGACCGTGGCGATGAACTGGCTGAGCCGCTCGTTCAGGTGCGACAGCATGAAGTGGTTGAACGGCACGCTCCTGTCGAGCAGCCAGGTGAAGGTGTCGCGCGGCAGATGCAGGGTGACGGTGGGGCGGGTGGCGGCGATCTCGTACTTGCGCTGCTCGACCTTCAGCAGCGAGCCCTCGCCGATCCAGCCGCCCGCGGCCACGCCCGTGAACATCACGGGCTTGCCGTCGGCCGAGGTGTCCTGCACGCGCAGGAAGCCCTCGATCACGCCGATCCAGCTGTCGGCGATCTCGTTGCGCTGGCAGACGAACTCGCCCTGGCCGTGCTCGCGCGTGTAGAGCGCCTTGTAGGCGGTCTCGCGCTCGCATTGCGTGAGCACGCGCGGCCAGATGCAGCGCTCCCAGAACGCCGCGATGTCCCTGGCCGGTGTCTTGCCCGAGGACATGGGTGCGTTGCCGCCCGGTTCAGCGCTTCTTCGAGCCGAAGATGCCGCCGAGCACGCCGCGCAGGATCTCCTTGCCGACCGAGGTGCCCATGGTGCGCACCGCCGACTTGGCCATGGTCTGCACCAGGCCGTCGTGCTTGGCGCCGCGCGGGCCGGTGTGGCCGAACAGCAGGTCGTTGAGCATGCCGCCGGCGCCCGAACCCTCTTCGGCCGGCTTGCCGGGCGCCGTCTTGCCCGCCGCGGGGGCATCGGGCGCGGTCTCGGCGCGGCCCTTGAGCTTCTCGTAGGCCGATTCGCGGTCGACCGCCTTCTCGTAGACGCCCGCCACCAGCGAGTTGGCCAAGAGCGCCTGGCGCTGCGCGGCCGTGATCGGGCCGATCTGGCTGCCGGGCGGCAGCACGTAGACGCGCTCGGTCACGCTCGGGCGGCCCTTGTCGTCGAGGAAACTCACGAGCGCCTCGCCGACCGCGAGCTCGGTGATGGCCTTCTCGATGTCGAGGCCGGGCTTCTGCCGCATCGTGGTGGCGGTGGCCTTCACCGCCTTCTGGTCGCGCGGCGTGAAGGCACGCAGCGCATGCTGCACGCGGTTGCCGAGCTGGGCCAGCACCGAATCGGGAATGTCGAGCGGGTTCTGGGTCACGAAATAGACGCCCACGCCCTTGGAGCGCACCAGCCGCACCACGAGTTCGATGCGCTCGACCAGCGCCTTGGGCGCCTCGTTGAACAGCAGGTGGGCCTCGTCGAAGAAGAAGGCCAGCTTGGGCTGGTCGGGGTCGCCGATCTCGGGCAACTGCTCGAACAGCTCCGACAGCATCCACAGCAGGAAGGTGGCATAGAGGCGCGGCGAATTCATGAGCTTGTCGGCCGCGAGGATGTTGACCACGCCCTTGCCGCCCACGGTCTGCATGAAGTCGGCGATGTTGAGCATCGGCTCGCCGAAGAACCTGTCGCCGCCCTGGGTCTCGATCTGCAGCAGGCCGCGCTGGATCGCGCCCACGCTGGCGGCGCTGATGTTGCCGTACTGGGTGGTGAACTGGCTCGCGTTCTCGCCCACGTACTGCAGCATGGCGCGCAGGTCCTTGAGGTCGAGCAGCAGCAGGCCGTTGTCGTCGGCGATCTTGAACACCAGGTTCAGCACGCCGGCCTGGGTTTCGTTGAGGTCGAGCATGCGCCCCAGCAGCAGCGGCCCCATGTCGGAGATGGTGGCGCGCACCGGGTGGCCCTGCTCGCCGAACACGTCCCACAGCGTGACGGGGCAGCCCAGCGGCTCGGGCAACTCGATGCCGCGCTCCTTGAGGGTGGCGGCCATCTTCTCGCCGATGGCGCCTTGCTGGCTGATGCCGGTCAGGTCGCCCTTGACGTCGGCCATGAACACCGGCACGCCGATGGCCGACAGCTTTTCGGCCATGGTCTGCAGCGTGACCGTCTTGCCGGTGCCGGTGGCGCCGGTGATGAGGCCGTGGCGGTTGGCGAGGGCCGGGAGGAGGGTGCATTCCACGCTGTCGTGGCGGGCGATCAGAAGAGGGTCGGCCATGGACGGTTCCGGGTCGTGTCGGGGCGGCCAGTCTAATCAAGCTGCCCTCCTATAATCCACGGCCCACGCGCCCCCGCGGCAAAAAGTTTCTGGAGGTTTTTCTTGTCTTCGACTGCTCAGCCCCCCATTCCCGCCGATGGCGATGCCGAACAGTCGCCGATCGAGCAGGAACTGGCCGTGCTGCTGGTGAACGCCCTCAATCTCGAGGTGGCACCGGCCGACATCGTCCCGACCGAGCCGCTGTACGGCGAAGGCCTCGGCCTCGACTCGATCGACATCCTGGAGGTCGCGCTCGAAGTCTCGCGCCGCTATGGCTTCCAGCTGCGTTCGGACGACGAACGCAACCAGCAGATCTTCCAGTCGTTGCGCACGCTCGCGGCCCACGTCGCCCAGAACCGCGCGGCCTGAATCCCATGTCACGTTGGCGCCTGGCGCTCCTGCTGCTGGTGGGGGTGGCCTATGCCGGTGCTTCCCACTGGATGATGCTGTTCCACGCCACCGAGCCGTGGGCGGTGGTCGTGCTGCTCGGGCCGCTGTGGCTCGCCGCCATGGGCTTCGCCGCCAGCCGCTTCGGCCGCTGGGGCTTCGCCGCGGTGGTCGCGCTGGGCCTGGCCGGCTTCGCGCTGGTGCTCAGCGGCGAAGCGGGCGACACCAACCGGCTCTACGTGTTCCAGCACGTGGCCATCAATGCCTTGCTGTGCGGCTGGTTCGGCTCCACGCTGCGCGGCGACAGCGTGCCGCTGATCACCCAGTTCGCGCAGCGCGTGCATCCGTTGCGCGGCGCGATGCGGGCCTACACGACGCAGCTCACGCGCATCTGGACCGCTTATTTCGCGCTGGTGGTGCTCTCGTCGATCGTGGTCTACCTCACGCTGTCGTTCTCGGCCTGGTCGCTGCTGGCCAACGTGCTGACGCCCGCCAGCGTGGCGCTGCTGTTCGTCGGCGAACACCTGCTGCGCTACCGGCTGCACCCCGAGTTCGAGCGCACCCGCATGGTCGATGCGGTGCGCGCCTTCTACGGCAACTCGTCGGCCGACAGCGGCGCCGGCGGCGGCCCGCGCTGAGCCCCGCCGGCCCGGCGGACCGACACGAAAGAGGAAAAGGCACCGCGTGACACCGAATCCTGGCCTGCTGCCGCTGCTCGCCGAGCGCGATCCCGATGCGCCGCTCGCCTGGCGCGCCGGCGTGCCGCTGAGCACGCGCCGCTTCCTGGCCGACGTGGCCCGCCTCGCGCCGCAGCTGCCGGCCCACGGCGCCGCGGTCAATCTCTGCTCCGACCGCTACGACTTCATCGTCGGCATGGCCGCGGCCCTGGTGCGCGGCCATGCCAGCCTGCTGCCGCCCGACGCGCGCGCCGACACCCTGTCGCGGCTGCGCGAATCGCATGGCGACGGGCTGTTCGCGCTGGTCGACGACCCGGCGCTGCAGACGCCCGGCATGACGCGGCTGGTGATCGAGAAAAGCGCCGGCCCGGCGCCCGCCGAGGCGGTCGACCCGGCCGCCGTGCCGATGATCGACGCCGAGCGCCACGCGGCCAGCCTGCTGACCTCGGGCTCCACCGGCGCGCCCCAGCCGCATGCCAAGACCTGGCGCACCCTCACGGGCGACGTGGCGGTGGCGGTGGAGCGCCTGTGCCGCGTGCTCGATCTTCCTTCGCTCGCGGGCCTGACGCTGGTTGCCACGGTGCCGGTGCAGCACAGCTACGGGCTCGAATCCTCGGTGCTGCTGGCCATGCTCGGCGGCGCCGCCTTCGACAGCGGCAGGCCCTTCTTCCCGGCCGATGTGGCGCAGGCGCTGGCCTCGGTGCCGCGGCCGCGCGCGCTGGTGACCACGCCGTTCCACCTCAAGACGCTGCTGCTGTCGGGCATCGCGCTGCCCGAGGTCGACCTGATCCTCTCGGCCACCGCGCCGCTGTCGCCGCAGCTGGCCGCCCAGGCCGAACAGGCGCTGCACGGCGTGCTGCTCGAGATCTACGGCAGCACCGAATCGGGCCAGGTCGCGATGCGCCGCACCACCGAGACCGAGGTCTGGGAGACTTTCGGCCAGATCCGCGTGCATGCCGAGCCGGGCGGCGAGGACGGCAACGAGCGCTTCATCTTCAGCGGCGACTTCCTGCCCGAGCCGACGCCGATGGCCGACGTGCTCGAGCTGCTCGACGAACGCCGCTTCCGGCTGTTCGGCCGCGCCAACGACCTGATCCACGTGGCCGGCCGGCGCAGTTCGCTGGCCCACCTCAACTACCACCTCAACAGCATTCCCGGCGTGGACGACGGCGCCTTCTGGCTGCCCGACGAGGTGGCCGACGGCGTGGTGCGGCCGATCGCCTTCGTGGTGGCGCCCGAGCTCACGGCGGCGGCCATCGTCGGCGCGCTGCGGCAACGGCTGGAGCCGGTCTTCGTGCCGCGGCGCGTGGTGCACGTGAAGAGTTTTCCGCGCGAGGGCACGGGCAAGCTCACGGTGCGCGCGCTGCGCGAGTTCGCGCTGGCGCAACTGGCCGAGGACGGCACGCCGGTGCGGCTCGTGCACACGGTGCCGGTCGACCATCCCGCGTTCGCGGGCCACTTTCCGGGCCAGCCGCTGCTGCCCGGCGCGCTGGTGCTGGCCGAGGTGCAGGAGGCGATCCGCCGCGTGCCGGCGCTGCTGGCCCGGCTCGGCCCCAACCCCACGCTGGCCGCGGCCAAGTTCCTGGCGCCGGTGCGCCCGGGCGCGGTGCTGGCGATCGAGCTGAACCCCGAGGCCGCCGGTGGCGGTGTGCGCTTCGACGTGCGCTGCGACGGCGTGGTGGCCGTCACCGGCCGCTGGACCCCCGTGGCAGAGTCGCCGCGATGAAGCACACCGAGGCCGAGACCCGCGCGGTGAACGCCGCCGCCCGGACCGCGCCCCCCGCGGGCGGCGCCACCGCCGACGCGGCCGACTGGACGCGCGCCCCCGAGCGCAGCAACATGCTCGCGCTGCGCTTCATCTGCTTCATGGCGATCTTCTTCGGCCGCCGCATCACGCGGCTCCTGCTGCCGCCGATCGCACTCTATTTCCTGCTGTTCGCGCCCACGCCGCGGCGCCACATCAAGCGCTACCTGTACCGCGCCATCGGCCCGCAGGCCGGCTGGGTCGACGGCTTCAAGCTGCTGCATGCCTTCGCCTCGACCGTGCTCGACCGGGTGTATTTCCTGCGCGGGCGCATGGACCTGTTCGACTTCCGCATGGACGGCCAGGTCGAGCTCGAGACAGCGGCGCTCGAGGGGCGCGGCGCCTTCCTGCTTGGCGCGCACGTGGGCAGCTTCGAGGCCATGGGTGCCTGCAAGCGCCAGCAGCCCGACCAGGCGCGCATGCGCCTCGCGATGCTGATGTACCCGGACAACGCGCAGCGCATCACCGCCATCCTCAACGCGATCAGCCTGCCCGAGGCGCGGCCGCACGTGATCGCGCTGGGCCGGCCGCACTCGATGCTCGCGCTGCGCGACTGGCTCGACGGCGGCGGCATGGGCGGCATGCTGGCCGACCGCACGCTGCCCGGCAGCGAGGAACAGCCCGCGCAGCAGCGCGGCAACAACATCGTGCTGCCGTTCCTGGGCCGGCCCGCCAGCTTCAACGACGGGCCGTTCCGGCTCGCGGCGCTGCTGCGGCGGCCGGTGTTCTTCATGGCCGGGGTCTACCGCGGCGGTGCGCGCTACGATGTCCGCTTCGAACGCCTGGCCGACTTCGGCCAGCGCCCGGCCGATGCCGCCGAGCGCGAACGGCTGATCCGCGCCGCGGTCGAAGCCTATGTGGCGCGCCTGGAGGCGCTGTGCCGCGCCTACCCCTACAACTGGTTCAATTTCCATGATTTCTGGCTCGAAGATGCAGATGCGCCCGCGGCGGCTTGAACGGTTCTTCCAGGCCCTGCTGCTCGTGCTGGCCTTCGGCGCCGCACCGGCCTGGGCCTTCGACCTCAACGAATTGATGGGCCTGCTGGCCAGGCAGAAGAGCGGCGAGGCCCGCTTCACCGAGCAGCGCTTCGTGCACGGCCTCGAAGGCCCGCTCGATGCGCGCGGCACCTTGAGCTTCGACGCGCCCGACAAGCTGGTGCGCCGCACGCTGTCGCCGCGCGTCGAGACCATGGCGGTCGAGGGCAACACGCTGACCCTGTCGCGCGGCGGCCGCAACCGCACGCTGGCGCTCGACAGCATGCCCGAGCTGCTGGGCCTGGTCGAAGCCATGCGCGGCACGCTCAGCGGCGACGGCACCACGCTGCAGCGCTATTTCCGCAGCACCGTGACCGGCTCGGCCAATCAATGGGCGCTCGACCTGACGCCGATCGACAGCCGGCTCGCGGCCCAGGTGCGCAGCATGCGCATCAGCGGGCGCGCGAGCGACGTGCTCGGGCTCGAGATGGAGTTCGTCGGCGGCGACCGCTCGGTGATGAATATCGTGCCCGACCGTCCCGCGGCCCAGCCCGCACCGGCCGCGCCGGCCGGGCGTACCACGCCGTGAGCGCGACCGCGCCGCAGGGGCCGCCGAGCTGGCAGCGCCGCGCGGTCGTGCTGCTGGTCTGGGTGGCGCTGCTGCTGGCCGGCGTGCTCGAGATCTCGCGCACCCAGTTCAACGCCGACCTGTCGGCCTTCCTGCCCAAGAGCCCGGATGCGCGCCAGCGCGTGCTGATCGAGCAGCTGCAAAGCGGCGTGGCCTCGCGCACCCTGATGCTGGGCCTCGAGGGCGGCACGCCCGAGGCGCGGGCGCAGGTGTCGCGCGCGATGGCGAAGGACATGCGCGAGAGCCAGCTGTTCGACCTGATCCAGAACGGCGACACCGGCGACTGGACCGAGGCCGGCACCTGGGTGTTCCAGCACCGCTACCAGCTCTCGCCGGGCGTGGCGCCCGAGCGCTTCACGGTCGAGGGCTTGCGCGACGCGATCAACGAGACGCTGTCGATGCTCGGCACGCCGGCCGGCAACGTGATCAAGCCCTTCCTCGACCGCGACCCCACGGGCGAGACCACGCGCATCGCCGAGGAACTGGTGCCGGCCAGCGCGCCGCGCAGCGAAGGCGGCGTGTGGATGTCGCGCACCGCGCCGCGCGCGCTGATGATCCTGACCACGCGCGCCGCCGGCAGCGACCTCGACGCGCAAGCGGTGGCGATCGCGCGCGTACACGCGGCCCACGAGGCGGCCACGCGCGACCTGGGCGAGGCCGGGCCGCAACTGCTGCTGACCGGCCCGCCGGTGTTCTCGGTGCTCAGCCGCGACAAGATCAAGACCGAGGCGATCCATCTCGCGATCGTCGGCGGCATCGTCATGGGCGGGCTGCTGCTGCTTGCCTTCGCCTCGCCGCGCGCGCTGGTGATCGCCTTCCTGCCGGTGGCCACCGGCGTGGTGATCGGCACCGCGGCGGTCAGCTGGGTCTTCGGCTCGGTGCACGGGCTCACGCTGGGCTTCGGCAGCACGCTGATCGGCGAGACCGTCGACTACGCCATCTACTACCTGATCCAGGCGCGCGGCGCCGCCGTGCCCGGCACCGGCTGGCAGCGCTGGCGCACGGTGCACTGGCCCACGGTGCGCATCGGGCTGCTGACCTCGGTCTGCGGCTTCGCGGCGCTGGTGTTCTCGGGCTTTCCGGGCCTGGCCCAGCTGGGCGTGTTCTCGATCGCGGGCCTGGTCGCGGCCGCCGTCGCCACCCGCTACGCGCTGCCGATGCTCGCGCCCGACGGTGCCACCGGCATGGGCATGCGGCGCCAGATGGCGAGCTTCGCGGGCCTGCTGGTGCGCAACCTGCCGCGCCTGCGCTGGCCGCTGGCGGCGCTGGGCGTGGCCGCGGCGGCGCTGGTGCTGTGGCAGGGCGGCCACCTGTGGCGCGCCGACCTCAGCGCGATGAGCCCGGTGCCGCGCGCGCAGCAGCAGCTCGACGAGATGCTGCGCAACGACATCGGCACCAGCGACGGCGGCATCATCGTGATGGCCAACGGCGCCGACGCCCAGGCGGCGCTGCGCAACAACGAGGCCGCGAGCGCGAAGCTCGGCGCGCTGGTCGACCGCGGCGAGCTCGGCGGCTTCGAGACCGTGACGCGCGTGCTGCCGAGCATCGCGGCCCAGCAGGCGCGCCTGGCGAGCCTGCCCGATGCCGACACGCTGCGCACCCGCCTGGCCGAGGCCACGCAGGGCCTGCCGCTGCCGGCCAGCCGGCTCGCGCCCTTCGTGGCCGATGTCGAGGCCGCGCGCCAGCTCAAGCCGGTGCAGCTCGACGAACTGCGCGAAGGCCCGCTGCGCGCGGTGGTCAGCTCGCTGATGTACGAGCGCCCGGGCGGCGGCTGGTCGACGCTGATCGCGTTGCACCCGGGACCGAAGTTCGAGCAGGCGAAGCTCGAGGCCGCGCTCGCCGGCGTGCCCGAGGTGCAGGTGGTCGACGTGGGCCGCGAGCTCGGCGGCCTCTACCAGCGCTACCTGCACGAGGCCTTCGTGCAGGTGCTGCTGGGCGCGCTGGCGGTGGTCGTGCTGCTGGGCATCTACCTGCGCTCGGGCCGGCGCCTGCTGGCGGTGTGCCAGCCGCTGCTGTTCGCCGTGATGCTCACGCTCGGCGGCATGGCCGTGCTGCAGGCGGCGCTCGGCATCCTGCACCTGGTGGGGCTGCTGCTGATCGTGGCGGTGGGCTCGAACTACGCGCTGTTCTTCGACCAGCTGCGCACCACGGGCCGGGCCGACGAGGACACGCTGGCCTCGCTGATGCTCGCCAACCTGACGACCGTGGTCTCCTTCGGCCTGATCGCGATCTCCGACATTCCCGCGCTGTCCTCGATCGGCCGCGTGGTGGCGCCGGGCGCGCTGCTGGCGCTGCTGCTGTCGGCCGCCTTCGCGCGCCGCGTGGCACCACCCGTGGGCGAGGCGGGGTCTTCGGGCGACGGCGCGCGCGGCTGACGCACAATCCCGCGCCATGTCGACCGCACCCGCCGCCCCCGAATCCTGGCCCTGGCCGCCCGCCATCCGCGCCAGCGCGGCCTGGCACGCGGCCGCCGTCGGCGCGGGCGTGCTGGTGCCGGGCGCCTGGCCCTGGGCCCTCGGCGCGATCGTGCTCAACCATGCGCTGATCACCGCGGCCGGCCTCACGCCGCGCAGCCGGCTGCTGGGTCCCAACGTCACGCGGCTGCCCGCGGCCGCCATCGCGCGCCGCGAGGTGGCGATCACCATCGACGACGGCCCCGAGCCCGCGGTGACGCCGCGCGTGCTCGACCTGCTCGATGCCCATGGCCAGCGCGCCACCTTCTTCTGCATCGCCGAGCGCGTGCAGGCCCGGCCGGCGCTGGCACGCGAGATCGTGGCGCGCGGCCACAGCATCCAGAACCACACGGCGCGGCACCGGCACAACTTTTCCTTCCTCGGCCCACGCGGCTTCGCCAGCGAGATCGCGCGGGCGCAGCAGATCCTGGGCGAGGTGACGGGCCAGCGCCCGAGCTGCTTTCGCGCGCCGGCCGGGCTGCGCAACCCCTTCCTGGAGCCGGTGCTGCACCGGCTCGGCCTGTCGCTCGTGAGCTGGACCCGCCGCGGCTTCGATACCCGCGAGGGCGATGCGCAGCGCGTGCTGGCACGCCTCACGCGCGGCCTGGCGGCCGGCGACATCCTGCTGCTGCACGACGGCAATGCCGCGCGCACCGCCCGTGGAGAACCCGTATTGCTGGAGGTACTGCCCTTGCTGCTCGAACGCCTGCGCGCCGATGGACTGCGCGCCGTGACCCTGCCCGAGGGGCTTCGGGAATGAGCACCGTGCTCTCGACCGACGGCGCCTGGCGCGAGCTGCACGAGGCCGCCACCGATCCCTACAGGAAGGGCGGCAGCTTCGCCTGGCATTTCGCGCGCGGCAAGCTCGGGCGCGATCCGGTCTTCCGCGGCCTGCTCGAACGCGGGCTGATCGATGCGCGGCATCGCCGCGTGGTCGACATCGGCTGCGGCCAGGGCCTGTTCGCGAGCCTGCTGGCCTCGATGAGCCGCATGCAGCAGCAGGGCCGCTGGCCCGCGGGCTGGGGCGCCACGCCGAGTGCCGCCGAGTACACCGGCATCGAGCTGATGCCCAAGGACGTGGCGCGCGCCGAGGCCTCGATCGGCCATCTGGAGCCGGCGCCGCGGCTGCTCTGCGCCGACATGTGCGCGGCCGATCTGCCCGATTGCGACCTGGTCGTGATCCTCGACGTGCTGCACTACGTGGACCATGCCGCGCAGGAAGGCGTGCTGCGACGCGTGCGCGACGCCTTGCAGCGCGGCGGCAGTCCCCGGGCGCGGCTGCTGCTGCGCGTGGGCGATGCCTCGAGCCGCCGCGGCTTCGCGATCAGCCAGTGGGTCGACCGCACCGTGACGCGCGTGCGCGGCCACAAGGTGTCGCCGACCTGGGGCCGTCCGCTGGCCGAATGGATGGCGCTGCTCGAGCGGCTGGGCTTCGGCGTGCGGAGCATCCCGATGAGCGAAGGCACGCCGTTCGCCAACGTGCTGCTGGTGGCCGATCTGGTGCCGGAGCTCGCGCGATGAGCTTCGTGCCGCAGACGCTCGAGCGCGACGGCATCGCGCAGCGCATTCCGCACCGCGGCAGCATGTGCCTGCTCGAACGGCTCGAGGGCTGGGATGCGGAGACGATCCGCTGCAGCACCACCACCCACCGCCAGGCCGACAACCCGTTGCGCACGGCCAGCGGGCTGCTGGCGCCGAATGCCATCGAGTACGCCGCGCAGGCCATGGCGCTGCACGGCGGGCTGCTGGCGAGCGAAGGCGCCACGCCCTCGGCCGGCTTCCTCGCGAGCACGCGCGGCGTGCGCACGACGGTGGCGCGGCTCGACGAGGTCGAGGGGCGCCTGCAGGTCGAGGCGCGGCGGCTGTCGGGCGACGCCCGGCAGGTGATGTATGAGTTCTGGCTCAGGGACGGCGAAGGCCGTGCGCTGGCCGATGGCCGCGCGGTGGTGGTGCTGAACACGCCGCTGGCCCTGGATACCCCGAAGGAATCATGAGCCTCCAAGGAAAACGCGCCCTGATCACGGGCGCCAGCGGCGCGCTCGGTGCCGCCATGGCCGAGCGCTTCGCGCGCGACGGCGCGACCGTGCTGCTGCATGCGAACTCGCGGCCCGAAGCGGTCGAGCAGCTGGCCGCGAAGATCGCCGCGGCCGGCGGCAAGGCCGAATGCCATGTCTTCGACCTGCGCAGCGACGAGGCCTGCGCCGCTGCCTGCGCGCGCATGCTCGAGCCGGGGCCGGTGCAGGTGATCGTCAACAACGCGGGCGTGCACGACGACGCGGTGCTGCCGGGCATGCGCGCCGAGCAGTGGCACAAGGTGATCGACATCTCGCTCAACGGCTTCTTCCGCGTGACCCAGCCCCTGCTGCTACCGATGATGCGCACCCGCTGGGGGCGCGTGCTCAACATCTCGTCGGTGGCGGCGCTGGTGGGCAACAAGGGCCAGGTGAACTACGCGGCGGCCAAGGGCGCGCTCAACAGCGCGACCAAGGCGTTGTCGCTCGAGGTGGCCTCGCGCGGCGTGACGGTGAATGCGATCGCGCCCGGGATCATTGCCTCGCCGATGGCCGACGCGGTGTTCGACCCGGCGCTGATCCAGCAGATGGTGCCCGCCAAGCGCGCCGGCAAGCCCGAGGAGGTGGCGGCGCTGGCGGCCTTCCTCGCGAGCGACGAAGCCGGTTACATCACCGGGCAGGTGATTTCCGTGAACGGCGGGATGATCTAGAGCGGCAGCGTGTCGAAGGCCGCGTACGCGGTCGCGAGCCAGGACTTCACGCGCTGCCTTTCGAGCAGGCCCAGCGCGTGCGGGCCTTCACGGTCGTTCACGGCCTTCCAGAAGCTGGTGCTCTGCGCATCGATCTTGCGCATGCTGGCTTCGTGCAGCCGCGGCAGCGCGATCACGCGCGCGCCGTTGGCGGTGGCCTTGGACATCGACTGCGAGCCGAGCAGGGTGCCGAAGTCGCTGCCGCGGCCGTAGTTCTGCACCACGATGTAGTTGGGCCGGTTGCCGAAGGTATCGACCAGCGTGCCGAGCAGGTCGGAGGAGTCCTTGCCGTCGTCGAGCACGTGCCAGAAATTGACGGTCACGCCGATCTCGGCGAAGACGTCGAACAGGTCGGATTCCTTGATCCAGCGCGCCAGCGGTGCCAGCGTCTGTGCCGCGAGGTCGACGATCACGCTCTGCTGCGGGTGGGTCTCGAAGCCGTTGACCACCGTGTCGAGCCCTTCGAAGCTGTCGACCACCACGGGCGAGGCGAAGCCTTCGTAGAAGCGGGTGAACGAGCTGTGCGAACGGTCGGTGTCGAAGCCCGTGAAGGAGCGGCTGTGGTCGATGAAGTACTGGGCCAGGACCCGTGCCGTGACCGACTTGCCGACCCCGCCTTTTTCGCCGCCGATGAAATTGATGGAGCTCATGGTGTCGCTGGTAGATGTGGAAGATTCAGGGAGCCGGCGACAGTTTGCCTCAGCTTCCGGGGGCGGGTTCCCGGGACGAGGACGAATCGCCTGAACGGCCGCTGTCGCCGCCGTGGGGCTGGCCGTGCGGGGAGGGCGCGGCGAGGCCGCCGTCGCCGCCGCCGCCGATGAAGCGACGCCTCGCGGCCGTGAAGGCGGCGCTGCCGGCACCGAGCAGGCCCAGGGCGGCGCAGGCCGCGCCCGCGTCGATCAACAACTCCAGAACCACGATACCGACTCGCATGCGCCAATTCCCGTCATGTTGCGTTGAACTATGTCACCTGGGCGGACGCATCATCGCGGAAAGTTGTGCGCGTGTGTATCGCCGGCCTCGCCGCGATGCCGGCTCCGCCGGGCCGGGAGTCTATTGGCCGCGCCGGGCCATGCCCTGCAGCAGGGGGTGGGATTGCAGGCGCTGCCGCAGCCGCGCCTTCCAGGGCGCGGGCAGCGTGGCGCCGTCGATCATCGCGGGCCATTGCTCGCGCGCGCGGCGCGCGGTGTCGCCGACCACGCGGCGCACCTGCGGCTCGTGCAGGCCGGCCGAGAAGCAGAAGGCGCGCACGTTGGCCGGGCTGAACAGGCCGCTGCGCTTCGGGGCTGCCTTGCCCGCCGCGGGCAGCAGCGGCAGCGCATGGCCCTCGACGCCCTGCAGCGCCGCGTAGGCCACGATGTCGTAGGCCGGCGCGAAGCGCGGCGAGGCGCCATCGGGATAGAGCACGCCGAAGTTCTTCAGGTGCGCATCGGGATTGCCGAGCAGCTCGTTGACCGCGAGCCGGCGCACCAGCTCGAGCACCGCCTCCTCGCCGAGCGAGGGAAAGGCCCGCATCGCGAGCGCCATGTCGAGGTAGCTGCCGCCGTACTTGTGCAGCGGATCGAAGCCCAGCACCTGGGCGAAGTCCTCGAAGTGGATGCGGCGCGCGCCTTCGCGGTCGAAGCGCGTGACGGCAAGGAATTCGGGCTCGTCGGGCAGGGCGTAGCTGTGCTCGGCCGAAATTGCGGACAGCGGCGCGAGTTCGGCATGGCAGACCGCCACGCCCGCGGCGGACGCCATCTGCAGCGAGAGCATCTCCAGCTGCGGCATGTGCGGCCGCCCGGCCACGGGCAGCTTGGCGATCACGCGCGTGCTGGCGCCGGCGCGGGTGCGCGCCACGTAGCGCCCGCCCTGGCGGCGCAGGCCCAGCTTGGGCTGCACGCCCGACACCGAGATGCCCTGCGGCATCGGCAGCTCGACCACCGACATCTCGAGTGCGTCCTGGTCCTGCGTGATGAGCCGCTGCAGGGTGGCGCGGTCCACCGACACCGGGCGCGCGCTCACCGCGCCCGGCAGGTCGCCGCCGCAGGCCGCGAGCAGCTCGAAATGGTCGTTCTCGCGGCAGCCGCGCAACTGGGCGATGTGGCTGCGCAGCACGCCTTCGGGCAGCAGGTTCTGGAAGAAGCGCGGCAACTGGCCGCCCTGCGCATTGAACAGCGGATTCTTGACGTCGCTCCAGAGGGCGGCCTGCGAGGCGGCATCGTTCGCCACCATCGACAGCGACAGCACCTCGGCCGGCGGCGCCGCGACGATCTCGGGCTCGGCCACGAAGCGGCACAGGTCGGCGTACTGGAACAGCTTGCCGAAGCGGCGCGCGCCGAGCGCGATTTCGAGGATCTTGACGTTCATGGCGAGCGCCTGCGCGAGCCGCGGCGGGCCGGGGCGCCGGGTGCGTAGGGCGGCGGCGCGGGCGACTGTGCCATGGCGGCCACCGCGGTGCCCACGCGCGTGGGAACGGGGCGGTAACCGGCATCGGTGTCGAGCGCGGCGCTGGCGCCGAAGCCCTTGGGCGCCAGCTGCAGCTCGAGCCCCAGCGCATCGACCAGCGCGAGCAGCGAGGACATCTGCGGATTGCCCTGCGGTCCGAGCGCGTTGCGCACCGAGCGCTCGGTCAGGCCCGAACGCTGCGCGATCTCGGCGCCCGTGAGGCCGGAGGCCTCGCGGCGGGCGATCAGTGCGGCGATCAGTTCCTGTTTGGTCATGGAAAGATATTACCGCAAATGCGAAAATCGGAAATATGTTTCCGATATCTTCCTTGGGCCGAGGCGAAGGCGGCGTGCCGCCCGCCCGGATTCAGCGCGGCACCAGCGTGAAGAAGGGCATCACCACGCCCATCACCCAGTTCTGTCCGAAATCGAGCGCCGCGCGCCGGTACTTCTCGTCGGCCTGGGCCGCCAGCAGGTCGAGCCGTGCAACCACCTTCGACAGCTCGCGGTCGGCCACGAGATTGCGGCCGCGTTCGCTGATCTCGGTGGCCAGCAGCAGCGGCTGGCCGTCGGGGCCGGTCTTGGAGGCGATCAGCCACAGCGAGATCTCGAAGTTGCGCGCGGCCCGATAGCTGTTCTCGGCGTTGACGCCGTCGATCATGGACTGCTCCCAGGTGTCGCCGTTGGCCTGCTTGAGCATCGAGGCCCAGCCCACCACCAGCGCGGCCACGCGGTCGCCCTGGTAACCCTGCGGCCCGGTGTCGAAAGCCAGGCGGATCGCCTCGATGCCGGTGGCGCCGTGCAGTTCGGGCAGGTCGGGTCCCTGCGTCACGGCGGTCCAGGCGCGCTGGCTGGCGGCGTCCATGCTGGCGGCCGACTTGCGCCATTCGCGCGGATTGCGCCGGTAGAGCGTGGTCTGCACGCGCCGTATCGATTCGAGGTTGTCGCGCAGCGAGAGGTTGGCGATGCGGTTGGCGCCGGACTGCAGCCACTCCTGGTTGGCATAGGGCTCGGCGCGCTGAGTGTTCTGAAACGCGCCGCAGCCGCCGAGCCCGAGCAGGGCGCCGGCGCCCGCCAGCAGCCAGGCGCGGCGGTCTTTCAGGGGAGAAACCGAGGATTCGCTCATGCCCTGACGTTATCATCCACGGCTGGGGCGGCGGCCTGCTTCAAGCGGCGGGCCCGTGCAATTTTCCTTACAAATCAATACCTTGGCGTTAATTGTTGACCTGACCTCCCGGGCCGGGACACAGTGACGCAGGACAGGCCGACAAGTCGTGCGTCTCAATTCCATCAAGCTCTCGGGCTTCAAGTCGTTCGCCGAACCCACCAACTTCCTGCTGCCGGGCCAACTGGTCGGGGTGGTCGGGCCCAACGGTTGCGGCAAGTCGAACATCATGGATGCGGTGCGCTGGGTGCTCGGCGAATCGCGTGCCTCGGAACTGCGCGGCGAGTCGATGCAGGACGTGATCTTCAACGGCACGACCTCGCGCAAGCAGGCCAGCCGCTCGAGCGTGGAACTGGTGTTCGACAACGCCGACCACCGCGCCGGCGGCCAGTGGAACCAGTTCGGCGAAATCGCGGTGCGGCGCGTGCTCACGCGCGACGGCACCAGCAGCTACTTCATCAACAACCAGCCGGTGCGCCGGCGCGACGTGCAGGACGTGTTCCTCGGCACCGGTCTGGGCCCGCGCGCCTACGCCATCATCGGCCAGGGCACGATCAGCCGGATCATCGAATCGAAGCCCGAGGAACTGCGCCTGTTCCTCGAGGAAGCCGCGGGCGTCTCGAAGTACAAGGAACGCCGCCGCGAGACCGAGAACCGCCTGGGCGACACGCGCGAGAACCTCACGCGCGTCGAGGACATCCTGCGCGAGCTCAACGCCAATCTCGAGAAGCTCGAGAAGCAGGCCGAGGTGGCCGCACGCTACAACGCGCTGCAGGGCGATGCCACGAAGAAGCAGCACCAGCTGTGGTTCCTCAAGCGCGCCGAGAGCGAGAGCGACAAGGCGCGCATCAAGGCCGAGTCCGAGAAGGCGATCAACGACCTCGAGTCGCGCACGGCCGACCTGCGCCACATCGAGAACGAGCTCGAGACCGTGCGCCAGGCCCACTACGGCGCCGGCGACCTGGTGAATCAGGCGCAAGGCAAGCTGTACGAGGCCAGCGCCGAGGTCGGCCGGCTCGAGGGCGAGATCCGCTTCGTGGTCGAGGGCCGCCAGCGCGTGGAGCAGCGGCTGGTGCAGTTGCGCGAGCAGATCGCGCAGTGGGACAACCGCCGCGTCGAGGCCGAGGCCGAGATCGAAACGCTGGCCGGCCAGGGCGTGGACGCCGAGGAGCAGGCCGTGCTGCTCGCGGCCCAGCTCGAGGAGCACGACGCGCGCATGCCCGAGCTCGAGGAAGCGCAGCAGCGGGCGCAGGACCAGGCCAATTCGCAGCGCACGGCCGTCGTGCAGGTGCAGCAGCAGATCCAGGTGCTGGCGGCCGACCAGCGCAACATCGAGGAGCAGTCGCGCCAGCTCAACCAGCGCAGCGAACGGTTGCGCGCCGACCAGAACGCACTGGCCGCGCCCGACGAGGCGAAGCTGGTGGCGATGCAGGAGCAGCTCGAGGCCGCGCAGGAAGCGGCCAGCGAGGCCGACGCGCGGCTGCAGGACCTGCAGGAAGCGGTGCCGCGGCTCGACGACGACCGTCGCACGCGCCAGCAGGCGGTGAACAGCGAGGGTGCGCGCCATGCCGAGCTGTCGGCGCGGCTCGAGGCATTGCGCGCGCTGCAGGAGAAGGTCAAGACCGACGGCAAGCTCGCGCCCTGGCTCGCCAAGCACGGGCTCGACGGCCTGCAGGGCCTGTGGAGCCGCATCCACATCGAGCAGGGCTGGGAGAACGCGCTCGAATCCGCGCTGCGCGAGCGCCTGGGCGCGCTCGAGGTCAGCCGCCTCGACATGGTCCGCGCCTTCGCCAACGACGCGCCGCCCGCCAAGCTGGCCTTCTTCAGCCCGCCCGTGGCCGGTGTGCCCGAAGGCGCCGCCAGTCTGCCGCGGCTGTCGAGCCTGCTGCGCCTCAACGACGCGGGCCAGCAGGCCTTGCTGGCCGACTGGCTGCACGGCTGCTACACCGCCGCGAGCTTCGAGGAGGCTCTGGCCCAGCGCGGCGCGCTACAGCCTGGCGAGACGATCTACGTGCAGAGCGGCCATGCGGTCAGCGCGCACGGCGTCAACTTCTACGCCCCCGACTCCGAGCAGGCCGGCATGCTGGCGCGCCAACAGGAGATGGAGAACCTCGACCGCCAGTTGCGCGCCCAGGCGCTGATCAGCGAGGAGGCCCGCGCGGCCCTGGTGCGCGCCGAGGCCGCCTACGCCGACGCCGCGCAGCGGCTGGTGTCGGCGCGCCGCGAAGCCGCCGACACGCAGTCGCGCGCGCACGAACTGCAGGTCGAGACGCTGCGCCTCACGCAATTGGCCGAACAGACCCGCGCGCGCAGCGAGCAGCTCGCGGCCGACCTCGGTGAGGTCGATGCCCAGCTCGAGGAACTGCAGGAGCGCCGCATCGCCGCCGAGGGCCGCTTCGAGGAGCTCGACATGCAGCTGGCCGACAGCCAGGAGCGCCATGCCGAGCTCGACGAACGCGTGATCGAGGCCGGCCGCGCGCTGGCCGCCAGCCGCGAGCAGCACCGCAGCCTCGAACGCCAGGCGCAGGAAGCCACTTTCGCGCAGCGCACGCTCGAGGCGCGCCGCGGCGAACTCAACCGCTCGATCGAGACGGCCTCGCAGCAAACCGTGGCGCTGGCCGACGAGGACGAGCGCGCCCGCGGCGAACTGGGCCGGCTGTCGGATGCCGCCGCCCAGGCCGGGCTGCAGGACGCGCTCGCGCTCAAGCTCGAGCGCGAGACCGCGCTCGGCGCCGCGCGCAGCCAGTACGACGACCTCACGCTCAAGCTGCGCGCCAGTGACGAGCGCCGGCTGCAGCTCGAGCGCGAGCTCGACCCGCTGCGCCAGCGCATCACCGAATTCCAGCTCAAGGAACAGGCCTCGCGCCTGGGCTTCGAGCAGTACGAGCAGCTGCTGGCCGATGCCGGTGCCGACCTCGAGGCCATCGCGCTGTCGATCGAGACCGACAAGGTGCGGCTGGCCGGCCTGCAGGGCGAGATCGACCGGCTGAACCGCGAGGTGGTGGCGCTCGGCGCGGTCAACCTCGCGGCGCTCGACGAGCTCGCGGTGGCGAGCGAGCGCAAGGTCTTCCTCGATGCGCAGTCGAGCGACCTCAACGAGGCGATCACCACGCTCGAGGACGCCATCCGCAAGATCGACGCCGAGACGCGCGACCTGCTCGGCGGCACCTTCAAGACCGTGAACGAGCACTTCAGCCGCATGTTCCCCGAGCTGTTCGGCGGCGGCAACGCCAAGCTGATGATGACCGGCGACGAGATCCTCGACTCCGGCGTGCAGGTGATGGCGCAGCCGCCGGGCAAGAAGAACCAGACCATCCACCTGCTGTCGGGCGGCGAGAAGGCGCTGACCGCGATCGCGCTGGTGTTCGCGATCTTTCAGCTCAATCCCGCCCCGTTCTGCCTGCTGGACGAAGTGGATGCGCCGCTGGACGACGCCAACACCGAGCGCTACGCCAAACTCGTGACCGCCATGAGCCGTGAAACCCAGTTCCTCTTCATCAGCCACAACAAGATCGCCATGGAAATGGCCGAGCAGCTGATCGGCGTGACGATGCAGGAGCAGGGCGTGTCGCGCATCGTCGCGGTCGACATGGAAGCGGCGGCCTCGATGGTCGAGGCCGCCTGAGGCGCGCGCACCCATGAGCAATCTCACGCTTGCCCTGGCCATCCTCGGTGGCCTCGTCCTCGCGGCCGTGATCGGCTACGACGCCCTGCGTTCGCGCCGCAACGCACCGCGCCAGCCCGATGCGGCCGATGGCGATCCGGCCGATGCGCAGCGCGCACCGTCCGACGACGGCTACGAGCCGGTGATGCACGTCGATCCGCGCCAGGTGCCGACGAACGACCGGCATGAACCGCTGTTCGATCCCGACCTGCCCGCGCCCGGCACGCTGCCGGTGCCCACGGGCGAGCGGCGCGGCGGGCTCGATCCGCTGATCGACGTGATCGCGCCGATCTCGCTCGATGGCCTGGCCTCGGGCGACGCGGCCATTGCCGCCATGCCGCCGACGCGCCGCGCGGGCAGCAAGCCGGTCGCCATCGAGGGCCTGAACGAGCACTCGCGCCAATGGGAGCCGCCCGTGCCGGGACAGCGCTACGGCGCCTTCCAGGTCGGCGTGCAGCTGGCCAACCGCACCGGCGCGCTCAACGAGATCGAGTATTCGGAATTCGTGGTGAAGGCCCAGGCCTTCGCCGACGCGCTGAACGGCGCGCCCGAGTTCCCAGAGATGCTCGACGAGGTGGCGCGCGCGCGCGAGCTCGACCAGTTCGCCAGCGCGCACGATGCGCAGCTGGGCTTCGTGCTGCGCGCCTTGCACGCGGCCTGGAGCCCAGGCTACGTGCAGCAGAACGCCGCGCGCCTGGGCTTCGTGGCCGGCATCATCCCGGGCCGCATGGTGCTGCCGACCAGCGAGCTGGGCCTGCCGCCGATCCTCGGCCTGGCCTTCGACACCCAGGCCGCATTGGCCGACGACCCGGCGCAATCGGCCATCCGCGAACTGAGCCTGAGCCTCGACGTGCCCCAGGTCGACCGCGGCGAGCAGCCCTTCACCCGCATGCGCGAGATCGCCGCCACGCTGGCGCGCGAGATGGACGGCGTGGTGACCGACAGCGACGGCCAGCTGCTGCGCGACGAGACCATGGACGCCATCGGCGCCGACCTCGAGCAGCTCTACGACACGCTCGACGCGCGCGACCTCGCGGCGGGTTCGCCGCTGGCGCGCCGGCTGTTCAGCTAAGCCGTTCCCGCCATGCACAAGGCCGCCCAGCCCGCCACGAAGCGGTCGGGCGGCCGCATCGTTTTTTCGGAAGACACCCCATGACCACGCGCGACGAAGCGGCCCGCGAAGCCGCCGACCTGAGCGAGAAGCTCCACCACAACGCCCATCTCTACTACGTGCTCGACGCGCCCGCGCTGCCCGACGCCGAGTACGACCGCATGTTCCAGCGGCTGCAGGCGATCGAGGCCGAGTTCCCCGACCTGCGCACGCCCGACTCGCCGACGCAGCGCGTGGGCGGCAAGGTGCTCGACGGCTTCGTCAAGGTGCGCCACAGGGTGCCGATGCTGTCGATCCGCACCGAGACCGACATCACGCCCGGCGGCGCCAGCAGCTTCGACGCGCGCGTGCGGCGCGAGCTCGGCCTGGCCGAGGACGGTCCGCAGATCGCCTACGTCTGCGAGCTCAAGTTCGACGGGCTCGCGATGAACCTGCGCTACGAGAACGGCGTGCTGGTGCAGGCCGCCACGCGCGGCGACGGCGAGGTCGGCGAGGAGGTCACGCAGAACATCCGCACCGTGCGCGAGATCCCGCTGCGCCTGAAGGGCAACGCGCCGCCGGTGGTCGAGGTGCGCGGCGAGGTCTACATGAAGCGCGCCGACTTCGAGGCGCTCAACGAGCGCCAGCGGCAGAGGATCGCGGCCGGCCAGAAGAACGAGAAGGTGTTCGTGAACCCGCGCAACGCGGCCGCGGGAGCGGTGCGGCAACTCGACCCGGCGATCGCCGCCGAGCGGCCGCTGAGCTTCTTCGCCTACGGCCTCGGCGAGGTCACGCCGCCGGCCGAGGGCGGGCCCGACTGCCCGACCCAGTTCGACTGGCTGCAGCAGTTCCATGCCTGGGGCTTTCCGGTGGCGATACAGACCGCGCGCGCGACCGGCGCGATCGAGCTGATCGCGTTCCACGAGAACATCGGGCGCCAGCGCGACAGCCTGCCCTACGACATCGACGGCGTGGTCTACAAGGTCGACAGCGTCGAGCTGCAGCGCCAGCTCGGCTTCGTCTCGCGCGAGCCGCGCTGGGCCGTGGCGCACAAGTACCCGGCGCAGGAGCAGATCACCGAGGTGCTCGGCATCGAGGTGCAGGTGGGGCGCACCGGCAAGCTCACGCCGGTGGCCAAGCTGGCGCCGGTGTTCGTCGGCGGCGTGACCGTGACCAACGCCACCCTGCACAACGAGGACGAGGCGCGCCGCAAGGACGTGCGCGTGGGCGACAAGGTGATCGTGCGCCGCGCGGGCGACGTGATCCCCGAGGTGGTGGGCGTCACGCCCGAGAGCCTGGCGCGGCCCGAGGGCGAGCGCGGTGCCGTCTTCACCATGCCGCGCAAGTGCCCGGTCTGCGGCTCGGACGCCGTGCGCGAGGAGGGCGAGGCCGACTACCGCTGCACCGGCGGGCTGTTCTGCGGTGCCCAGCGCAAGGAGGCGATCCTGCATTTCGCCGCGCGCCGCGCGGTCTATGTCGACGGGCTCGGCGACAAGCTGGTCGAGCAGATGGTCGATGCCAACCTGATCCGCACCTTGCCCGACCTCTACAAGCTGGGCTTCACCACGCTGGCGGGGCTGGAGCGCATGGCCGACAAGTCGGCGCAGAACCTGGTCGACGCGCTCGAGGCCTCGAAGAAGACCACGCTGCCGCGCTTCCTGTTCGGCCTGGGCATCCGGCACGTGGGCGAGAGCACGGCCAAGGACCTGGCCAAGCACTTCGGCAAGCTCGACGCGATCATGGACGCGAGCGAGGAGCTGCTGCTCGAGGTCAACGACGTCGGCCCGGTGGTGGCGCAGAGCCTGCGCACCTTCTTCGACCAGCCGCACAACCGCGAGGTGGTCGAGCAACTGCGCGCCTGCGGCCTGAGCTGGGAGGAGGGCGAGCCCGCGGCGCGCGTGCCCAAGCCGCTGGCGGGACTGACCTTCGTCATCACCGGCACCCTTCCTACGCTGAGCCGCGACGAGGCGAAGGACAAACTGGAGATGGCCGGCGCCAAGGTCGCCGGCTCGGTCAGCAAGAAGACCCACTACCTGGTGGCCGGCGAGGACGCCGGCAGCAAGCTCGACAAGGCGCGCGAGAACGGCGTCGAGGTGATCGACGAGGCGCGTATGCTGGACATACTCGCCAACGGCGTGCCTCCGGCCGCGGAATGAGAGGACGGCGTCCTCCTTACCGGCCGTTACGCGACTTCACACCAGCGCAGTCAACAGGGCCTACAAGCTGGTACGTTGAATGAACGCAGAAGGCTGACAAGGAGACCCTCATGCAGAAAACTCGTGTTCTCGGTTTATGCCTCGCCGCCGGCGGCCTCGCGCTGCTCACCGGCTGCGTCGCGGTGCCCGGCGATCCGTACTACAGCGGGGGCTACTCGGATCCCTACTATTCCGACCCGGTGGTGGTGCAGCCCGCGCCGGTCTACATCAATGGCGGGGCGTACTACGACCGCCGTCCCTATTACCGCGATCGGCCCTACTACGGGCGCCCCGGCTATCCCTACCCGCCGCGTCCGGGATGGAACGGCGGCGGCGGGCGTCCGGGCTGGGGCGGTGGCCGCCCGCCGGTCGTCGCGCCGCCCGTGGGGCTGCCGCCGCAGCGGACCGTGCCGGTGACCCCCGGCACCGGGCGTGGCGTGCCGGGCGCCCTGCCGGGCATGCCGGGCTATGTGCCGCAGAACATCGCCCCGGGCTCGCCGCACCAGCAGTAAGGCGGCCGCGAAAGGCCGGGCGCGTCGCGGGGCGCGAGTGCCGTCGCGATAATCCGCGCCATGGCCATCCACGAAATCCTCAAGATGGGCGACCCGCGCCTGCTGCGCATCGCACAGCCGGTCACCGCCTTCGACACCGACGAACTGCACCTGCTGGTGCGCGACATGTTCGAGACCATGCATGCGGTCAACGGCGCCGGCCTCGCGGCGCCGCAGATCGGCGTCGACCTGCAACTGGTGATCTTCGGCACCGACGTCGTGAATCCGCGCTACCCCGATGCACCGCCGGTGCCGCGCACCGTGCTGTTGAACCCGGTCATCACGCCGATCGGCGAGGCCGAGGAAGAGGGCTGGGAAGGCTGCCTGTCGGTGCCGGGACTGCGCGGCGTGGTGCCGCGCTTCTCGAACATCCGCTACACGGGCTTCGATCCCTACGGCGACCCGATCGACCGCACGGCCAGCGGCTTCCACGCGCGCGTGGTGCAGCACGAGGTCGACCACCTGCTGGGCAAGCTCTATCCGATGCGGGTGCGCGACTTCTCGCGCTTCGGCTACACCGAGGTCCTGTTCCCGGGCCTCGACGCGGCCGACGACGATTGAGCCGGACTACTTGTTGTTGAGCCCGAAGCGGCCGCCGCCCGTGAACGCGAGCGCGATGGCCGCGAACAGGAACATGCCCTGCAGCTCGAGCGCCCAGCCGCCCTGGCCGTTGAGGGCGCCGAGGTCCTTGCGGTGCACCAGCCAGATCGCCACGAGCATGTTGATCGCCACGATCGCGGCAGCGGGCCGCGTGTACAGGCCGATGATCAGCAGCACCGGCGCGACGATCTCGCCCACGTAGACCAGGTAGGCCAGCACGCCCGGCAGCCCGTGCGAGGCCAGCATGCCGCCGATGCCGTCCACGCCCTTGCTCACCTTGGCGATGCCGTGCAGCAGGATCAGGATGCCCAGGGCGACGCGAAGAATGAGCTTGCCGGTGTCGTCGGACTTGAACATGGTCGGGGTTCCTCGGTGATGGTTCGAAATGTTGCGAGGGCCGTATGGTAGTGAAGAAACGGCATGCATCGGACCAGGCATCCATGGCGCATGCACGGGCTTCGCATATGCATCCAACCGCCTGTTCCTTGGCGGCCCGGCGCGCCGCCTCGTACACTGCCTTTTTGCCTGAGGAGAACCCATCCATGACGCCCCGATTCCGATCCGCCTTCGCCCTGGCGGCGACCGCCGCCGCGCTGGTCGCCGCCGCGCCCGCCTTCGCCGGCAAGACCCTCGACGCGGTCAAGCAGCGCGGCAGCCTCAAGTGCGGCGTGACCAACGGCGTGGCAGGTTTCTCGGCGCCCGACACGCAGGGCAACTGGTCGGGCCTCGACGTCGACACCTGCCGCGCGATCGCCGCGGCCGTGCTCGGCGATGCGAAGAAGGTCGAGTTCGTGCCGCTCAATTCGCAACAGCGCTTCTCGGCGCTGCAGGCCGGCGAGATCGACATCCTCGCGCGCAACACCACCTGGACGCTCACGCGCGACGCCTCGCTGGGCTTCAACTTCACGACCATCACCTACTACGACGGCCAGGGTTTCCTGGTGCCGAAGAAGCTCAAGGTCACGAGCGCCAAGCAACTGAAGAACGCGACCATCTGCACCCAGTCGGGCACCACCAACGAGAAGAACGTCTCCGACTACTTCCGGGCCCAGAACATCCCCGTCAAGACGGTCGTGTTCGAGAGCTTCGAGGCCTCGTTCAAGGCCTTCTTCTCGGGCCGCTGCCAGGCCTTCACCACCGACGCCTCGGCGCTCGCCGGCCTGCGCAACAAGGAGGCGCAGAACCCCGACGACTACCTGATCCTGCCCGAGCTGATCTCCAAGGAACCGCTGGCGCCGCTGGTGCGCCGCGGCGACGACGAATGGTTCGCGATCGCCAAGTGGGTGCCCAATGCGCTGATCGAGGCCGAAGAGGCCGGCATCACCGAGGCCAACGCCGAACAGCTCAAGGCCTCGAGCAAGGACCCCGCGCAGCAGCGCCTGCTGGGCGCCGGTGAAGACCTCGGCAAGCTGCTGGGCCTCGACAAGGACTGGTCCTACCGCGCGATCAAGGCCGTGGGCAACTACGGCGAGATCTTCGAGCGCAACGTCGGACCGAAGTCGGTGCTGAAGCTGCCGCGCGGCTCCAACAACCTCTGGAGCAAGGGCGGCCTGATCTACGCACCGCCGGTGCGATGAGCCTGCGGGCCGCGGGCGGTGAACGCCGCTCGGCCTGGCTGGCCTGGGCCGTGCAGGTGCTGTTGGTGCTGGCCGTGGTGGCCGGCGCCTTCTGGGTCGTGCACCACGCGCTCGAGGTGCTGCGCGCGCGCGGCGTGCGCTCGGGCTTCGACTTCCTCAGCGAGCCCGCGGGCTTCGCGATCAGCGAGGGCTGGCTCGACTTCGAGGCCAGCCAGCCGTCGTGGCGGGCCTTCCTCGCAGGCCTCGTCAACACCGTGCGCGCCGCGGTGCCGGCGGTCGTCTTCTCGGTGCTGCTCGGTACCCTGATCGGCATCGGCCGGCTCGCGCCGCATGTGCTGGTGCGCGGCATCTGCGCCGCCTATGTCGAGCTGCTGCGCAACGTGCCGCTGCTGGTGCAACTGCTGATGCTGGCCTTCGTGATGGCGAATCTGCTGCCCGACCCGACCGAGCCGGTGCGGCTGCTGCCGGGCGTGTGGCTCAGCAAGGGCGGACTCAGCGTGCCGTGGCCGGTGGCGGGCGAGGGCGGCTGGTGGCCCACGCACCTCGAATGGCCCGAGCGCGGCGACTTCGGCGTGAACGGCGGCGCGGCGCTGAGCCCCGAGTACGTGACCATCGTCGCGGGCCTGTCGCTCTACTCGGCCGCCTTCGTGGCCGAGATCGTGCGCGCGGGCATCCTGTCGGTGTCGCAGGGCCAGGTGCTCGCGGGGCAGGCGATGGGCTTCTCGCCGGTGCAGCAGCTGCGCATCGTGATCCTGCCGCAGGCGCTGCGCGTGATCGTGCCGGCGCTCACCAACCAGGTGTTGAGCCTGGTCAAGAACTCCTCGCTCGCGGTGGCGGTCGGCTATCCCGAGCTGGTGTCGGTGGCCAACACCACCATCGGCGCGAACGGCCGCGCCTTCGAGTGCATCGCGATCATCATGGCGGTCTACCTGCTGCTGTCGCTCGTGATCTCGCTGGGCATGAACCGCTACAACGCGCGCGTCGCGCTGCGGGGCTGGCGATGAGGGTCGTGCGAGGCCCGATCGCCTGGCGGCACGAACTCTGGGGTTCGCCGCTGCGCACGCTCGCCACGCTGCTGCTCGCGGCGCTGCTGGCCTGGGCCGGCTGGCACCTGGTCGACTGGGCCGTGGTGCACGCGGTGTTCCGCCCCGATGCCGAGGCCTGCCGCGCGGTGCGGCACGGCGCCTGCTGGGGCGTGGTGGCCGAGAAATGGCGGCCGATGCTGTTCGGCCGCTTCCCCTATGAAGACCAGTGGCGCCCCGCGATCGCGGTCGCGCTGCTGTCGGCGGTCACGCTGCTCAGCGCCTGGCCGCGCAGCTGGCGCTGGTGGCTGCCGGCGCTGTGGCTGCTGGCGCTCGCGGCCTTCGTGCTGCTGATGCGCGGCGGCGCGTTCGGCTGGAGCCACGTGCCGACCAACCGCTGGGGCGGCCTGCCGCTGACCATCGGGCTCGCGGTGGTCGGGCTGGCGCTGGCCTTTCCGCTCGCGCTGCTGCTGGCGCTCGGGCGCCGCTCGGGCTGGCCGGTGGTGCGCACGCTCTGCGCGAGCTACATCGAGCTGGTGCGCGGCGTGCCGCTGATCTCGGTGCTGTTCATGGCCTCGTTCCTGCTGCCGCTGCTGTGGCCCGCGGGCTGGCAGCCCGACGTGCTGGTGCGCGTCCTGGCCGGGCTGTCGCTGTTCGTGGCCGCCTACCTGGCGGAGATCATTCGCGGCGGCCTGCAGGCCGTGCCGCGCGGCCAGACCGAGGTCGCGATGGCGCTGGGCTTCGGCCGCTGGCCGGTGCAGCGCGACATCGTGCTGCCGCAGGCACTGCGGCTGGTCGTGCCGGCGCTGACCAACAACGTGGTGGGCACGCTCAAGGACACCTCGCTGGTCACGGTGGTGGGGCTGTTCGAGCTCACGGGCGCACTCGGCCTGTCGCTCGGCGGCGATCCGACCTGGCGGCCGTTCTACCTCGAGGGCTACCTGTTCATCGCGGCGATCTACTGGCTGCTGTGCTTCGGGCTCTCGCGCTACAGCGTGTGGCTCGAGGGGCGCCTGTCGGCCGTGCCGCGCGTGGTCCAGGCCGAGCCGGCCTGAGGCGTCCTGTACACTCCGCCCCCATGTCGTGTTTCCACCCCGCCTTCGCATCGAGCGCCGCCCGCATGGGCCGCATGATGCCGTCCGCTTCCGCGCGGACCGGATGGGCAATGGATGCACGAATGATTACCACCATTACCACCGCGGCCACCTGAGCACGCGCAGGTGGCCGTTCCGGCAGCCACCTGGTGATCGCTCTTCCCCCGAACGAATGAAACCCAGCTCTGGCAGCTGGGTTTTTGTTTTTGTCGTTTGGAGAAGCCCATGTACCGCGATCCCGTCCAGTCCCTAGAAACCGTCGTGCCCAGCCAGGCCATGCGAGCGCTGCGCGTGGGCATGATCGGCATCGGCACCGTCGGTTCGGGCACCTTCCGCGTGCTGGCGCGCAACCACGACCAGATCGCCGCGCGCGCCGGTCGCGGCATCGAGATCGTCATCGTGGCCGCGCGCAACCTCGCGCGCGCCGCGGGCATCGTGGGCGAGGGCGTGGCGCTCACCGACGATGCGATGCGCGTCGCGACCCATCCCGAGCTCGACGTGGTGGTCGAGGTGGCCGGCGGCACCGGCGCGGCGCGCGACTGGGTGCTGGCCGCGATCGCCCACGGCAAGCACGTGGTGACGGCCAACAAGGCGCTGCTGGCCGAGCATGGCGGCGAGATCTTCGAGGCCGCGCGCCGCCACGGCGTGGCGGTGGCCTACGAGGGTGCGGTGGCGGTCAGCATCCCGATCGTGAAGGCGCTGCGCGAAGGCCTCGTGGCCAACCGCATCGAATGGGTGGCGGGCATCGTCAACGGCACCACCAACTTCATCCTGAGCAAGATGCGCGACGAGGGCCTGGACTTCGGGGCCGCGCTCGCGCAGGCCCAGGCGCTCGGCTATGCCGAGGCCGATCCGACCTTCGACATCGAAGGCATCGACGCGGCCCACAAGCTCACGCTGCTCGCGGCCAATGCCTTCGGCATGCCGCTGCGCTTCGCCGACGTGCAGGCCGAGGGCATCACGGCGCTGCAGGGGCTGGACGTGGCCTGCGCCGAGCAGCTGGGCTTTCGCGTCAAGCTGCTGGGCGTGGCGCGCCGCCGCGAGGAGGGCGTCGAGCTGCGCGTGCAGCCCGCGCTGGTGCCCGCCGAGCACCTGATGGCGCATGTGAACGGCTCGATGAACGCGGTGATGGTCAAGGGCGATGCCTCGGGCGTGACGATGTACTACGGCGCCGGTGCCGGCTCGGAGCAGACCGCCTCGGCCGTGATCGCCGACCTGGTGGACGTGGCCCGGCTGGCCGGCACCCCGGCCGCGCAGCGCGTGCCGCACCTGGGCTTCCATGCGCATGCGATGAATGCGCTCGAGGTGCTGCCGCGCGCGGCGGTGCGCAGCGCGCACTACCTGCGCGTACCGGTGCACGCGGCCGGCGGCATCGAGTCCGTCACGGCCTGGCTCGCGAGCCAGCAGGTGCCCTTGCGGCGGGTGACGCTGGCCGCGCCCTGCGCGGCCGGTGCGCAGGTGCTGGTGCTGACCGAGCCGATGGCGCAGGGCGCGCTCGATCTCGCGGTGCATGCGCTGCAGTCGCACCCGGCCGTGGCCGGCGCGGTCGCGACGCTGCGCGTGGAGATGCTGGAGGCTTGACGCGCGTTCAGGCGGCCCGTGCGGGCAGGCTGCGGGGTGCGCGCGGTGCCCCGTCGTCGAGTTGCCCCAGTGCCAGCGCGGCGGCGCGCGGCCGTTGCGTGACCAGGCTCACGGCCACCACCACCGCCGCATTGATCGCCATCGCGATCAACCCGGCCTCCCATTGCGGCAGCGCGGTGGCCCAGAACTTCGCGGCCGGCGGCGCGAGCAGGGCCGCGAAACCCGCGATCAGCCCGGCCAGCACGCCGAGCGCGCTGGTGCGCTTCCAGAGGAAGCCGAGGAACACGCCGGGCGCCAGCATGCCGATGGCCGAATAGGCGTCGAGCAGGATCTTCACCAGCGAGCCCTTCTGGCTGATCGACAACCACACGGCGATCGCCGCGAAGCACGCCAGCGAGCCGCGCGACAGCGCCAGCGCCGCGCCTTCGCCGAGCGCGGGCCTGAAGGGCCGCACCACGTTGCGCGTGAAGATCGAGCCGGCCGTCAGCAGCAGCAGCGAGCCCGGCGCCAGTGCCAGCAGGAAGCCGGTGCCAGTGAGCAGGCCCACGGTCCAGGCCGGATAGCGGTCGGACACGAACTGCAGCAGCGCCGCGTTGAGGTTGCCGCCCGGCGGCTGCGTGCCCGCGATCAGCGCCGCGAAGCCCAGCAGGATGATGAAGAAATAGGCCAGCGAGTAGATCGGCTGCCAGATCGCGTTGCGCCGGATCGCGGTGGCGCTGTGCGCCGTGTACGACATCTGGAACAGGTGCGGGAACACCCAGTTGCCCAGCGCGATGTTGATGGCCGAGGTCATGAGCCAGATCGCGGTGGTCGGCGAACTCGCATCGAGGCCCGGGAAGCTGCCGATGCCCGGATGTTTCGCCTCGGCCAGCGCGAACAGGTCGAGCAGCGAGGCCGCGCCCACCTTGCTCGCCACCGTCACGCTCAGCAGCACCACGACCAGCACCATCAGCACGTCCTTCACGCCGGCCGCGAAGGCCGCCGAGCGCACGCCGGCCACGAACACGAAGGCGATCATCAACAGGCCCGCGCCGATGGTCGCGGCCTCGCTCGACACCGCGCCGTCGAGCGTGAGCTGCACGATCAGGCCCAGGCTCACGAGCTGGATCTGCACGTAGACCACCAGCGAGGCGATGCCGACCACGCCGGTGAGCACGCCGAGCCAGGGCGCCTCGTAGCGCGCGGCGAAGAAGTCGGATTGCGTGAGCAGGCGCCCGATGCGCCCCGCGCGCCAGATCTTCGGCATCAGCCAGTAGCCGACCGCATAGCTCATCGACACCGAGCAGAAGGCCAGGTAGGCCGGCGCGCCCAGCGCCCAGGCGTAGCCCGAGATGCCGAGCACCGCGAAGGTGGTGTAGACCTCGCCCGCGTTCATGAACCAGAACAGCAGGGTGCCGAGGCTGCGGCCGCCGACGGCCCATTCGGCCAGGGTGGCGGCGCGCCGGGTGCGGCGGCCATAGGCGATGGCGCCCGCGACCGTGGCGAGCAGGATGGCCAGGACGATCGCGAGCTTCATCGCGCGCTCCCGTGGCCGTCGGTGCCGGCGTCCTGGTGCCGCGCGAGGAAGTCGGCTTCCTCGTCCTCCACGCCATGGCGCGCGTCGAGCCGGAACACCAGCGCGATCGCCACGCTCGTGAGCACGATGCCCGCCATCTGCCAGGCCATCGGGAACGGCAGGCCGAAGGGCCGCAGCGCGATGTCGTTGACCACGGGCGCGAGGCCGGCCTGCCAGACGAAGGGAAAGGCCAGCAGCCATCGGTAGGCGCGGCGGCGCGGAGGCGATGCGGTGGAGGAGGGAGACGGGCCGGCCATTCGAAACTCCTGTGAAGTGCTGCTGCACGAGATGGGCGCGGAGTGTGCAGCGAAAGTGCACGGAATACAAGCGGGGCGAGTTCGGGTTTTCCTTGTAAATAACGCATCGATCCTGGGCGTTCAGCCAGCTTGACGTGCACCGTCATGGCACATAGCATTGCCTCATTCGTGCTGTCACACTGCACAAAGGAAATTCCCACCCATGATCGGCGAACGGCTCAAGGAACTGCGCACCGCGCGCGGCCTCTCGTTGCGCGAGCTCGCGGCCCAGGCCGGCGTGTCGGCCACCTTGCTGAGCCAGATCGAGCGCGCGGTCACCGACCCCAGCCTCGAAACCCTGCGCCGGCTCGCGGGCGTGTTCGGCGAATCGGTGTCCTCGCTGTTCTCCGACCCCGCGCCGCCCACCGTCTGGGTCAGCCGGCCGGGACGGCGCGCGATGCTCACGGCGCCGCAGGGCCAGGTCGCCTACGAGCGGCTGACCGCCGGCGTGGGCCAGCTCGAGGTGCTGCGCGCGGTGCTGCAGCCGGGCCAGATGTCGGCCGACGAACCGCGCGGCCATGCCTCGGCCGAGTGCGTTTACGTGGTGGCCGGCGCGCTGGTGGCGCAGGTCGCGGGCGTCGACTACCCGGTGCAGGCCGGCGAGAGCATCTCCTTCGACGCGCGGCTGCCGCATCGCTACATGAACGCCTCGCAGGCGCCGACCGAAATCATCCTGTCGGTGACGCCGCCCAATCCCTGAGCAGGAGCCTCCCATGAGCACACCGACCGATCCCGCCGCCGAGCGCAGCTTCACGCTGCACGACCTGCGCGTCGAGGTGGTCGCGCCCGAGGGCGCGCGCATCTACTGCGGCCAGCCCGGCGACCACTTCGAGCTGCGCGGCGAGATGCTGCACCTGCCGCCGGGGCAGGGCTTCTCGATCTACTCGCTGGGCGCGGTGCTGCCGCTGCTGGCCGCCAAGCAGCGCGCCACCGACGGCAACGACTGGATGAGCACCGACGCCGAGATCGCCTGTCCAGACCCGAACTGCCCCTCGCGCCTGCGCATCACGCGCATCGGCACGCGCGTCTTCCGCCACGCCGACACCACGGCCGTGGTCCACCCTTCCGACCTTCGACCATGAGCACCGTCCCCCGCACCGAACTCGCCCCCGGCTATTCCATCTCGCGCATGCTCAAGGGCGGCTGGCAGCTCGCCGGCGGCCATGGCGGCATCGACCGCGCCGCGGCCATCGCCGACATGTCGGCCTACTACCAGGCCGGCATCACCACCTTCGACTGCGCCGACATCTACACCGGCGTCGAGGAACTGATCGGCGAGTTCCGCCGCGAGCACCGCGCGCGCCACGGCGCCGACAGCCTTGCGCAGCTGCGCGTGCACACCAAGTTCGTGCCCGACCTCGCGCTGCTTTCGACCATCGACAAGCGCCAGGTCGAGCAGATCATCGACCGCTCGCTGCGCCGCCTCGGCGTGGAGCGGCTCGACCTGGTGCAGTTCCACTGGTGGGACTACCGCGTGCCGCGCTACGTCGAGGTCGCGCACTGGCTCGCCGAGCTCCAGCGCGCCGGCAAGATCGAGCTGCTGGGCGGCACCAACTTCGACACGCGGCGCGCGCACGAACTGGGCGACGCGGGCCTGCCGCTGCGCAGCATGCAGGTGCAGTACTCGCTGCTCGACCAGCGGCCGCGCGCGCGGCTCGCGGCCTGGTGCGCGCAGGCCGGCGTGAAGCTGTTGTGCTACGGCAGCGTGGCCGGCGGCTTTCTCTCGGAACGCTGGCTCGGCGCGAGCGAACCGGCCGAGCCGCTGGAGAACCGCTCGCTGGTCAAGTACAAGCTGATCATCGACGACTTCGGCGGCTGGGATCTGTTCCAGGCACTGCTGCAAGCCTTGCAGCAGATCGCGCAGCGGCACGGCACCTCGCTGTCGGCGGTCGCGATGCGCTGGGTGCTCGCGCAGCCCGAGGTGGCCGCCGTGATCGTCGGCGTGCGCCGCGGCGACCATCTGCCCGACCACCTGCGCATGCTCGCGTTGCAGCTCGATGCGGCCGACCTCGCGGCGCTCGACGCGGTGCTCGCGCAGCGCCGCCCGGACAGCGGCGATGTCTACGAGGTCGAGCGCGACATCGAGGGGCGGCATGGCCGCGTCATGAAGTACGACCTCAACGACAAGCCGCACTGAGGCCCGTCCGGCTCAGTCGCGATCCAGAGTTTTCTCGCGCATCCTCAGTTCGGCATAGCCCGTGGCCTCGTCGTGCTCGCGCGAGAAGCGCCATGCGGGCAGCAGCGCCAGCAACACTTCAGCGGTGGTGCGCACCACGCAGCCCGGCGCCGCATGGCCGCCCCAGACGCGGCCCTGCGCGTCCGCCACGCTGATGTGCAGGTGCGAGCCGTCGGGCGAGAGCGAGCCCGCGAGCGTGAGGATCTCCAGATCGCCTTCGAGCGCCGAGGGCTCGGGTGCGCCCGCGAAGCGGATCCGCGCACCGCGCAGGCTGCCGATGCCCGAGAGCACGAAGGCCGCGTCCACCGCCTGCTGCGCGAGCACGCGGTCGAGCGCCGCGCGCAGGTCGTCGCCGGGCGAGAGGCGCAGGGGCAGCGTGCGCATCGCGCGACCGGTTTCAGGGCGCCGCGAGCGCGCCGTCGACCACCTGCTGCGCTTCCTCGAGGATGCGCGCGAGATGCTCCCGGCCCTGGAAGCTCTCGCCGTAGATCTTGTAGATGTTCTCGGTGCCCGAGGGGCGCGCGGCGAACCAGCCGTTCTCGGTGACGACCTTGACGCCACCGATGGCCGCGCCGTTGCCGGGCGCATGGCTCAGCACCTCGACGATCTTCTCGCCCGCGAGCTCGGTCGAGCGGATCTGCGCCGGCGACAGGTTCGACAGCCGCTTCTTCTGCTCGACCGTCGCCGCCGCATCGACGCGGTCGGACACCGGCCGGCCCAGCGCCTGCGTGAGCTCGGCATAGCGCTCGCCCGGATCGCGGCCGGTGCGCGCGGCGATCTCGGCCGACAGCAGCGCCGGCACGATGCCGTCCTTGTCGGTGGTCCAGGCCGTGCCGTCGCGGCGCAGGAAGGTCGCGCCCGCGCTTTCCTCGCCGCCGAAGGCCAGCGAGCCGTCGACCAGCCCGTCGACGAACCACTTGAAGCCCACCGGTACCTCGTACAGCCGGCGGCCCAGGCGCTGGGCCACGCGGTCGATCATGCGGCTGCTCACCACCGTCTTGCCGACGGCCGCGGCGGCGGGCCAGCCGGGGCGGTGCGTGTAGAGGTAGTCGATCATCACCGCGAGGTAGCTGTTGGGCTGCATCAGGCCGCTGCTGCCCGCCACCACCCCGTGGCGGTCGTGGTCGGTGTCGCAGGCGAAGGCGATGCCGAAGCGGTCCTTGAGCGCGATCAGCTGGTGCATCGCATCGGGCGAGGAGGGGTCCATGCGGATGCGGCCGTCCCAGTCGAGCGACATGAAGCGGAAGGTCGGGTCGACCTCCTGGCTCAGCACCGTCAGGCGCGAGAGCTTGTAGCGCTCGGCGATCGCGGGCCAGTAGTGCACGCCCGCGCCGCCCAGCGGATCGACGCCCAGCGCGATCGGCACGTCGCGGATGGCGTCCATGTCGAGCACCTGCGCCAGGTCTTCCACATAGGTGTTGAGGTAGTCGTGCCGGTGCGTGGTCGAGGCCTGGAGCGCCTGCGCCAGCGGCAGCCGCTTCACGCCCTGCAGGCCGTTGGCCAGGAAGCCGTTGGCGGCGGCCTCGACCGCCGAGGTGATGTCGGTGCCGGCCGGGCCGCCGTTGGGCGGGTTGTACTTGAAGCCGCCGCTCTCGGGCGGGTTGTGCGAGGGCGTGATGACGATGCCGTCCGCCAGGCCGCTGCTGCGGCCGCGGTTGTAGACCAGGATCGCGTGCGAGACGGCGGGCGTGGGCGTGTATTCGTCGTCCTGCGAAAGCATCAGCTCGACGCCGTTGGCCGCCAGCACCTCGACCGCGCTGTTGAAGGCCGGCGTCGAGAGCGCATGGGTGTCGATGCCGAGGAACAGCGGGCCGTCGATGCCTTTCTGGCTGCGGTAGTCGCAGATCGCCTGGCTGATCGCGAGCACGTGCCATTCGTTGAAGCCGTTGTCGAAGGACGAGCCGCGGTGGCCCGAGGTGCCGAAGGCCACGCGCTGCGCGGGCACCGAGGGATCGGGCCGGCCGCTGTAGTAGGCCGAGACCAGCCGCGGCACGTTCACCAGCAGGTCGTGCGGCGCGGGCTGGCCGGGGAGGGCGGCGGGTGCCGCGGTCTTGGAGGCAGGGCTCATCGGTGTGTGTCCAGGGTTCGGAAGGCGGCGCCGGGCCGGGTGCTCCTAGGATACGGTGGCAAGCGCCGATGGCACAGTCGGCGATCGGCGCGTCATCGCCGCTGGACTGCGCGCCGGATCGCATGCCAAGATCAAGCAAACGTTTTCCCTCTGGAATCTGGTAGGGAGATCGTGAATTTTGTCGATACTTTTGTTCTCGTTTGGCCGAAATCGCCCGAATTCGCGGCCGGGCGCGACTAAGCTACGCCCCGTTCAAGGAACCCCCGAATGCGCATCCACGGCCGACACTGGCTCTCTCTCGCGGCATTGCTCCTGCTGGCCGCCGGCTGCCAGGCGCCGCCCAAGGACCGTCCTCTCACCTCCGAAGTGCCGGAGCCGCCGGCCTTCGCGCCGCCGCCCGAAAGCTGCCTGGCCGAGGGCGTGCGCTTCGCGCTGGGTTTGCGCGCCACCCAGCCGCTGCTCGAGGAAATGCGCCAGCGCAGCGGCGCCAGGTTCGCGCGCACCGTGCTCTCCACCGACCCGCCCGATCCCGTGCTCGATCCGACCCGCCTCAACGTGCGGATCGAGCCCTCGGGCCGCATCGTGGGGGCGAGCTGCCAATAAGAAAGACCTGCCGGCTCGACCTCGCTTCCCCGGTTCCAGGGCACCGCATCCGCGAATGCTTTGGTCCTGCTTCGATGCCACGGTGTTGCGCGAAGACCGCGAACGTCACAATTCGACCCGCCCGGATCGCTCCACGGTCAGTTTTGAGAGAACAATAGATTGCGATTTTCCGGACTCAGCCCTTTGTCGACCAAGCAACCTCCCGCCATGGCCCTGCCGGATTCCGGACTCAAACGCCTTCCCCCCGATGAGGTGCTGCGCCCCCTGCTGGCCGACTGGGCCCGCGAGGGCAAGCGCCTGGCCATCGTCTGCTTCATCGACCTCGACCGTTTCGCCGACGTGAACCAGCGCCTGGGCATGGCGGGCGGCAACGCCGCGCTCGAAGAAGCGCGCCGCCGCCTCAAGGCCCAGCTGCCGCGCGAGGGCCTGCTGGCCCATGTCGGTGGCGACGAATTCGCGGCCGTGTTCGCGGGCATCGGCAATTCGCAGTGCCACCAGGTGCTCGAACGCATGCTGGCCGCGCTGGCCGAACCCTGGGAGTGGCGCGGCCATGCGGTCAACCTCGAGGCCAGCCTCGGCGCGCGGCTGCTCGACGCCAGCGGTCCGCCGCCCGAGCTCGCGCTGCGCCAGGCCAGCCACGCGGCCTTCTTCGCCAAGCGCGCGGGCGACGGCCGGGTGCACTACTTCGACGCGCCGCAGGCCCATGCCGACGAACAGATGGTGCGCGCGCGCCAGCGCATCCAGGAAGGCCTGGAGCGCGACGAATTCTTCCTCTGCTACCAGCCCAAGGTCGACATGCAGCGCGGCGTGATGGTGGGCGTCGAGGCGCTGATCCGCTGGCAGCATCCCGAGCGCGGCCTGTTGCAGCCCGGCCAGTTCGTGCCGCTCACCGAGGGCGACGAGCTCGCCGAGCGCATGGGCGACTGGGTGATCGGCGCGGCGCTGCGGCAGGCCTACGAATGGCGCGCGCTCGGGCTGCGCACCGCGATCAGCGTGAACGTGAGCCCGCGCCACATGATGCGCTGGGACTTCGTCGACCGGCTCGCGCAGCACCTGGCGCAGTTTCCCAAGCTCGGCGCCGGCACGCTCGAGCTCGAGATCCTCGAGACCACAGCGATCAGCAAGTTCTCCACCGTGGCGCGCTTCGTCGAGGCCTGCAAGGGCCTGGGCGTGCCGGTGGCCATCGACGACTTCGGCACCGGCTATTCGTCGCTGACCTACCTGCGCCAGCTGCCGGTGTCCTCGGTCAAGATCGACCAGTCCTTCATCCGCGGCATGCTCGAAAGCGAGCAGGACCGCGCGATCGTGCAGGGCATCCTCGCGCTGCTCAAGGCGCTGGGCCGCACGCCCGTGGCCGAGGGCGTGGAGACGCTGGAGATCGGCGGGGCGCTGCTCGAGATGGGGTGCGCGCTGGCCCAGGGCTATGGCATCTCGATGCCGCTGGCGGCCTGCGACATTCCGCAATGGGTGACGGACTTCGAGCGCGAGCCGCTGTGGGCCCCGCTCCCGCACTACGCGCAGGCGCTGCCCGTGGCGGGGGCGCCGGCCTCGGGCGGCTGAGCGCGCCCAACGAACAGAAAACCGCGCGAGTCCCCTCGGGGCCGCGCGGTTTTTCTTTGTGGCGCCTCGCCGTTCAGAGCAGCGGCGTGTAGGGCGACACCAGCGGTCGCAGCGTCGTGCCCGTGGGCACGCCCAGCGTGCTCGAGCCGTCGAACACGTAGCGCAGGTAGAGGCTGCCGGTGAACTGCCGGTAGTCCTGCGCGTTGTTCAGGCCGATCGAGCCGCCGAGGAACATCTTGGGCGCGAGCTGGTACTCGAGCACCGCGGCGAGGTTGTAGGCCAGGCCGGTCTTCGAGGTCTTCGCGTAGCGGCCGGTGTAGATCGCGTTGGTGAGGCCCAGGGCGGCCGCGCCGGCGGCGGCCCGGCCGGCATCGCCGTTGCGGCTGCTGTCGGTCGGGAAGTAGGGCGTGTCCTTCTGGTTGAAGGCCTGCACGCCCAGCGAGGCATTGACGCGCCACGACAGCCGGTTGTTGCGCCCGCTCCAGTCCACCGGCAGCGCGAGGCTCACGAAGCTCTGCGGGCTGAAGTAGCCGCCATGGCCGAAGGTGTAGTAGCTGAGGTTCTTCTCGTAGCCCATGATGCCGAGGTTGAGCCCCAGCGTGAGCTTGTTGCCGGGCTCGCTCAGCAGGTGGATGTAGCTGCCGCCGCCGATCTCGAAGCGCGAGTTGCTCGCCACGTTCTTGCCCGTGAGGCCGTGCAGCGCGCCATAGCCGTAGAAGCCGTAGGTGCCGTCGTCGTAGCCGATGTCGCCGCGCGCGCCGGTGGCGACCACGCCGCCCCAGCGCTCGCCGGTGCGCTCGTCCTTCGCGCCCGCGAAGGACAGCAGGCTGTCGGTGACCGGCCGGCGCGACAGGTCGGCCTTGTACGACCAGGAGTCGCCGAAGGCGCCCTTGAAGGAGACGTTGCCGATCAGGTTGACCTGCTGGAAGCCCAGTGGCGTGGTGCCGATGCTGGCGCCGAAGTTCGTGCCCTCGTAGCCCACGCTCAGGCCCAGGCCGGCGGCGTTCTGCTGGCCGGCCGTGGTGCCGTTCATCAGGCCGGTGAAGGCCGAGCCGGGACCGCCGCCGAAGCGGCTGGCGGTGGCCCAGTCGCCCGCGGGCGAGCCGGCATCGAGGAAGGTGGGCGTGACGCCCACGACGATCTTGCCGTCGCCGACCGGGAAGCGGGCCTCGAACGGAATCTCGAAGTCGGTCAGCCGGCTCAGGCCCGCTTCGCCCGCGCGGTTGCGGAACACGGTGCCCGCGGTGAGGGTGACCGAGCGCGCGGCCTCGAGCTCGCGCAGCTCCGCCGCGGCCGAATCGGCCGGCGGCTGGGCGCGCGGCGCGGCATTCCAGCCGGCGTCGACCTGCGCCGAGCCCGGGCGAGGCAGCGGCAGCAGGCCGCCGCCCTGCACATAGGGCTGCGGTGCCTGGGCGTAGACCGGGGCCAGCGTCTGCGTGCCGGCCGCCGGGTATTGCTGCAACGGCGGCGCGATGTAGGCCGTGGCCTGGGGCGTGTTGGCCGCGCGCGCGGCGGTGCGCGTGTTCGCGGCCGGCGCGGTGGTACCCGTGGTGCCGGCCGTGCGGCGGCCCTTGGCGGTGGCCGCGGGTTGCGCGTTCGTCGTCGGCCAGGGCGTGGCGCCCGGCGCGGCCGCGACCGGATAGCCCGCGTTCGCCGGAGCGGCCGCATAGGCCGGATATTGCACGGGATAGGTCGCCGGGTAGGCGCCCGCGGTGGCGGCCGGCGCATAGGCCACCGGCTGCATCCGCGCCTGCGCGAAGGGATTGCCGCCCGCGCCCGCGGGCACCGGCAGCGCGGTGCTCGCGGCGCCGCCGGTCATACCGGCGAAGGGGTTCGCGGGTGGCAGGCCGCCCGGCACGCCAGGCGCGCCCGGGGCACCGCCCGAAGCGAGCCGGCTGTCGGCCTCGACCGCGGCGCGCAGGTACTGCTCGGCCTTGCGGCTGTCGCCGGCATTGCGGTAGACGCGGCCGGCCGCGGTCAGCACGCGCGATTCGTCGGGCGCCTGCTTGAGCGCGGCCATCACGTAGCTCTCGGCATCGCCGTGGTTGCGCTGCGCGCTCGCGCTCGCGGCGGCGGCCAGCAAGGTGTCGAGGTCGGTCGGGCTGCGCTGCAGCACGCGCTGGTAGAGCGCCAGCGCCTGGGCTTCGTCGCGCGCGGCCGAATAGAGCCGCGCGAGCGCGGCCAGCGCCTTCGGATCGTCGGGCCGCTCGGCCAGCACCGGCGCCATCGCGTTGTAGGCGGCCTCGAGGTTGCCGGCCTCGCGCAGCGCGTCGGTCTGGCGCAGCGCGTAGGCGATGCGCAGCGCATCGAAGTCGGCGCGCTGGGACGAGGTCATGCTGGTGCTCGCGAGCTGGCGCAGCACGGCCGACAGCTCGATGTCCTGGCGCGTCTTGAGCAGCACCGAGGCATAGAGCAGGCGGTTGGCGACGGTCGGCGTCGGCGTGCGCGCGAGCAGCTGGCGGCTCATCGCGAGCGCGCGCGGCGCATCGCCGATGTCGGCATAGGCGCCCGCGAGCTGGCCGAAGATCTCGCTCGGCATGTCGCTGCTCAGCGAGGCCTCGGCCTGGCCCAGCAGCTGGCGCGCGGCATCGACCTGGCCCTGGCGCGCGAGCGCCTGCGCGCGCTGCGCCTGCGACTGCGCCCAGAGGCGGCGCTGCAGCGCGGCCATCTCGCGGGTGCGCGAGCCGGCCGGGATGCGCTCGAGGTACTGCATGCCGGCGGCGGCATCGCCGGTCTCGGAGGCCAGCAGGGCGCTCGCGAACAGGGCGTCGGGCATGTCGGGCTGCGACATCAGCAGGCCTTCCATCACGCCGCGCGCCTCGGCCACCAGGCCCTGGCGGCGGTAGATGTTGGCGAGATCCAGCCGCACCCACGGACTGTCGGGCGCGGCGAGCATGGCGTCTTCGAGCGTGCGTTGCGCGCCGGCGCCGTCGCCGGCATCGGCCTGCTGCTTCGCCTTGGCACGCGCCTGCTCGACCTGGATGTCGCGCAGGCCGCCGAGCTGGGCCGCCTGCTCGGGCGTGAGGCGGCGCGAGAGTTCGAGCGCTTCGTCGGCGCGGCCCTGGCGGCCGAGCACCGCGATCAGGCCGCGCAGGGCCTGGCCATCCGAGGGCTTGCTCTCGAGCACGCGGCGGTAGCCCTGCTCGGCCTGCGGCAGCTCGCCGGCGGCGGCGCGCAGGTCGGCCAGCGCGACCTGGCCCACGGGCTCGCGCGCATCGATGCGCACGGCGCGCTCGAGCAGCGACTGCGCGCTGCGCAGGTCGTTGCGGCCCTGCGCGGCGCGCGCCTGGTTCACGAGGTTCCAGTAGGTGGCGCTCTGCAGTGCCGAATTCCACTTGGTGTTGCCGCCGCGCGCGGCCTGCTCGAGGTACTGCTGCGCCTCGGCGAAGCGTTCCTGGCGCAGCCGCACCAGGCCCAGGCCGCCGAGTGCCTCGCTGTCGTCGGCCTTGGCGCGCAGCGCCTGCTGGAAGCGCTGCTCGGCGGTCGCCGGGTCGCCGCGGTCGAGCGCGCGGTAGCCCTCGCCGAGCGGCACGCCCGGGCCCGAGGCCGCGGTCGTGCGGCCGCTTTCGAGCGCCTCGAGGCGCGCGGCCACGGCCGTGTCGTTCTGGTTGTTGGCGAGGAACTCGCGGTACAGCGGCATGTCGGGCGCGCGGGCGTCGAGCCAGATCAGCGCCTGGCGCCAGCTCGCGCGCGCGGCCGCGCCCACGGTCGGCTGCTTCGACAACTCGGCCAGGCTGCGGATGCCTTCGCGCCGCGTGCTCTCGCTGTAGGTGCGCAACTGCGCGAGCGCGAGCTTGTAGCTGGCGTTCTCGGGGTATTCGCGCACCAGCTGCTCGATGCCGCGGCGGCCTTCGTCGGCACCTTGCGGCGTGCTGCTGAGCGTCTGGTAGTACTCGAGCGCCAGCGCCTCGGGCGGTGGCCGGTTGTCGAACTGGTCGCGGTACAGCTGCACCGCCTCGGCCGCGCGACCGGCGCGCGCCGCCGCGCGGGCGCGCTGCAGCAGGCTGCCCTGGCCGGGGTTCTGCGCCTGCTGCTGCAGGCGCGACAGGCGCGGATCGTTGGGCGCGGCGGCGCGCAGCCGCGCGATCCAGCTGCGCGCCGGCTCGGCGTTGCCGCGCGAGAGCTCGACCTGCGCCATGCCGTACATCGCGTCGGCCGACTGCGGATTCACGCTGAGCAGCTTGCGCCAGCTTTCCTCGGCCAGGTCGGCGCGACCCTGCGACTGCCAGTAGTTGCCCTGTTCGATCAGCGCGGTGGCGGCGTCGGCCTGGGCGTGCGCCGGATTGGCGGCGCCCAGCGTGGCGAACAGGCCCAGGCAGGCCAGCCAGCGCACGGAGGGCAGGCCTGCCGGAGCGCGGCGCAACCGGGTCGGGCGCGGCGATGTCATGCCGTGCGGGTGGGTCGACATAGCAGTCTCCATGAGGTTTGCAGCTGGCCGTTCCGGAGGAACTGGTAGCGCCCGTCGAGCCAGGCCTGGCCGAAGAGCAGCAGCATCTGTTCGTAGTAGGGAAGCAGGGCGGTCGACGGCTGGCCGTCGGCGCGCGAATTGGGCAGGCGCGCCAGCTCGGTGGCCAGCGCCTCGGGCATGTCCTGCGCCTTCAGGTAGGGCAGCAGCGCGCCGGCGAAACCCAGCGGTCCCATGCCGCGCACGGTGCCGGTGGCGGTGTCGACCAGCTCGGGGATCGGCTGCCGGTCGGCCAGCAGGCGCTTCGGGCCCGCCAGGGCCTGCAGCAGCGCCCGGCGGTCGGGCGACTGTTCGGCCAGCATGCCGGCCCAGAGGTAGACGCGGATCGCGTCATAGCTGCCGACCGTGCCCTTCTCGGGGTCGGCGACGAAGGCGCGCGCGTCCTCCGACCAGGCGCACCAGTCGGGCGAGAAGCCGCGCGGCGCCGTGGCCGCGAGCAGGCGCACCGTGTTGTCGGCCACCGCGGCCCAGGGGCCCTGCGGATCGGCGTGCTGGAAATAGCGCAGCAATTGCAGCGGCATGTAGCTCGGGTTGAGCCGCCACACCGAGCCGCTGGCCACCGACTTGGGCCAGGGCAGGAGCATGCGGCCGAAGCCCGACAGCGAGACCACCTCCTCGCGCGCCACCAGCGCCAGCAGGCTGCGGCCCATGCTCGCGTAGCGCGGTTCGTTCCAGAGCCGGCCGGCCTCCATCAGCGCATAGGCGATCCAGAGGTCGGCGTCGGAGGCGGGATTCGGATCGAGCACGCCCCAGCCGCCGCCGGGCTTGCGGCCCCACTGCCAGGCCGGCAGGTTCTTCGCGACGCTGCCGTTCGCGAGGTTGGTCTCGGCCCAGCCCAGCACGCGCGCGAACAGCTCGCGGTCGTTGTGGACCAGCGCGAAGAACATGCCGTAGGACTGGCCCTCGGAGGTCGAGTGCTGCTGCGGCGTGTTGAAGTCGATCACGCGGCCGTCGCGCTGGACGTGGCGCGCGACGAAGGCGTTCCAGTCGGCGGCGGGGTGGCAGGTGGCGGGCATGGGCGCGGCGGGTGGCGCCGCGGGGGCAGTCGGCGCGGCCTGCGCGGCCGCGCGCGTGCCGGTCCAGGCCAGCGCGGACGCAGCCACGGCCGCGAACAGCGAGCGGCGCTGCCGGTCGGGAACGGAAGGGGGAAGCGTGGGCTTCGAACCTGTCATCGTGGGGTCGGTCTCCGGGGCGCGGGTCGTCACTTGAGGCGGCGACGCGCGCGGATCTGCAGGCTGGCATAGGCCACCGCGGCGCCGATCACGGCCAGCAGCACCACCAGGGCCGCCAGCAGCAGCGGGCTGCGCGAGAGGTTCCACTGCAGCCAGGCGATCGGCGGCAGGCGGCCGACGTAGTAGGTGTCGCTGCCGAGCACGCTGTGCACCTGCGCGTCGCGCACGATGGCCATGCTGCCCTGCACGCGCTTGAGCAGGTCGGGCGTCATCAGCGCGTTGAGCAGCGCATCCTTCGAGGTACTGTTGGAGATCGCGGCGACCACGCTGCGGCCGCTGCGCAGCGGCGACTCGAAGCCCGCGAGCACCGCGTCGCGGCCGTCGTCGCTGACCGCGATCTGCATCGAGCCCGGCAAGTCCTCGCGGGTGCGCGCGCCGATCACGAAGTCGATCGCGGTGTCGATCCAGCTCGACAGCTTGAACTGCGGCGAGCCGTCGCCGCTGCCGTTGGCGGCCGCGGCGCGCTTGAGCGGCATGCGCTCGGCCCACTGCGTGAACAGCGGCTGGTTCTGCAGGCTGCCGATCACCAGCAGGTCCTTGTCGGCCCACTGCGAGACCTCGGCCGAGCGGCCCACCTTCACGCGCAGCACCGGGTAGCCGGTGGCGCGGCCGATCTGGCCCATCAGGCCGAGGTAGGTCTCGGTGTCGGAGGTGTCGGCCTGGTCGGGCAGGATCACCGCGGTGTCCGACAGGTCGGCCATGCGCGAGAACGGGAAGCCGCCGTTGGCGTAGGCCGCGAGCTCGGGCATGGCGATGAAGTGCGGGAAGCCCGAGACGTCGATCTTCGAGGTCGGGTCGATCGAGCCGCGCACGTTGTCGAGCTGCGGGATGCAGCGGCCGGCCACGGGCTCGAAGTAGTAGTGCAGGCGCAGCTGGCTGCGCGGGCCCAGCGCCAGCGGCGGCAGGATCACTTCCTTGCGCTCGGCCAGCGTGCCGTCGGGCATCAGCTTGACGGCCAGCGGGTTGTACCAGCGGTCGCCGGCCGGGTTGGCCGAGCGCAGCGGGATCGCGCCGATGAAGTTCTCGTTGACGTTGACGTTGAGCGTCGACTGGTCGGGCCGCACGCGCGGCGTGTAGCGGTAGAGCAGGTCGAGCGGGATGCCGCGGCTGCGCCAGGTGAACAGGTCGGGCGGCAGCTGCAGGTTGACCCGCACCACGTCGGGGTTGTAGCCGGTCACCGACAGGTCGGCCGCGGTCGTGAGCTCGCCGAACTGCAGCGGCCGGTCGCTGGGCACCCAGCGCGGCGCGTCGTAGGGCTTGCGCGCCGGCGGCTCCTGGAAGGCGGCGATCGCGCTGGTCGCGCCCGACAGCGCGCGGCTGTTGAGCGCCAGCGAGGCGGCGGCGGTGCGCAGCTCGTTGGCGTCGCGGCCCATCACCAGCAGCAGCTTGGCGGTCGGGTCCTGCGGATGGTCGACCACGGCCAGCGCCGGGCCCTGGATCGAGGGCAGCACCAGCCCGGGCAGGCTGGTCTCGGGGGTGGCGAACACCACCGCGTGGCCGCTGGGCAGCTGGCCGCGCGAGACCGGGAACACGGCGCCGCGGTAGTCGGCGAGCGCGCCGAACCACGACGAGACCACGCCCGCGGCCTCGAGCAGCGGGCCCGATTCGGCGCTGCCGAAGACGAAGGGAATGCGCGCGCGGCGCACGTCGCGGCGGTCGAAGAAGGGCTGCGGCAGCGTCGCCAGGTCGTTGGTCAGCTTGAGCGGCGACACGTTCAGGCGCAGCGTGCTCGAGGCGTCGATGCGCGCCCACAGGCTGGTGTGGGCCGGGTCCTCGCAGTCGCGCGTGTAGTGGCCGATCAGCTCGACGTTGATGCGGTTGAACTCGGTGATCAGGCGCCGGTCGATCGGGATGTCGGCGGTCTGCGGCTTGCCGCCGTCGGCGCGGTTCACCGGCAGGGTCGCGACCAGCACGTCGTTGACCGTCACCTTCAGGTGCGACAGCTCGGGGATCAGCGAGGGCGAGTAGGCATAGTTGAGGCGGAACGAGGCCGCGGTCACCAGCTCGTCGGCGCGGATGTTGAACGGGATGCCGATGGTGCCGCTGATGCCGCGCAGCTGGATCGCGTAGTCGATGCCCAGCTGCGTGAGGTTGAGCTCGCGCACCGTGCCGCCGGCCGCGGCCGTGCTGGCCACGGGCACCGGCGCCGCGGCCGCGCCGGGCAGCTGCTGGGCCGGCAGCGCGAGCGTGGGCACGGCGGCGGGCGCGATCGAAGGAACGGTGGCGGGAACGACGGCCGGCGCGGCCGGACGCTGCTGCGTGGAGGCCGTGCCGGCCGCGGTCAGCGCCAGCAGGGCCAGCATGGCGCCGGCGGCCGGACGGAAGGAGGGAGCGGCGCCGCGGCGCGGCGCTTTCGGAGTGATCGTCACGCGGGTTCCTTCTTCGTTCCGACGGAGCGCTTGGGCAGCCGCAGCCGCGAGAGGCCGGCCCGGTAGTAATGGGAGAACATGTCCTTGAAGCCGACCAGGCTGATGCTCGTCAGGTGGGCCAGCACGCGGTGCACGCCCACGCGCGGATGGTTGCCCCAGCGCGCGGCCCAGATGTCGGCGCGCGCGGTCGTGCACTGCACCAGCGCGCGCTCCTGCGCGAAGCTCATCGGCGCGAAGCGAAGGCCCAGGCGTTTGCCGTTGCTGAAGCGCACGGTGGCGGGGAAGCGCGACTCCGCGTCGCCGCGGAACAGCGCCACCTCGATCGGTTCGTCGGGCGCCAGCTTGACCTCGGTCGGCAGCTCCAGGCCCAGGCCGCCGGTCGAGAAGTCGAAGGTGTTGCAGCGCATCGAGTGGCCGTTGGCGAAGTACAGCGCCGCCGGCACGTCGAGCGTCACGCGGTGCGCGGCGCGCACCTGGCGCGACTCGTTGGCCGCCGCCACGCAGGCGCCGAGGATCATGAGGTTGTAGATGGTCCAGGCCAGGTTCAGCCACACGGTGGCGATGTTCTGCGGATCGACCCAGGTCAGGCGCCAGATGCCGAGCGCCACGCCGATGAAGTTCAGCGCCAGCAGCACCAGGCTGGCCTTGGCGATCGAGGTGTCGAAGTACTGCTCCTGGATCAGGCCGCCCTTGGCCGTCACGTTGAAGCTGCCGAGCTTGGGATTGATCAGCGCCACCAGCGTGGGCCGGAAGATGTACCAGGCCAGCACCGCCTCGTAGACCTCGTTCCACAGCAGGTAGCGGAAGCGCCCCTGGATCCGGCTGTTGGTCAGGTTGGCGTGCAGGATGTGCGGCAGCGCGAAGGCGAAGATCATCGAGGCCGAGGCATGGATCACGCTCGCGCCGAAGTACAGGTAGGCCAACGGTGCCGTCAGGTAGATGAGGCGCGGCAGGCCGTACAGGAAGTGCAGCATCGCGTTGAGGTAGCACAGCCGCTGCGCCCAGTGCAGCCCGCGGCCGAACAGCGGGTTGTCGACGCGGAAGATCTGCGCCATGCCGCGCGCCCAGCGGATGCGCTGGCCCACGTGGCCCGACAGGCTCTCGGTCGCCAGGCCCGCGGCCTGCGGCAGCGCGAGGTAGGCGGTGTTCCAGCCGCGGCGGTGCATCTTCAGCGCGGTGTGGGCGTCCTCGGTCACGGTCTCGACCGCGATGCCGCCGACTTCCTCGACCGCCGTGCGGCGCAGCACGGCGCAGGAGCCGCAGAAGAAGCTGGCGTTCCAGAGGTCGTTGCCGTCCTGGATCAGGCCGTAGAACAGCTCGCCTTCGTTGGGCACCGTGCCGAAGGTGTCGAGGTTGCGCTCGAAGGGGTCGGCCGAGAAGAAATAGTGGGGCAACTGGACCATGGCCAGCTTCGCGTCGCGGTTGAACCAGCCCATTGCGATCTGCATGAACGAGCGCGTGGGGATGTGGTCGCAGTCGAAGATCGCGACGAACTCGGCGCTGGTGTTCTTGAGCGCGGCATTGATGTTGCCGGCCTTGGCATGGCGGTTGTTGTCGCGCGTGACGTGGGTCACGCCCACGGCATCGCAGAACTCGCGGAACTCGGGGCGCCGGCCGTCGTCGAGCACGTAGATCTTGATCTTGTCGCGCGGCCAGTCGATGGCCTGCGCGGCCAGCACCGTCGGGCGCACCACCGACATCGGCTCGTTGTAGGTCGGGATGAACAGGTCGATGGTCGGCCACTCGGCCGGGTCCGCGGGCAGCGGCGAGGGCTTGCGGCCCAGCGGCCAGGCGGTCTGGATGTAGCCCAGCAGCAGCACGACGAAGGCGTAGAGCTCGGCCATGAGCAGGCCGACGCCCAGCACCAGGTCGACGATGTTGTCCATGTACATCGTCTCGGTGATGCGCCAGTAGGTGTAGCGCGAGGAGACGATCACCGACAGCAGCATCAGCACCAGGCCCGCGAAGTGGCCGCGGAAGCGGTTCACGAACAGCGCGGCCAGGAAGATGCCGACCGAGAGCACCAACTGCTGCTCGAAGGTCATGGGCGCGATGATCAGCGCGGGTGCCGTCGTGAGCAGGATCAGCCAGCCCACCAGCCGCACCGGCCACAGGCGCAGGAAGGCCGGCGCGGGCCGCGGCGGGCGGTCGGCGCCCAGCGGGGTATCGGGCGAGGGAGGCGGCGCGGAGTCCGCCCCGGAGGCCGGCTGCGCCGTGCTGCTGTTCATCGGGGCTCCATCTGCCAGGCCGGGGCGGCCGCGGGCTGTGCGGGGGCGTTGCGGTTCGCGGTGGCCGCGGCGATGCGCGCCAGCAGCCGGTCGGCGCACACCGAGAGGTCCTGCGCCGCCTGGCTCAGGGGCGCGTAGCGGTGCACCGGCAGCGCCGAGGCGAGTGCCTCGGACACCGATTCGTCCTGGTGCAGCACGCCCAGCAGTTCCGACTGCAGGCGCGCGCGCAGCATCTCGAACACGTCGTGGTTGAGCCGGCGGCTCGGTGCCACCTGGTTCACCACGTAAGCGCTGCCGCCGTAGTCGGCGCGCGGGCGGCAGTACTTGTCGACCATGCGCTCGATGATCGGCAGGGTGGCGAAGGAGCCGGCATCGGCCAGCACCGTGACCACGCAGAAGTTGGCCGTGCGCAGCGCCTGCTGCATGTAGACCGTGGGGCCGGGCGGCGTGTCGAGCACCACCAGCGTGTCCTCGGGCAGCGCGAAGCGCGCGAGCGTGTCGCCGAGCCAGTCCGGATGGCGCGCGAGCTGCTGCTCGAGCTCGATCTGCCGTTCGTCGTCGACCGTGCCGAAGGGCAGCACCACCGTGCCGCCATGGCCGGGGCGCATCGCCTGGGTCCAGGTCAATTGGCCGGCCGCGACCTCGGCCAGGCCCTCGACGCACTGGTGCGGGTCGTTGGCGAGGTGGAAGCGCAGCGCGTTCTGCGGATCGAGGTCGATCGCCAGGACGTGGTGGCCGCGCTCGGCGAGCACGGTGCTCAGGTTGGCGGCGACGGTGGTCTTGCCAACACCGCCCTTGGATGAAATGACGGGGATGACGACCATGGTCACGTCGGCCGGCGCCAGCGTGACATGGGGCCCGGCGGGGGCTCGGGGCGCTGCGGTCCCGCCAGGCGCGCGAACAGCGCGTCCAGCTCGGTCGGGCTCCGTGCGTCCGAGGCGGGAGGTGTCGGCGTGGCGGTGGAGGGATGGGCCGGGGCAGGGCCCGGAGCGAAAGCGGGAGCGGGCCGGGCGGCCGCCCAGGCGGGCACGGGCTGGGCCGGCGCGGCGACGGCCGGTGCCGGGCCGAACGGGCTCGCGAGCGGGGAGGCCGGCCGCGCGGGCGCGATGGCCGGAGCCGGTCGGACCGGCGCGGGCGGCGGCACGGGCGCGGCCTGCACCGGTTTCACCGGCGCGGCAGGCGGGGGCGGCACCGGGGCGGCAGGCGGGGGCGGCACCGGGGCGGCGGGCGGTTCCGGCGCGCGCTCGATCGGCGCGCCCGACAGCAGCGGCCAGCCGGCTCGGCCGTCGGCATCGGTCGGCTCGGGCGGTGCGAATTCCCTGTAGACATGCGAGTCGCCGCCGAACTTGCGAAACAGCCCGGCCACGTCTTCGGCGGATGGATCGTCGTTGCTCATGTGGAAGACCTCGCCAATCGGAGTTCGATCACCGCGCCGGGCTGCGCGGGGGACGGCAGCGCCTGCACCCGCAGCGAGGCGGGCAGGCGCTGGCCGGCGAACCAGGTCTGGTAGACGCCTTCGAGGAAACCGCTGCTCCAGCCGGTGGATTCGGGGCCGAAAGCCATGGCCAGCGGGCTGCAGGCATGGCGGATGCGCAGGCCGTCGGCTTCTTCGCGCAGCGTGCCGTAGCCCCAGTCGATGCTGTCCCAGCGGGCATTGAATTCGGTCTCGAGCTCGGCCAGGGTCGCGCAGGAAGGCACCGGAAAGGTGCGTGCCACGTTCTCGCCGATGCGGAAGAAAAGCTGGTGCAAATCCTCGGGCGGAAGCCCGGCGGCCAGTTCGGCTGCCATGCCGCGGTTGAATGCGAGCCACTGCGCGCTGCAAGCCCGGCGTTCAAAGTGATCGATGACCCCGTTTGTTTCTTCCATGCTGGGGCATTCTCTGGGAATGGTTAACGATTGACAACAATCGTTTACTGAGTTGGTACTAGTTCACAGCTGATTGTCGGGAATTCGTGACGATCCAGTCGCGTTCCGCCCTGTTCCGTTCAGTGCGATCCATGGCCCCGACTTTGAAGGCGACTTCCCTGGATCGAGCCGGTAACTTAAGTGTTACGTATTCGTCAGCCAAATGGATTCGCTGAATCCGGGGTTTCCCCAGGAGGTCCGGATGGCTGGGGCGCGGAGGCGCGGGTGCCCGTTCCAGCGTGTGGCGGATTGGCGACGAAACGATGAGGATGTCGAAGTTCGGCCGCTTCAGCCCGGCATGCGCTCGGCCGGCGCCGAGCCCGCTCGCACCACGCCGCGGCCAGCGGTCTTGGCCGCATAGCAGGCCTCGTCGGCCGCATGCAGCCAGGCCTCGACGCTGCGCGTCTGCGGCGTGAGGCTGGCCACGCCGATGCTCGCGCCGATGCGCAGGTCCGCGGGCAGCGAGGGCATGGCGATCTCGGCGATCGAGGCCACGATGGCCTCGGCCACGCGCACCGCATCGGCATGGCGGCAGCGCTCGAGCAGCAGCACGAACTCGTCGCCGCCCAGCCGCGCCGCCAGGTCGCCCGCGCGCACCCGCGAGGCGATGGCGCTGGCGGCCGCGCGCAGCATCGCGTCGCCGGTCAGGTGGCCGCCGGTGTCGTTCACGCGCTTGAAGTTGTCGAGGTCGATGAAGACCATCGCGGCCGGCATGGTGGCCGGCAGCCCCGCGATCAGCCGTTGCGCATGGGCCTCGAAGCGCTGGCGGTTGGCCAGCCCGGTCAGGCTGTCGTGCGCGGCCGACCATTCGAGCGCCGCGCGGATGCGGCGCTGCTGGTCGATGTCGGTCAGGATCCAGATCGTGCCGAGCTCCATGCGCGCCACGTCCACCGGCTTGCTGCGCAGCCGGGCCCAGAAGCGGCTGCCGTCGGGCCGCTGCACCTGGCATTCGCCCACGTAGGCCTGGTCGGCGCCGAATGCCAGTGCCTCGAGCGCGGCCAGCGGGGTTTCGCCCGGCTCGGGCGGCACCAGCACCTTGCCGGTCAGCCGGCCCAGCAGGTCCTCGCGCGCGCAGCCCAGCAGCCGGCAGAGCTCGTCGCTCGCGAGGTCGAAGCGCCCGTCGCGCACCAGCGCGATGCCGACCGGCGCCGCGCGCATCACCGAGCCGAGCTTGGCGATGCTCTCGCTGTTGAGCCGCTCGAGCTCGGCGCGCTGGATGCCCACGCGCCGCAGCACGTTGCCGAGCTGGCCGATCTCGCCGCCGGCGCGCGGCCAGCCGTCGGCCGCGCCCATGCTGCCGTCGAACAGGTGCTGGGCGCGCCGCTCCAGCAGGCGCAGCGGCCGCAGGCCCCACCACAGCAGCGCGAGCAGCCCCAGCGCCAGCGGCGCGACGATCAGGCCGGCCCAGCGCAGCGACTGGGCGCGCGCGGTGGCGAAGGGCGCGGTCAGTTCGGACTGGGGCCGGGTGCGCCACACCATCCAGTCGGGCCCGGCCACGCCGGCGGCGCTGGCGATCTCGCCGGGCTGCGGCAGCGCCACGCCCGCGGGTTCCGCCGGGCTGTGCTCGGCGGTCCAGGCCTTGAAGGCCTGCCCCAGGCGCGGTTCGTCGGTGAGCGAGCCCATGATCCGGCGCCGGTCGGGATGCGCGAGCACGCGGCCGTCGAGCGTGGTGACGACCAGCAGCGCGTTGTCGTCGCCGGCCTGCGGGTCGACCAGGCCGTCGAGCAGGTCGCGGCTGGACAGCCGCAGCACGCCGCCGAACACCGCGTAGATGCCCGAGGCGTTGCGCGCCGGCTGGGTGAACACCACGATCGGCTCGCCCGACAACGGGCCGTTCAGCGGCTCCGAGACGATCGCCCGGCCCTCGGCCAGGGTGCGGCGGAAGTAGTTGCGCTGGGTCAGCGGCAGCGGCGGGCGCGAGACGCCGTTCTCGGCATCGACCAGGATGCGCACTTCGCCGTCGGGGCGCGCGATGTAGAGCACGGTGAAGAGCCCGCGCAGGATCGGCTTGCTGTCCATGAAGCGCGCCAGCGCCGCGGGGTCGTCGAGCGTGGCCTCGTCGAGCGATTCGGCGACCGACAGCAGCGCGCGCTGCAGCTGGACCACGCTGCGCGAGAGCAGGGCGGCGGTGCGGGCCGACTCGCCGAGTTCGCGGCGCTGCTGCGCGGCGAGCAGGTCGCGCTCGGCGATGCCCAGCAGCACGCTGGTGCTCAGCGCGATGCCCAGGGCCAGCGCCACGATGCCGCCCAGCGTGAGGCGGACCTTGAGCGATCCGAACACGCGCTCGAGGCGCCCGCGTGGCCGGCCGATCATCAGATCATCCGTGCGGTCGGCCGCTGCGCCCGCGCTTTTCGAGGTACATCGCGGCATCGGCCAGGCGCAGTGCCTCCTCGGCCGTGGTGAAGCGCGGATCGACCGCCACCGCGCCCACGCTGGCGCCGCCGTAGCCGATCTCGACCGCGCCGAGGTGGAAGTGGCCGACCGTGGCGGCCGCCACGCGCTGGCCGAGCGCCTCGGCCGCGGCCGGCGATTCGCCGCCCGCGAGCGCGGGGCCCGGACCGACCACCACGAACTCGTCGCCGCCGAGGCGGGCCAGCAGGTCGCCGGCGCGCAGCGTGCCGTGCAGCCGGCGCGCGATCTCCACCAGGAAGTCGTCGCCGGTCTCGTGGCCGTGCAGGTCGTTGATCTTCTTGAAGCCGTCGAGGTCGACGAAGGCGACCAGCACGCCGGTGCCGTCGCGCTGGCCCTGGGCCAGCATGCGGCGCAGGCCCTCGAGGAAGGCGCGCCGGTTCGGCAGGCCGGTCAGCGCATCGGTCGCGGCATGGGTGGCGAGCTCGGCATTGGCCGCCGAGAGCCGCTGGAACAGCTGCTCGCGCTCGACCTGGTGGCCGATCAGCCGCGCGAACAGGCCCAGTACGTTGGTGGCGTTGGCCGGCAGCGGCTGGCGCTCGGCGCTGGCCGCGCACAGCGTGCCGTAGAGGCCGCCGCTGTCGGTGCGCACCGGCGTGCTCACATAGGTCTGGATGCCGAGCTGGCGCGCGGCATCGGAATCACCCCAGCATTCGGCGACGTTGTCGGTGTAGACGCGGCCCTCGTCGAGGGCGCGCTTGCACAGGGTGTCGCCCCAGGGCACGGCGAGGCCTTCGGGGATCTGCAACTGGCGCGCGTTGCGCGCGTACAGGATGTGCTGGAGCCCCTGCTCCAGGTCGATGCGCGTGAGATAGGTCGATTCCAGGCCGGTCACGGCCTCGAGCATCTCGAGCATGGGACGGGTCAGGTCCTCGAGGGTCCTGGCCGACGATACGGAACTCGAAAGCTGGGTCAGCAATGTGTCCATGGGGTGCATTCTGCCGTTTGGACAGAAAAAAGAAACATTTGGTATTCAATTCACAAGAATTTGTGAACTTTTGTCGCGAAAGAGGCCCGGCGGAGCGGGCCGCCGGGCTGGCCACTCAGGCCTCCAGGGCTTCCATCAGCTCGGTCTCGATCGCGGCCTGCGTGCGCTGGCCTTGCAATTCGGGTCCGCTGATGAGAAAGCTGTCTTCGACCCGCTCGCCCAGGGTCGTGACCTTGGCGAGCTGCAGGTTCAGGTGGTGCCGCGCGAGCACGCGCGCCACCGAATAGAGCAGGCCGGCGCGGTCGCTGGCCGAGATGCTGAGCACCCAGCGCTGCGCCTTCTCGTCGGGCACCAGGCTGATGCGCGGCTTGATCGGGAAGCTGCGCACCCGGCGCGACACCCGGCCCATGCTCGGCAGCGGCAGGGCGCCGGCCTCGGTCAGGGTCTGCGCGAGCCCCGTCTCGACCATGTTGATCAGGTCGCGGTAGTGGTCGGGCAGGAAGGTGGTCACCACCTGGAAGGTGTCGAGCGCGTAGCCGTTGCTCGCGGTGTGGACCTTGGCGTCGAGGATGCTGAACGAGGCCTGGTCGAAGTAGCCGCAGATGCGCGCGAACAGGTCGGGCTGGTCGGGCGTGTAGACCACCACCTGCAGCCCTTCGCCCACCGGCGACAGGTGCGCGCGGACCACGGGCGGCGCGGCCGGATCGATCGGCACGTTCTTCGGCGGCACGAAGCGCGACAGCTGCATCGCGTGCCAGGCGATCTCGCTGGCGTCGTGGCGCATGAAGTAGCCGACGTCGAGCGTGTCCCACAGCGCCTTGTGCGCCTCGAAGCGCTGGGCATGCAGCGCGAGCTGCACCAGCGCCTCGCGCTTGCGCGACTCGACCTCGGTGTCGGGATCGGGCATGCGCCCGCCGAGCGCGCGCAGGGTGTAGCGGTAGAGGTCCTCGAGCAGCTTGCCCTTCCAGGCATTCCACACGCGCGGCGAGGTGCCGCGGATGTCGGCCACGGTCAGCAGGTACAGCGCCGTGAGGTAGCGCTCGTTGCCCACGCGGCGCGCGAAGGCGCCGATCACCTCGGGGTCGCTCAGGTCCTGCTTCTGCGCCACCTGGCTCATCACCAGGTGCTCGGAGACCAGGAACTCGATCAGCTTCGAGTCTTCGCGCGAGATGCCGTGCTGCTTGCAGAAGCGCGCCACGTCGCGCGCGCCCAGCGTGGAATGGTCGCCGCCGCGGCCCTTGGCGATGTCGTGGAACAGCGCGGCCACGTACAGCAGCCAGGGCTTGTCCCAGCCGGCCGCGAGCTGCGAGCAGAACGGGTACTCGTGGGCGTGCTCGGCGATGAAGAAGCGCCGCACGTTGCGCAGCACCATCAGGATGTGCTGGTCGACCGTGTAGACGTGGAACAGGTCGTGCTGCATCTGCCCCACGATGCTGCGGAACACGCGCAGGTAGCGCCCCAGCACCGAGGTCTGGTTCATCAGCCGGAAGGCATGCGTGATGCCGTAGGGCTGTTGCAGCATCCGCATGAAGGTGTCGTGGTTCGCCGGGTCGTTGCGGAACTTGCTGTCCATCACATGGCGCGCGTTGTAGAGCGCGCGCAGCGTGCGCGCCGACAGGCCCTTCACGCCGATGGTCTTCTGGTAGAGCAGGAAGGTCTCGAGGATCGCGTGCGGCTCGCTCTCGTAGAGGTCGTCGCGCGCGATCTCGATCAGGCCGGCGCGCTCGAAGAAGCGCTCGTTGATCGGCGTCGGCTGCTCGTCGATCGGCTGCAGCCGCTCCGAGATGTTGAGCAGCAGGATCTGGTTGAGCTGCGAGACCGCCTTGGCGGCCCAGTAGTAGCGCCGCATCAGCGCCTCGCTCGACTTGCGCTGCGATTCGCTCACGTAGCCGAAGCTCGCGGCCACCGCGGTCTGCAGGTCGAACACCAGCCGGTCCTCGCGCCGGTTGGCGATCACGTGCAGCCGCGCGCGGATCAGCGACAGCAGCGCCTCGTTGCGCTTGATCTGCTGCGCCTCGAAGGGCGTGGCCAGGCCGTTGCGCGCCAGGTCGTCCCAGCGGCTGCCGAAGCCCGCGGCCTTGGCGACCCAGAGGATGGTCTGCAGGTCGCGCAGGCCGCCCGGCGATTCCTTGCAGTTGGGCTCGAGCGCGTAGGGCGTGTTGTCGAACTTCTGGTGCCGGTGCCGCATCTCCTGCGACTTGGCGATGAAGAAGGCCTGCGGGTCGATCACCGTGCCGAAGCGCTTGCGGAAGGTGGCGAACAGCTTCTTGTCGCCCGCGATCAGCCGCGCCTCGAGCAGCGAGGTCTGGACCGTGACGTCCTTCTCGGCCTCGGCCAGGCATTCCTCGATGGTGCGCACGCTCGAGCCGATCTCCAGGCCGGCGTCCCAGCACTGGCCGATGAAGGCCTCGAGCCGCGCCGGCTCGACCGCCTGCTCGCCGCCCTCGGGCGGCAGCAGCAGCAGCACGTCGACGTCGGAGTAGGGGAACAGCTCGCCGCGCCCGTAGCCGCCGACCGCCACCAGCGCCAGACCGTCGCCGAAATCGGCGTCCTGCCACAGCGTCTGCAGGTTCTCGTCGGCCAGCGCCGCGAGCTGGCGCAGCACCGTGTGCACGCTGCGCGTGGGCGCGCGCGCGAAGCGCAGGGTTTCGAAAAGGGCGAGCTTCTTCGCGCGGTAGGCTTCGCGCAGCGTCGCGACGTCGTGTCGAGCGGCTTCGATCATGGCGGTGGGGTGGCGCGGCCGGCCGCGCGGCTCATGTCTTGATGGCGCTCACGAACGACGGCAGCGGCGGGCTGCCTTCGGACAGGGTCAGCACCTCGTAGCCCGTTTCGGTGACCAGCACCGTGTGCTCCCACTGGGCCGAGAGCGAATGGTCGCGCGTGACGATGGTCCAGCCGTCGTACTGCCCGCCCTTGAAGTCTTCCTTCACGTCGCGCTTGCCGGCGTTGATCATCGGCTCGATGGTGAAGATCATGCCGGGCTTGAGTTCTTCCATGGTGCCCGGGCGGCCGTAGTGCAGCACCTGCGGTTCTTCATGGAAGCGCTGGCCCACGCCGTGGCCGCAGAACTCGCGCACCACCGAGAAGCCCTGGCCCTCGGCGAACTTCTGGATCGCATGGCCGACGTCGCCCAGGTGGGCACCGGGGCGCACCTGCAGGATGCCGTGCCACATGGCCTCGAAGGTGATGTGGCACAGGCGCTTGGCCGCGATCGAGGCGTCGCCCACGACGTACATGCGCGAGTTGTCGCCGAACCAGCCGTCCTTGATGACGGTGACGTCGACATTCATGATGTCGCCCTTCTTCAGGGGCTTGTCGTTCGGGATGCCGTGGCACACCACGTGGTTGACCGAGGTGCACAGCGACTTGGGGAAGGGCACGCTGCTGGCGCCCATGTAGCCCACCGTGGCCGAGGTGGTGCCCTGCTTGACCATGTACTCGGCGGCCAGGCGGTCGACGTCGTTGGTCGTGATGCCGGGCTTGATGAAGGGCGTGAGGTAGTCCAGCACCTCGGACGCGAGGCGGCAGGCGACGCGCATGGCGGCGATGCCCGCGGCGTCTTTGTAGGTAATGCTCATGCGTGGAATTATCCCATCCGGGCGAAGAAATCAGCGCCCGAACGGGCTCTGGCCGGCCGCCCGGGCGAGGCTTTCGCCATGACCTAAAATTCGCGTCCTGCGCGGACGGCCCCAGTCAGCGGCCGCCCGCCCACGGATTTCCAGACCTCTCCAAAGCCCAACGCGGCCCCAAGGCCCCACCCATCGTGACGCAGTCCGCTTCCGTTTCCACAGCCCTTCCCGTCGTAACCATCTTCGAGGGCGGCAGCGCACTCAGCGAATTCCGCGCGCGGCAGCTCCTGCCGAAGCTCCAGGCCGTCGATCCGCGCATCGAGGGCATCGCCGCGCGCTTCGTGCACCTGGTGGTGACCGACGGCGCGCTCGACGCCGCGGGCCGCGAGCGCTTCGCGGCGCTGCTGAGCTACGGCGAGCCCTTCGAGGCGCCCGCCGCCAAGGCCTCGGCGGCGGTGGTCGTCACGCCGCGCCTGGGCACCGTGTCGCCCTGGGCCTCCAAGGCCACCGACATCGCCCACAACTGCGGCCTGGCGCTGCGCCGGGTCGAGCGCGTCACCCAATACCACCTGAAGCTCAAGGCCCCGCTGCTGGGCAAGGCGCCGGTGCTCGAGGGCGAGGCGCTGGCCGCCGCGGCCGGCCCGCTGCACGACCGCATGACCGAATCGGTGCTCGCCACGGTCGACCAGGCCGCCAGCCTGTTCAGCGAGCTGCCGGCCCAGCCCATGGCGACGGTCGACGTGCTGGCCCAGGGCCGCGCGGCGCTGGAGGCAGCCAACACCGGCTTCGGCCTGGCGCTGGCCGAGGACGAGATCGACTACCTGGTCGATGCCTTCACGAAGCTGGGCCGCAATCCCAGCGACGTCGAGCTGATGATGTTCGCCCAGGCCAACAGCGAGCACTGCCGCCACAAGATCTTCAACGCCGACTTCACGATCGACGGCGCGGCGCAGCCGCAGAGCCTGTTCTCGATGATCCGCCACACCGAGCGCCAGAACCCCCAGCACACGGTGATCGCCTATGCCGACAACGCCTCGGTGATGGAGGGCGGCGAGGTCGAGCGCTTCATCCCGCGCGGCGCCGGCGCCGCGAGCGCGCCGGCCTACACCAAGGACACGGCACTGACCCACGTGCTGATGAAGGTGGAGACGCACAACCACCCGACGGCGATCTCGCCGTTCCCGGGCGCCTCGACCGGCGCCGGCGGCGAGATTCGCGACGAGGGCGCCACCGGCCGCGGCTCCAAGCCCAAGGCCGGCCTGACCGGCTTCACGGTCTCGAAGCTCTGGCCCGAGGAGGGCCACTACGGCAAGCCCGAGCACATCGCGAGCCCGCTGCAGATCATGACCGAGGGCCCGCTGGGCGGCGCCGCCTTCAACAACGAGTTCGGCCGGCCCAACCTGCTGGGCTACTTCCGCGAGTACGAGCAGGCCCTGGCGAGCGACCTCGACACGGTGCAGCGCGGCTACCACAAGCCGATCATGATCGCGGGCGGCCTCGGCAGCATCGACGCCACGCAGACCAAGAAGATCCGCTTCCCGGCCGGCTCGCTGCTGATCCAGCTCGGCGGCCCCGGCATGCGCATCGGCATGGGCGGCAGCGCCGCCAGCTCGATGGCCACCGGCGCCAACGCGGCCGAGCTCGACTTCGACTCGGTGCAGCGCGGCAACCCCGAGATCGAGCGTCGCGCGCAGGAGGTCATCAACCACTGCTGGCAGCAGGGCGCGGCCAATCCGATCCTCGCGATCCACGACGTGGGCGCGGGCGGCCTGAGCAATGCCTTCCCCGAGCTGACCAACGACGCCGGTCGCGGCGCGCGCTTCGACCTGCGCGCGGTGCCGCTCGAGGAATCGGGCATGGCGCCGAAGGAGATCTGGTGCAACGAGAGCCAGGAGCGCTACGTGCTGGCGATCGCGCCCGAATCGCTCGAACAGTTCAAGGCCTTCTGCGAGCGCGAGCGCTGCCCCTTCGCGGTGGTCGGCGCGGCGACCGAGGAGCGGCAGCTGCTGGTGGCCGACGAGGGCGCCGCGCTGCAGCCGGTCGACATGCCGATGGACGTGCTGCTGGGCAAGCCGCCCAAGATGCACCGCGACGTGCAGTCGGTGGCGCGCAGCTTCCGGCCGCTCGACCTCACGGGCGTCGACCTGCAGAAGGCCGCGATCGACGTGCTGTCGCACCCGACCGTCGCCTCCAAGCGCTTCCTGATCACCATCGGCGACCGCACCGTGGGCGGCCTGAGCCACCGCGACCAGATGGTCGGCCCGTGGCAGGTGCCGGTGGCCGACTGCGCCGTGACCCTGGCCGACTACCAGGGCTTCGCGGGCGAGGCGATGAGCATGGGCGAGCGCACGCCACTGGCCGCCTACGACGCGCCTGCTTCGGGCCGCATGGCGGTGGCCGAGGCCATCACCAACCTGCTGTCGGCGCCGATCGAGCTGTCGCGCGTCAAGCTGTCGGCCAACTGGATGGCCGCCTGCGGCGAGCCCGGCGAGGACGCCGCGCTCTATGCCACGGTCAAGGCCGTCGGCCTCGAGCTGTGCCCGGCGCTGGGCATCTCGATTCCGGTCGGCAAGGATTCGCTGTCGATGCGCACGCAGTGGAAGGAGGGCGGCGAGACGAAGAAGGTGACCTCGCCGGTCAGCCTGATCGTGAGCGCCTTCGCCTCGCTCGACGATGTGCGCGGCACGCTCACGCCGCAGCTCGACGCCAATGAGGAGGACAGCACGCTGGTGCTGGTCGACCTCGGCCGCGGCCAGCACCGCATGGCTGGCAGCATCCTGGCGCAGACGCTGGGCCAGAGCGGCGACACCGTGCCCGACCTCGACGATCCGGCGCAGCTGGTGGCACTGGTCAATGCCGTCAACGCACTGCGCGCCGACGGCAAGATCCTCGCCATGCACGACCGCAGCGACGGCGGCCTGTTCGCCGCCGCCTGCGAGATGGCTTTCGCGGGCCATGTGGGCGTGGCGCTCAACGTCGACATGCTGGTCACCGAGGGCGACGGCATCTCCGACAGCCGCATGGAGACCGGCGACGCCAAGAACTGGGCGCAGCAGGTCAGCGCGCGGCGCGAGGAGCTCACGCTCAAGGCGCTGTTCAACGAGGAGCTCGGCATGCTGCTGCAGGTGCGCACCGCCGAGCGCAACGAGGTCATGCAGGTGCTGCGCGCCCACGGCCTGAGCACCCACAGCCATTTCGTCGGCAAGACCCGGCCCGCGAGCTCGGCCATCGAGGCCGGCAAGGGCAAGCTCGAGGTGTGGCGCGATGCCAAGTCGGTGTTCAGCGCCAGCCTGCACGACCTGCACCAGGTCTGGGACTCGGTGAGCTGGAAGATCGCGCGCGAGCGCGACAACCCGGCCTGCGCCGATGCCGAGCACGCGGCGGCCGGCGAGCCCGCCGACCCGGGCCTGCACTGGCATCTGCCGGCTGCCGTCGAGCCTGCCGAGCCCGCCGCACCCGCGGTGCTGGCCTCGCGGCCCAAGGTCGCGATCCTGCGCGAGCAGGGCGTGAACTCGCACGTCGAGATGGCCTATGCCTTCAACGAGGCCGGCTTCGAGGCCTTCGATGTCCACATGACCGACCTGCAGGCCGGCCGCGCGCGGCTCGCCGACTTCAAGGGCGTGGTGGCCTGCGGCGGCTTCAGCTACGGCGACACGCTGGGCGCCGGCATCGGCTGGGCCCGCAGCATCACCTTCAACCAGCGCCTGGCCGACGAGTTCAAGCGCTTCTTCGGCCGCGCCGACACCTTCGGCCTCGGCGTGTGCAACGGCTGCCAGATGTTCGCCGAGCTGGCCGACATCATCCCCGGCGCCGAGGCCTGGCCGCGCTTCACAACCAACCAGAGCGAGCGCTTCGAGGCCCGCCTGTCGATGGTCGAGGTGCTCGATTCGCCGAGCCTGTTCTTCGCGGGCATGGCCGGCGCGCGGCTGCCGATCGCGGTCGCGCATGGCGAGGGGTACGCCAACTTCAAGCATCGCGGCGATGCCTCGAAGGCCATCGCGGCCATGCGCTTCGTCGACAACCACGGCCAGCCCACCGAGCAGTACCCGTTCAACCCGAACGGCAGCGCCGGCGGCCTGACCTCGGTGACCACGGCCGACGGCCGCTTCACCGCGGTGATGCCGCATCCCGAGCGCGTGTTCCGCAACATCCAGATGAGCTGGAACGGCGGCGACGCGAGCGAGCGCAGCCCCTGGATGCGCATCTGGCGCAACGCCCGCCGCTGGGTGGGCTGATCGCCGACGGCAAGGGTCCCAATCCGGCAAGGCCGGTGGGGCCTTTGATGGCCGCCTGCGCGACGGGACCGGTAGACTCGGCCGCATGCTGCGCACTTCCGCTCCCACGCTGACCGCACCGGCCCTGCCGGGCGCGCTCGCGCGTGGCCGGCGCCGCGCGGCGCGGATGACGGCGCTCAAGCGCCGATCGCCCTGGCATTCCTGAGCCCGGCGATCCTTCCTCCTCCCGTTCTTCTTTCGCGCACTTCCTGATCGCCGGGCCTCCTCCAAGCCCGCGCGTCGGCGCGTCCGCCTCATCCCGCTCCCTCGATGGAGCCCGCGGCACGCCTTCACTTCATCAGGAGCGATCCATGCAAGCCACCGCCTCGTTCACGCGACTCGAACGAACCCTCACCCAGCTCGACCACGCGCGCCTGCACAAGCTCGCCGCGCACGCGCTGCAGACGCGCGGCGCCAGCGACCCGGTCGCGCTGGCCCTCGAGGAGATGCTCGACTGCAGCGAGGTCGTGGCGCCGCAGGACGCGTCGCCGGACCTCGTCACGATGAACTCGCGCATCGAGCTCGAGGACCCCGCGCGCGGCGAGCGCTACACGATCACGCTGTGCTATCCGCGCGATGCCAAGCCCGCCGAAGGCGAGGTCTCGGTGATGTCGCCGGTGGGCGCGAGCCTGCTGGGCGCGCGCGTGGGGCAGGTGGTGGAATGGACCACGCCGGCCGGCGTGCACGGCTCGGCGCGCGTGGTGGCGCTGCAGTTCCAGCCGGAGGCAGCGGGCGAATACCTGCGCTGAAGCCGTCGCTTCAGCTGGCGGCCCCGTGCAGCAGGCTGCCGGGCGTGGTGCCGTAGGCGCTCTTGAAGGCGCGCGAGAAATGCGAGAGGTCGCTGAAGCCGCACTGGTAGGCGGCCTGCGTGACCTGCTGCACGCGGCCCTCCGACAGGATGTGGAAGCTCTGCGCGAGCCGGCGCTTCCAGAGGTGATGCATCACCGTCGTGCCGTGGGCCGCGAACACGCGCGTGAGCGTGCGCGGCGAGACGTGCGCGGCCTCGGCCACCTCGGCCATCGAGAGGCCGGTGTCGTCCAGGTGGGCGTCGATGTAGCGCACGGCCTTCTCGTAGATCGAGCCGTGGCGCGTCGCCGCGGCGGCGCCCTCGGCCACGTCCTGCAGCTCCATCGCGGCGCTCAGCGTGTCGAGGAAGGCCGCGGCGAAGCGCGCCTGCGCGGGCAGGGCGGCATCGCGCGTCTCGAAGCGCAGCGCCTCCTCGGCCATGCCGTGCAGCAACCCGGCCAGCGAGCTGCCGTCGGCGATCTTGAGCGCCATCATGTGCTCGGCCTTCGGAAAGCGCGACAGCAGTTGCTGGCGCGGAAAGCGCACCAGCAGCAGCGATTCGGGCGCGAGCTCGTGCACGAAGGGCCGGGCCGCGTCGTACAGCACGATGTCGCCGGCCGCCGCGCGCAGCGTGCGGCCCTGTTGCGCCATGTTGGCCTGGCCGCGCTGGAAGAAGGCGGCGACGATGTCGTCGTCGGGCGCGATGCGCGCGAGCTGGTCGGTGCGGATGAAGGTGTGCGGCTTCGACTGCATGCGGCACACCGTGAGGCTCGCGAGCTGCTGGCCCGAGAGGCAGCCGTCGAAGTCGCGTGCGAATTCGCCGCGCGCCGGTATCAGGCGCCGGCACACCGACTCGCGCCAGAATTCGGTCTTGTGCCGCGGCGCGAGCGCCTCGGTCGAGTGGTAGAAGCCCATGGTCGACACCCTCCGCGCCGATGGCGCGCCGCGGATTCTTGCAAGAAACAAGCCCAAAGAAAAACGGCCCGAAGGCCGTTTTTTTTCATGAGAGAGGGCGGGCAGGGCGCGCCGCTTACTCGATCTTCGCCTTGGCGCGCAGGTCTTCCTGGTACTTCTGCAGGCGCTGCTGCTGCAGCTGCTGCGTGATCTGCGGCTTGATGTCTTCCATCTTCGGCAGCTGGGCCTGGCGGATGTCGTCGACGCGGATGATGTGCCAGCCGAACTGGGTCTTGATCGGGGCCGGCGTGGTCTCGCCCTTCTTGAGCTTGATCATCGCTTCCGAGAATTCGGGCACGAAGTTGGCGGGGTTGGCCCAGTCGAGGTCGCCGCCATTGGCGCCCGATCCGGGGTCCTTGCTCTGCTTCTTGGCGATGTCCTCGAACTTGGCGCCCTTCTTGAGGTCGGCCATGATCTTCTTGGCCTGGTCCTCGGTCTCGACCAGGATGTGGCGCGCCTTGTATTCCTTGCCGCCATTGGCCGCGACGAACTTGTCGTACTCGGCCTTCACGTCGGCGTCCGAGACCGGATTGGTCTTGCGGTAGTTCTCGAACAGGGCGCGGATCAGGATCGCCTGGCGCGCGAGCTCGAGCTGGTTCTTGTAGTCCTCGGTGGCGTCGAGGCCCTGCTTCTGCGCTTCCTGCATGAACACTTCGCGCGCCACGATTTCCTCGCGCAGCTGGCCTTGCATCTCGGGCGTGACCGGGCGGCCGGCCGCGGCCAGCTGCTGGGCCAGCGCGTCCATGCGTGCCTTGGGCACTGCCTTGCCGTTGACGATGGCTGCGTTCTGCGCCAGGGCAGCCATGGGAACGGCACCAAGCAGCGCTGCGGCCGCGACGGCCTGCAAGATTTGTTTTTTCATGGATTGAATGTCAGGCTGAGAAATGCGCGTTGGATGAAAGTGCGCGTGGAGGAAACCGGAGGAAAGACACAGGGGAGGGAGCGCCGCCGCGGAGAACCGGGCCCGGCAGCCGGAGGCTGGCGGTGGATGGACGACTCAGAGCACCTCGATGGCGATGGCGTGCAGACCCTGTGCGATGAAAAGTTGGAGGGCATCATACACAAGCCGATGACGCGCCACGCGTGGCTTTCCCTCGAACAGCGGGGAGGCGATGCGGACCCGGAAATGGGTGCCGAATCCCTCGGCATTGGCACCCGCGTGGCCCGCGTGCGCGGCGCTCTCGTCGATGACCTCGAGCGCCGTCGGCCGCAGCGCGGCGCGCAGCGCGGCCTCGAGGGCCGCCACGGTCGGCAGCGGATGCGAAGCGGTGGTGCCGTTCATGCTCAGGCCGCCGGCTTGTCGTCGCCGCTCTTGAGATGCGGCGAGATGTACAGCCCCTGCGCCACCAGGAACACGATCGGGAAGGCGTAGCCCCAGAGCTTGAAGTTGACCCAGGCCTCGGTCGTGAAGTAGGCCGCGACGTAGCCGTTGATGGCGGCCATGAAGAGGCAGTAGCCGATCCATGCGATGTTCAGCCGCATCCAGATGCGGTCGGGCAGCTCGAGCTGCGAGCCCAGCAGCATCTTCAGGAAGTTCTTGCGGAAGGCCCACAGGGCCACGGCCAGCGCCACCGCCATCGCGCCGTAGAGCACGGTCGGCTTCCACTTGATGAAGCGGTCGTCGTGCAGCACCAGCGTGAGCGTGCCGAACAGCAGGATCAGCACCAGCGTGGCCTTCTGCATCGCCTGCAGCTTGCGTTCCATCGCGTAGATGATCGCCATCTGCACCACCGTGGCGGCCATGAGCACGCCGGTGGCGGTGTAGATGTCGGCGAGCTTGTAGGCCCCGAAGAACAGCAGGATCGGGAAGAAGTCGAGGATCAGTTTCATGCAGTCGGATGGCGAGGGGCCGGAGGGAAAAGGAGGGCGCCGTTCAGGGCTTCTTCTGGAAATCCAGCGAGGCCGAGTTCATGCAGTAGCGCAGGCCGGTCTCGGTCGGTCCGTCGGGAAAGACGTGGCCCAGGTGCGCGCCGCAATTGGCGCAGACATTCTCGGTGCGCACCATGCCGTGCGAGCGGTCGACGATGTTGCGGATCGCGCCGGGCACGGCTTCCTCCGAGAAGCTGGGCCAGCCGCAGCCGGCGTCGAACTTGGTGGCCGACTCGAACAGCTTGGCGCCGCAGCACACGCAGTGGTAGGTGCCGTCGTCCCAGTGGGCTTCGTACTTGCCCGTGAAGGGGCGCTCGGTCGCCGCGTGGCGGGTCACCTCGAAGGCGGCCGGTTCGGCGCCCTTCTCGGCGAGCAGCGCTTTCCATTCGGCATCGGTTTTCTGGACGGGTGTGTTCATGATGAGCAGCTGATTTCGATCGTGGAAGCCCAGTCGGGCGGGAACCCGGCATACGCATCGGCGCCGGGATGTTCTTCAAATGGGGATTCCAGCAGGCCGAGCAAGGTGGCCACGCCCGAGAAGTCCTTGCGGTCAGCCGCTTCGATGGCCTGCTGGCCCAGGTGGTTCCGCAGCACGTACTTCGGATTGCTGCGCAGCATCAGTTCGGCGGCCTGCTCGCGCGGGATCTGGTTGTGGCGCTCCAGAAACGATAGCAGCCAGGCGTCGAAGCCGGCGCGGTCGATGAACAGCTCGCGCACCGGCTCGATGTTGCCGTCGGCCCGGTACTGGGCCAGGCGGCGCCAGAAGATCGTGTAGTCGGTCTTCTCGGCCGCCAGCAGCTTGAGCGCGTCCTCGATCAGTTGGCGGTCGCCATCGGCCGCGTCGGCGAGGCCGAGCTTGGCGCGCATGCGGTTCTCGAAGGCGTTCGGAAAGGCGCTCTTGTAGGGCTCGAGCGCGGCCAGCGCGAGTTCCTGGTCCTCGATCAGCGGCAGCAGTGCCTGGCCGAGGCAGAACAGGTTCCAGTACGCCACGTTGGGCTGCTGGTTGAAGGCATAGCGCCCGCCGGTGTCGCTGTGGTTGCAGATATGGCGCGGATCGAAGCCGTCGAGGAACTGGAACGGTCCGTAGTCGATGGTGAGCCCCAGGATGCTCATGTTGTCGGTGTTCATCACGCCATGGCAGAAGCCCACGGCCTGCCAGTGGGCCAGCAGGGTGGCGGTGCGCTCGCTCACGGCCTCGAGCAGCGCCGCATAGGGGTTGCCGCCGAAGCGCCCGTTGTGGCGGCAGGCCGGGTAGTAGCGGTCGATCACGTAGTCGGCCAGCGCGCGCAGTTCCGCGTGCTGCTGGTTCGCCGCGAAGTGCTCGAAATGGCCGAAGCGGATGAAGCTCGGTGCCACCCGCGTGACCACCGCGGCGGTCTCGATCTCCTCGCGGCGCACGCGCGCGTCCGAGCCGGTCACGCACAGCGCGCGCGTGGTCGGGATGCCCAGGCCGTGCATGGCTTCGCTGCAGAGGAACTCGCGGATGCTCGAGCGCAGCACGGCGCGGCCGTCGCCCATGCGCGAGTAGGGGGTGCGGCCCGCGCCCTTGAGCTGGATCTCGAGGCCGCCCGCGGTCTCGCCGAGCAGGATGGCGCGGCCGTCGCCGAGCTGGCCGGCCCAGACGCCGAACTGGTGGCCGCTGTAGACGCTGGCCAGCGGCCGCGCGCCCGCCAGCGGAACGTTGCCGCTGAGCGCCTCCAGGAGCGCGTCGCTGCGCCAGTCCTCGGGCAGGCCCAGTTCGCGCGCGACCTGGTCGCTGTGGCCGACCCAGTACGGTGGCGTGGGCGAACTCAGCGGGGTGGGGCGCAGCTCGGTGAAGAAGCGCGGGCCCAGCGCCGCGAAGCCTTCGACCCATTCCAGGCCCAGGTCGGCGTTCTCGGGCCGGGTTCCGGCTGGATCGGTGCGGGTTGCTTCGGCAAGCGGGCTCGTGGGCGTCATGGCCCGATTGTCCGGCAGACCACGAGACCCCAGGCCGGGGGCGGTCAGGCGGCGGCGCGCAGCAGCGGCAGGTTGGCGCCCTCGCCATGCCACAGCCGCGTGCGGTACTGCGCCGGCGGCAGGCCGAACCAGCGCTTGCAGGCGCGGAAGAAGTTGCTGCTGTCGACGAAGCCCAGCAGGTCGGCCACGTCGGTCAGGGTGTGGCGCTCCTGCGCCAGGTACTGCTGCGCGAGTTCGCGCCGGGTGCGGTCGAGCAGCGCCTGGAACGACACCGACTCCTCCTGCAGCCGGCGCTGCAGCGTGCGCTCGGCCAGGCCCAGGCCCGAGGCCACGTCCTGGCGGCGCGGCTCGCCGTGCGGCAGGCGGCGCGCGATCTCGGCGCAGACCAGGGTGCTGGTGGTGGTCTGGCCCAGCTGGTCGAGCTGGTCGTCGAGCAGGTGTTCCTGCATCTCGCCGAGCTCGGGGTGGCTGGTCGGCAGCGTCATCGCCAGGTCGGCGGCCGACAGCAACATGCGGTTGGCCGGGGCGCCGAAGCGCACCTCGCAGCCGAAGGCCTCGCGGTGCGGCCGGTCGTCGTCGGGGGGCGGATAGGCGAACTCGATCGCCAGCGGCTCCATCTCGCGCCGGATCAGCCAGCGGCACTGCATCAGCATGGTGAGCAGGGCGTACTCGACGCGCTGGCGCGGGATCGGCAGGCTGCCGCCCGTGTGCTGCATCACCATCCAGCGGCCGCGCGCCTCGGGCTGCACCGAGAAGGCGGTGGCATCGGAGATCACGGGCATGTAGCGCGCGAGCCGGTCCATCGCCTCGCCGAGGTCGACGCAGCAGGCCATGACGTGGGCGACGGTGCCCAGCTTGCTGTGGGTGGCGGCCAGGCCGCGGTGCAGGCCCAGCGTGGGCCGGCCCGCGCGCGCCACGGCCAGCTGCCACAGCACGGTGACCTCGTCGACCGGGATGCGCGCGTTCTGCCGCAGCAGCGACTCGGGGTCGAAGCCGGCGTCGCGCAGCAGCGAGGGCACGTCCAGGCCCTCGGCCTCGAACATCCTCAGCACCCCCTCGAGCCATGCCGACGAGCTGGTGCGCAGCTCGGGCTGCGGCATGCAGCCCGGACGGCGTGCAGGCCGGCGCGCATGGCGCGGGTTGGAGGCTCCTGAAGTCATTCGATTGGCTCGCTTGCGATAGCGGTGGAAACAGCACCCGTTCCTAGAATTTTTTTCGGGTTCGGCGGGCCGGAGTATGGCTGCCGGGCGCCGACGCAGGAATTCCGATTAACCCGGTGTGGAGACAAACACATGCAAGCAACGGCAACGGCACGAAAAAGCCAGGGTACGGCAGGACAGAAGACGAAGGTGGCCTCGGCCATCGCCATGGCCGCGATCGCGGCCGCCAGCCTGGGCCTGGTGGCCTGCGGTGGCGGCGGCTCGGGGCCGAGCGGGTTCCTCCCGGTGGCGCCGCCGCCCCCGCCGCCGCCCGCGCCGCCCCCGGCCGCCGACGGTCCGATGGTGCGCCAGACCACCGCCGGCAAGATCGAGGGCACGGACGACAGCGCCGCCACCGGCACCTTTTCCTGGAAGGGCGTTCCGTTCGCCCAGGCGCCGGTCGGCAACCTGCGCTGGGCGCCGCCCGCCGATCCCAAGCCTTGGGAGGGCGTGCGCGCCGCGAGCAAGTTCGGCCACAGCTGCGCCCAGGGCGGGCGCTACTTCAGCCCCGCGCCCGGCGACGCGCCGTTCGGCCTCGCCACCCGCGAGGGCTTCGGCAAACCGGTGGGCGACGAGGACTGCCTCACGCTCAACATCTGGCGCCCGAGCAACGACAGCGCCAAGCTGCCCGTGATCGTCTACATCTACGGCGGCAGCAACATCTCGGGCTACACGGCCGATCCGGGCTACGACGGCGCCCAGCTCGCCAAGCGCGGCAATGCCGTCGTCGTGACGATCAACTACCGGCTGGGCGTGCTCGGCTGGCTCGACCTGCCGCAGCTCAAGAACGGCGAGGCGAAGAACGACTCGGGCAACTTCGCGCTGCTCGACCAGATGCAGGCGCTGAAGTTCATCCAGGCCAACATCGGCGCCTTCGGCGGCGACGCGGGCAACGTCACGGTGATGGGGCAGTCGGCGGGCGCGGTCAACACCTGGGGCCTGGTGGTGTCGCCGTCGTCGGCCGGCCTGCTGCACAAGGCGGTGCCGCTGAGCGGCGGGATCGCCTTCTCGACGCGCGCCACCGCGCAGACCTATTCGAAGGGGTTGCTCGCGGCCATCGCCATCGCCGACGGCAAGGCCGCCGACACCACCGCGGCCAACGCCTGGGTGGCCTCGCAGACCGATGCGCAGATCGCGAGCTACCTGCGCGGCCTGTCGGCGAACAAGCTGCTGAGCGTCGTGCTCGCGAACCCGCAACTGGGCAATGCGCCCGCGCCGATCGAGGACGGCACCATCCTGCCCGTGAACTCGGTCGCCGAGGTCGCCGCCGGCCGCTTCAACAAGGTGCCGATGCTGATCGGCAACACGCGCGACGAGGGTACCTTGTTCGCCAACCTGTTCGGCACCTTCACGGGGCAGGGCCTGGGCTTCAAGCCGACCGACTACGAGCGCTTCGGCCTGCAGTACACCTTCAATCCCGACGTACCGACCACGCTCACCGAGGCCGACCTGATCAACGCGCCCTACCTGCCGGTAGGTAAACCGCTGACCGGCTGGAAGGCGGCCTCGGATTTCGCGACCAACGCGATCTTCCTCAACATCCTGCCGCCGCAGATCGATTCGGTTGCCAGGTACCTGCCGACCAAGACCTGGTACTACCGCTTCGACTGGAGCCAGCAGGTGGCGCCGTTCAACACCGTCTATGGCGCGACGCACGGGCTCGACACGGTGTTCATGTTCCACAACTTCGGCACCGGCATCTTCTCGTTCGCCTACGGCGAGGCGAACCGCCCGGGCCGCGAGGCGCTGTCGGATGCGATGGTCGGCAGCCTGTCCGCGTTCGCGCGCACCGGCGATCCGAACCATGCGGGCCTGGGCGTGACCTGGCCCAACTGGCCGCGCAAGATCGTGCTCGACGCGAGCAAGACGCAGCTGCAGAACAGCGCGCCCTGAGACGGTGCAGTGGCTGCGTACACCACCGTGGCGGCCAACGCCGCCACGGTGCCTGCATGCTCCGGCGGACGCCGGCTGTCGTCTGGACGACAGATCGGTGTCCGCAGACTGCGGGTTTCTGTCATTGTGCGAACGCACATAAATTGCGTGAATCGCGCTAGTCCTGAAAACCGCTGAATTTTGTTGAAAGAAGGAGCCTGTAGATGCTGGGTTTGATGCAAGACCGACCGCTTTTGATCTCGTCGCTGATCGAGTTCGTCGAGCGCCACAACGGCGACGGCGAGATCGTCTCGCGCCGGGTCGAGGGCGACATCCACCGCTGTACCTGGAGCGACATCGCATCGCGTTCCCGGCAGGTGGCCAATGCGCTGGACGGCGAGCAACTGCTGTTCAGCGACCGCATCGCGACCCTGGCCTGGAACGGCTACCGCCACTTGGAGCTCTACTACGGCGTCAGCGGCAGCGGCCGCGTGCTGCACACCATCAACCCGCGCCTGCATCCCGACCAGATCGCGTGGATCGCGAACCACGCCGAAGACCAGATCCTGTGCTTCGACCTCACCTTCCTGCCGCTGGTGCAGGCCGTGCACGCCAAGTGCCCGACCATCCGCAAGTGGGTCGCGCTGTGCGACCCCGACAAGCTGCCGGTCGACAGCGGCGTGCCCAACCTCGTGAGCTACGAGGACTGGGTCGGCGGCCAGTCCACCGAGTACCAGTGGCCGGTGTTCGACGAGAACTCGGCCTCGAGCATGTGCTACACGAGCGGCACCACCGGCAACCCGAAGGCCGCGCTCTACAGCCACCGCTCGACCATGCTGCATGCCTACGCCGCCGCGCTGCCCGACGTGATGCGCATCTCGGCGCGCGACTCGGTGCTGCCCGTGGTGCCGATGTTCCACGTCAATGCCTGGGGCATTCCGTACTCGGCCGCGCTCGTGGGCTGCAAGCTGGTGTTCCCGGGCCCGGCGCTCGACGGCAAGTCGGTCTACGAACTGATCGAAGGCGAGGGCGTGACCTTCGCGGCCGGCGTGCCCACCGTGTGGCAGATGATGCTGGGCCACATGCAGACCAACGGCCTGAAGTTCAGCACGCTGAACCGCACCGTGATCGGCGGCTCCGCCTGCCCGCCGGCCATGATCAAGGCCTTCCAGGACCTCTACGGCGTCGAGGTGCTGCATGCCTGGGGCATGACCGAGATGAGCCCGCTGGGCACGCTGTGCACGCTCAAGAACAAGCATCTGAAGCAGTCGCCCGAGGAGCAGCTCACGGTGCGCCTCAAGCAGGGCCGCGCGATCTTCGGCGTCGACATGAAGATCGTCGACGGCGAGAACAACGAGCTGCCCTGGGACGGCAAGGCCTACGGCGACCTGCTGGTCAAGGGCCCGTGGATCATCAAGGAGTACTTCAAGGGCGAGGGCGGCGATCCGCTGATCGACGGCTGGTTCCCCACCGGCGACGTCGCCACCATCGATGCCGACGGCTACCTGCAGATCACCGACCGCAGCAAGGACGTGATCAAGTCCGGCGGCGAATGGATCAGCTCGATCGACATCGAGAACATCGCGGTCGCGCACCCGGCCATCGCCATGGCGGCCTGCATCGGCGTGCACCACCCCAAGTGGGACGAGCGCCCGATCGTCGCGGTGGTGAAGAAGCCCGGCGCCGAGGTCACGCGCGAGGAACTGCTGAAGTTCTACGAAGGCAAGACCGCCAAGTGGCAGATCCCCGACGACGTGGTCTTCGTCGAGGCGATTCCGCTGGGCGCCACCGGAAAGATCCTCAAGACCCGGCTGCGCGAGCAGCTCAAGGACTACAAGCTGCCCGGCCTCTGAAGCGGGTTGCGGCGCCGGCTGTGTCGCCTAGGCGATAGCACGGCCACCGCCGCGGCCCGGCTTGCGGGCAATCCCTGTGCGAACGAAAAAAGCGCGCTTGTACGCTGCAAAGGCAGCCGATCGAGCCGCCCTACAACCTGGAGACCTTCATGCGTTTTGCCCTCAAGTCCATCGCCGTGTGCGCCCTGCTGGCCGGAGCCGGCGCGTCCTTCGCCCAGAAGGGCGAGACCGTCAAGATCGCCTGGCTCGACCCCCTGTCGGGCCTGATGGCCGCGGTGGGCACGAACCAGCTCAAGACCACGCAGTTCCTGGCCGAGGAATTCAACAAGAAGAACGCGTCGGGCGTGAAGTTCGAGATCATCGGCATCGACAACAAGCTCAGCCCGCAGGAAACCACCGCCGCGCTGCGCTCGGCCCAGGACCAGGGCGCGCGCTACATCCTGCAGGGCAACGGCTCGGGCCCGGCGCTCGCGATCATCGATGCGATCGAGAAGAACAATGCGCGCAACCCGGGCAAGGAACTGCTGTACCTGAACTACGCCGCGGTCGACCCCGACCTGACCAACAGCAAGTGCAGCTACTGGCACTTCCGCCTCGACGCCGACACCTCGATGAAGATGGAGGCGTTGACCACCTGGATGAAGGACCAGGCGGACATCAAGAAGGTCTACATCCTCGGCCAGAACTACGCGCACGGCGTGCAGGTCAGCAAGTACGCCAAGGAGAACCTCAAGACCAAGCGGCCCGACATCCAGATCGTCGGCGACGACCTGCATCCGCTGGCCCAGGTGCGCGACTTCTCGCCCTACATCGCCAAGATCAAGGCCTCGGGCGCCGACACCGTGATCACCGGCAACTGGGGTTCCGACCTGTCGCTCTTGATCAAGGCCGCCAACGACGCGGGCCTCAACGTCAAGTTCCTGACCTACTACGCGCCCGGCGCCGGCACGCCCACGGCCATGGGCTCGGCCTCCGCGGGCAAGGTCTACACCGTGGCCTATGCCCACTACAACATGGGTGGCGACATCCAGCGCCTGCTCGGCGAATTCAAGAAGAAGATGAACGACGACCTCACGCAGGCGTCGATCTTCCATGCCTTCGCGCTGCTCGACAACGCCTTCGTCCAGACCAAGTCGACCGATCCGGTCAAGGTCGCGGCCGCGCTCGAGGGCATGAAGATCAAGAGCTTCAACGGCGAGGTCGAGATGCGCAAGACCGACCACCAGCTGCAGCAGGGCCTGTACATCGCGCGCTGGGAGAAGGCCAGCGCCAAGTACCCCTACGACGCCGAGAACACCGGCTACACCAACGTTCCCGTGAAGTACTACGAGTCGTACGTGGCGAGCACGCCGACGACCTGCCAGATGAAGCGTCCCTGAGCGCGTTCATGTGCATTTCCTACCCAAAGGTAGCAAAGCCTACCGCCGGGTAGAAATTGGAGAAATGCGCTGTCGCCTGCGCGATAGAAACCGGGCTTCCCGGCACTCCCCTTACGGGCAATCCCTGAGGGGAGGGGCAGGGAACGCTTGTACGCTCGTGCAAGGCTTTTTTGATTCGGTTTGACCAGGAGATATAGATCGTGAAGTTCACTCTGAAAATCGCTACCGCAGCCATCCTTGCCGCGAGCGCCGCCGGCGCCCTGGCCCAGAAGGGTGAAACCGTCAAGATCGCATGGCTCGACCCGCTGTCGGGCCTGATGGCCGCGGTGGGCACCAACCAGCTCAAGACCTTCCAGTTCCTGGCCGAGGAATTCAACAAGAAGAACGCGGCCGGCGTGAAGTTCGAGGTCATCGGCATCGACAACAAGCTCAGCCCGCAGGAAACCACCGCCGCGCTGCGCTCGGCCATGGACCAGGGCGCGCGCTACGTGGTGCAGGGCAACGGCTCGGGCCCGGCGCTGGCCATCATCGACGCGCTCGAGAAGCACAACGCCCGCAACCCCGGCAAGGAAGTGCTCTACATCAACTACGCGGCCGTCGATCCCGACCTGACCAACAGCAAGTGCAGCTACTGGCACTTCCGCCTCGACGCCGACACCTCGATGAAGATGGAGGCGCTGACCACCTTCATGAAGGACCAGCCCGAGATCAAGAAGGTCTACCTGATCAACCAGAACTACTCGCACGGCCAGCAGGTCTCGAAGTTCGCGAAGGAAAACCTCAAGACCAAGCGCCCCGACGTCGAGATCGTCGGCGACGACCTGCATCCGCTGGCCCAGGTGCGCGACTTCGCGCCCTACATCGCCAAGATCAAGGCCTCGGGCGCCGACACCGTGATCACCGGCAACTGGGGCTCCGACCTCGCGCTGCTGATCAAGTCGGCCAACGACGCCGGCCTCAACGTCAAGTTCTACACCTACTACGCCGTCACCAACGGCACGCCGACCGCCATGGGCGCGGCCTCGGACGGCAAGGTCTACCAGGTCGGCTACAGCCACTACAACGCGCCGGGCCCGGTGCAGCCGCTGATGGGCGAGTTCAAGAAGCGCTTCAACGACGACCTCTACACCACCGACATCTACACCGTCTACGCGATGCTCAGCGAAGCCTTCGTGCGCACCAAGTCGACCGAGCCGGTCAAGGTGGCCGCGGCGCTCGAGGGCATGAAGTTCAAGAGCTTCAACGGCGACGTCGAGATGCGCAAGGCCGACCACCAGCTGCAGCAGGGCCTGTGGATCACGCGCTGGCAGAAGGCCGACGCCAAGAACCCGTACAGCCCGGAGAACACCGGCTACACGCTGGCCCCGGTCAAGTACTACGAAGCCTACGTGGCGAGCACGCCCACCACGTGCCAGATGAAGCGGCCCTCCTGAACGCGGGACGCCCCTGAACGGTCGAGGCCCGACTTCAACACTCGGGCCTTTTTCTTTTTCATGTGATCCGAAAGACCGATGAACGTCGAATTCTTCGTCATCTCGCTGCTCAACGGCGTGAGCTACGGCCTGCTGTTGTTCATGCTGAGCTCCGGCCTCACGCTGATCTTCAGCATGATGGGCGTGCTCAACTTCGCGCACGCCAGCTTCTACATGCTGGGCGCGTACATCGCCTACACGCTGTCGAACATCATCGGCTTCTGGCCGGCGCTGTTCCTCGCGCCGCTGCTCGTGGGCGCGCTGGGCGCGGGCTTCGAGCGCTACTGCCTGCGGCGCGTGCACAAGTTCGGCCATGTGCCCGAGCTGCTCGTGACCTTCGGTCTTTCCTACCTGATCCTCGAACTGGTGCAGCTGGTGTGGGGCCGCTCGACCGTGCCCTACGGCCTGCCGGCGCAGCTGCAGGGCCCGCTGTTCTCGCTCTACGGCACGCAGTTCCCCAAGTCGCGCTCCTTCATCATGCTGGTGGCGGTGCTGATGCTGGTGTCGGTGTGGCTGCTGCTCACGCGCACGCGCATCGGCCTCGTGATCCAGGCCGCGCTCAAGCATCCCGACATGGTCGAGGCGCTGGGCCACAACGTGCCGCGCGTGTTCATGCTGGTGTTCGGCGGCGGTGCCGCGCTCGCGGGCCTCGCGGGCGTGGTGGGCGGCAACACCTACGTCACCGAGCCGGCGATGGCGGGCTCGGTCGGCTCCATCATCTTCGTGGTGGTGGTGGTCGGCGGCATGGGTTCGCTGGCGGGCGCCTTCCTGGCCTCGCTCCTGATCGGCGTGATCCAGACCTTCGCGGTCGCCATGGACCAGTCGCTGGCCGGCGGGCTGCAGGCGCTGGGCGTGGCGGTCAGCGAGCAGACCTTTGGCTACGAGCTGCTCAAGCTCACCATCTCGCAGGTCGCGCCGATCCTGCCTTATCTGTTCCTGGTCCTCATCCTGATCTTCAGGCCCAAGGGCCTGCTGGGCACCCGGGAGGACTGACGCCATGACATCGACCACGCAAGCTTCCCGCTACTACCGCTTCAAGCCCTGGAACATCGGGCGCTACCTGATCTGGGCGCTGTTCGCCATCGCCCTGATCGTCGCGCCGCACCTGTTCAAGAGCAGCCTGGCGCTGACCATGCTCTCGCAGATGGGCTACCTCATCATCATCTGCCTGAGCTACAACATCCTGCTGGGGCAGGGCGGCATGCTGAGCTTCGGCCATGCCGTCTACGTCGGCCTGGGCTCGTTCATCGCGATCCACACGATGAACCTCGCGAGCAAGGGCGCGGTGCCGGTGCCGCTGGTGCTGATCCCGCTCGTGGGCGGGCTCGCGGGCATGTTCTTCGCGATCCTGCTGGGCTTCGTCACCACGAAGAAGTCGGGCACCACCTTCGCGATGATCACGCTGGGCATCGGCGAACTGGTGGCCGCGATGGCGCTGATGTTCCCGAGCTTCTTCGGCGGCGAGGGCGGCATCACCACCGACCGCGTCTACGGCACGCCCTTCCTGGGCATGACCTTCGGGCCGCAGATCCAGGTCTACTACCTGATCGCGTTCTATTGCTTCGTGTGCACCGCGCTGATGTTCGCCTTCACCGGCACGCCGCTGGGCCGCATGCTCAACGCGGTGCGCGATAACCCCGAGCGCGTGGAATTCATCGGCTACAACACGCAGCGCGTGCGCTACTTCGCGTTCATCATCGCGGGCTTCTTCGCCGGCATCGGCGGCGGCCTGGCCTCGATCAACTTCGAGATCGTGAACGCGGCCGACAGCCTCAACGCGGTGCGCTCGGGCGGCTACCTGCTGTTCACCTTCCTCGGCGGCGCGGTGTTCTTCTTCGGCCCGATGATCGGCGCGGTGCTGCTGGTGTTCGCCTCGATCCTGCTGTCGGAGCTCTCGAAGGCCTGGCAGCTCTACTTCGGGCTGGTGTTCGTGTTCATGGTGATGTTCGCCCCGGGCGGCATCGCGAGCCTGATCATGATGAACCTGCGCGTGGCCAAGTTCGGCAAGTTCGGCCGCTTCTGGTGGCTCTACCTCGCGCTCGCCGCGGCGCTGGTGCCGGTGGTGATCGGCGCGGCCGCGCTGATCGAGATGATCTACCACATCCAGCTCAACGCGGCGATGGGCCCGAGCCTCAACTTCTTCGGCGTCTCGCTCAATACCGCGGGCACGGGCAGCTGGCTCGGCGCGGTCGCGATCCTGGCCGTCGGCCTGGGCGCGCTCGAGGTCGCGCGGCGCCGCTTCGTGCGGGTCTGGGGCCAGGCGCAGGAAGAGATCGAAACGGAAATCAAGCGTCGGGAGGCGGCGTAACACATGAGCGCTGAATACGCACTGGAACTCAAGGCGCTGCGAAAGAACTTCGGCAAGACCGAGATCATTCGCGGCGTGGACCTCGCGGTGAAGGCCGGCGAGCGCGTGGCCGTCATCGGGCCGAACGGCGCGGGCAAGTCCACGCTGTTCAACCTGATCAGCGGCCGGCTCGCGCCCACCAGCGGCGAGGTGCTGCTCAACGGGCAGCGCATCGATGGCAGGAAGCCCTATGAGATCAACCGGCTGGGCCTCGCGCGCAGCTTCCAGATCACGAACATCTTCCCGAAGCTCAGCGTGTTCGAGAACCTGCGCTGCGGCGTGCTCTGGAGCCTCGGCTACAAGTACACCTTCCTGCGCTTCCTCTCGAACCTCGACGATGCCAATGCGCGCACCGAGGAACTGATCCGCCAGATCGGCCTGGAACGCAAGCGCGACGTGCACGCGGTGAACCTCACCTATGCCGAGCAGCGCGCGCTCGAGATCGGCGTGACCATCGCCGGCGGCGCCAGCGTGATCCTGCTGGACGAACCCACGGCCGGCATGAGCAAGACCGAGACCTCGCACTTCATCGCGCTGATCAAGCACGTGACCACCGGCAAGACCCTGCTCACGGTGGAGCACGACATGGGCGTGGTGTTCGGCCTGGCCGACAAGATCGCGGTGGTGGTGTATGGCGAGGTGATCGCCTTCGACACGCCCGCGGAGGTGCGCGCCAATGCGCGCGTGCAGGAGGCGTACCTGGGTTCGTCGGTCGCCGATGCACAGGGAGCGGGACACTGAGATGCTGAAGCTTCACGACATCCACGCCTACTACGGCAAGAGCCATGTGCTGCATGGCGTTTCCTTCGACGTGCAGCCCGGCGAGATCGTCGCGCTGCTGGGCCGCAACGGCTCGGGCCGCTCGACCACCGCCAAGGCCATCATGGGCCTGGTGCATGCCGAGGGCACCTTGCGCTGGAAGGAGCAGGACATCCTGCGCAAGAAGGCCTACGAGATCGCCCACCTGGGCATCGGCTACGTGCCCGAGAACCGCGACATCTTCCCCAAGCTCACGGTGCACCAGAACCTGCTGCTGGGGCAGAAGGGCAGCGGCAAGGGCAGCCGCTGGCAGTTCGACGACATGTACGCCATGTTCCCGCGCCTGAAGGAGCGCCAGCACACCGAGGCCGGCGTGCTCTCGGGCGGCGAGCAGCAGATGCTCACGCTGTGCCGCACGCTGATGGGCGACCCCGACCTGATCATCATCGACGAGCCCACCGAGGGCCTCGCGCCCAAGATCGTCGAGCTCGTTGGCCAGTACCTGCGCACGCTCAAGGACAAGGGCATCTCGGTGCTGCTGATCGAGCAGAAGCTCACCATCGCGATGGCGATCTCCGATCGCGCGCTCGTCATGGGCCATGGCAGCATCGTCTTCGACGGCACGCCGGCGAGCCTGCGCGCGGACGGATCGACGCGCAAGGAGTGGCTCGAGGTCTGAGGAGCGGGATCGGGCAGCCGAACGCAGAAGAAAAACCAAAGTAGCGCGGAAGTCGCAGAAGGGAATACCATTTTTGGGTTTCCCTTCTGCGGCTTCTGCGCATCTTCGCGACTTCTGCGTTCTGAACCCGCTTTCTTGCTCTTGTCCCTCCAGCGACTGCGTGCCATTGTTGCGCCGCGCCAAAGGCCTAAAATCCCCGGAAAAAGAACACTCGTGCTTTTTCTTTTTTCTCATCACACACCAAGGAACGCAGCATGACGGCTGAATACAAAGTGCTCGGCGATGTCGCCGTGATCACCCTGACCAATCCCCCGGTCAACGGTCTCGGTTTCTCGACCCGCATCGGCATCACCGACGGCCTGTCGAAGGCCCATGCCGACGATGCCGTCAAGGCCATCGTCATCACCGGCGCCGGCAAGGCGTTCTCGGGCGGCGCCGACATCAAGGAATTCGGCACGCCCAAGGCGCTGCAGGAACCCAACCTGCTGAGCGTGATCCTCGCGCTCGAAGCCGCCACCAAGCCGATCGTCGCGGCGATCCATTCGGTGTGCATGGGCGGCGGCCTCGAGCTCGCGCTCGGCTGCCACTACCGCGTCGCGGCCCCGGGCACCAACGTTGCGCTGCCCGAAGTCAAGCTGGGCCTGCTGCCCGGCGCCGGCGGCACGCAGCGCCTGCCGCGCGTGCTCGGCGTGGAGACCGCCCTCAACATGATCGTGAGCGGCGAGGCCGTGAAGTCCGAACTGCTCGCGAGCCTGCCGGGCCAGAAGCTGTTCGACAAGCTGGCCGCCTCGCCCGAGACCGTGTTCGACGAAGCCGTCGAGTTCGCCAAGGCCGCGGCCGCCAAGGGCGGCGAGCTGCCGCTGGTGCGCAGCCTGCCGTGCAAGCACCCGCAGGGCGATGCCTACTTCCAGTTCACCAAGAACATGGTCGGCGGCATGTCGAAGAACTATCCGGCGCCGCTCAAGTGCATCGACGCCGTGCAGGCCGCGACCAAGCTCAAGTTCGACGAGGGCATGGCCGAGGAACGCCGCCTGTTCACCGCGCTGATGTTCACGCCCGAGTCGCTGTCGCTGCGCCACCTGTTCATGGCCGAGCGCGCCGCCTCGAAGATTCCCGACGTGCCCGAGGACACGCCCAAGCGCGAGATCAAGACGGTCGGCGTGATCGGCGCCGGCACCATGGGCGGCGGCATCTCGATGAACTTCCTCAACGCGGGCATCCCCGTGAAGATCCTCGAGATGAAGCAGGAAGCGCTCGACCGCGGCATCGCCACCATCAAGAAGAACTACGAAGCCCAGGTCAAGAAGGGCAAGCTCAAGCAGGACAAGTACGAGCAGCGCATGGCGCTCTTGAGCACCACGCTGAACTACGACGACCTGAAGGACGCCGACCTGATCATCGAAGCCGTGTTCGAGGAGATCGGCGTCAAGGAGAAGGTCTTCAAGGAACTCGACCGCGTCGCCAAGAAGGGCGCGATCCTGGCCTCGAACACCTCGACGCTCGACGTCGACAAGATCGCATCGTTCACCGAGCGTCCGCAGGACGTGGTCGGCATGCACTTCTTCAGCCCCGCCAACGTGATGAAGCTGCTCGAGGTGGTGCGCGGCAAGCAGACCGCCAAGGACGTGCTCGCCACGGTCATGGCCATCGGCAAGAAGATCAAGAAGACCTCGGTGGTCTCGGGCGTGTGCGACGGCTTCATCGGCAACCGCATGATCGAGCAGTACAGCCGCCAGGCCGGCTTCCTGCTCGACGAGGGCGCGACGCCGCAGCAGGTCGACAAGGCGATCGAGAAGTTCGGCTTCGCGATGGGCCCGTTCCGCATGGGCGACCTGGCCGGCAACGACATCGGCTGGGCGATCCGCAAGCGCCGTGCCGTCGAGCGCGCCGACATGAAGTACAGCCGCACGGCCGACAAGCTCTGCGAACTGGGCCGCTTCGGCCAGAAGACCGGGGCAGGGTGGTACGACTACCAGGCCGGCAAGCGCGACGCGATCCCGTCGGAGCTCGTCAACAAGATGATCGAGGACCATCGCAAGGAACTGGGCATCACGCCGCGCAAGATCTCCGACGAGGAGATCGTGCAGCGCCTGGTGTACGCGCTGGTCAACGAAGGCGCGCACATCCTGGAAGACGGCATCGCCTCCAAGTCGGGCGACATCGACATGGTCTACCTCACGGGCTACGGCTTCCCGATCTGGCGCGGCGGCCCGATGCACTACGCCTCGCAGGTCGGCCTGTACAACGTGGCCGAGACGATGAAGCGCTTCGCGAAGAACCCGCGCGACGACGCCGAGTTCTGGCAGCCCGCGCCGCTGATCCAGAAGCTGGTGGCCGAAGGCAAGTCCTTCGGTTGATCGTCCGGGAACCCGACCGCCCATGCTGAAACGCATCTTCCTGGGGTTGCTGCTGGTGCTCGTCGCGCTGGCGGCGGCCGTGGCGGTCAAGACCTGGACCACGCCATCGCGCCAGCTCGCGGTGGCGCCGGCCCCCAAGCCCGAGATCGACCTGCAGGCCGCCGCGAAGCGGCTCGCGGGCGCGATCCCCATTCGCACGGTGTCCAGCCTCGACGACCCGGCCGCCAACCTGGCCGAGTTCGACCGGCTGCATGCCTACCTCGAACAGAACTTTCCCAAGGTCCACGCCACGCTCAAGCGCGAGGTCGTGGGCCAGAAGGCGCTGCTCTACACCTGGACCGGCAGCGATCCGCAGGCCAAGCCGATCGCGCTGATGGCGCACCAGGACATGGTGCCGATCGCGCCGGGCACCGAGAAGGCCTGGAGCGTCGATCCCTTCGGCGGCGAGATCAAGGACGGCTTCGTCTGGGGCCGCGGCACGCTCGACAACAAGGGCAACCTGTTCGCGCAGATGGAAGCCATCGAGCTGCTGCTCGCGAGCGGCTTCCAGCCGAAGCAGACCGTCTACCTCGCGATGGGCGACGACGAGGAGGTCAGCGGCCTGCGCGGCGCGCTGCCGATCGCCGAACTGCTCCAGTCGCGCGGCGTGAAGCTCGACTGGGTGCTCGACGAGGGCCTGCTGGTGCTCGACGGCGTGCTGCCGGGCCTGAGCAAGCCGGCGGCGCTGATCGGCCTGGCCGAGAAGGGCTACGCCACCTTCTTCCTCTCGCTCGACACCGCGCCCGGCCACTCGTCGATGCCGCCCGCGCACAGCGCGATCGGCCGCCTGAGCGCTGCGCTCGCGCGCCTCGAGGCGAACCCGATGCCCGGCGGCATCCAGGGCGTGGCCGGCCAGATGTTCGGCACGCTCGCGCCCGAGATGAGCGGCATCAACCGCGTGATGCTGTCCAACCTCTGGCTCACGGCGCCGCTGGTCGAAGGCCAGCTGCAGAAGAGCCCGAGCAGCAACGCGATGCTGCGCACCACCACCGCGCTGACCATCGTGCGCGCCGGCAACAAGGACAACGTGCTGCCCGGCCGCGCCGAGGCCGCCGTCAACTTCCGCGTGCTGCCCGGCGACACCATCGACAGCGTCGAGGCCCACCTGCGCAAGCAGCTGGGCGACGACGAGATCAAGATCAAGCGCTACCCCGGCAACTCCGAGGCCTCGCCGGTCTCGCCGACCGACAGCGCCGGCTACCGCACCATCGAGCGCTCGGTGCGCCAGTCCTTCCCCGACGCCATCGTCGCGCCCGGCCTCATGACCGCGGCCACCGATTCGCGCCACTTCTCGATCCTGAGCGACGCGGTGTTCCGCTTCTCGCCCTTCCGCATGAAGAACGAGGACCTCGCGCGCTTCCACGGCACCAACGAACGCCTCGCGATCTCGAACTACGGCGAGATGATCGGCTTCTATCAGCAGCTGCTGCGCAACGCTTCCGGCGCGCAGTCCCAGTAACCCGGCTTTCCCTTCCATCTTCGAAAAGGACCTCACCATGACCAGCGCCGTCATCGTTTCCACCGCCCGCACGCCGCTCGCCAAGAGCTGGAAGGGTGCCTTCAACATGACGCACGGCGCCACGCTCGGCGGCCATGCGGTGCAGCACGCGATCGCTCGCGCCGGCATCGAGGCCGCCGAGGTCGACGACGTGATCATGGGCTGCGCCACGCCCGAGGGCGCGACCGGCTCGAACATCGCGCGCCAGATCGCGCTGCGCGCCGGCTGCCCGATCACCACCTCGGGCATGACCATCAACCGCTTCTGCTCCTCGGGCCTGCAGACCATCGCCACCGCCGCCCAGCGCGTCATCGCGGGCGAGGGCGACGTCTACGTGGCCGGCGGCGTCGAGAGCATCTCGTGCGTGCAGAACGAAGCCAACAAGCACATGCTGGCCGACCCCTGGCTGGTGAAGCACAAGCCCGAGATCTACTGGAACATGCTGCAGACGGCCGAGCAGGTCGCCAAGCGCTACAACATCGGCCGCGACGCCATGGATGAATACGGCGCCGCGAGCCAGCAGAAGGCCACGGCAGCGCTGGAAGCCGGCCGCTTCAAGGACGAGATCGCGCCGATCACCGTGCTGGCCGGCGTGGCCGACCCGGTGCTGGGACTGCGCACCAAGGAAGTCACGATCGAGAACGACGAAGGCATCCGCCCCGGCACGACCAAGGAAGGCATCAGCGGCATCCGCTCGGCGCTGCCCGGCGGCCTGATCTCGGCCGGCAACGCCAGCCAGTTCTCGGACGGCGGCGGCGCCTGCGTGGTGGTCGACGAGAAGTACGCCGAGCGCAAGGGCCTGAAGCCGCTGGGCCGCTTCCTGGGCTTCGCGGTGGCGGGCTGCGAGCCCGACGAGATGGGCATCGGCCCCGTCTTCGCGATCCCCAAGGTGCTCAAGCGCCTGGGCCTGACGGTCAACGACATCGACCTGTGGGAGCTCAACGAAGCCTTCGCGGTGCAGGTGATCTACTGCCGCGACAAGCTCGGCATCCCGGCCGACCGCCTCAACGTGGACGGCGGCGCCATCGCCGTGGGCCACCCTTACGGCGTGAGCGGCCAGCGCCTCACGGGCCACGCGCTGATCGAAGGCAAGCGCCGCGGCGCGAAGAAGGTCGTGGTCACGATGTGCATCGGCGGCGGCATGGGTGCCGCGGGCGTGTTCGAGGTGATCTGAGCATTGTCCTGAACCGCTGAATTCGGACTTCCGGACGCAGAAGTCGCGAAGGTTACGCAGAAGTCGCAGAAGAGAAACCAAAATTTTTTCATTGGTTTTTCTCTGCGACTTTTTCTTGGTTTCCGCGCCTTCTGCGTTCGGCTGTCCGATCCCGATCCCGACCCTGATCCCGCTTTCCTGGAACTCATCATGAGCCTGCGTCCCACCCTCGATTTCCTGCTCTACGACTGGCTGCATGCCGAAACGCTGGCCGCGCGCGAACGCTTCGCCGACCACTCGCGCGAGACCTTCGACGCGGTGCTCGACACCTGCGAGCGCATCGCGCGCGAGAAGTACGCGCCGTTCAACCGCACCGTCGACACGCAGGAGCCGCACTTCGACGGCGAGAAGGTGATCCTGCCGCAGGCCACGCACGACGCGCACAAGGCCTTCGTCGAATCGGGAATGATGAGCGCGGCGCAGGACTACGACATCGGCGGCATGCAGCTGCCCTACACGGTGCAGGCCGCGGCCAACAGCTTCTTCGCGATGGCCTCGGTGAGCATCGGCTCGAACATGCTGACCAGCGGCAACGCCAACCTGCTGATGGTGCACGGCACCGATGCACAGAAGGAGGTGTTCGCCAAGAACGAGTTCTCCGGGCGCTGGGCCGGCACCATGTGCCTGTCGGAGCCGCAGGCCGGCTCCTCGCTGAGCGACGTGGCCACGCGCGCGGTGCCCGATGGCGAGGGCTTCCAGGACGATCCGCTGGGCCCGCGCTACCGGCTCACGGGCAACAAGATGTGGATCTCCTCGGGCGACCACGAGCTGACCGAGAACATCGTGCACATCGTGCTCGCCAAGATTCCCGACGAGAACGGCAAGCTGGTGCCGGGCACGCGCGGCATCTCGCTGTTCATCGTGCCCAAGCGCATGGTGGACACGCAGGGCGAACTCACGGGCGAGCGCAACGACGTGGCGCTCGCGGGCCTCAACCACAAGCTGGGCTGGCGCGGCACCACCAACACGCTGCTGAACTTCGGCGAAGGCAAGTACCCGGTCGGCGGCAAGGCCGGCGCGGTGGGCTACCTGGTCGGCGCGCCCGGCAAGGGCCTGCACTGCATGTTCCACATGATGAACGAGGCACGCATCGGCGTCGGCACCGCCGCCACCATGCTCGGCATGGCCGGCTACCACGCCTCGCTCGACTACGCGAAGAGCCGGCCGCAGGGCCGCCTCGTGAAGAAGCCCGAGGGCGGCGAGGCCAAGGTGGTCAAGGACTCCGCCGGCCCGCAGGTGCGCATCATCGAGCACGCCGACGTGCGCCGCATGCTGCTCGCGCAGAAGGCCTATTGCGAGGGCGCGCTGGCGCTCGAGCTGTACTGCGCGCGGCTGGTCGACGAGCAGAAGACCGGCAGCGAGCAGGCCGCCGACGACGCGCGGCTGCTGCTGGAAGTGCTGACGCCGATCGCCAAGAGCTGGCCCAGCGAATGGTGCCTCGAGGCCAACTCGCTCGCGATCCAGGTCCATGGCGGCTACGGCTACACGCGCGACTTCCCGGTCGAGCAGTACTGGCGCGACAACCGCCTCAACATGATCCACGAGGGCACGCACGGCATCCAGGCGGCCGACCTGCTGGGTCGCAAGGTGCTGATGGAGAAGGGCCGCGGCCTGCAGCTGCTGGCGGGCCGCATCACCGAGACCATCGGCCGCGCCGCCAAGGCGCCCGCGCTCGCCGCCCATGCCAAGGCGCTGGGCGAGGCGCTGCAGCGCGTGGGCAGCGCCACCGAGGCCGCCTGGTCCACCGGCGACCCGGCCGAGGCGCTGGTGAACGCGGTGCCGTACATGCAGGCCTTCGGCCACACGGTGCTGGCCTGGCTGTGGCTCGACGTGGCGCAGCGCGCGCTCGAACTCGACCCGGCGCAGGCCGCGCCCGCGACTGCTGGCAAGATGGCGGCCGCGCGCTATTTCTTCCACTACGAGCTGCCCAAGAACGGCGCCTGGCTCAACGTGGTCGAGAGCCGCGATCCGACCTGTACCGCCTTGCCCGAAGAGGCATTCTGATGCCTGCCATTGCCATGACCCCTCCCACTCCCGCCAAGCCACCCAAACCGCATGCCACGCTCGAGAAGTGGATCTGGATCCTGATCTACGGCGGCCTGTTCCTCGTCATCCTCGGCATCGCCACCGGCCGCACCGAGCCGGCCACCGGCTGGGCCATGGCCGTGCCCGGCGGCATCGCGACCGTCGTGGGCTTCGTGCTGATCTACGTGCGCTCGCGCATGAACGACCGGTAAGGAGCGAGGCCATGCTCAGGCACATCGTGATGTGGAAGTTCAAGGCGCACGCCGAGGGCGCCGACAAGGCCGCCAACCTCGCCAAGGCCAAGGCGCTGCTCGAGGCCTGCGCGACGCTGTCGCCGGGCACCGTGCGCTTCGAGGTCGCGCTGGCCCAGCCGGGCCTGGAAGCCACTTACGACCTGATCCTCAATTCGGAATTCACCGATGCCGCCGCGCTCGCGGCCTATGCCGAGCATCCGCAGCACGTCGCGCTCAAGCCCTTCATCGGCGCCGTGCGCGAAGCGCGCCAGTGCATGGACTATGAGATCTGACATTCCCCGAACACCACCGACCTCCGGAGACATCCCCATGACCACCCGCACCACCCAGCAATTGTTCGACCTGCGCGGCAAGACCGCGCTCATCACCGGCGGCTCGCGCGGCCTGGGCCTGCAGATGGCCCATGCGCTCGGCGAGGCCGGCGCGAAGATCATGCTGAGCTCGCGCAAGGCCGAGGACCTCGAGCAGGCCGCGGCCGAGCTGCAGGCCGCCGGCATCGACGCGCGCTGGATCGCCGCCGACTGCGCGAAGGAGGAGGACACCCGCCGCCTGGCCGAGGAGACCCTGCAGCGCCTGGGCGCGATCGACATCCTCGTGAACAACGCCGGCGCGAGCTGGGGCGCGCCGGCCGAAAGCCATCCGGTCGAGGCCTGGGACAAGGTGATGAACCTCAACGTGCGCGGCTATTTCATCCTGTCGCAGCACGTGGCCAACCAGTACATGATCCCGAAGAAGAGCGGCCGCATCATCAACATCGCCTCGATCGCGGGCCTCAACGGCAACCCGCCCGAGATGCAGACCCTGGCCTACAACACCTCCAAGACCGCGGTGATCGGCTTCACGCGCACGCTGGCGGCCGAATGGGGCAAGTACAACATCACCGTCAACGCGATCTGCCCGGGCTTCTTCATGACCAAGATGGCGGCCGGCCTGATCAAGTCGCTGGGCGAGGAGAAGATGGCCGCGCAGGCGCCGCTGGGCCGGCTGGGCGACGACGAAGACTTGAAGGGCCTGACGCTGCTGTACGCGAGCGATGCCGGCAAGCACATCACCGGCCAGTGGCTGGCGGTCGACGGCGGCGTGAGCGTGGTCCTGGGCGCGGCCTGAAGCAATGACCCAAGACTCCGACGACATCAACATCCGCTCGTACACGAGCCAGATCCCGTTCGCGCGCCACCTGGGCTTCGAGCTCGTGAAGTTCGAGAACGGCGAATCCGAGATCCGCTACACGGCCAAGCCCGAGCATCTCAACACCTTCGACGTGACGCACGGCGGCGCCTGCATGACCTTGCTCGACATCGCCATGGCCGCGGCCGCGCGCAGCGTGACGCCCGAGACCGGCGTGGTCACGATCGAGATGAAGACCAGCTTCATGCAGCCCTCGGTCGGCCCGCTGCGCGCGCGCGGCACGCTGATCCACCGCACCGCCACGCTGGCCTTCACCGAGGCCAGGATCTACGACGAGCAGGAGCGCGTGTGCGCCCATGCCACCGGCACCTTCAAGTACGTGAAGCGCCGGCTGCCGACCGGCCCGGCGAGCGCCAACGCGATGCGCCCGCCGTCGACCGACTGACGGCGAACAGTCCAAGGGCGGCGGACCCCGTTTCGCCGCCCGCAGTCCGAAGGCGCCTCGCGCGCCGCCATCCAGCTTTCCAGGAGACACGACCATGCCGACCAACAAGCAGCAGATCCTCGACAACCGCCCCGAGGGCGAAGCCGTCGCGAGCAACTTCAAGCTCGTGACCGCGCAAACCCCGGCGCTCCAGGACAACCAGGTGCTGGTGCGCCACCACTACATGAGCCTCGATCCCTACATGCGCGGGCGCATGAACGACGCCAAGAGCTACGCCCAGCCGCAGCCGCTGGGCCAGGTGATGCAGGGCGGCACCGTGGGCGAGGTGGTCGAGAGCAAGCACCCGAAGTACGCCGTGGGCGACAAGGTGGTGGGCTTCGGCGGCTGGCAGGAATACAGCGTGGTCGATGCCTCGCAGCCCGGCGCGCTCAAGAAGGTGGACACCACCCACGTGCCGCTGTCGCACTACCTGGGCGCGGTCGGCATGCCGGGCGTGACCGCCTGGTACGGCCTGGTCAAGATCATCGCGCCCAAGGCCGGCGAGACCGTGGTCATCACGGCCGCCAGCGGTGCCGTGGGCAGCGCCTTCGGCGCGCTGGCCAAGGCGCGCGGCTGTCGCGTGGTGGGCATCGCGGGCGGACCCGACAAGTGCAAGTACGTGACCGACGAACTGGGCTTCGACGCCTGCATCGACTACCGCCAGCATCCCGACGTCAAGACCATGAGCGCGGCGCTCAAGGAAGCCTGCCCGAACGGCATCGACGGCTATTTCGAGAACGTCGGCGGCTACATCTTCGACGCCGTGCTGCTGCGCACCAACGCCTTCGCGCGCGTGGCGCTGTGCGGCATGATCGCGGGCTACGACGGCCAGCCGCTGCCGCTCGCGAACCCCGCGCTGATCCTGATCAACCGGCTCAAGGTCGAGGGCTTCATCGTCAGCGAGCACATGGAGGTGTGGCCCGAGGCGCTGGCCGAACTCGGCGCGCTGGTGGGCAGCGGCAAGCTCAAGCCGCGCGAGTCGATCGCGCAGGGCATCGAGGCCGCGCCCGAGGCCTTCCTGGGGCTGCTCAAGGGCCGCAACTTCGGCAAGCAGCTCGTCAAGCTGATCTGAGAGAAGAGAACGCGAAGGAGCCGGCATGGACGCGACCCACGAGGTATTCAACCAGCCGGCACCACTGGCCGGCTACAACCTCTTCGACACCCACCGGCCCCTGCGCGATGCGTTGAATTTCAATGCGCCACAGTTGCCGACGGAGTCGCTGCGGCAACTGGGCGAAACGCTCGGTTCGGCCGAGATGCAGACGCATGCGCGGCTGGCCAACGTGCACACGCCCGAGCTGCACACGCACGACCGTTTCGGTCGGCGCATCGACGAGGTCGAGTTCCATCCGAGCTACCACCTGCTGATGACCGCGGCGGTGGGTGCGGGCCTGCATGGCACGCCATGGCGCGCCGAGCCCGGCGCGGCCGCGTCGCCCCATGTGCTGCGCGCCGCGGGCTTCATGCTCTTCACCGAGCTCGAGCCCTCGATGCTGTGCCCGATCTCGATGACCTACGCGGCCACGCCCGCGCTGCGCGACAACGCGGCCGTGCATGCCGACTGGGGCGCGAAGCTCGGCAGCCTCGTGTACGACCCCGCGCTCAAGCCGGTGGCCGACAAGGCCGGCGTGACCATGGGCATGGGCATGACCGAGAAGCAGGGCGGCTCCGATGTGCGGGCCAACACCACGAAGGCGGTGCGCGCCGGCAGCGACGGCTGGGGCGAGCGCTACGAGATCACGGGCCACAAGTGGTTCTTCTCCGCGCCGATGTGCGATGCCTTCCTGGTGCTGGCGCAGGCGCCGACCGGGCTCAGCTGCTTCTTCCTGCCGCGCGTGCTGCCCGACGGCACGCGCAACGCGATCCGCATCCAGCGCCTGAAGGACAAGCTCGGCAACAAGGCCAATGCCAGTTCCGAGGTCGAGTTCCATGGCGCCAGCGCCTGGCTGGTGGGCGAGGAGGGCCGCGGCATTCCGCAGATCCTCGAGATGGGCACGATGACGCGGCTCGATTGCGCGCTTGGCACCAGCGGGCTGATGCGCCAGGCCCTCGCGCTGGCTCTGAACCACACGGCGCAGCGCAGCGCCTTCGGCAAGCCGCTGATCGCGCAGCCGCTGATGCAGAACGTGCTGGCCGACATGGCGCTCGAGAGCGAGGCCGCCACCGCGCTCGCGATCCGCCTCGCGCGCGCCTTCGACCGGCCCGCCGACGAGCACGAGCGACTGATGGCGCGCCTGCTGACGCCGGTCGCCAAGTTCTGGATCTGCAAGCGCGGCAGCCTGCTGGGCCAGGAAGCGATGGAATGCCTGGGCGGCAACGGCTACGTGGAGGAGGGCGGCGAGGGCGTGATGGCGCGCGTCTACCGCGAGATGCCGCTCAACTCGATCTGGGAAGGCGCGGGCAACATCATGGCGCTGGACCTGCTGCGCGGCCTGCGCAAGGGCGACGCGGTGGCGGCGCTGGCGCACGAACTGGCGCCCGCGCGCGGCCAGCATGCGGCGCTCGACCGCCTGGCCGACGCGCTGCCCGCGCGCATCGAGGCGATGGCCTCCGAGGTCGAGGCGCGTCGTCTGGCACAGGACGTGGCGCTGGCCGTGCAGGCTTCGCTGCTCGCGCAGACCGCGCCGTCGGCGGTGGTGGGCGCGTTCTGCGCCTCGCGCCTGGGCGGCGACTGGGGCCATGCCTTCGGCACGCTGGGCGCGGGCACCGATTTCGATGCGATCGTGCGGCGCGCGCAGCCGGTCTAGAAGAACACTGTCTCCCTCTCACAAGGAAAAACCACGATGGCCGATCTGATCCTGCACCACTACGCCACCTCTCCCTTCTCGGAGAAGGTGCGCCTGATCCTCGGCGCCAAGCAGCTGCCGTGGAAGTCGGTCTTCATCCCGCCGATCATGCCCAAGCCCGACGTGGAGGTGCTCACGGGCGGCTACCGCAAGACGCCGTTCCTGCAGATCGGCGCCGACATGTACTGCGACAGCGCGCTGATCGCCGACGTGCTCGAGCACCTGCAGCCCGCGCCCACGCTCTACCCCGAGCCCGAGAAGGGCATGTCGCGCATCCTCGCGCAGTGGGCCGACACCACGCTGTTCTGGGCCGCGATGGCCTGGAACCTGCAGCCCAAGGGCGCGGCCGAGGTGTTCGCCAAGGCGCCGCCCGAGGCCGCCAAGGCCTTCGGCGAGGACCGCGCGAAGATGAGCGCCGGCAACATGACGCGGCTGCGTCCGGCCGACGCCACCAGCGCCTACAAGTCGTACCTGCGCCGGCTGTCCGACATGCTCGACGACAAGCCCTTCCTGCTCGGCGAGGTGCCCTGCATCGCCGACTTCTCGGCCTACCACCCGCTGTGGTACACGCGCCGCATCGAGGCGGTCAAGGGCATCCTCGACCTCACGCCCGCGGTGGTCGACTGGATGAACCGCATGGCGGCCATCGGCCATGGCACGCCCGAGAAGTTCGGCGCGGAGGAAGCGATCGCCGTGGCCAAGGCCGCGACGCCGCATTCGCTGCTGACCGACAGCACCTTCCAGGACGACCACGGCATTCCGCTGGGCAGCGCCGTCACCTTGCGCGCCGAGAGCTTCGGGCTCGAGGAAACGCCGGGCATCCTGGTGGCGGCCACGCGCACCCACTACACGCTGGAGCGCAACGGCGAACGCACGGGCCGGGTGCACGTGCACTTCCCGCGCATCGGCTACGTGCTGAAGAAAGCCGAGGGCTGAAAAACCGCCGGGCCGTCGATCGCCGGCCCGGCGCTCCCGCTCAGTTCACCGTGTGCGAGCCCAGGCCGTCCGAGGTGTTGATCGGGAAGCTGTCCCACTGCTCCGCCGGATCGAAGGGCAGCAGGGGATTGCGGTCGCCGGCCTTGACGGTGGGCTTGCGGCGCAGCGTCTGGTCCAGCGTGCTCACGCTGCCGCTCTTCCATTCGGTGCCGGGGTCCACGCCGACCTGGCCGATGCGGTCGATGACCGTGCCCGACTTCTCGATCGTCAGCGCATCGTCGCCGTTGTAGTTGACCACGCTGCTGACGATCGAACCCGCTGGCTTGAAGGGCGTGGTGGCGCCGCTGTTCGAGAGCACCAGCGTCGCCCCCGGTGCCAGGGTGCCGCTGAGCACCTGCGTGTTGGTCGCGGTGCTCGCGCCGTTCGAGTACAGCTTGACGGTGTAGAGGCTCAGGTCCAGCGTCGCCGCGGTCGGGTTGTAGAGCTCGATCGCCTTGTTGTTCGAACTGCCTTCGATGTACTCGCTGAAGAACAGGTCGGGCGGGCCGGGCGGAACCACCACGATCTTGCTGACAGCGACGGTTCCGGAGCGCGTGGCGGTCTGGCCCGCCGAGTTGGTCAGCGTGATCACCACGTCGAAGCTGCCCGCGGCCGCGTAGGTATGCGTCACCGTGCCGGCGCCCGGCGCGGTCGTCGCGGCGCTGCCATCGCCCCAGTCGACCGAGAGCGAAGTCAGGGTGGCGCTGCCGCCGGGCAGGGCCTCGGTGATCGTCACGCCGTAGCTTTCGCCGGCCCGGGCGGTCGCGGGGATGGTGCCGCCGAGGATCGGCAGCGTCACGGCCGTGTCGGCCGCGAGGTTCAGGCCCACCAGCACCGGGTCGTGGTCCGAGGCGCGGTACGGCGTGGGCGCGTAGCGGTCGTCGGTCGTGAAGTCGGTGTTGTAGTCGAGCGCGGTCGGCTCGTCGGCGTTGATGTGCCACACGCCCACGCCCGCGACCTGCGTGGCGAGCGAGCCCGAGGCATAGGCATGGTCGAGCGCGCCGGTCTCGCCGCCGAACACGTAGGTGTAGCGGTCGTTGGCGGGCATGCGCTTGAGCAGGCTCTCGTTGCCGGCCGACTCGAGCACCTTGGTCGGGTCCTCGAGCAGGTAGCTGTTGAAGTCGCCCATCATCAGCACGTCGGCCTCGCCCTGCGCCTTGAGCTTGGCGACGAAGCTGTTGAGCGCCGTCGCCTGTTTCGTGCGCGCGAGGTTGAAGCAGCCCTGGCCCAGGTCGATGTCGCCGGTGCTCGGGCAACTGCCCTTGCTCTTCAGGTGGTTGACCACGAACCAGAAGCCGCCGTGGTTGCCCACCGCGCTGAAGCGCTGCGCCAGCGGCGGCCGGCCGCTGGGCGCGACGTAGTCCGCGAGGTCGGTGCCGGTGGGGAACACCAGGCCGCCGACGCGCTGCACCTTGGCGGGCTTGTAGAGGATGTCGACCTTGATCGCGTCGGTGCCGAAGCTGCCGCTGCGCACCGAGGCGTAGGTGCCCGCGCCCAGCTTCGCGTTGAGCGCGGCCACGAGGTTGTCGGTCGCCACGTCGGTGTTCTGGATCTCCATCAGGCCGATCACGTCGGCATCGAGGCCCGCGATCGCGGCCACGATCTTGGCCTGCTGGCGATCGAACTCGGCGCGGTTGTTGGCGCCGCGGCAGTTGCCCGCGCTCGGTGCCTCGCTGCCGAGCGTGCAGCCCTGGCCGGTCTGGCCCGCGGCGTTCTCGCCGTTCTGGAAGGTGGTGAAGTAGTTCAGCACGTTCAGGCTCGCCGCCTTCAGCGTGCCGCCGACCGCGGGCGCGGTGGCCGGGCGCGGGTTGGCCTGCGCGAAGCTGGTCGCCTCGGTCGGCTGGATCCGGTAGGCCACGAAGTTGTGGCTCAGGATGCCCGTGACCTTCTGCGTGGTGTCGCCCATGCGGCGCGTGCCGTCGGTGCCCGCGGCGCTCAGGTAGGGGATGGGGTTCGGGTTCTGGCGCGACGAGCCGTCGTCGAGCACGATGCGCGCGAGCAGGTTCTGGTCGTGCGTGGCGGCCGCGTTGCCGTTGGTGGGGTTGAACTGGCGCCCGTTGAGAGACAGCACCAGCTGGCCGTAGCGGCCCAGCTCGAACAGCTCCGACACGGCCAGCGGTTGCGCGATCTCGACCAGCATGCCTTCATAGCGCTCGAGCGTGGATTCGTCGGCCACCGGCAGCGTGATCGGGGTCGGCGCGATCGCGAGGCCCGAGCCGCAGATGGAAATGGCCACGGGCTTGTCGGTCGTGCCCGCGATCTGCGTGATGCTGTCGGGCTTGGCGTTGGCGCCCGCGGTCTGGCCGAACTCGGTGACCGTGCCCGAGACCTGCACGTAGTCGCCGACCGCCACGCGCGTCGCATTGGCCGGCGCGTAGACGAAGAGGCCTTCGGAGGTCAGCGGATCGGCATCGGGCACCAGCGACTGCACGAAGAAGCCGTTGAGCCTGGTGTCGCCGGTGCCGGTGGCCTGGAAGTCGCCGACCACCACGCCGCGCACGGTCACGCCCTGGTCCGCCATCGGGCTCAGGTGGCCCGTGCCCTGCACGGCGGGAATGGCCGCGAGCGGCGCGTCGGCCGGCACGGCGGCCGCGCAGGTGGGCGGCGGGGGGGGCGGCGGCGGTTGCACCGCGGGCGGCGCGGTACCGGAGGAGGGCGGGGGAACGAAGGGGAAGACACCCCCGCCGCCGCCACCGCCGCCGCAGGCGCTCAGCGCGACGACTGCCGCGAGTACCAAAGTTCTGAGTTGCCAGGTCGGCCTCGGCGCTGCATGGATCATGGAAATTTTCTGGATGGAATGAAGGACCGGCGAGCGGGCTGCGGCGGTTTATAGGCAGCTTGTATGTAGCTTCGGAGACACCCTTTGGCGCTGCCGGCCCATGCGTAAACCAAAGGCTTCGCGATGCGTCGCCCGAACGACAGCCGCGTGCGCGCCGACGCGCTCTAATGCTCGGCGCAGAGCCATTCCAAAGGAACGTATCCAATGATTCAGGACTTCAAGGGCAAGACCGCCGTGCTCACCGGCGCGGGCTCGGGCTTCGGACTCGAATGCGCGCGCATCGGCGCGGCGCGCGGCATGAACCTCGTGCTGGTCGACGTGCAGCAGGACGCACTCGACAAGGCCAAGGCCGAGATGGAAGCGGCCGGCGCGCAGGTGCTGGCGCGCAAGGTCGACGTGTCGGACGCGGCGCAGATGGAAGCGCTGGCCGCCGCCGTCAAGGAGCGCTTCGGCGCGCCGCACTTCGTCTTCAACAACGCCGGCGTGGGCGCGGGCGGCCTGGTGTGGGAGAACACCGTGGCCGACTGGGACTGGGTGCTCGGCGTCGACCTCTGGGGCGTGATCCACGGCGTGCGCCTGTTCGTGCCGATGATGCTCGAGGCCGCCGCGAAGGACCCCTCGTACCGCGGCCACGTGACCAACACCGCGAGCATGGCCGGCCTGCTGACGCCGCCGAACATGGGCATCTACAACGCGGCCAAGGCCGCGGTCGTGAGCCTCACCGAGACCATGTATCAGGACCTGAACCTGGTCACCGACCAGATCGGCGCCAGCCTGCTGTGCCCGTACTTCGTGCCCACCGGCATCACCAGCAGCGAGCGCAACCGGCCCGATGCGCCCAAGCAGAGCGAGCTCACCAAGAGCCAGCTGATCGGCCAGGCCATGAGCAACAAGGCGGTGAGCAGCGGCAAGATCACGGCGGCCGAGGTCGCGGCCAAGGTCTTCGAGGCGATCAGCGCCAACCAGTTCTACGTGTTCAGCCACCCGAAGGCGCTGGGCAACGTGCGCAGCCGCATGGAGAACATCGTCTCGATCACCAACCCCGCCGATCCCTTCCTCGAGCGGCCCGAGATCGGCGCCAGGCTGCGCGAGCAGTTGCGCGCGCCTTGAATTCGGACAGCCGAACGCAGAAGGAATACCAAGGAGCGCAGAAGTCGCAGAAGAACATCCATTTTTTGGTTGTTCCTTCTGCGACTTCTGCGAAACCTTCGCGCCCTCTGCGTTCGGCTGCCCGCTCCCGCCTTCAACCCGCGGCCTGCCGCAGCGCCACGGCCACCAGCACCGCCGACGACAGCGCGGCCGCGGCGGTGCGCACGCTGTTCCACATCGTCCAGGTCCGCAGGTAGCTGTGCCACAGCGCCTCGGTGGGTGCGGCGGCCAGCTGGTCGTTGAGCGGCACGTTGAAGGCCATGGTCACGCCGAAGCAGCCGAGCAGGTAGAGCAGGGCGCCCAGCAGCACCAGCTGCGAGTCGGCCTGCGAGATCGAGAACAGCGACCAGATCGCGAGAGCGATGCCGAGCACGGCCGTGCCCATGAACAGCGCCATGAAGCTCGGCGTGATCACCGTCACGTTGATCGCGTTCATCGCGCGCATGCCCTCGGCCGGCGGCACGCGTGCCAGCGCGGCCATGATGAAGGACGAGAACGCGTAGAACATGCCGGCGACGAGTGCGCTGGACAGCGCGCCGGCCAGCACCAGCGCGCTCAGCAGCTTGCCGCTCACGACGCGGCTCCCCAGACACCCGTGGGCGCGGTGCGCGCGAGGTACTCGGCGAAGCCGCGCGGCGGGCGGTCCAGCGCGCGCTGCACGCCGTCGGCCACCGGCGTGTTGCGGCCGTCGAGCACGGTCTTGAAGAGGTAGATCACGAGCCACGCGAGATCGGCCGGCAGGCCGGCCTGGCCCAGCGCGGCGGCGTAGTCGTCCATGGTCACGATGCGGCAGCCGATGTCGCGGCCGGCGGCCTGGCCGATGCGGCGGATCGCCTCGGGGAAGTCCAGTGCCTCGGGGCCGGTGAGTTCGTAGAGCTGGCCGCCATGGCGCCCGCCCTCGGGATCGAGCAGCGCGGCGACCGCGATCTCGGCGATGTCGTCGGCGTCGACGAAGGGCTCGGGCGCGAGGCCCTCGGGCAATGTGATCTCGCCCGCGACGATCTCCTCGAGGAAGTAGTTCTCGCTGAAGTTCTGGAAGAACCAGCTCGCGCGCACGATGGTCCAGTCGAGCGCGCTGGCGCGCAGCGCGTTCTCCGCGTCCTCGGCCTCGGGCTCGCCGCGGCCCGACAGCAGCACGGCCTTGCGCACGCCGGCCCGCGCGATCGCTTCGCAGAAGGCGCGCACGGTCTCGACCGCGCCGGGCACGCAGAGGTCGGGCTGGTAGGCGATGTAGACCGCGCGCACGCCCTCGAGCGCCGGGCCCCAGGTGGCGCGGTCGTTCCAGTCGAAGGCGGGACGGGCGCCGCGCGAGCCGGCGCGCACCGCGTGGCCGGCGGCCCGCAGCAACGCCATCACGCGCGCGCCGGTCTTGCCGTGAGCGCCCAGCACGAGGATGGGACGCGCATCGTCCCGCATCTGCACCTGATCGATTGCCATCTCGGACTCCTTCGGTTAATGTGAGGACTACTCACGTAAAAAATGATATTCCCTCACATTTCGAGCGTCAACCGTTTTTTTCGAGCCCGATCCGCCATGAATTCCATCGCCACCGCCTCGGCCGCCCGCAAGAACCCCACGCAGGAGCGCAGCAAGGCGCGGGTCGAGCTGATCCTCGAATGCGCCTCGGAGCTGATCGCGCGCGGCGGCAGCGACTCGCTCAAGATGAGCGAGGTGGCCGCGCGCGCCGGCATCTCGATCGGCTCGCTCTACCAGTACTTCCCCGACAAGAGCGCGCTGATCCGTGTGCTGGCCGAGCGCATCAACGTCCACAGCCGCGGCTGCATCGAGGAGGGCCTGAAGGACGTGCACGACCTCGCGAGCCTGCGGCGGGCCTTCTCGGTGCTGGTCGACCGCTATTTCGAGATCGTCGTCGCGCGGCCCGTGATGCGCGACATCTGGAGCGGCATGCAGGCCGACAAGCAACTGCTGGGGCTGCAGATCGCCGAGAGCCGCATTGCCGGCGCGATGCTGGCCGAGGCGATGCGCAAGGTGCACGGCGACGCGCAGCGCGAACGCATCGAGCAGTCGGCCTTCCTGATCTGGGAACTGGGCGAAGCCACGATCCGCCTCGCGATCGGCGTGGCGAGCGAGGAGGGCGCGGCGCTGGTCGCGGCCTACAAGCGCATGGCGCTGCGCGAGATCGCCGGGCCCTTCGAGGACTGATCAGCCAGCCGGCTGTGCTTGCGACGCGATCCAGTCCCAGACCGCGCGCACCGCTGGCTCGTCCTCGCGCCCGTTCGCGGTGGCCAGGAAGTAGCGCCCGGTATCGAGCGCCGGCCCGAAGGGCTGGACCAGCGCGCCGCTGCGCAGTTCCTCGGCCGCGAGCGTGAGGCTCAAGAGCGCCACGCCATGGCCGCCGAGCGCGGCCAGGATCGCATGGGTCTCGTCGGAGAACGAGAGCTCGGCCTCCGGCGCCTCCTTCGCCGCCTGCCTCGCGGAGCGGCCGCGCGGCGGCGCCAATCCCGCCGCCTCGAACCAGCGCGGCCACAGCGCCGGCGCATGGGCCTGCGGCTGCCAGTCGCAATGGATCAGCCGGTGCCGCGGCAGGTCTTCCACGCGCGCCAGGCCCAGCATCGGACTGCACAGCGGCGCGTAGCGCTCGGGCATCAGCGCGCGCGCCGCGAGGCCCGGCCAGCGGCCGCTGCCCAGGCGCACCGCGATGTCGGCCTCGCCGCGCGCGAGGTCGACCACCGTGTCGCTCGCATGCAGCCTGAGCTCGATGCCCGGGCAGGCCGCGCGGAAGGCGGCCATGCGCGGGATCACCCAGCGCGCGGCGAAGGCGGTGTTGGTGCTCAGCGTCACGGCCTGGGTGGCGGCCGGCCGGCGCAGCCGCTCGACGCCGGCCTCGAGCGCATCGAAGCCCTGGCGCAGGTCCTCGAACAGCCGCTCGCCCGCGGGCGTGAGCGCCAGTTGCCGCGTGAGGCGGCGAAACAGCGGCTGGCCCAGCGTGTCCTCGAGCGCGCGCACCTGGTGGCTGATGGCCGAGGGCGTGACCGACAGCTCGCGTGCCGCGCGCAGGAAGCTGCCATGCGCCGCCGCGGCCTCGAAGGCGCGCAGCGCCTGCAGCGGCGGCAATCGCCTGGGTGACCTGACAGATGAATCTGGCTCGTTCATTGAAGGAAAAACGATCGTTTGTGAGACGGCGGAGAGGCCCATAGATTCTCGCTACGCCTCGGCCGATCGCCATTCTGGCATCGCGAGACGAAAGACATCCATTCACTCATCTCCAGGACCACCGACCATGTCCCTCCGACTGCTCCACATCGACACCAGCGCGCGCCCGGGCCGTTCCGGCACCGATCCCCATGGCTCCCACTCGCGCCGCCTGTCGGCCCGCTTCGTCGAGCGCTGGCAGGCCCTGCGGCCCGGCGACGCGGTCGAGCACCTCGACGTCGGCCAGCAGCCGCCGGGCTTCGTCGATGGGCGCTGGATCCATGCCGCCTTCACCGCGCCCGAGCAGCGCGAGCCCTGGATGGCCGAGCGCCTGGCCGAGAGCGACCGCCTGGTCGACCAGTTGCTGGCGGCCGACCTCGTGGTGGTCGGCCTGCCCATGTACAACTTCGGCGTGCCGGCGCAGTTCAAGGCCTGGATCGACAACGTGGTGCGCGTGGGCCGCACCTTCGGCTTCGACCGCGCGCGCGGCGCCGTGCCGTACTGGCCGATGCTGCCGCCCGGCAAGCGCCTGGTGCTGCTGGGCGCGCGCGGCGACCATGGCTACGGTCCGGGCGGGCGCATCGCGCACATGAACCATGGCGAGGCGATGGTGCGCACGGCCTTCTCGTACATCGGCCTGACCGAGGTGCACGAAGCCGCGGCCGAGGGCGACGAGTTCGGCGGCGCGCTGCTGGCCGACTCGCTGGCCCGGGCCGAGGCCGAGGTCGATGCGATGGTGGATGCGCTGGCCGGGGCGGTGACGGCGCCGGCGGCCGGGCGGCCCGCCATCGCCGTTTGACGGCCGGGCGCGGCGGCTGCATCCGTTCGGGCCGCCGCCGCGTATCGGGAAGCGGAGGTGCATGACGTTTCTCACCTTCCGCTGACCGACGAACGCACCGATACTCGCCCCAGGTCGCACGAGCCGGCACGGAACCCCGGCGCGCCATTGGCCTTCATCTCATTCATGACCCCTTCGCGACCGTTCCATCGCCGTTTCGGACTCCACACCCGCGTCAGCCTCGGCGTCGCCGCCGTGGTGCTGGCCGCGACCGTCGCGATCGCGATGGTCGCGCTGCAACTGGTGCGCGGCAGCCTGCGCGCCTCGATCACCGGCGAGCAGTTCGCGCGCGTCTCCTCGATCGCGACCGGCGTCGACCAGAAATTCGGCAGCCGCCGCATCCTGCTGCAGACCTTCGTCGACAGCGTCGAGGCGCAGAACTTCCAGGACGGCCGGCCGCTGCAAGCCTTCCTCGAGCAGCACAAGTCGCTGCGCCTGGCCTTCGACAACGTGGCCTTCCTCGACCTCGAGGGCAACCTGGTCGCCAACCTCAGCAATGCCAGCCAGGTCGGCACCATCAACATCCGCGACCGCGCCTATTTCCAGCAGACGGTGCAGTCGGGGCTGGGCCTGATCTCGCGGCCCTACCGCAACCGGTTGAACGGGCTGGCGCAGGTCGCCATCACCGAGCCGGTGCTCGACGCGCAGGGCAAGGTGCGCTTCGTGGTGTCGGGCGCCCTCAACCTCAAGGACCGCAACATCCTCGGCGACCTGGCCGACGTGCGCTTCGGCAAGACCGGCTACCTGTTCATCCTCACGGCCGACGGCGTGGTGGTCGACCATCCCGACGCCGCGCTCATCCTGAACCGGCTGCCGACCGAGAACGGCGCCAATCCCGAGATCCGGCGCGCGATCGCGGGCTTCGAGGGCACCAGCGAAGGCACCGACGAGTCGGGCGTGCGGGGCCTGTTCGCGTTCCAGCGCACCGACCAGACCAACTGGATCGTCGGCGCCATGTACCCGAGCGACGAGGCCTTCGCGCGCATCGACGCGATCGAGCGCGTGGCGCTCGGCGGCGGCTTGCTGGCGGCGCTGCTCGCGGGCGCTCTCGCGCTGGGCTTCGTGCGGCGGCGCCTGACGCCGCTGGCCGCGCTGCACGGGCGCATGCAGTCGGCGCAGGATCCGGCCGCCGGCGTGCCCGAGCCGCCGGCGCGCTATGCGCAGGACGAGATCGGCGAGCTCGCGCGCAGCTTCGACCAGCTGATGGCGCAGCAGCGCGCCGGCGAACTGAGCCTGGCGCGTTCCGAGGCCCAGGTGCGCACCATCGCCGACAACATCCCGGCGCTGGTCTCGCACGTCGATGCCTCGCTGCGCTACACCTTCGTCAATGCGCACGTGAAGGCGATGCACGACGACGACGAACTGGTCGGCCGCGCGATGCCCGAGGCGCGCGGCGCGGAGGACTTCGCGGTCGTCGCGCCGTACTACGAACGCGCGCTGCGCGGCGAGACCGTGATCGTCGAGAAGGCCGGCAACCCCGCGCGCGGCGTCGGCGACCGCACCTACAAGGCGCACTACATCCCCGACCGCGACACCGAGGGCGTGGTGCGCGGCGTGTTCGCGATGACCTTCGACATCACCGACGAGGTCAACGTGCGCAAGGCCCTGACGGAGCAGGAACGCCGGCTGCGCGACGTGACCAACAGCATTCCGGCGCTGGTCGGCTACTTCGACCGCGACGAGAACTGCCTGTTCGCCAACAGCCGCGCGCGGAAGCTGGCCGACCTGTTCGACGGCCCGCTCGCGGGCGTGAGCCTGCGCTCCTCGCTCGGCGAGGCGGTGTATGCGCAGATCCGGCCGCACCTGCCCTCGGTGCTGGCCGGCAAGAACGCGCACTTCCCGGTCGATGCGCCGATCCACGGCAGCGACGGCCATTTCCAGACCCACCTGATCGCCGACATCAGCCTCGAGGGCGAGGTGCTGGGTTTCTACCTGATGGCCTTCAACATCACGGCCCTGAAGGAGGCCGAGCTGCGCGCCGCCGAGAGCGAGCTGCGGCTGCGCGCCATCACCAACAGCATGCCGGCGCTGATCACCTACATCGACCGCGAGGAGCGCATCACCTTCGCCAATGCCACCAGCCACGCATGGCTGGGCCTCGAGCCTTCGCAGGTGGAAGGCCGCCATCTCGAGGAGGTGGCGGGCCGCGAGGTCTACCTGTCGCGCCGGCCGATGCTGGCGCGCGCGCTGGCCGGCGAGAAGGTGGAGTTCGAGGCGCGCACGCAGCGCGCGGGCTACGACCGCGTCACGCAGGTGATCTACGTGCCCGACACGCGCGGCGACGGCAGCACGCACGGCATCTTCTCGCTGGCGCTCGACATCACGGCGCTCAAGCTGGTGGAGCGCCAGCTGATCGAGCTCGCGCGCATCGACACGCTGACCGGCCTGCCCAACCGCCTGGCCTTCAACGAGTTCCTGCCCGACGCCGTGCTGCGCAGCCGGCTCACCGGCCATTCGCTGGCCGTGATGTTCCTCGACATCGATCGCTTCAAGGCCATCAACGACACGCTGGGCCACGCGGTGGGCGACGCGGTGCTGGCCGAGTACGCGCGCCGGCTCAAGGCCTGCGTGCGCGCCAGCGACATGGCGGCGCGGCTGGCCGGCGACGAGTTCGTGCTGGTGATCGAGAACATCCGGCAGCGCGAATCGGTCGCGGCCGTGGCCTCGAAGATCGTGGAGCGCATCAACCGCCCGGTGTTCACGGTCGACGGCCAGCGCATCGAGGTCGCGACCAGCATCGGCATCGCCTTCCACGGCCCGGCCGAATCGGCGGTCACGGCGGCCGAGCTGCTGGCGCGCGCCGATGCCGCGCTCTATGCCGCCAAAGCCGCGGGGCGCAACCGCTACGCCTTCTTCGCGCCGGGCGAGGGCAGCCAGGGCAAGGCGGTGTTCCCGCGGTCGCAGCCGTCCTTCCTCGAGCCGCCCGAAGGCGAGGGCTGAAGCCGGGGCAGGGCGCCCGCGCCCACTTGCCTGATCCTGCGAAGAGTCCGAGCGGCGGACAGGGGCTCGTGATGGCTATAGCATGCAGCCCTTCGCAAACCGTGCCCGTGCCCCGTGCGCTTCCCGCGCCCCGATGTGCCCCGACGCACCGCGCCTCCAGGAAGTCCTGCGTGACACCCGAAGCTCCTCCCACCAAGACCACCCACCGCGCGCTGGTCATCGCGTCGATCATGGCGTCGATGGCCATGGTCGCGATCGAGGCGACCATCGTCTCCACCGTCATGCCGCAGATCGCCTCCGAGCTCGGCGGGCTGCATCTCTACAGCTGGGTCTTCGCCTCGTTCCTGCTCGCGCAGACCGCGATGACCGTGGTGTTCGGCAAGCTTTCCGACCTCTACGGCCGCAAGCCCGTGATGTTCGCGGGCATCGCGATCTTCCTCGTCGGTTCGCTGCTCGCGGGCTTCTCGTGGTCGATGCCGGCCATGATCTGCTTCCGGCTGATCCAGGGCATCGGAGCCGGCGCCATCCAGCCGGTGGCGCTGACCATCGTGGGCGATCTCTACCCGGTGCGCGAGCGCGGCAAGGTGCAGGGCTATCTCGCGAGCGTGTGGGCCGTGTCGGCGGTGCTCGGGCCGATGCTCGGCGCGCTGATCGTGCAGAAGCTCTCCTGGGCCTGGATCTTCTGGATCAACGTGCCGATCGGCCTCGCCGCCGCGCTGGGCTTCTGGGCCTTCCTGCACGAAGCGCCGGCCACGCGCCGCGCCTCGATCGACATCGTGGGCGCGGTGCTGTTCGCCGCCGGCATCGCGGCGCTGATGATCGCGCTCACCGAGTTCGGCATCGGCAACGACGCCTCCGCCTGGGGCTGGACCGCGGCCTTTGCGCTCACGGTGGTTCTGTTCGTCTGGCAGGAGCGCCGCGCGGCCGACCCGATGGTGTCGTTCAAGCTCTGGGGCGCGCGCGTCATCGCCACCGTCAACGGCGCGGCCCTGCTCGCGGGCATGGTGCTGATCGGCATCACCACCTTCCTGCCGATGTACGTGCAGGTGGTGCTCGAGCGCTCCTCGGTCACGGCGGGCCTCACCCTGACCATGGTGATGCTGGGCTGGCCGATCGGCGCCACGCTGACCTCGCGCATCTTCCAGCGCGTGGGCCTGTGGCGCATCCTCGTGGCCGGCGCGGCCCTGATCCCGGTCGGCTGCTCGAGCTTCGTGCTGCTCGCCGCGGGCAGCACGCCGGTGCTCGCGGGCGTGGGCTCGTTCGTCATCGGCCTCGGCATGGGCCTGCTGAGCCTGAGCTCGCTGATCCTGATCCAGGAGTCGGTCGATGTCGCGCATCGCGGCAGCGCCACCGCCTCCAACGTGTTCTCGCGCAACCTCGGCAGCGCGCTCGGCGCGGCCTTCTTCGGCGCGGTCTTCAACTTCGGCCTCACGCGCGCCGACGGCCGGCTCGCCTTCACCGACGAGCAACTGCGCCTGCTGCTGCAGGGCCCGGCCTCGCCCGCGGCCGGCGACGCGGCGCTGCGGCTCGCGCTCGGCGGCTCGCTGCATCTGACCTTCGTGATGATGCTGGTCGTGGGCCTCGCGGTGTTCGCGCTCTCGCTGTGGCTGCCGCGCGAGGCCACGCAGATGCATGCGCTCGCACGGCGCGAAGCCGCGCCGAAATAGCAGCCGCCCAGGCTTGCTGACCGCGCCCTGACCACGGGGCGCGAAATTGCAAATCCGTTGCTTCTACGGCGTGCCGCGCACGCCGTGCGCGCGCCTGCGCGCGCTGTTTCCGAAGGCGGAAGAAAGCGCTAATGCGCGCCTAAGTCTGCTGCCTTCGGACTGACATTTGGCAAAACCACCATCGACCGGTCCTTGAATCAAGGGCCGCCGGATTCGGCGAATCCGTGCGTCCGTTCGCATTCCCCAACGATCGAGAGTCGACTTTGAAAAACATCCACAAGATCAAGACCGGCCTGCTGTGCCCCGCGCTCACGGTGCTCGCAGCCTCCGTGCTGACCGCCTGCGGCGGCGGTGGCGGCAGCGGTGTCGCGTTCCTGCCGTCCGGCGACGGCAGCGGCGGCAACGCCGTCACGCTCAGCGGCGTGGTCGCCGCCAGCGGTTTCGTGCCGGGCAGCGCCTCGGGCAACCCGACGCTCAAGGCCGGTTACTACGCGAAGGCCACGGTCTTCGTCGATGCCAACGGCAACGGCGTGCTCGACAGCGGCGAAGCCTCGACCACCACCGACGCCAACGGCAAGTTCACGCTGACCACCACCCAGGGAGGCCAGCTCGTGGCCGACATCGGCACCTCGGCGACCAACACGGCCACCGGCGCCAAGGTCGCGAGCCACCTGATCCTGCGCGCCTCGGCCGACCAGATCGCCGACCAGGGCGCGGCCAAGATCGTCATCAGCCCGCTGTCGAGCGAAGCGCAGCGCCTGGTGGAAGCCAACGGCAGCAGCTACAAGGCCGAGAAGGCCAACCTGCTCGCGCGCCTGAACGTGCCCACCTTCAACCTCGGCACGGCCGCGCTCACCGATCCGCTGGCCGACGTCAACGGCCTGAAGGGCACCGACCAGTACGCGGCCCTGTACCAGGACAACGAGCTCACCAACCGCTACACCTACGCGACGGCCAAGCTCGACCGCAAGGACATGTTCCCCGACCACCTCGCGGTGGCGGGCGGCGACCCGCGCCTCGTGGGCCTGTCGGGCGTGACCCTCAGCAACAAGGACGGCAGCAGCGTCGCGCGCTCGCAGCCGCTGCAGAAGCAGGCGCCGATCACCTTCGCGCAGGCGCAGCAGGCGGCCTTCAACGTCGAAGGCGTGCCGGCTTACGACAACATCTTCGTGATCATCGAGGAGAACAAGTCGACCGACGTGATCGTGGACAACCCGCGCGCCGTCAACATCAACTACATCCTCAAGAAGTACAACCAGCTCAGCACCTACTACTCGACCGGCAATCCGTCGGAGCCGAACTACACCGCGCTGGGCGGTGGTGACGACTTCGGCATCCACGACGACAACTGGTTCGGCTGCGGCGCCGTCGCGGGCACGCCCTACGCGGTCACCGACGTCGAGTTCAAGGGTGGTACGGCGTCCGACGGCCAGCCCCTGCCCACGCAGGCCAACCTACCGCCGGCGAACAGCACCACCCGTGCCGGCTACAGCACGACCAAGGGCGAAGCCTGCAGCGACACGCCGACCGGCGGCACCGTGCACAACATCCCAGGCGACAACCTGTTCACGCTGATGTCGAAGACCGGCCGCACGATCCGCACCTACAGCGAATCGATGAACCCCGGCCAGGACGTGCGCGCCGACAGCATCGCCGATTCGAAGGTCGCCGCCACCTACGACGCAGCCAAGCTGGGCATCACCAACCTCGACGGCTCCACGCCCAGCCTCAAGGGCTCGGACAACTACGCGGTGGGGAACGGTCTCTACAAGGTCAAGCACGGCCCGTCGATCGCCTTCCAGGATGCGCGCAACCTGCCCGAGTTCGTGGCCACCAACCGCACCATCTTCGGCACCCAGTACCAGGAAGCCGACTGGCTCAAGACCTCGGTTTACGGCATCCCCAGCGGCTGGATCTACGACCAGTTCAGCAAGGATCTGGAGACCGGCGATGTCGGCAACATCAACTTCGTCGTGCCCGACCAGTGCGACGACATGCACGGCGTCGGCCAGGACACCAGTTGCGTGAGCGCCAACAGCGGCCAGGCCAATGGCGTGCAGCGCGCCGACATCTACCTCGGCATGGTGGTCAAGAAGATCCAGAACTCGGCGCTGTGGAAGAACCCGAACAAGCGCGTCGCGATCGTCGTGATGTACGACGAAGGCGAAGGCGGCAACAACGGCTCGTGCTGCGGCTGGAACGCGGGAGGTTCGAATTCCGGCGCCGCGCCAGTGACCGTGGACGCGAGCGGAAAGGCCCTGCCCACCGCCCCGCCGCCCAACTATGCCGGCGGCAACTTCGGCCACGGCAACTCGATCTTCGGGATCATCAGCAACCAGCAGGACGTGGGCGGTGCGAAGAAGCAGGTGGTGGACAGCGATGCCTACAGCCACTTCTCGTTCGTGCGCACGCTGCAGGACATGTTCCAGATCGCCGACCCGGCCGTCGATGCGAGCTACCTGAACCGCGCCAAGTACACCGAAGCCTTCATCACGGCCAACATCGCGGCACTGCCTGAGTACTCGGGCAGCGCGGACACGCACTTCGACTCGGTGCGGCCGATCAACCATGCCTACGTGATTCCGGCGGGCTATACGCAGAAGCTCTATCCGGCCGATATCGTCGGCGTGAAGAATCCGGACAAGGGCAACGAGCTCGAAGGCCAGATCACGCCGCAGGTGGGACCTGACGCGACGCAGGCCAACGTCTGGGCGACGAAGTAAGCCGAAGGACGATCCGCGGGGCGAGGTGGATCGCCTCGCCCCGCGGGTCGGTTCCCCTCATGCCATTCCAGACGGGATCCGTTGCGGACCGTCTGGAATCTGGCGTTTCAGGTTTCCGAAATCCCGCAAGGCGGCCCGGCCGCCTTCGCGGGATGCAACGTTGAATGATGAACTTGGCAATGGAAAAGACGGTCGCGCTCGGCATGGTGCTCGCGGCCGCGCTGTGGGCCCTGGCGGCCTGCAACAGTACCGACCCGGCGGCGGCCAAGGGCGCCGTCGCGGCGCGTCCCCAGGTGCTGAGCCTGCCGGCCCAGGTCGGCCAGCTGGCCTTCTTCGACAAGCGGCTCTCGGGCGGCGGCAACATGTCGTGCGCGAGCTGCCACGACCCGCAGTACGCCTATGGTCCACCCAACAGCATCTCGGTGCAGCTCGGTTCCGACATCGCGCAGACCGGCGCGCGCGCCGTGCCTTCGCTGCGCTACCGCGAATCGACGCCGGCCTACGACGACAACGCGCCCAACCCCGACGGCGTGACCTCCGAATCGCCGGGCGGCGGCTTCATGTGGGACGGCCGCGCGGCCACGATGGCGGCGCAGGCCGCGCTGCCGCTGCTCAACCCGGTCGAGATGAATGCCGCCTCGAAGGAGGCGGTGGTGAAGGCGGTGCGCGAGGGCGGCTATGCGGCGCTGTTCCAGCAGGCCTTCGGCGCCAGGGTGTTCGACGACACCGACCAGGCCTTCGATGCGCTCGGCAAGGCGATCCAGGCCCTCGAGACCGAGGACCTGAGCTTCCATCCGTACAGCAGCAAGTACGACCTCTATGTCTTCAACAAGATCGGCGGCGTGCTGACGCCCGCCGAGCGGCGCGGCGAGGTGCTGTTCCACAGCAGCGGCGTCGCCAACTGCTCGGGCTGCCACTACACGGGCGCCAACTTCAACGGCAACACCGGCCTCATGAGCGACTTCACCTACCAGGCGCTCGGCGCGCCGCGCAACGACCGCTCGATCCCGAACAATCCCGATCCGATTCCGGCCAACGACGACCCGAAGTACTTCGACATGGGCCTCTGCGGTCCCTTCCGCACCGACCACATGCCGGCCACGGCGGACACGGCGAACCCCTACTGCGGCATGTTCAAGGTACCGGTGCTGCGCAACGTGGCGACGCGCGGCAGCTTCTTCCACAACGGCGTGTTCCATTCGATGGAGCAGGTGCTCAACTTCTACAACACGCGCGACACCCATCCCGAGTACTGGTATCCGGCCGACAAGGACGGCAGTGGCGCGCCGCGGGCGAATCCGGCCTGGGCGCTGCAGCCCACGGCCGTGCCGGGCGCGACGGTGCGCAAGTACAACGACCTGCCGCGCGCGCAGCAGGGCAACATCGACGAGGAAGTGCCGCTGGGCACGGGCGAGGGCGGCGACAAGACGCTGGCCAGCGGCACCCAGCCACGCACGCCGGGCTCGGCGCCGGCCATGACGCCGCAGCAGATCGCCGACCTGGCCTGCTTCCTCGGTACGCTGAGCGATGGCTACCAACCCGGCGCCACGCCCTCGGCCTCCGACAGGTGCGCGAAATGACGGCCCCGCGCTCCAGCCCCTGGCGGCGCTTCGGCATCGCCGCCTGCCTCGCGTTGCCGATGGTCTTGCTCGCTGCCTGCGGCAACGAGGAGGCGCGCCTGCCTAACCGCGACAACTTCACCGCGGCCGCCGCCGACTACCTCGCGCAGCGCGGCCACGTGTGCCTGGCCAAGTACGACTGGCCGATCAAGGTCGCGACCGGATCGAACGCGCCCGACGCACAGCAGATGCCGCTGCTCGAGAAGCTGGGCTTCGTGACCGGCAAGGACGTCGCGGCCGCGCGCGAATACGCGCTGACCGACACGGGGCGCCAGCACTATCTGCAGGTGCCCGTGGTGGTGCGCACCACCACGCAGACCGTCGTGCATCCGGGCGACCTCTGCGCGGCCACCTTGAGCCTCGACCGCCTGGTCGGCTGGGACCCGCCACAGACCCGCGACGAGCGCACGACGACTTCGCTGCTCTTCACCTACCGCATCGCGCTCGATCCCTGGGCCGCCGCGCCCGAGGTGCAGCAGGCCTTCCCGCTGCTCGCGCGCGCGATCCAGCGCGAGGGAACGATGCAGATGCGCCTCGGCGTCCACCTCACGCGGCGCGGCTGGGTCGCGGACGAACTCGACCTGCACTGAGCCCCGCCTTGGCTACCCGATACCTCCACCAGAACCCCATGAATCTCCGTTCCTCGCTCCAGACCCTGACAACCCTCACGGCGATGGGCGCGCTCTGCGCGCTCGCCGCCTGCAGCGCCGGCCCCGACGCCAGCGCCCCCACCGCCGAGAACCTCGCGGCCCCGCTCGATGCCTACCTGGCCGAGCGCGGCGACATCTGCCTCGCGATGTTCGACTGGCCGATCGACCTGACCGAAGCCGAGGCCGGTTCCGGCGCGCGCCATGCGGTGCAGTTTCCGGTGATGGAGAAGCTGGGCCTGGTGCGCAGCACCATCGTCGCCGCGCCGAAGAGCGCCGAGAACCCCGACGGCGCGGTCAAGCGCTTCGAACTGACCGACGAGGGCCGCAAGTTCTACAAGCCGCATTCGCATGCCACCCGCGACGCCGAGCATGCCAACGACTTCTGCGTGGCGCACCTGCAGCGCGAGAAGATCGTCGACGTGAAGCTGGCCGGCATCGACACCAGCCATCCGATGGCCGTGGTGAGCTACACCTATCGCATCGAGCCGGCGCCGTGGATGCAGGACCCCGACGCGCAGCGCGTGTTCCCGATGGTCGCGCGCATCATGAATGGCGCCAACGGCCCGCTGCAGCTGCGCCAGGGCTTCACGCGCGGCGACAAGGGCTGGGTGCCGCACCTGGGTCCCGTCTGATCGGCGACCGGCCATGAGCACCGTCGTGCGCTTTTCCCCCGAGCTGGGGCGCTGGCTCCAGGGCATGCTCGATGCCGGCCAGATGCCGCAGGCGCTGGTCGCCACGATGCGCGGCAAGGGCATGAACGAACGCGCCGCGCAGGCCATCGTCGCGGCCCATGTCGATGCGCGGCAGCGCGGCGCGGCGATGCCGGTCGATGCCATCGAGCTGCCGGATGCGGGCGCCGCCCGGCCCGCGATGCGGCTCGCACCGGGCACGCGGATCCAGGCCATCGACCGCGAGATCGTCGTGCATGCGCGCGGCGAGGACCCGGTCCATGCCTCGCTGGGCAACGTGATGGATGCCGAGGAGTGCCGGGCCCTGATCGAGATGGCGCGGCCGCGCCTCGCGCCTTCCACCCTGGTCGATCCGATGAGCGGGCGCGACGTGGTCAGCGACCGGCGCGCGAGCTGGGGCATGTTCTTCCGCCTGGCCGAGAACGAGCTGGTGGCCCGCCTCGACCGGCGGCTGTCGGCGCTGATGAACCTGCCGCTGGAGAACGGCGAGGGCCTGCAGTTGCTGCACTACCCGGAGGGCGCGGGCAGCGATCCGCACCACGACTACCTGGCGCCGAGCAACCTGGCCAACCGCGAATCGATCGCGCGCAGTGGCCAGCGCGTGAGCACGCTCGTGACCTACCTCAACGACGTGCCCGAGGGCGGCCAAACCGTCTTTCCGCAGCTGGGCCTGGCGATGTCGCCGATTCGCGGCAATGCCTGCTACTTCGAGTACGGCGACGACGAGGGGCGCGTCGACGCGCGCTCGCTGCACGCGAGCGCGCCCGTGACGCGCGGCGAGAAATGGGTCGTGACCAAGTGGATGCGCGCGCGCCGCTTCGTGTCGGCCGGCGAGCTCAGGCCGGCGCGTTGATCGGCACCGCCACCGCGCTGCGCTCCGCGAACTGCCCGTTCCAGTACGGGTAGTACGGATAGGGCGGCGCGATCGCGCTGGCCGTGTCGAGCCGCGCCATCTGCGCGTCGCTCAGCTGCCAGCCGAGAGCGCCGAGGTTCTGCCTGAGCTGCGCCTCGTCGCGCGCGCCGATCAGCACGCTGGCCACCGTGGGCCGCTGCAGCAGCCAGTTGAGCGCGATCTGCGCGTGGGTCTTGCCGGTCTCCTCGGCCACGATGTCCATCGCGTCGACGACGCGGTAGAGGCGCTCGTCGTCCACCGGCGGCGCGAAGCCGGCGGTCTCGTGCAGCCGGCTGCCCGCGGGCAGCGGCTGGCCGCGCCGGATCTTGCCCGTGAGGCGGCCCCAGCCCAGCGGGCTCCAGACGATCGCGCCCACGCCTTGGTCCAGGCCCAGCGGCATCAGCTCGAACTCGTAGTCGCGCCCGACCAGCGAGTAGTAGGTCTGGTTCGCCACGTAGCGCTCGAGGCCGAGCCGGTCGGAGGCCGCGAGCGACTTCATCAGCTGCCAGCCCGAGAAATTCGACATGCCGATGTAGCGCACCTTGCCCGACTTCACGAGCGCATCGAGCGTGCCCAGCACCTGCTCGACCGGCGTCATCGCGTCGAAGGCGTGCAGCTGCAGGATGTCGATGTAGTCGGTGCCCAGCCGCCTGAGCGCGGCCTCGGTCGCGCCCACCAGGTGGTGGCGCGAGGCGCCGACCTGGTTCGGGCCGTCGCCCGCGCGCAGCGAGAGCTTGGTCGAGACGATGGCCTTGTCGCGCCGGCCCTTGAGCGCGGCGCCGAGGATGGTCTCGGAGGCACCGTTCGAATAGACGTCGGCGGTGTCGAACAGGTTCACGCCGGCATCGAGCGCGATGTCGACGATGCGGCGCGCGCCGTCGGTGCCGGTGTTGCCCCAGGCACTGAACAGAGGACCCTGTCCGCCGAAGGTGCCGGCGCCGAAACCGAGGGCGGGCACCTTGAAGCCCGAGCGACCGAGAAAGCGTTGTTCCATGAGGGTTCTCCTTGAGCGTGGGGTGGATCAGGCGCGCACCGAAGCGCAATCGCCGGGCAGGGCGCGGTCGCCGCGCCGGTCGAGCGCGCGGCTCCACAGCGCGATCGCGAGGCCCGCCACGGTCAAGAGCGCCGCGGCCCAGCCCAGCGCGCGCAGGCCCGGGCCATGGTCGATGACCACGCCGCCGGCCCAAGCGCCGAGTGCATTGCCGAGGTTGAAGGCCGCAATGTTGAGGCTCGAGGCCAGGTTCTGGCCCGCGCCCGAGGCCTTCTCGAGCACGCGCAATTGCATCGGCGCCACCGTGGCGAACGAGGCCACGCCGAGCAGGCCGACGAAGACCACCGCGGCGATCGGCGTGCCGATCACGAACTGCATGCTGCCGAGCACCACCGCGAGCACGGCCAGCGTGCCGAGCACCGCGGGAATGGTCGCGCGATCGGCCAGCCGGCCGCCGAGGATGTTGCCCACGGCCAGGCCGCCGCCGAACACCAGCAGGATCGGCGACACCGCCGATTCCGACAGGCCCGTGACCTGGGTCAGCAGCGGCTGGATGTAGGTGAAGACGGCGAACACGCCGGCGAAGCCGAGCACCGTCATCGCCAGGCCCAGCAGCACCTGGGGCCGGGCCAGCACGGCGATCTCTTCGCGCAGCGGCGCGGGCTTCGCCTCGCCCTCGACGCGCGGCACGAACACGGCCAACACCGCGAGCGCCACGAGGCCGATCAGCGCCACGGCCCAGAAGGCCGCGCGCCAGCCGAAGTGCAGGCCCAGCCAGGCGCCGAAGGGCACGCCCAGCAGGGTGGCGGCGGTCAGGCCGGTGAACATGATGGCGATGGCCGAGGCGCGGCGTTCGGGCGCCACCAGGCCGGTGGCCACCACCGAGCCGACGCCGAAGAAGGTGCCGTGCGCGAGCGAGGTGATGACGCGCGCGCCCATCAGCAGTTCGTAGCTGGGTGCCAGCGCGCAGGCGATGTTGCCGAGCGTGAAGATCGCCATCAGCGCCAGCAGCACGGTCTTGCGCGGCAGCCGGCGGGTGGCGATGGTGAGCAGCGGCGCGCCGACCGCGACCCCGAGCGCGTAGCCCGAGATCAGCAGGCCGGCGGCCGTGATCGAGACCTGGAGGTCGGTCGAGACCTGCATCAGCAGGCCCATGATGACGAATTCGGTGGTGCCTATTCCGAAGGCACCGGCGGTGAGGGCGAGTAGAGCGATGGGCATGATGCCCTGTACTGTGCGGACGAAGTCCCTCGTTGACTAGAATGCCGCCGGTCAATGCACTTGTGAATTCAACTCACAAGCCGAATCCACCGGAGAACACGCCATGCCGCGCATCGAGGTCAACCGTTCGGGCGAGATGGAGGCCTTCGTGCAGGTGGTCGACGCGGGCGGCTTCTCGGCCGCCGCGCGGCTGCTGGGCATGACGCCCTCGGCCGTCAGCAAGCTGGTGGCGCGCCTCGAGGCGCGGCTGGGCATCCAGCTCGTGCACCGCTCCACGCGCAAGCTGCAGCTCACGCCCGAGGGCCTGCATTTCTACGAGCGCAGCCACCGCGTGCTGGCCGACATGGACGAGGCCGAGCGCTGCGCCGCCGCCGGTGCCGCGCCGCGCGGCCGGGTCAGCATCAATGCCAGCGTGTCCTTCGGCCACCACATGCTGGTACCGCTGGTGCCGAAGCTGATCGAACTGCATCCGCAGATCACGCTCGACATCGCGCTGACCGACCGCATCGTCGACCTGATGGACGAGCGCGCCGACATCGCGATCCGCTGGGGCCAGCTGCCGGCCTCCGACCTGGTGGCGCGGCGCATCGGCGACACCAGCCAGACCCTCCTGGCCGCCCCGTCCTACCTCGCGAAGTACGGCACGCCGCGCACGCCGCAGGAACTCGAGGCGCACAGCCGCCTGGGCTGGACCTACCGGCGCAGCGCGCCCGACTGGCCGTTCCGTATCGACGGCCGGACGATCCTGCTGCCGGTGGCCGGCCCGGTGCGCGCGGGCGATGGCGAGACCCTGCGCCACCTCGCGATCGCGGGCGCGGGCATCACGCGGCTGTCGCTCTATCACACGCAGCACGACATCGACGCGGGCCGGCTCGTGCCGCTGCTCGAGGAGTTCAACCCGAACGAGGTGGAGCCGATCCACGCGGTCTACATCGGCAAGGCCGGCACCCTGCCGGCGCGGGTGCGCGCGGTGCTCGACTTCCTCGTGGCCTGTTCGGGCGTGGGTGGCGGGCGCTACACGCGCAGCCGCACGGCGCCGATGCCGGGGAAATCGGCCGTCACCTGATCGCCGCGCGCGCAGGGCAGCAGGCCGATCCAGGAACCGGTGGTGACGACCGTGCCGGCCGGTACGCTTTGGCCATGGCGCGTGAGATGGCGCAGCCAGATCGGCAGCAGCCAGGCCGGGTCGCCGAGCGGATGGCTGCCTTCGCGCACCACCGTGTCGGCGTTGCCGATCTTGGTTTCGCAGCGCTGCGAGGCCCAGTCGATGGCGGCGAAGGGCCGCCATTCGCCGAGCACCAGCGCGCCATGCACCTGCGAGTCGGCCAGCCGCAGCAACGGCGTGGCGGCCTCGCGGTCCTGCCAGCGCGCATCGCAGACCTCGATGGAGACCGTCATGGCATCGACCAGCGCGGCCGCGTCTTCATGGTCGAGCGACGCGGCCTGTGCCGGCGTGACCTCGCGGCCCAGGCGCAGCGCGATCTCGGCCTCGATGCCGGGCTGGTGGAACACGAGGTCGGAACAATCGGCCGGGCTCTGGCGCACGCCGGCGGGCGGCAGCGGCGCATGCGTGAGCGTCGCATTGCGCGAGCCGCCGCCGGACTTCCAGCAGCCGGGCAGGGTGCCCGCGTCGAACCAGCCGAGTGCCGCGGCCACCGCGTCCTGCACCGCGTAGGCCTCGGCGGGCTCGTGCAGCGTGTCGAGCCAGGGCACGGCATCGAGCGTGCGGTTGGCGCGGCGCGCGGCGACGAGGGCGTCGGCCAGCGCGGAAAGAGAAGGGGGCAGGGTGGTCGTGTGTGCGTTCATGCCGCCGATCTTCTCAAGATTCGACGCGCACGTTGCCGTCCTTCACAACCTTGGCCCACTTGGCGATCTCGGTGTGGATGAACTGCCTGAACTTGTCCTGCGAGCCGCCGCCGTCCTCGGCGCCGTAGGTGTCGAGCTTCTCCTGCACGTCGGGCATGGCGAGCACGGCATTCACGTCGCGGTTGACCTTCTGCGCGATGGCGGCCGGCAGCTTGCCCGGGCCCGCGAGGCCGTACCAGGTGGTGGCCTCGAAGCCTTGGAAGCCCTGTTCCTGCATGGTCGGCACGTTCGGGTGGCCCTTGGCGCGCTGGGTGCGCGTCTGCGCCACGGCGAGCACGCGGCCGCTCTTCACGTGCGGCGTGGCCGCGGTCATGGTCTCGAAGCTGTACTGGATCTGCCCGCCCATCAGGTCGGCCAGCAGCGGCCCGCTGCCCTTGTAGGGCACGTGCAGCGCATCGACGCCGGCCTGCAGCTTGAACATCTCGAGCGCCAGGTGCTGCGCCGATCCCGCGCCGGCCGAGCCGAAGCTCAGCGTGCCGGGTGCGGCCTTGCAGGCGGCCACGATGTCCTTCACCGTGAGCGCCTTCTGCGCCGGGCTCGCGATCAGCAGGTTGGGCGTGACGCCCACCAGCACGATCGGCACGAAGTCGCGCTCCACGCTGTAGCGCAGCTTGGGCTGCAGGCTGGGCGCGAGCGCATGGCTGTTGATGTGAGCCATCAGCAGCGTGCTGCCGTCGCTCGGCTGCTGCGCCACGTAGTCGGCCGCGAGCACGCCGGCCACGCCGGCCTTGTTCTCGACGATCACCTGCTGGTTCCACATCTGGGTGAGCTTCTGCGCCACCACGCGCGCCAGCGCATCGGTGCCGCCGCCCGGCGGGAAACCCACCACGATGCGCACCGGCGCGTTGGGCCAGTCCTGTGCGAACAGCCGGGGCACGCCCAGCGTGGCGGCCGCGGCGGTCGCGGCCTGGATCAGGGAACGTCGTTGCATCGTGCTTGTCTCCGTGGATGGATGGGGGTGTCGGATGCGGGGCGGGAAGGGCGCATGTCCGTGCGGCCCTCGCGCCGAGGCCGCCGCGCCGTTCGAGCGGCGCGCTGCGGCCTGGAATCGATCGAGGCTCCCTGTGTCGCTATGCGGCCTTCTTCAGCGCCACCGGCGCGGCCGCATGGCTCGCGAAATGGTCCATCGCCGCCTGCACGCCGCTGCCGGCCAGCTTGATGCCGGTGAGCTTCATGCCCATCTCGACACCCGCGACCATGGCCACCAGCGTGAGGTCGTTGCTGTCGCCGAGATGGCCCATGCGGAACATGCGGCCCTTGAGCTTGCCCAGGCCCGTGCCCAGCGAGAGGTCGAAGCGCTGGTGGATCAGCCGGCGCAGCGCATCGGCGTCGACGCCCTCGGGCGTGATCACGCCCGTGAGCACCGGCGAATAGACGGCCGGATCGGCGCACTGGATCGGCAGGCCCCAGGCCTGGACCGCGGCGCGCACGCCCGCGGCCCAGCGGCGGTGGCGCGCGAACACGTTGTCCAGCCCTTCGCCCAGCAGCATGTCGAGCGATTCCGAGAGGCCGTAGAGCAGGTTGGTGTTGGGCGTGTAGGGCCAGTAGCCATCCTTGTTCATCTCGACGATCTCGTCCCAGGCCCAGAAGGCCTTGGGCAGCTTCGCGCTCTTCGATGCCTCGAGCGCGCGCGGCGAGAGCGCGTTGAAGCTGATGCCCGGCGGCAGCATCAGGCCCTTCTGCGAGCCGCTGACCGTGACGTCCACGCCCCATTCGTCATGGCGGAAATCGGCGCTCGCGAGGCCCGAGATGCTGTCGACCATCAAGAGGGCCGGATGGCCGGCCGCGTCGATCGCCTGGCGCACCGCGGCGATGTCGGAGGTGACGCCGGTGGAGGTCTCGTTGTGCACCACGCACACGGCCTTGATCTTCTTCTCGGTGTCTTGGCGCAATCGTGCCTCGATCAGCTCGGCCTGCACGCCGCGGCGCCAGCTCGGCGCATGGGGCAACTGGTCGTCGCTGCCCGCGTAGGCGAGGAACTCGGTCGACACGCCCAGGCGCGTGGCCATCTTCTGCCACAGCGAGGCGAAGTGGCCGGTCTCGTACATCAGCACGTGGTCGCCCGGGCTCAGCGTGTTGGCGAGCGCGGCTTCCCAGGCGCCGGTGCCCGAGGCCGGGTAGATCGCGACCGGGTGCTTCGTCTTGAAGATCTGCTGGATGCCGCCGAGCACCTTCAGGCCCAGCGTGCCGAACTCGGGCCCGCGGTGGTCGATGGTGGGCAGGCTCATGGCCCGCAGGATGCGGTCGGGCACCGGGCTGGGGCCGGGGATCTGGAGGAAGTGACGGCCGGTGGGATGGAGGTCGAGTTGCAGCATGGCGGGTCCTTTCGGCGCCAGTTTTGCATTCAAAATTCATTTTGTTCTGCTGGTTTACCCTGAATATCAGAGGTTGTAGGCCTTCTTTTTTGCATTCAAAATGCAATCACGAGGCCCAAAGAACGCATCCCATGACCGCCGAAATCATCGAAATCTCCCGCCTCGCGCTGCACGACCAGGTCGCGGCGCGGCTGCGCACCATGCTGGTCGAAGGCCTGATCGCGCCGGGCGCCAAGCTCAACGAGCGCGAGCTCTGCCTGCAATTGCGCGTCTCGCGCACGCCGCTGCGCGAGGCGATCAAGCTGCTCGCGGCCGAGGGCCTGGTCGACCTGCTGCCCAACCGCGGCGCGGTGGCCGTCAAGCTCACCGAGGCCGACGTGATCGACACCTTCGAGGTGCTGTCGATGCTCGAGGGCATGTCGGGCGAGCTGGCCGCGCGCCGCATCACCGAGGAGCAGCTGTCCGAGGTGCGCGCGCTGCACTACGAGATGCTGGCCTGCTATGCGCGGCACGACCTCTCGGGCTACTACCGGCTCAATGCGCGCATCCATTCGGCGATCAACGAGGCCGCGGGCAACCCGGTGCTGTCGAACACCTACCGCTCGATCAATGCGCGCGTGCAGTCGCTGCGCTTTCGCACCAACCAGAACGAGGCCAAGTGGAAGAGCGCCGTGGCCGAGCACGAACAGATGATCGAGGCGCTGGCCGCGCGCGACGCCGCCGCCATGCGCAAGGTGCTGGTCGCGCACGTGCTGCGCAAGCGCGACACCGTGCTCGAGCTGCTGCGCGAGGGCGAGATCTATCCGCCCGCGAAGAAGACCCGTTCCAAGGCGCCCTGAGCGCGCTCCCCCCAAAAGAAAAACCCCCGATGCTCATCGAACCCGCCAGCCGCATCCAGCCCGCCGGAACCGTCCTGCCGCCCAACGACACCTGCGAGGCGCTCGCGCGCCGCCTGCGCGCCGAGACGCAAGGGGAGGTGCTGTTCGACGCCGGTTCGCGCGGCCGCTACGCCACCGACGCCTCGATCTACCAGATCACGCCGGTCGGCGCCTTCGTGCCGAAGACCGAGCGCGACATCGCCACCGCCATCGACGTGGCGCGCGAGCTCAAGGTGCCGGTGCTCGCGCGCGGCGGCGGCACCAGCCAGTGCGGCCAGACCACGGGCGCGGCGCTGGTGATCGACAACAGCAAGCATTTCCGGCGCGTGCTCGACCTGGACCTCGAAGCGGGCACCGCCACCGTCGAGCCAGGGCTGGTGCTCGACCACCTCAACGCGCAGCTCAAGCCGCACGGCCTCTGGTATCCGGTCGACGTGTCGACCAGCGCCCAGGCCACGCTGGGCGGCATGGCCGGCAACAACTCCTGCGGCTCGCGCTCCATCGCCTACGGCAACATGGTGCACAACGTGCTCGGCGCGAGCGCCTGGCTGTCGAGCGGCGAGCTGGTGGACTTCGGGCCCGTGGGCACGCTGGGCGTGCGCGCCGCGGGCATCGCGCAGTTCGTGCGCGGCCTCGCGCGCCAGCACCGCGAGGCGATCGCGGCGAACTGGCCCAAGGTGATGCGCCGCGTGGCCGGCTACAACCTCGACATCTTCGACAACCAGAGCGAGAAGCCCTACACGGCCGACGGCAGCGTGAACCTCGCGCACCTGCTGATCGGCGCCGAGGGCACGCTGGCCTACACGCGCAGCCTCACGCTCAAGCTGGCGCCGCTGCCGCGCGCCAAGGTGCTGGGCATCGTCAACTTCCCGACCTTCCACGCGGCCATGGATGCCGCGCAGCACATCGTCAAGCTCGGGCCCACCGCGGTCGAGCTGGTCGACCGCACGATGATCGAGCTGAGCCTCGCGAACCCGGCCTTCAAGCCCACGGTGCAGACCGCGCTGATCGGCAAGCCGGCCGCGATCCTGCTGGTGGAGTTCTCGGGCGCCGAGAAGGCGCCGCTGCTGCAGGCGCTGGCACGACTGGTCGAATTGATGGGCGACCTGGGCCTGCCGGGCAGCGTGGTCGAGATGCCCGACGAGGCGCGCCAGAAGAACCTCTGGGAGGTGCGCAAGGCCGGCCTCAACATCATGATGAGCCTCAAGGGCGACGGCAAGCCGGTGAGCTTCATCGAGGACTGCGCCGTGCCGCTAGCGCACCTGGCCGAGTACACCGACGCGCTGACCGAGGTGTTCGCGCGCCACGGCTCGCGCGGCACCTGGTACGCGCATGCCTCGGTCGGCACCCTGCATGTGCGGCCGATCCTCGACATGCGCGCCGATGGCGGCGCCAAGATGCGATCGATCGCCGAGGAGGCCTCGGCGCTGGTGCGCAAGTACAAGGGCGCCTTCAGCGGAGAGCACGGCGACGGCCTGTGCCGCGGCGAATGGATCGAGTGGCAGTTCGGGCCCGCGATCAACGAGGCCTTCCGCGCGATCAAGCACAAGCTCGATCCCGTCGGCCTGTTCAATCCCGGCAAGATCATTGACCCGCCGCGCATGGACGACGGCGCGCTGTTCCGCTTCGCGCCGCCGACCGCGCCGAAGCCCTATCGCCGCATCGAACTCAAGCCGGTGCTCGACTGGTCGGCCTGGAACGTCAATGCCGACCCGGTGACCGAGCAGACCTCCGCGCCCGGCACCGGCGGCGACAGCACCGGCGGCCTGGCCAAGGCGGTCGAGATGTGCAACAACAACGGCCACTGCCGCAAGTTCGACGCCGGCACCATGTGCCCGAGCTACCGCGTCACGCGCGACGAGCAGCACCTCACGCGCGGCCGCGCCAACACGCTGCGGCTGGCGCTGTCGGGCCAGCTCGGCCCCGATGCCTTCACCGGCGAGGCCCTGCACGAGACCATGGACCTGTGCGTGGGCTGCAAGGGCTGCAAGCGCGACTGCCCGACCGGCGTGGACATGGCGAAGATGAAGATCGAGTTCCTGGCCCACTACAAGCGGCGCCATGGCCACACGCTCAAGGACCGGCTGGTGGCGCGGCTGCCCGACTACGCGCACCGCGCGAGCCGGCTGCCGTGGCTCCTGAACCTGCGCAACAGCGTGCCGGGCGCCGCCTGGCTCGGCGAGAAGCTGCTGGGCTTCTCGGCCAGGCGCTCGCTGCCGGCCTGGCGCGGCGACACCTTCTGGCGCGCCAGGGATGGCGAGCCCGGCCTGTTCGCCGATCGCGACACGGTGCTGGCGATCGCGCGGCGCGGCGGCAAGGCCGCGGTGCTGTTCGTCGACACCTTCAACGGCACCTTCGAGAGCGAGAACGCGCTCGCGGCCGCGCGCGTGCTGCAGGCCGCGGGCTATGTGCTGCACACGGTCGAGAAGCGCGGCGCGCACCATTGCTGCGGCCGCACCTACCTGGCCAGCGGCATGGTGGAGGAGGCCCAGCGCAAGGCCGAGGCCCTGATCGATGCCTTGCTGCCGCTGGCGCGCGCGGGCGTGCCGGTGGTGGGCCTGGAGCCCTCGTGCCTGCTCACGCTGCGCGACGAGACGCTGGTGATGGGCTTCGGCGAGAAGGCCGAGACCGTGGCGAAACAGGCGCTGCTGTTCGAGGAGTTCGTCGCGCGCGAGGTCCGCGCCGGCCGTTTCGAGCTCGCGCTCAGGCCGGCCGAGGCGCCGATCCTGCTGCACGGCCACTGCCACCAGAAGGCCTTCGGCGCGGTGAGCCCGGTGCTCGAGGTGCTGAAGCTGATCCCGGGCGCCGCGCCCGAACTGATCGAGAGCTCGTGCTGCGGCATGGCCGGCAGCTTCGGCTATGAGGCCAGCCACTACGAGGTCTCGATGCGCATGGCCGAAGCCAGCCTGTTGCCCGCGATCCGCGCCAAGCCCGGCGCCATCGTGGTGGCCGACGGCACGAGCTGCCGGCACCAGATCGCCGATGGCGCGCAGCGCGAGGCGGTGCATGTGGCGGTGCTGCTCGAGCGCCTGCTGGTGCAGGCGGACGCCGGCGTGCACTGAGCGGCCGATTCACGCGCGACAGCGCGGCGGCGCGGCCTGCCGCAGAATGGTGCCTCCCCGTGCACCGCCCGATGTCGACCACCCTGACTTCCTCCGCCCCCGTGCCGCCCACCTTGCGGCTGGCCTTCGCCCTGTCGATGGGCGCGGCCGTCTCGCTCGGCATCACGCGCTTCGCCTATGCGCTGCTGCTGCCGCCGATGCGCGACGACCTCGGCTGGAGCTATGCGCTGGCGGGCGGCATGAACACCGCCAACGCGGTCGGCTACCTGGCCGGCGCGCTGGTCACGCCGGCGCTGATGCGGCGCTTCGGCGTGAGCCGGCTGCTGGTGGTGGGCGCGGTGCTCGCGAGCCTGTTCATGGCCGGCAGCGGCTTCGTCACCGCGGCGCCCGCGCTGCTGCTGCAGCGGCTGCTCGCGGGCATCGCGAGCGCCTGGGTGTTCGTGGCGGGCGGGTTGATGGCCGCGCGGCTCGGCGAGGCCGATGCCTCGCGCGGCGGCCTGCTGCTGGGCATCTACTACGGCGGCACCGGCTTCGGCATCCTGGCCTCGGCGCTGCTCGTGCCGCAGGTGCTGCAGGCCGCGGCGGGCGAACCGCATGGCTGGGCCTGGGCCTGGTGGGCGCTGGCGGTGGCCAGCGGCGTGGCGACCGTGCTGCTGGCCTGGGCCGGCCGCGCGCTGCCCGATCGGCCCGCGCCCGTGCCCGCCGCCGCGGCGCCCGGTGCCGCACCCGGCGCGCCGGTCGCGCTGCGGCGTTTCGGCTGGGCGCTCGCGGGCTATGGCTTCTTCGGCATCGGCTACATCGGCTACATGACCTTCGTGATCGCGCTGCTGCGCGAGCAGGGCGCGAGCGCGGGCTTCGTCACGCTGTTCTATTCGCTGCTGGGCATCGCCTGCATCGCCTCGTCGCGGCTGTGGGCCGGGCTGCTCGATCGCTACCGTGGCGGCCAGCCGCAGGCGCTGCTCAACGGGCTGCTGGGCGTGGCGACCTTGCTGCCGGTGCTCAGCGCCTCGGCGCCCATCGCGCTGGTCTCGGGGCTGCTGTTCGGCGGCGTGTTCCTCTCGGTGGTGGCCTCGACCACCGCGCTGGTGCGCCACAACCTGCCGTCCTCGCGCTGGGCCCAGGGCATCAGCGTCTTCACCATCGTGTTCGCCTTCGGCCAGATCGTGGGCCCGACCATCACCGGCTGGATCTCCGACGGACCGGGCGGACTGGCGCGCGGCCTCGTGGGGTCGGCGATCGCGCTGTGGCTCGGAGCCGTGCTGGCTTCGCGCCAGCATGCGCTGGAACCCGCATGAACGCCGGCTTCGCCGTGTTCGATACCGCGCTCGGCGTCTGCGGCGTCGCCTGGGGTCCGCAAGGATTGGTCGGCGTGCAACTGCCGCAGGACGACCCCACCGAGCAGCCCGCGCGCCGTCGCATGCGCCAGCGCTTTCCGGAGCTGCCCGAGGCCGAGCCGAATGCCGAGGCGCGACGCGCCATCGCCGCCGTGCAGGCCTTGCTGGAAGGCGCGCAGGACGACCTGCGCGACATCGTGCTCGACATGCGCGGCCTGTCCGACTTCCATCGACGCGTCTACGAGCTCGCGCGGCGCATTCCGCCGGGCCACACGCGCACCTACGGCGAGATCGCCGAGGAACTGGGCGACAGGACGCTGGCGCGCGCGGTGGGCCAGGCCATGGGCCTCAATCCCTTCGCGCCCGTGGTGCCATGCCACCGCGTGCTGGCGGCCGGCAACAAGCCCGGCGGCTTCTCGGCCGGCGGCGGGGCGCTGACCAAGCTCAGGATGCTCGATATCGAGGGCGCGCGGCCGAACGGGATGGCGTCCCTGTTCTAGCAACGTTCAGCAGCTGGCTCAAGGACGCGACCTCGCGCCGTTCCCCGCCCCGATGGGTGTCGGCAGCTCGCACCTTCGCGCCGAAATCGAGGGAGGTCCTGCGCTCCAGTTCCGCGATGCTCACGTGGTAGCGCTTCACCTTCTCGAAGCTCACGCGCGCCAGGGCCGCTTCGGACAGCACGGCCTCGGGCACGTAGTCGATGAGCGGCGTCTGGTCGATGCTCAGGGCGGTCGCCCGCAACTGGCCGTCCTCCACGCGCAGAACGATCTTCCAGTACTCGCGCGGGGCCTTGAACCCGGCCATTTCGGGCATGCCGCGGTCCCAGGGAATGTCGTTCTCGTCGTCGAAGATCGGTCCGGTGAACACGCTCACGCGCGCCTGGTCCGCCACCGCGTTGTTGAGCGCGAAGTCCTCGAGCGCGCGCCAGTACAGCGTGCCGCCCGCGTGCGCGGCGGCTTCGGCGCCCGGCTTTCTCTTGCCCATGTTGAAGAAGCCCACCTGCGGCGATCGGTTGGTCACGTGGAAGGTGTCGGCATTGGCGCGCACGACGATGTCGTCCGGGCCCCAGAGCGGATCCTGCCGGCGCGTCAGGTGGCCTTGCTGGAAGATCCGGTTCGCATGGTCCGCCTTGCGCTTGTCGACGATGGCCGCGCCCTGCGCGTCGTAGGCCGTCTGTCCCGCGTACAGCGCGGGCGGGGTCTGCTCTTCCTCGGGGATGCGCGGATCGATGAACCAGAGCTCGCTGGCCTCCGGGGCCTCGTCCGCTTCTTCCTCGCCCGGATGGAAGGCGGCGATGACGCCGGTGCTGCGGTCGTAGCTCTTGGCCAGCCGTCCGTCGATGTTGGTGGCCGTGAAGCAGGCCAGCCGCCGTTCCTTGTGCATCACCACGCTGAAGTGTTCGTACGCCAGTTCGTACCTGGGCCGGCCCGCCTTGGGACGCGTGTTGACGGAGACCGCGCGCAGGGCCGCCGCGCCGCGCGGCTTGGGCAGGGGAACGGCAACGCCGGGCAGGAAGTCGGGCTGGTAGCCGTCGCGGTTGCCGTAGTCCGGATCGACCTGGACCCGTGCCTCCTCGCCGGTGCCCGGCGGCATTGCAGCGGCGGGCAGTTGCGGTGCGGCGTCCTGCGCGGGGCCGCGGGCCGGGTAGCCGCCCAGCTGCACGCTCACGCGCAGCGGGATGGTCCAGGTCGCCGTGCCGTCGCTGGCCACGTCGACCGATGCGCCGAGCGACGCGTCATGCGCCACGGCCGGCGCGGACTCCACCGACGACAGCACCTGCGGGTCCAGCCCCGCGGCGATGGCCTCGGTGATCTTCTCGCGCTCGCGCGCCGGCAGGCCGCTCTTGCGCGTGTTCATGTCGGTCACGATGGCGCTGATCCGGATGCCCTCGTTGACCGTCTTGGCGATCCGCTTTCCGTTCTGGTCAAGAAGGTCGCGGTGCGGCGATCCCCAGTGGTGCAGGGCGATCACCTGCCACAGCACGTTGAAGACCGGCGAGCCCGAGGAACCCGGCTCGGTGTCGGCCACGTAGTGCAGCGTGGTGCTCGCGCGCGAGACCAGCTGGTTCTCGCGCAGCACGGCTTCCTTCATGCGGCCGTCGGGGTGCTGGACGATGTTGGCGTGGTCGCCCAGCTGGTGCTTGTCGCGGGCCGCGGAGATCGGCAGGAAGCTGTAGCCCGCGAGCGTGCCGGGGCCGCTCAGGCGGCCGCCGACCGCCAGCACGGTGTAGTCGAGGTCGTCCTGGTCGTTGGTGAGGAAGCAGGCCTCGGGCGCGAAGGCGAAGCGCGTCGGCACGCGCGGGCGTCCCGCGAGGTCGCGCTCGTAGTCGAACTCCACCAGCAGGTCCGCCGCATCGGCCTTGGAGCCGATCACGTGGTTGTTGGTGAGGAACAGGACGGGCGAGATCATGAAGCCGGTGCCCAGGCCCTGGCCGTCGCGCGTCGCGATCCGCGCCACGGCGCGCGCCGCATAGGCGCCACGCTGCAGGAAGGCGACGTCGACGAAGTCGATCGTCTTGCCCCAGACCTTTTCCGCGCCCGAATGCGGCGCCTCGCGCGCGGCCTCCTGCACCGGCAGGCCGATCCGTCGCTGCAGCACGGCGCTGCGGCGCAGCATCTCGGGCTCGGCGTCGCCGGGCCGGCCGGCGCCGATCGCATCGAGCGAGCGCTGGATCTGTTCGGCCTGCTGCTGGATGCGCAGGCGCGCGGCGACACCGATGTGGGCGGGCTCGTTCATGTTCTCCTCCAACTGGCCGCGGGGGCGGCGGCGATTGCGGATTCGCGGACCGTCTCGCTCGCCTTTTAGAGGGCCTTGATGACAGGACGATGCAAAGGCACGGCCGCGTCAGGCGCTCTGGATCAACCGCCGCAGCTCGTCGACGTGCCGGCGCAGCGCCGCGTCGTCCATCGCCGTGTAGCCGATCACCAGCCCCGGCGGCAGGTCCTTGCGCCGGCAGAAATCGGAGATCGACTGGAAGCGCAGCCCCTGCCGCGCGGCCGCGCGCAGGAACGGCTCGAGCGCCATGTCCGGCGGCAGCCACCACACGAGGTGGAAGCCCGCGTGTTCCCCGGTGACATGCAGCCGCGCGGGCTCGAGCGCTGCCCGGAGGCCGCCGAGCACGAGATCGCGGCGCCGCGCATAGACCAGGCGCGCGCGCCGCACATGGCGCGCGAAGTCGCCGCTCTCGAGGAAGCGGGCCAGCGCCATCTGCTCGATCACGCCGGTGGAGCGCCCGGCGATGTGGCGGGCGCGGCGGAAGTCGGCGACAAGCGCGCGCGGCAGCACCATGTAGCCGATGCGCAGCGCGCCGAACAGGGTCTTGTTGAAGCTGCCGCAGTGGATCACGCGGTCTGCCGCATCGAGGCTCTTGAGGGCGGGCAGCGGGGCGCTGTCGTAGCTGAACTCGCTGTCGTAGTCGTCCTCGACCAGCCAGGCCTGCGCGGCTTCGGCCCACGACAGCAGTTCGAGCCGACGCGACACGGGCATCGTGATCCCGCTGGGCGACTGGTGCGCGGGCGTGACATGCGCGAGCCGCGCATCGGGATGTTGGCGCGCATGCGCGACCGGGAAGCCCTCGGCATCGATGGGCACCGGGACCGCCTGCCGCCCATGCTGGCCGAAGATCGGCGCGGCATGCAGGTAGCCGGGGTCCTCGAGCAGGACCTTGTCGCCGGGCGCGAGCAGCAGCCGCGCGCAGAGGTCGAGCCCTTCGCGGATGCCCGAGACGACCACGATCCGCTCGGCCTCGCAGGCGATGCCGCGTGCCACCCCGAGGTAGCCGGCGATCTGCTCGCGCAGCTCGGGCAGTCCGAAGGGGTCGTCGTCGCCGAGTTGCGCCGCGGTCACGCGCCGCGCGCTGGCCTGCAACGCGCGGCGCCAGAGATCGAGCGGGAACAGCGCCGGATCGGCCACGCGCGCCATGAAGGCCTGGTGGGCCTCGGTGGCGGCGAGCGGCGCCATGTCGGTCTTCCAGGCCGGCCGCGAGCGGGGCGTGGCCGGGCGCCGCTTCGCGTCGCCGACCTCGAAGAAGCGGTCGGGCACCTGCGCCGCCACATAGGTGCCCGATCCGGCCCGGCTGACCAGGTAGCCCTCGCTGCGCAACTGGTCGTAGGCCGCGTCGACGGTCACGCGCGATACCTGCCAGCGCTGCGCGAGTTGCCGGGTGGAGGGCAGGCGCGCGCCCCTGGCCAGCGCGCCGTCGAGGATGCGGGCGCGGATCTGGCGGTAGATCCAGGCCTGCTTGGCTTCGCCCTCGCGCGGTGGTTCCGTCGCGAGATCGAGGTTCGATGGCGTGCGCCGGGCCTGCGGGGGGCTGGAAAGTGGCCTTATCGCTTTCTCCAAAATGGATCTACAGGCAAGACCACATTCTATTTAGATTCGCGTCCAAGGCATTCCACCCACGAAGCTCCCCATGACGACGAAGCCCACGCATTTCTTCTGCACCCTCGCGCCCGACGGCCCGCGATTTCCCCTCGATGGCGCGGGCAGCCTGCTCGACGCGGCGCTGGCGCAGGGCGTGGCCGTGCCGTTCTCCTGCAAGCGCGGCGAATGCGGTTCGTGCCGCGCGCAGCTGCTCGAAGGCGGCGTCGAGCGCATCGCGCCGCCTTCGGAGGCGGCCTACCAGGTCGACGCGGGCGAACTGCTGATGTGCCAATGCCGCGCCACCAGCGACCTGCGGCTGCGCTTCGCGCACTGGAGCGCGCCGGCGCTCGCGCCATCGCGGCATTCGGCGAAGGTGCTGGTTTGCGAGCCGCTCACGGCCAAGGTCACGCGGCTCGTGGTCGAGCTGCAGAGCGCCGAGCCCTTCCGCTGCGCGCCGGGCCAGCATGCGCAGTTCGTGCTCGAGGACGGCGAGCACCGCAGCTTCTCGATCGCCAACCGGCCGTCGGAAGAGGGCGAAGCCTCGAACCGGCTCGAGTTCCATATTCGCCGCATGCCGGGCGGCCTGTTCACCGAGCAGCGTCTCGCGGCGCTGCGGCCCGCGGACCTGCTCGAGCTCGAAGGGCCCCATGGCGCCTTCGTCTGGCAGGCACCCGCCGACGGAATCGAGCACCTCGTGCTGCTGGCCACCGGCACCGGCTTCGCGGGCGTTCGGCCGATCCTGCGGACGGCGCTCGCGAGCGGCGCGTTCCGCACGGTGTCGCTTTACTGGGGCGTGGCCGAGCCCGGCGACTGCTATGCGGCCGCATGGCTCGACGAGATGGCGCGCGTGCACGCGGGCTTTCGCTGGACCGCGGTGCCGTCGTCACGCGTGGAGGGCAAGCAGCATGTGCAGCACGCGGCATCGAAGGCCGCGCACGACTGGGCGCGGACCATCGTCTATGCCTGCGGCAACCCGGCCATGGTGCGCGACGCGCGGGCGCTGTTGCAGGCCGAGGGGCTGCCGAAGGCGCGCTTCGTCTCCGAGGTGTTTCTGCCGAGCACGAAGCAGGTCGTGCGCCATCCCTGGGAGAAGGTGGGCGCCACGTTCACGCGCGACGGCATCCTCGAGGCGCGCCGCCGCTCGATGGAGGCGCTGCCGCAGATCGCCGCGCTGATCGAGCCCGGCATGACCACCGGCGAGGCGATCGCGGTCGCCGACCGGCATCTGCGCCGGCTCGGCGCCGCCTACAACTGGCATCCGACCTATGTGCGCTTCGGGCCCGACACGCAACGCACCTCGCGCGAGCCGGTCGACCGCCAGCGGCGCCTGCGCGAGGACGACGTCTACACCGTCGACCTGGGCCCGGTCTGGGATGGCTACGAAGGCGACTACGGCGATACCTTCGTTCGCGGTGCCGATGCCGACCACGCGCGCGTCACGCGCGCGGCGCGCGGCATCTTCGAACGCGCGCAGGAGGCCTGGCGGCAGGGGCTGAGCGGCGCCGCGCTCTACGACTTCGCGAGCGGCCTCGCGCGCACGCATGGCTGCGCGCTGGTGCGCGAGACCGGTGGCCACCGCGTCTCGGACTTTCCGCATGCGCTCTACGGCAAGCACCGCCTGGCCGAGGCCGACTTCGTTCCGGGCGACGGCATCTGGGTGCTCGAGGTCCAGGTGCGTGATCTCGAACGGCCGATCGGTGCCTTCTTCGAGGACGTGCTTCTTAAGAATTGATTCAGAACATTCCTAGCTCTGCGGCCTAGAGTTCGGCAATGACTGTGAACCGTATCGAACCCAGGCCGTTTTTCCTTCCTCGCACCTTCCGTTCTTCCGCGCCGCGCATGGCGCTCGCGGCTCTTGCCGCGGGCACGCTGCTCGCGGGCTGCGTGACACCGGGCGAGCATGCGCGCGAACAGCGCATGCGCGACGAGCAGAACTGCATGGCCTATGGCTTCCGACCCGAAAGCCCGGCCTACGCGCGCTGCCTGCAGAACGAGAACCTCTCGCGCCAGGACCGCGACAACCTGCAGGACATCGAATCGCGCCGCCGCTCCGACGACTACCGCCGCCATGGCGGTGGCGGCGGCTGGGAGCGCGAACGCGAACGGGAACGCGATCGCTACGACCGCCTCAACGACAACCAACGACAGGCGCTGCGCAACTGCGACCTGCTGCCGCCCGCCAACCAGCCGGGCTGCCGCGCGATGGTCTGGTCGACGCTCAAGTAGGGCTGCGCAACGCCGCCGCCGAGGGGGCGGCATCGAGCTTCGCGAGCGCGATCACGGCCGCCTGCAGCACGAAGCCCGCGAGCGCGAGCAGCAGGCAGCCGGCTTCGCCCCAGAGCGCGCCGGCCCCCGCGCCGAGCGCCGCGCCCACGGGCCGCGCGCCGGCATTCACCGTGAGGAACACGGCCGAGACGCGGCCCAGCATGCCCGCGGGTGTCACGCCCTGGCGCAAGGTGGTCGAACTGATGGTCCACACCATCGGCCCGGCGCCGAACACGAACAGCGACAAGGCCGCGAGCCCGGCGCTGGGCCACCGCAGTGTCGACGCCATCAACACCGCGGCCAGCACCGCGCTGAAGGGACCGACGCGGATCGCACGGCCCGGGCTCGTGCGCGCCGCGATGTGCGGCGTGAGCAGCGCGCCCACCACCATGCCCGCGCCATACATCGCGAGCGTGAGCCCCACGCCCTGCGCGCCGAGCCCGAGCGCGCGCACCGCATGCGGCACGTAGCCGGCCTGCAGCACGAACCACGCGATGTTGAAGATGGCGCCGGTCAGCAGCATCGGCCGCAACCAGGCATGGCTCAGCACGAAGCGCGCGCCTTCGCGCAGTTCGGTCCACGGATGGCGCGCGGCGGGCATGCGGCGCGCCGGCTCGGGGAGCTTCCACAGCAGGGCCACGGCCGCGGCCGACAGCGCCGCCGCCAGCACGAAGGCCGCGCCCGCGCCGGTCCAGGCCACGAGCGCGCCCGCCACGGCGGGGCCGGCCGCGAAGGCCGCGCTGCGCGCCAGCTCGATGCGGCCATTGGCGCGCGCCAGCGCTTCGCGCGGCACCAGCTCGGGCACCAGCGCGGGCGCCGCGACGCTGAAGGCCACGGTGCCGATCGCGCCGATGAAGCCCAGCAGCGCCATGCCCGCGATGCCCATGCGCGCCGACCACGGCGCCGCCAGCAAGGCGAGCATCAGCAAGAGCGACAGCGCGCGCAGCACTTCGGCGCGCAGCATCAGGCGCCGGCGCGGCATGCGGTCGGCGAGCAGGCCCAGCGGCATCGCGAGCAGCAGGAAGGGCAGGGTCTGCACGGCCGCGAGCAGCCCGGTCTCGGCGGCGCCCGCGCCATAGGCCATCACGGCGACCAGCGGCACCGCGGCCAGGCCGAGCTGCTCGGCCGACTGCGCCGCGAGGTTGGCATGGGCCAGGTGGAGAAAGGGGCGGGGCAGGGCGGAGGACATGAGGCGATGGTCGTGGACCGCGCCGCATCGGGCTGGCCGAAAACGGACCCGCAAAAGAAGACTCTTTTGGAAGTCCTTCCGCGACTTTCGCGAAACCTTCGCGCCCTCTGCGTTCGGCTGTCCGCCTTCCGGTCCGTCGATCAGCCCGCGCCGGCCTGCTGCGCGAGAAGCATGTCCTCGAACCAGTCCGCCACCTGCCGCGCCTCGGGCGCCGCGCCCGGTGCGAGCCCGTAGTAGTAGCGCTCGAGCCGCATGCGCAGCGCGGGCAGCGGCGAGTGCAGCCGGCCCGAGGCGAGGTCGTGCGACACCAGCGAGGTCGGCGCGAGCGCGATGCCCAGGCCGTCGACCGCGGCCTGCAGCACGAAGTGCAGGTGATCGAACTGCAGCCGCCCGGCCGGCCGCACGCGCGGCGCGCCGACCTGTTTCTTCCAGGCCTCCCAGTCCTCCTTGCGCGTGCGCGCCGACAGCTGCACGTGCGCGGCCAGCGCGCGCAGGTCGCGCAGCGGATGGGCCTTGAACAGCGCGGGCGCGCCGACCACCAGCACCTCGTCCTCGAGGAAGGGCCGCACCGCGATCGCGCCGGGCCAGCCCTCGAGCCCGCGGCGCACCGCGATGTCGAAGCTGTCGGCCACCTGCTCGGGCATCACGGTGCTCGTGATCACCTGCGGCTCGATGTCCGGATGGCGCTCGACGAAGGAGGGCAGGCGCGGGATCAGCCAGCGCACCGCGAACGAGGGCCGCACGTTGATGCGCACCGTGCGCGCCGCGCCCTGCGCCTGCAAGGCACGCGCGGCGGCGCCGATCTGCGCCAGCGCGGGCTCGACCTCGGCGAAGAACTGCTGGCCCTCGGCGGTCAGCGCGACCTGGCGGATGCGGCGTTCGAACAGCGCCACGCCGAGGAAGGCCTCGAGGCCCTTGATCTGGCGGCTGATCGCGCTGTGGGTGACGTGCAGTTCGTGCGCCGCGCGCGTGAAGCTCAGGTGGCGCGCCGCGGCCGCGAAGGCGCGCACGGCGTTCAGGGGAGGCTCGCGGGACGGCATGCGTGCGATTTTGTCACGCATGCGGCGCGTTAATGTCGTTTGTCGGCGCGGGCTTTGCGGGCGCACGATGCGGGCTCGATGTCTTCTTCCCGCCGTTCCGCTTCCGTCCCCGCCACTCTCGCGGCCCCCGTCTCCGCCACCGACCGCAACTCCCGCCATGCCGCGCTCTCGCTCGGGCTCGCGCTGCCGGGCGACGTGGTGCTCTACCTCCTGCTGCCGATGTATGCCGCGCAGTTCGGCGTCACGCTCGCCGAGGCGGGGCTGCTGCTCGCGGCCAACCGCCTCGTGCGCATCGCCGGCTATGGCTGGGTGGCCGACTTCTATGCGCGCCACGGCGACCGCCGCACCTGCACGCTGGCCGTCGCGGGCGCGGTGCTGTGCTGCCTCGGCTATGCCACGCTCTCGGGGCTGTGGTTGCTGCTGCCGTTGCGGCTGGTCTGGGGCCTGTGCTTCGCGGCCTTCAACCTCTCGACGCAGGCGCTGGCCACGGCCGACCCCGTGGGCGCCGCGCGCCGCAGCGGCCGCTCGCGCGCCTTCATCGCGCTCGGGCCGGTGGTGGCGCTGCCGCTGGGCGCGCTGCTCGCGCACTGGAGCGGGCCGCGCACCATCTTCTGGCTGCTGGCGGGCGTGGCGCTGCTCGGGCTGCTGGCCGCGCGCCGGTTGCCGACGGCGCCGCATCCGGTCGCGGTGGCGGCCAGGCGCTTCCAGCGGCCGAACAGCCTCGACGGCTGGTCCTTCATGGAAGGGCTGGCGCTCGACGGCCTGTTCATCGTCGGCCTGTCGTACCTCGGCAAGGACCTGCTGCCGGGCGCGGCGGTGGTGGTGGCCGGCCTGCTGATGGCAATGCGCTACCTCTCGGAGATCGCGCTCGGCCCCGTGGGCGGCCGCATGGCCGAGCGCTTCGGCGCCGAGCGCCTGCTGGTGAGCCTGTCGCTGCTCACGGCGCTGGCGCTGGTGGGCTTCGGCCTGGGCTGGCTCTGGAGCTGCGCGGCGCTGATCGTGGTGCTGCGCGCGCTGCAACTGCCGCTGATCGCGCCCATCGTCGCGCACCGCACGCCCGGACCCGAGCGCGTGCAGGCGTTGGCCGCGCGCTCGACCTGGCGCGACATCGGCGCGGGCGCCGGGCCGGTGCTGGCCGGGCTGCTGTTGCCCATTGCCTCGTCGGCCTGGGTCTACGGCGTGGCGGCGGTGCTGCTGGCCGCCATGGCCATCGCCTGCGGGCGCAGTGCCGCGAAACTCGAGCCCTCCCCGGATTCCCTTCACCATCGACCGTCATGACCCACGACCCGCACGCGATCCAGACCCTGGCCCAGCTCCAGGCCCTGTTCGGCCAGCCCGGCGAAGCCTCGCTCAAGAAGGAGATCGACTGGCTGCATCCGTCCTACCGCGCGCTGATCGAAGCCTCGCCGTTCGCGGTGCTCGCCACCCTCGGGCCGGACGGCCTCGATGCCTCGCCGCGCGGCGATCCGCCGGGCTTCGTGGCGGTAAAGGACGAGAAGACGCTGTGGATGCCCGAGCGCCGCGGCAACAACCGCATCGACAGCCTGCGCAACATCGTGGCCGATCCGCGCGTGGCGCTGCTGTTCCTGATCCCGGGCGTGGGCGAGACCCTGCGCGTCAACGGCCGCGCACGGCTCACGGTCGATCCCGCGCTGCTCGCGCGCTTCGCGGTGGAGGGCAAGGCGCCGCAGTGCGTGATCGAGATCGCGGTCGAGACCGTGTTCTTCCAGTGCGCGCGCGCGATCCAGCGTTCGCGGCTGTGGGCGCCGCGGCCCGATGAGGCGCGGCCCGACGTGCCCACGCCCGGCGCGATCCTGTCGGCGCTGACCGATGCCGCCTTCGACGGCGCGAGCTACGACCGCGAGCTGCCGGCGCGGCAGAAGGCCACGCTGTACTGAAGGAGCGCAAAAAATTTTGCGAAGGACTGAGGGTTTGGCGCCCTTCGTTCGTCTTCAGGAGGTCGGTCCCGTTTCGGACCCTCGAAGACAGCGAAGAAAGCCCCGCCCGCCATGCACCCCGGTCAGTCCCCGTTCGAATCCCTGCAGCCCCCGAGCCCGGTGCCGCGCCGCCGCTCCAAGTCCTTCGTGCTGCGCTGGTGCGGCAACGGCTGCGGCGACGCGGCGGTGGTCGGGCCGCTGGGCTGGTGGCCCTGCTGCTCGAAGGAGTGCTGGGAGGCCTGGCGAAAGCTCGAGGCCGTCCGGGCCGCGGACGCGACCCGGCGCGCCGGCGCGGCCTCCTGAACGCGCTTCAGGCGCGGCCGGGCGCCGCGGCCTGCTCGGTGCGCGCGTCGTGGCCGATGATCAGCACCAGCACGAAGGCCACGGCCGCCAGCAGCGCGAGGAAGATCACCGCGTAGATGTCGTTGCCCATGCGGTCCTTGAGCGTGCCGAAGATGGTCGGGCCGATGTAGCCGCCGAGGTTGCCGATCGAGTTGATCCAGGCGATGCCCGCGGCCGCGGCCGTGCCGCTGAGGATCGCGGTGGGCAGGGTCCAGAAGGTGGGCAGGGCACTGAAGATGCCGAAGGCCGCGAGCGTCACGGCGGCCATCTTCGGCACCGGCGCGCTGGTCTCGGCCGCCAGCACCAGGCCGACGAAGATGCAGGCCAGCGGGATCAGCAGGAACCACTTGCGTTCCTTGCGCGCGTCGGAGGCGCGGGTCCAGAACAGCATCGCGATCGCGCCCACCAGGTAGGGGAAGGCGTTGATGAAGCCGATCTCCACGTTGCCCAGCCCGCCGAAGCCCTTGATGATCTGCGGCAGGAAGAAGCTCAGGCCGTACAGCGGCACCGTGATGCCCATGTAGACGAAGCCCAGGCCGATCACGCGCGGGTTCAAGAGGGACTGCTTCCACGAGATCTGGTTGATCGACTCGCGGTTGCGCCGCTCGGCGTCGAGCGTGCCCTGCAGCCAGGTGCGCTCCTCGTTCGTGAGCCACTTCGCGTCCTTCGGACCGTCGGGCAGGTAGAACAGCACGAAGAAGGTCAGGATCAGCGAGGGGATCGCCTCGAGGATGAACAGCCACTGCCAGCCGTGCATGCCGCCCATCCCGTCCATGTTGAGGATGAAGCCCGAGATCGGCGAGCCGATCACGGTGGAGATCGGGATCGCGAACATGAACCAGCCGACGATGCGCGCGCGGTAGGCCGAGGGGAACCACAGCGTGATGTAGAAGATGACGCCCGGGAAGAAACCGGCCTCGGCGATGCCGAGCAGGAAGCGCACGACGTTGAAGCTGGTCGAGCCGCCGACCCAGGCCTGGGCCGCCGACAGGATGCCCCAGCTGAACATGATCCGCGCGATCCAGCGGCGCGCGCCGAAGCGCTCGAGCGCCATGTTGCTCGGCACCTCGAACAGGAAGTAGGCGATGAAGAAGATGCCGGCCGCGCTGCCGAACACGGCCGCGCTGAAGCCCAGGTCCTTGGACATGGCGGCGCCGGCGAAGCCGAGGTTCACGCGGTCGAGGTAGGCGATGAAGTAGCTGACCATGAGCAGCGGCAACAGCCGCCAGCTCATCTTCGAGATGGTTCTCTGCTCGATCGGATTCACGTGTTGTCTCCTGTTGTGTGTGATAGGGGAGGCGTCGAGGAAAAGCCGCGGCCCTCGGACCATGGTAGGCCGGCGAGGGCCGCCATTCCTGACGTGGAAATGATCGAGGCGCCAAAGCACGGGGCAGGGCGCTTGTGCACCTTCCCCGGCCGGCCTGCACCGGGCCCGGGACTCGACCGGTTCGCGCATATGGTTATCGCTTTTCCATCGTTCCGGCCCCCGGGGCGCAGGTATAGCCTTCGTGACGATCCACGCTTTGCCGACCCGCCCCGATGTCCACGAACGCCGCTTCCTCCCCGTCTTCTTCTCCCGCCGAACCCACCGCCTCCCGTGGTCCCTCCGTCGCCTGGATCGCGGGCGTCGGCGCGAGCGCGGGCCTCGGTGCCGCGCTCGCGCGGCGCTTCGCGCAGGAGGGCTTGGTCGTCGCGCTGACCGGCCGCACGCCGCAGCAGCTCGAGGCGGTGGCCGCCGAGATCGCGGCCGCGGGCGGCACCGCCCATGCCTTCGCGGCCGACGTGGCGAGCGAGGCCGAGGTGCACGGCGTCGGCCAGCGCGTGCGCGCGCTCGGGCCGCTGTCGGTGGCGGTGTTCAACGCCTCCAGCGCGGCGCGCGCGCCCACGCTCGAGATCTCGGTCGAGCAGTTCACCCAGGCCTGGCGCACCAGCACGCTCGGCGGCTTCGTGTTCGCGCGCGAGGCGTTGCGCGGCCTGCTGGCCAATCCCTTCGAAGGCGCCATGCCCGCGGGGCGCGGCAGCCTGCTGTTCACGGGCGCCACCGCCGCGCTGCGCGGCAAGCCGCCGTTCGCCGCCTTCGCGGCCGCCAAGGCCGGCCTGCGCTCGCTGAGCCAGAGCCTGGCGCGCGAGTTCGGCCCGCAGGGCATCCACGTCGCCCATGTCGTGATCGACGGCGGCATCGACGGGGAGCGTCTGCGCAGCGGCTCGCCGCAGCGCGCCGCGCAGGCCGGCGAGGACGGACTGCTGCAGCTCGATGCCATCGCCGAGAGCTACTGGCAGCTGCATGCTCAGCATCGCAGCGCCTGGACGCAGGAACTCGACCTGCGGCCTTTCAAGGAGCCCTTCTGATGTTCCGGGACCGGCCGTGAGCACGCGCAAGCAACTGCGCCTGGGCGCCTTCATGCGCCCGGTCAGCATCCATACCGGCGCCTGGCGCTACCCGGGCGCCTGGCCCGACGCCAACTTCAACTTCGAGCGGCTCAAGCAGCTCGCGCAGACGCTGGAGCGCGGCCGCTTCGACGCCTTCTTCATGGCCGACCACCTCGCGCTGCTCAACATGCCGATCGAGGCCTTGCAGCGCAGCCACACGGCCACCTCGTTCGAGCCCTTCACCCTGCTGTCGGCGCTGGCGCAGCACACGCGGCACCTCGGGCTGATCGCCACCGCCTCGACCACCTTCGACGAGCCGTTCCACATCGCGCGCCGCTTCGCCTCGCTCGACCACCTGAGCGGCGGCCGCGCGGGCTGGAACATCGTGACCACGTCCAATCCCGACGCGGCGCTGAACTTCGGCCGCGAGGACCACATGGAGCACGACGCGCGCTACGACCGCGCGCGCGAGTTCCACGACGTGGTGACCGGCCTGTGGGACAGCTGGGCCGACGATGCCTTCGTGCGCGACGTCGACAGCGGCCGCTTCTTCGATCCGGCCAAGCTGCATGTGCTGGGCCACAAGGGCGAGCACCTGTCGGTGCGCGGGCCGCTGCACATCGCGCGGCCGGTGCAGGGCTGGCCGGTGATCGTGCAGGCCGGCGCCTCGGAGGCCGGGCGCCAGCTCGCGGCCGAGACGGCCGAGCTGATCTTCGCGGCGCCGGGCACGCTGGCGAACGCGCGTGCCTTCTATGCGGACATCAAGTCGCGCATGCGCAAGCTCGGGCGCGACCCCGAGCACCTCAAGATCCTGCCGGGTGCCTTCACCATCGTGGCCGACACGGTCGACGAGGCGAAGGCGATCCGCGCCAAGCTCGACAGCCTGGTGCACTACGACAGCGCGATCGCCTCGCTGTCGATCGCGCTGGGCCACGATGCCTCCAGCTTCGACCCCGACGGCCCGCTGCCCGAGGTGCCGCCCACCAACGCGAGCCAGAGCGGGCGCGAGCGCGTGATCGAGCTGGCCCGGCGCGAGAACCTCACGGTGCGCCAGCTCGCGCAGCGCCTGGGCGGCTATGGCGGCCTGGCCTTCGTCGGCACCGCCCGGACCATCGCCGACGAGATGCAGGAATGGCTCGAGAGCGAGGGCTCCGACGGCTTCAACGTGATGTTCCCGTGGCTGCCCGGCGGGCTCGATGCCTTCGTCGACCGCGTGGTGCCCGAACTGCAGCGCCGTGGCATCTTCAGGCAGGAATACGAAGGTCGTACCCTGCGCGAGAACCTCGGCCTGCCGCGGCCGGCCAACCGTTTCTTTCCGCAAGATTAGCGGGGGGCGAGGCGAGGGGACACTGGGCGCGCCGCCGGCGCGCGGGCGGCGCATTGGCGACAATCGCTCCAATGCGTTCCTCTCCCTTCTTCCGCATGGCCCTGCTGCTGGGCCTGCTCTCCGCCATCGGTCCCTTCGCCATCGACATGTACCTGCCGGCCCTGCCGGCGATCGGCCAGAGCCTGCGCGCCGACATCGGCGCGGTGCAGATGAGCCTCACGGCCTTCTTCATCTCGCTGGGCGCGGGCCAGCTGCTGTACGGGCCGGTCTCCGACATGGTGGGCCGCAAGCCGCCGCTGTACGCGGGCCTCGCGGTGTTCGCGATCGCCAGCGTGGGCTGCGCGCTGGCGACCGACATCCAGACCCTGATCGCGCTGCGCTTCATCCAGGGCCTGGGCGCCGCGGCCGGCATGGCGATCCCGCGCGCGGTGGTGCGCGACCTGCACACCGGCACCGATGCCGCGCGGCTGATGTCGCTCTTGATGCTGGTGTTCAGCATCTCGCCGATCCTCGCGCCGCTAGTGGGCAGCGGCGTGATCGCGGTCACCGGCTGGCGCGGCGTGTTCTGGGCCGTGACCGTCGCGGCCGTCGCCGGCCTCGCGATGATGGCCACCTTGCTGGCCGAGACCCGGCCGGCCTCGGAGCGCGTCGAGAGCAGCATCGGCAGCGCACTGTCGGCCTACTGGCTGCTGCTGCGCGACCGCCACTACCTGGGCCTGGTGTTCATCGGCAGCTTCGCGATGGCGGGCTTCTTCACCTACCTCGCGAACTCCTCGTTCGTGATGATCGACCACTACGGCCTGTCGCCCGCGCTCTACAGCGTGGCCTTCGGCGTGAACGCGGCCGCCTTCTTCGGCGCCTCGCAGTTCAACGGCGCGCTCGGCGAGCGCTTCGGCCTGGCGCGGCTGGTGAAGTTCGGCGTGGCCGGCTGCGGCGTGGCGATGGTCGCCATGTTCGCCTACTACGCCATGGGCGGCGACAGCCTGTGGGTGATGATCGTGCTGTACTTCATCGCCTCGGGCTTCATGGGCTTCGTGATCCCGACCACCGGCGTGCTGGCGCTCGAGATGCACGGCGCCATCGCCGGCACCGCCTCGGCGCTCTTGGGCACGCTGCAGATGCTGACCGGCGCGGTGGCGATGGCGGTGGTGGGCGCCTTCACCGACGGCGGCCCGCTGCCGATGGTGACCGGCATGGCCGCGGGCGCGCTGATCGCTGGCGTGCTGACCTGGCTCACGCTGGGCGGCGGGCGCGGCACGCAACCGGCGCGCCGGGTGCAGGAGGCCTGATGAGCAGCGTGGCGGCCAGCCTGGGCACCGAGGGCGGTGCGCGCGTCAGCGATGGCCTCGACCAGCCCGCGCGGCGCTGGTCGATGCTGGTGATCATCCTCGGGCTGATCGTCTCGGTGCTCGACGGCACCATCGTCAACCTCGCGCTGCCGGGCATCGCGCGCGAGCTCAACGCCAGCGCCTCGCAGTCGATCTGGGTGGTCAACGCCTACCAGATCGCCATCCTCGTGATGCTGCTGCCGCTGGCCTCGCTGGGCGACCTGGTGGGCTACCGGCGCGTCTACCTGGTGGGCATGGCGGTGTTCACGCTGTCCTCGGCGGCCGCCACCTTCGCCAACTCGCTGACCACGCTGATCGCCGCGCGCGCCTTCCAGGGCCTGGGCGCGGCCGGCATCATGAGCGTGAACGCGGCGCTGGTGCGGCTGACCTATCCGTCCTCGCAGCTCGGCAAGGGCATGGCGATCAACTCGCTGGTGGTCGCCACCTCGTCGGTGGCCGGGCCCTCGGTGGCGGCGGCCATCCTGTCGGTGGCCTCGTGGCCGTGGCTGTTCGCCATCAACGTGCCGCTGGGCATCGTCACCTTCGCGCTCGGCATGAAGGCGCTGCCGTTCAACCGCGTGGCGCCGGCCGCGGGCCTGCGCTTCTCGCCGGTCGACGTGACGCTCAACGTGCTGATGTTCTCGCTGGTGTTCCTCGGCGTCGACCGCCTGGGCGTGCGCGAGGGCGGGGTGGCGGCGGGCGGCCCGCCGCTGAGCGCCTGGCTCACGCTGCTGGCCGGCGTGGCAGTGGGCTTCGTCTACCTGCGCCGGCAGCGCAAGCTCGCGGTGCCGCTGTTCCCGATCGACCTGCTGCGCATCCCGGTGTTCGCGCTCTCCATGGGCACCTCGGTGGCGGCCTTCTGCGCCCAGATGCTGGCCTACATCGCGCTGCCGTTCCTGCTGCTCGAGGTCTACGGCCGCAGCCATTTCGAGGCCGGCCTGCTGATCACGGCCTGGCCGCTGGCGATCGTGGCGATGGCGCCGCTGGCCGGCCGGCTGATCGGCCGCTATCCCGACGGGCTGCTCGGCGGCATCGGCCTGGGGCTGATGGCCGCCGGCCTGTTCTCGCTGGCGCTGCTGCCGGCGCACCCGGTCAATGCCGACATCGCCTGGCGCATGGCGCTGTGCGGCCTGGGCTTCGGGCTGTTCCAGTCGCCGAACAACCACACCATCGTGACCTCGCCGCCCGCGCACCGAAGCGGTGCGGCCAGCGGCATGCTCGGCACCGCGCGGCTCACGGGCCAGACCCTGGGCGCGGTGGTGCTGGCCGGCGTCTTCAGCCTCTGGAGTCCGCACGGCGGCCACGGGCCGGTGGTGGCGCTGGTGCTGGCCGGCTGTTGTGCCGGTGTCGCCGCAATCTTCAGCAGCTTGCGGCTCAGGACGACGGGACACGCGGGCTGAATAGGTTAGGGTACGGCCCCATGAAGGAAGTACCTGACACGGTGGTATGCCCGGGCTGCGACGCGGTCTATGCCCGCGCCGAACTGCAGCCGCGCGAGGTGGCCCATTGCGCGCGCTGCGGCACCGAGATCGGCCGCCACCCGGGCGCGCAGGAAAGCCGCATCCTGCCGCTGACCGTGACCAGCCTCATCATGTTCGCGATCGCCAACCTGTTCCCGATCGTCGAGATCGAGCTGCAGGGCCTGCGCAGCCAGACCACGCTGGCCGGCGCGGTGGTGGTGCTCGGGGCCGAGGGCATGTCGGTGGTGGCGCTGCTGGTGCTGGCCACCACCATCCTGTTCCCGCTGCTGCAGCTGTGCATCCTGGTCTACCTGCTGATCCCGCTGCGGCGCGAGCACCGGCCGCTGGGCTTCGCGATCCTGGTGCGGCTGATGCAGTCGCTGCGGCCCTGGGGAATGATCGAGGTCTTCCTGCTCGGCGTGCTGGTGGCCGTGGTCAAGCTCTCGAGCATGGCGACGGTGGTCGCGGGGCCGGCGCTGTGGGCCTTCATGGCGCTCACGGTCACGCTGACGGCGGTGCTGTCGTTCAACCCGGGCGCGTTCTGGGAGATGACCTTCCGCGCCGCCGGCGACGAGGACGAGCAGGGGGCTTCCGCATGAAGTTCCCCGCCTTGCGCAGGCCGCCCGCGCCCGAACCGGAACCCGCCGCCGACCCGCCGGTCGTCACCGCCGCCTCGCTGGGCCTGCTGGCCTGCCCGCACTGCGCGGCCGTCTGGCAGGACGCGCAGGAGGGCGACGCCTGCGGGCGCTGCGGCACGCACCTGCACACGCGCAAGCCGCAGAGCCTCACGCGCACCTGGGCCTTCCTGATCGCGGCCTGCATCATGTACATCCCGGCCAACCTGCTGCCGGTGATGATCACGCGCACGCTGTTCGGGGCGCAGTACGACACCATCCTCAGCGGGGTGATCTATTTCTGGGTCTCGGGCGCCTACGGGCTCGCGGCCATCGTCTTCATCGCGAGCTTCCTGGTGCCGCTGTTCAAGCTGGCGGTGCTGTTCCTGCTCGTGGTGATGGCCCAGCGCGGCAGCAGCTGGCGGCAGCACGAGCGGGCCAAGCTCTATCACATCATCGAGATCATCGGCCGCTGGTCGATGCTCGACGTGTTCGTGGTGTCGCTCCTGACCGGCCTGGTGCAGATCCAGGGCTTCGCGGTGATCACCGCGGGCGTGGGCATCGCGGCCTTCGGCTCGGTGGTGGTGCTGACCATGCTGGCCTCGCTGAGCTTCGATCCGAAGCTCACCTGGGACAGCCGGCAGGCACAGGCCGTGCAAGAGAATTTCGAGAACAGGGAAGAACAAGCAGCATGAGTGAAGAAGAACGACCGCAAGACCGACCGGCGCCGTCCGCGCCGCCATTGCCGAGGCCGCAGGTCAAGCGCCGCCGCGAGTGGCTGCCCTCGCTGATCTGGCTGATCCCGATCGTGGCCGCGCTGGTCGGCGTGATGCTGGTGGCGCGCATCCTGATGGAGCGCGGCCCCGAGATCGTGCTGACCTTCAAGACCGCCGAGGGCCTGGAGGCCGGCAAGACCGCCGTCAAGTACAAGGACGTGCAGATCGGCCTGGTGCAGAGCCTGCGCCTGGCGCGCGACCGCTCGCACGTGCGCGTGCTGGTGCAGCTCAACAAGGAGGCCGAGGGCTTCACCTCCGAGGACTCGCGCTTCTGGGTGGTGCGGCCGCGGCTCGACACCTCGGGCATCTCGGGCCTGAACACGCTGCTGTCGGGCGCCTACATCGGCGCCGACGCCGGCGTGTCGAAGGAGACCTCGGGCGAGTTCAAGGGCCTGGAGGCGCCGCCCATCGTCACGCGCGACGACTCGGGCCAGCAGTTCCTGCTGCGCGCGGCCGACATCGGCTCGCTCGACGTCGGCTCGCCCGTCTACTTCCGTCGCATCAAGGTGGGACAGGTCGCGGCCTACGAGCTCGACGGCGACGGCCGCGGCGTGACGCTGCGCGTGTTCGTCAACGCGCCCTACGACAAGTTCGTGGGCGTCAACACGCGCTTCTGGCAGGCCAGCGGCATCGATGCGCAACTCAGCGCCAGCGGCTTCACACTGCGCACCCAGTCGCTCGCGACCATCCTGCTCGGCGGCATCGCGTTCCAGGCGCCCGACGACGCCATGGGCCCGCTCGCGAAGGAGAACACGGCCTTCATGCTGGCGGCCGACGAGACCACGGCGATGAAGGAGCCCGACGGTCCCTCGCAGACGCTGCTGATGTATTTCAACCAGTCGCTGCGCGGCCTGGTGCCGGGCGCGCCGGTCGACTTCCGCGGCGTGGTGATCGGCGAGGTCAAGTCGATCGGCGTGGAGTTCGACCGCGCCGAGCGCGAGTTCCGCATGCCGGTGCTGGTGCAGATCTATCCCGACCGGCTGCGCCGCCGCAGCACCGATCGCGCGAGCGAGAACGAGCCGCGCTTCTCGCAGCAGGAGCGGCTGCGCTTCCTCACCGAGAAGGGCCTGCGCGCGCAGCTGCGCAACGGCAACCTGATCACGGGCTCGGTCTACGTCGCGCTCGACTTCTTCCCGAAGGCGCCGCCCGCCAAGATCGACCTGAGCAAGAGCCCGATCGAGCTGCCGACCATGGCCAACAGCCTCGACGAGATCCAGTCGCAGGTGCAGGAGATCGCGAGCAAGCTCAACAAGGTGCCCTACGAGCAGATCGCGCAGGACCTGCGCACCACGCTGGCCACGCTCAACAAGACGCTGACCGCCACCGAGCAGACGGTGAGCCGCATCAACAACGACGTGACGCCCGAACTGGCCGCGGCCATGAAGGACGTGCGCAAGACCGTGAACTCGGCCGAGCGCACGCTGGCCGACGACTCGCCGCTGCAGCAGGACACGCGCCAGATGCTGCAGGAACTCACGCGCGCCGCCGGCTCGGTGCGCGTGCTGACCGACTACCTCGAGCGCCATCCCGAATCGCTGCTGCGCGGCAAACCGGACGACAAGAAATGACGAAGACGCACAGCCGAACCCTTCTCGCCGGCATCGCCGTGCTGGCCGCGCTCGCCGCGGGCTGCGCGAGCAAGCCCGACAGCTACTACACCCTTGCCAGCAGCGTGCCCGCGGACCAGATCGCCGCGCCCGCCGCCAGCGGTACCGTGCCGCTGGCCATCGAGCTCGCGCCCGTGGCCGTGCCCGAGCGGCTGGCCCGGCCGCAGATGGTGGTGCGCAAGCCCGGCGGCAGCGTGCAGGTCGAGGTGCTCGAGCAGCACCGCTGGGCTTCGTCGTTCGAGAACGAGCTGCGCGACGCGCTGGCCAGCGGCATCGCCACGCGCCTGGGCGCGCTCGACGTCAGCAAGGGCGGCCGCCCCAATGTGCAGCCGGTGTGGCGCATCGCGGCCCAGCTCAAGCAGTTCGACGCGGTCGACGGCGGGCGCGTGGAAGCGGCCTTCAGCTGGACCCTGCGGCGCGCCGACGAGCCGCGCACCCTGGTGTGCAGCTTCGAGGCCGGCGAACCCGTGGGCACCGGCATGGACGCGGTGGCGCAGGGCGCCCAGCGCGTGACCGCGGCCGCAGCCGCGGCGATGGCGCGCAGCGTGGCTGCCGCGCGCGCGAATCCGTCGGCGACCGCCTGCGCGCCTTGATGGCGGCCGTCCCGCGCCAGCAGCGGGGCGGGGCAGGGCGGGGTGGCGAATCGATGCTCTGGAGCGGAGACCAGCGATGGCACAGATCGGCAAGACGCCCGGCGACGACACCGGTTGCCCCGAGGCCTCCAGGCCCTGGGTGCTGGCCGCGGCCATCGTCGGCTCGAGCATGGCCTTCATCGACGGCACGGTCGTCAACGTCGCGCTGCCCGCGATCCAGGCCGACCTGCGCGCCACCGCCTTCCAGGCGCAGTGGGTGGTCGAGTCCTATGCCTTGCTGCTGGCCGCGCTGCTGCTGGTGGGCGGCGCGCTCGGCGACCATTTCGGGCGCCGCCGCGTGTTCGCGATCGGCGTCGCGATCTTCGCGTTCTCGTCGGTGGCCTGCGCGCTCGCGGCCAGCGTGCAGCAGCTGATCGCCGCGCGCGCGGTGCAGGGCCTCGGCGGCGCGATGCTGGTGCCGGGCAGCCTGGCGCTGATCAGCGCGGCCTTTCCCGAGAAGGCGCGCGGCAAGGCCATCGGCACCTGGTCGGGCTTCAGCGGCATCACGGGGGCCGTGGGGCCGGTGCTCGGCGGCTTCCTGGTCGATCATTTCTCGTGGACCTGGGCCTTCCTGATCAACGTGCCGATGGCGCTGCTGGTGCTGTGGATCTGCTGGCGCCACGTGCCCGAGAGCCGCGGCGCCTCGGCCCGCGGCGGCCTCGATCCCTGGGGCGCGCTGCTGGCCACGGCCGGGCTCGGCGGCATCGTCTATGCGTTCATCGAGGCGCCCACGCAGGGCTGGGCCTCGGCGGCCGTGCGCGCGGCGCTGGCGATCGGCATCGCGGGCAGCGTCGGCTTCGTCGCCATCGAGCGCCGCGTGCGCGCACCGATGCTGCCGCTCTCGCTGTTTCGCAGCGGCAACTTCAGCGGCGCCAACCTGCTCACCCTGCTGCTCTACGCGGCGCTCGGCGGCGGCCTCTATTTCTTCCCGCTCAACCTGATCCAGGTGCAGGGCTGGTCGGCCACGGCGGCCGGCGCGGCGCTCTTGCCCTTCATCCTCGTCATGTTCGCGCTCTCGGCCTGGGCCGGCCAGCTGGTCGACCGTTTCGGACCGCGGCTGCCGCTGGTGATCGGGCCCGCGATCGCGGCCGTGGGCTTCGGGCTGTTCGCGCTGCCCGGCGTCGGCGCGAGCTACTGGAGCGGCTTCCTGCCGGCCGTGGTGGTGCTGAGCCTGGGCATGGCGGTGACCGTGGCGCCGCTCACCACCACGGTGATGAATGCCGTCGGCCCCGACCTCGCGGGTGTGGCCTCGGGCGTGAACAACGCGGTCTCGCGCGCGGCCGCGGTGCTGGCCATCGCGGTGTTCGGCGCGGTCATGGCCTGGGCCTTCGACGCCGCGCTGGCCGAGCGGCTGCAGGCCGCGGGCGCCTCGGCGCAGGTGACGGCCTTCTTCGAAGGCGAGCGCGCCAGTCTCGCCGGCGCCGCCATGCCGCCGGGCGTGGACGCCGCCACGGCCGAGACCTTGCGGCGCGCGGTGGCCGAAGCCTTCGTGGCGGGATTTCGCTGGGTGATGCTGCTGAGCGCCGGGCTGGCGCTGCTCAGCGCCGTCAGTGCGTGGCGCATGATCGGCGGCAAGGCCGGCAACCGCCCCTGAACGCGGTGCCATGACACCTTTCGATGACAGGACGATGCATAGGCCTGCTCTATGCGACACCGAAGATTTTTGAATTGGATCGATGGCAAGCGCCAGTGATTTACTCCGCCCGAAGTTGCATTCGCCACGGCAGACACGGCGAGGCAGCGAGGGAATCATCCCCACGACCCCTGTGATGAGGAGACATCATGAAGTCATCGATCCGGGCACGCCTGGCTGGCCTGTTCCTGACGGCCGCGGCGCTCGCCGGCCCCGCCGCCGCGGCCTCGTTGGACGCGTTCGCGCCAACGCCCAATGCGGCCATCGCGGGCCACAACGTCGAGAACCTGGCGCAGTCCAGGCCCGAGATGTGCGCCGCGGCCTGCCTCGGGGCGCCGCGCGCGGCCTGGTGCGTGTCCTTCGACCACCACCGGGCCAACCAGAGCTGCGATCTCAGCGACAAGCGCGCCGAGGACGTGGGCGGCCTGAAGACCGACTACCCCGGCCATCCCTATGACCACTACAGCCTCAAGCCCGACCCGCTGAAGCCTTTCGTGCGAACGCCCGATGCGGCGATCAGCGGCCACAACACCGAGAGCCTGCAGTCGGTGACGCCCGGCGACTGCGCCAATGCGTGCACCGACGCGAGCCGGTCGACCTGGTGCCGTTCCTTCGACTACTACAAGGCCCAGCAGCGCTGCGACCTCAGCGACAAGCGCGCGAGCGACGTGGGCGGACTGAAGACGGACTATCCCGGCCATCCCTACGACCACTATTCGCTGATCGCGGGCGAAGGTATTCCCAACCCCGTGCCGGGCAACAGGCATGTGCTGCTGATCGGTATCGACGGCCTGCGCGGCGATGCGGTGCAGTGCGCGGGCTGCGTGGCGACGCCCGCGATGTCGGCATTGATCGCGGGCGGGGCCTTCCACGGCAACGTGCTGGCCGGCGGCACGAAGCAGGCGACGGTGAGCGGTCCCGGCTGGTCGTCGGTGTTCACGGGGTTCTGGGCCGACAAGCACGGCGTGACGTCCAACGACACCAGCCTGCCGCTGCGCAAGACGCACGTGTTCGACCGGATCAAGGAGGCCTGGCCGACGGCCACGACGGCAGTGGTGGGCGACTGGTTCAACATCACGCACAACCTGCGGCCCGCGAAGGCCGACTTCGTGGTCGCCAACGCGGCCAAGAATTCGCAGCAGGCCACGGACACGGTCAAGGGCTGGCTGAGCTGGAAGCATGCGCCGACGGCGATCTTCTACTACCTGCACAACGTGGACGTGCATGCACCGAGCTACGACCCGCTCAATGCCTTCTATCGGGGCAAGATCGCGGCCGAGGACCAGCAGATCGCGCAGGTGCTGGCGGCGCTGACGGCGCGGCCGAACTATGCGAACGAGGAGTGGCTCGTCGTGGTGACCTCGGACCATGGCGGCGTGGGCAGCGGCCATGGCGGACAGGCGGCCTCGGAGCGAGACACGCTGCTGATCCTCAACAACAACTACCTCAACCCGCTCAAGACCGCCTATTGCCAGGGCAACCTGAGCGCGGCGCCGTTGCTGCAGGTGGATGGCACGGCACCTCACATCCTGGACTTCATGGGCTTGCCCAACGACACCGAAGGCCGCAAGCACCCGGCCTGCGGCCGCTGAGGCGCGCATCGGGCGCGGGATCGCTCAGCGCGGCGGCGGATTCGACGGCCAGGCCGAGAGCAGGGCGTCGAGTTCGGTCCAGAGCGGATCGCACTGGCCGGCCCGGTAGGCGGCGGCCTTGAAGGTGGCGTGCTCGCCGCGGTAGGTCTCCCAGAGGTCGCGATGGCCATCGGCCACGCAGGCGCGCACGTTGGCCAGGCGGTCGGCGGCCTTCACGGTCAGCGCGAGTTCCTGCTCTCCCTTCACATGCGACATGGCGGCATAGGTACGGGCCTTGCGCTCCTTGCGGTTGGCACCGGGCGCGTCGCTCAGCAGCGCCACGCAACCCGCCACCAGGGTGCCGAAGCGTTCGGCGATGTCGGCCACGGTGGCGTCGGTGTCTTCCACCACGTCGTGCAGGAAACCCACGACCTGTGCCTGTTCCCCATAGGGCCGCAGCAGCGCGACCACTGCATCGAGGTGATGGACGTAGGGGTGCACGCCGTACTTCTGGTCGCCGTGCATCTGGATGGCATAGCTTCTCGCGGCGTCGGGGGAGGTCTCTGGGGTCATGCGGACAACCCTAGCGGGTCGTGTGTTCTGTGGCAATGGCGTGGGGGCCGTGTTGTCGTAGGTCGGGGGCGGGCTCACGCCGACGGGGTACTCCCCTCCGCGAATGTCCCCCGCCATCGGCTCCTCCTTGATTTCGCTGCGGGGAGTACCCCGTCGACGTGAGCCTGGGGCAGGGCGGGTGAACCGGCCCGCACAACTGCTGCGCCTCCGTGCACAGGGCAATGGGTGCTTCCCGCAGCGAAATCAAGGAGGAGGCCGAAGGCCGGGGGACATTCGCGGAGGGAAGTACCCGCTGTCCTGTGCACGCGTCCACAGCGCCGCAAAAAACCGCCGTTTACGAAGGAAAACACCTACCGAAACCACATTGCCGCCCGTCTTGTGTATCGATACAGTAAATCGTTCCACCAAACGGCACCAAACGGGCGTTCCGACCCACAGGAGACAAGCCATGACCTCGATTTCACGCCGCCGCTTCGTCCAGTCATCGTCGGCCCTGCCGCTAGCGATGGCGGCCGCCGGCACGGGATTCACGCCCTTCGTCGCCGCGCAGGACAAGACCGTCGCGCTGCGCCTGTCGTCCTCGCACGTCGCCGACCTCAACTCCTCGCACTTCGCGTGGAACCAGCTCATGCAGGTCAACCTCAAGGAGGCCGTCGGCGAGCGCATCCGCATCGACTACTTTCCCAACAACCAGCTCGGCAAGGAAAGCGACGTCGTGCAGCAGGTCAAGGTCGGCTCCATCGACATGATGCTCACCGGCTCCTCGATCTGGGCCACCGTCACGCCGCAGTTCGGCATGCTCGACCTCGGCTACCTGTTCGACAGCTACGAGCATGTCGCCAAGGCCCTCGACGGCGGCGTCGGTGCCAAGCTCAACGACATGCTCGTGAAGAGCACCGGCTGCCAGGTCATCACCTGGGGCCAGCACTACGGCGCGCGCAACGTCTACACCAAGCAGCCCGTGAAGTCGCTGGCCGAGGTGAAGAACGTCAAGCTGCGCGTGCTGCCCACGCCCGCCTTCATCGAGACCTTCAAGATCATGGGCGCCATCCCCACGCCCATCTCCTTCGGCGAGCTCTACATGGCCGCGCAGACCGGCGTCGTCGACGGCTTCGAGCACGATGCCGCCACCGTGCTCGCGAGCAAGCTCAACGAGGTCGTCAAGCACTGCTGGATGACCGAGCACCTGTTCAGCCCCATGGTCTGCATCGCCGGGCGCCGCGCCATGGACCGCATTCCGGCCGACCTGCGCCCGGCCTTCCTCAAGGCCGCGGCCGAGTCGACCGCGCAGCAACGCCAGATCGGCGCCGAGAAAGGGCAGGGCGCCATCGAGGAACTGAAGAAGCTGGGCCTGAGCTTCACGCCGATGGCGAAGAACGAGCGCGACCAGGTGCGCAAGGAGATGGAGGCCAGGCTCTGGTCGGCCTTCGCCAAACAGTATCCCGAGACCGGGCCGCTGTTCGCCGCCATCAACGCCGCCCGCGCCTGACCGGCATGTCCAGCGTCCTGCCTCCGATGGCTCCGGTCACGCCCGTTTTGCCGCCCGTGTCGCCGCTGCCGGCCGCGGGCCATGGCCACAATCCGCGCGCCCTGGGCTTCAGCACCGCCCACCCCGCGGGCCGCGGCCTCGCCTGGCTCACGCGCGCCATGGAGAACGTGGCGGGCGTCGTGCTCGCGATCGATGTTCTCATCGTCTTCGTCTCGGTCGTGTTCCGCTACTTCCTGCACGACCCCTTCGACTGGGCCGAGGAGGTCGCGCGCGCGCTGATGGTGATCCAGGTCTTCTTCGGTGCCGCCACCGTGCTCGCGCGCAGCCAGCACGTGGGCGTCGACCTGTTTCGCGGCCTGCTGCCCGCGCGCTGGCAGCCCGCGCTGATCCAGTTCGGCAACTGGATCGTGGTCGGCGTCTCGGCCAGCCTGCTCGTCTCCTCGTGGGAGCTGCTGCTCGACGCCTACAACATGACCACCCCGATCGGCCTGCCGCAGTGGATCTACGTCTACCCGGTGGTCATCGGCAGCCTGTTCATGACGCTCTTCGGCCTCGCCAATGCCGTCAACGGACCGGCACGGCGCGTGTGGAGCACCCTGGCCGTCGGCATCGCGCTCACCGCCGCCGTCGTGGGCTGGAACGCCTTCGTGCCCGGCCACGCCATCGCGCCCTGGATGCTGCTGACCGCCGGCTTCCTCGGCGGCCTGATGCTCGGCGTGCCGATCGCCTTCGTGCTCGCGCTCTCGTCGCTGGTGTTCTTCATGGCCGATCCCTCGCTGCCGATGCTGGTCTATTCGCAGCAGGTGATGGCCGGCACCGACCACTACGTGCTGCTCGCCATTCCCTTCTTCGTGCTGGCCGGCCTGCTGATGGAATCCAACGGCATGTCCTCGCGGCTGATCGAGCTGCTGCTGCGCATGTTCGGCCGCCTGCGCGGCGGCCTGGGCCTGATCACCATCACGGCCACCGCCTTCTTCTCGGGCGTTTCGGGCTCCAAGCTGGCCGACATCGCCGCGGTCGGCGGCATCATCATGCCGGCCGTGCGCAAAACGAAGCAGGACCCGAACGAGACCGCCGGCCTGCTGGCCTGCACCGCGGTGATGGCCGAGACCATCCCGCCGTGCATCAACATGATCATCATGGGCTTCGTCGCCAACATCTCGATCGCCGGGCTGTTCATGGCCGGCCTCGTGCCCGCCGTGGTGCTCGCGCTCTCGCTGGCCGCGGTCACCATCTACGTCGGCGCGCGCATCGACCCCGACCAGGCCTTCGACGTGCGCACGCCCATGTTCCGGCTGCTCGGCGGCGCGCTGGTCGCGCTGGTGATGGTGGCGATGATCGGCAAGGGCGTGACCTCGGGCGTCGCGACCTCGACCGAGGTCTCGTCCTTCGCCGTGGTCTACGCGCTGGTGGTGGGCTGGCTGGCCTTCCGCGAGCTCACCTGGTCGTCGGTGGCGCGCCTGTTCGTGCGCTCGGCCTCGATGGCGGGCAGCATCCTGTTCATCGTGGCGGCCGCCTCCAGCCTCTCGTTTGCGCTGACAATCCAGCAGATCCCGCAGTACCTGTCGTCGTTCATGATCGAGTTCGCGCACGCATGGGGCAGCACCATGTTCGTGATGCTCTCGGTGCTGATCATGATCGTGTTCGGCGCCATCCTCGAGGGCGCGCCCGCGCTCATCATCTTCGGGCCGTTGCTGACACCGATCGCGGCGCAGTTGGGCGTCAATCCGCTGCACTTCGGCACCGTGATGGTCATCGCCATGGGCTTCGGCCTGTTCGCGCCGCCGGTGGGCCTGGGCCTGTTCGCCACCTGCGCCATCACCGGCACCCAGGTGAAGGACGTGGCGCGGCCGATGATGAAATACCTCGCGGTGCTGTTCGTCACCCTGGTGCTGCTGGTGCTGGTGCCGGCCTTCTCGGTCTGGCTGCCGACGCGCATGGGGCTGTGACGAGGCACGACCGCAGGACCGCGATGAACCCGAAAGGACCCCGAAAACCGTGAGCAGAATCAGCGATGTCGCCCAGCGCGCGGGCGTTTCGACCAGCACCGTGTCGAACGTGTTGAATGGCCGCGTGGACCGCATGGCGGCCGCCACCCTCGAGCGGGTGCAGGACGCCATCCGCGAACTCAAGTACCGGCCCAACACCTCGGCGCGGCAGCTCAAGACCGGCCACACGCCGCTGATCGGCCTGCTGGTGCCCTCGATGGCCAACCCGATGTATGGCTTCATCGCGCGCGAGGTCGAGGCGCTGGCGCAGGAGCGCTACGGCTTTCGCATCATGATCGGCAACACCTACCGCGAGAAGGAACGCGAGGCGCGCTTCTTCGAGGACCTGATGGCGCACGGCGTGCGCGGCGTGATCATCATCTCCTCGCTGATCGACGAGCAGCATGTCGAGGCCGCGGCCGAGCGCGGCCTGGTGGTGGTGAGCTACGACCGGCGCGCCACGCCCGGCGAGGCCTCGGTGATCGACCACGTCACGGTCGACAGCTTCGAGTCCTCGCGCATCGCCACCGCGCACCTGATCGAACGGGGCCACCGGCGGCTGGCTTTCGTCACGCCATCGGGGCGCACCATGAGCCGCAACGAGAAGATCCAGGGCTTTCTCGCGGCCGCGCGCGCAGCCGGCCTCGAGAGCAGCGCGCGCGTGGTCGAAGGGCTGCCGGTCGACGAGTACGGCGACTCGATGATGAGCGAGCTGGGCCGCACCCAGGCCAGCCAGCTCGCGCAATTGCCCGAGCGGCCCACCGGCGTGGTCGGCGTCAACGACCTGCTGGCCTACGGCCTGATGGCGGGCTTTCGCGATGCCGGGCTCGCGGTGCCCGACGACGTGTCGGTGGTCGGCATCGACAACGTGTTCCTCTCCACCCTGATGTACCCCGCGATGACCTCGGTGCGCGTGCCGGTGCCCGAGATGGCGCAGGTGATGGTCGAGCGCGTGATGAGCCGCCTGGCCGACGGCGCGCTGCCCGCGGGCGAGTTCCTGTTCGCGCCCACGCTGGTGGCGCGCGACTCGGTGGCGCCGCCGCGCGGCTGAGGCCGCCTTTTTCTTTTCTTCCTGCCTTGTCCATGACCACGGTTTTCGTCAGCCATCCCCAGAGCAAGCTCGCCCACTACTTCGGCGAGCGCGCCAGCAACGAGCTGCGCGCCTTCGCGCAGGTGCGCTTCAATCCCGAGGACCGCGATCTCTCGTCGCACGAGATCGCCGAGCTGGCGCGCGACTGCGACGCCATCGTCTCCTACCGCCAGACCGTGGGCGACGAGGCGCTGTTCGCCGCGCTGCCGAAGCTGCAGGCCTTCGTGCGCTGCGCCATCGACATCCGCAACATCGACCTCGCCGCCGCGAGCCGCCACGGCGTGCTCGTGACGCAGGCCAGCGCGGGCTTCATCGCCTCGGTGTCCGAATGGATCGTGGGCGCGATGATCGACCTCGCGCGCGGCATCAGCACCTCGACCGCGCTCTACCACGCGGGCCTGCCGGTGCCGCCCGCCATGGGCCGCGAGCTGCGCGGCGCCACGCTCGGCGTGATCGGCTACGGGCAAATCTCACGCTACCTCTGCACCGTCGCGCAGGCGCTCGGCATGCGCGTGGTGGTGCACGATCCCTTCGCGGTGGTGGCGCAGCCCGGCATCGCGCAGGCCGGCTTCGACGAGCTGCTCGCGCAATCGGACTTCGTGGTCTGCCTCGCGGCGGCCACCGAAGACACCGAGAACCTCATGAACGCCGCGGCCTTCGCGGCGATGCAACCGGGCGCCTTCTTCATCAATGCCGCGCGCGGCAACCTGGTCGACGAGGATGCGCTGGTCGCGGCACTCGATGCCGGCACGATCGCGGGCTGCGCGCTCGACGTGGGCCGCGCGCCCGACCAGATGCCGTCGCCCGCCGTGGCGCGCCATCCGCGCGCGATCGCCACGCCGCACATCGGCGGCCTCACGCCGCCCGCGGTCGAGCACCAGGCGATGGAAACCGTGTCGCAGCTGGCCGAGATCTTCCAGGGCCGGGTGCCGAAGGGCGCGGTGAATGCCACCGAGGCCCATCGCTGGCGCCAGGCCTTCGGCGTGCCGGCCTGATCCCTTTCCCCATCCACCGAGAGCCTCCATGGAACCGACCCGGAACGCGCGCTATGCAGGCGCCTGCGACTGCCACGTCCACATCTACGAAGACCGCTTCCCGCTGATTCCGAACGTCGCCTGGGTGCCGCCGCATTCGCCGGTGTCGGCCTACCGCGAGCAGGTGCAGCAGCCGCTGGGCATCGAGCGCGCGGTGGTGGTGCAGCCCACGGGCTACGGCTTCGACAACCGCTGCACCCTCGATGCGCTGGCGCAGTTCGGCGAGGCGGCGCGCGGCATCGCGCTCTTGGCGCCCGATGCGCCCGACGCCGAGATCGCGCGCCTGCATGCGGGCGGCATGCGCGGCGTGCGCTACATGATGATCGGCGGCGTGCTGGGCTGGGAGTCGCTGCCGGGCATGGCCGCGCGCATGGCCGATGCCGACTGGATGATCAACCTGCAGCTCGACGGCCGCACCATGCCCGAGCACGAGGAGGTGCTCAGGAAGCTGCCGTGCCGGCTGGTGCTCGACCACAACGGCAAGTTCCTCGAGCCGGTGGCGCCCAGCCATCCCTCGTTCCAGTCGCTGCTGCGCGTGATCGACGCGGGCCGCGTGTGGATCAAGCTCTCGGCGCCCTACGAGACCTCGAAGAGCGGCGCGCCCGGCTACGACGACGTGAGCCTGCTCGCGCGCACGCTGGCCGAGACCTTTCCCGAGCGCTGCCTGTGGGCCAGCAACTGGCCGCACCCGGGACGCGATCCGCGCCCCGAGAGCGCGCCGCTGTACGACCTGCTGTTCTCGTGGGCCGCGAGCGAGGACACGCGCCGGCGCATCCTGGTCGACAACCCGGCCGCGCTCTACGGCTTCGCGGCCTGAGCCTCGCGCGTTCGGCTACAGCGGTGAGGACACCGGCGCGGCCGGCAGCACGACACCGCCAGTCACCGCGCTGTAGTCGAGCAGGCCCGCGGGCTGCTGCTGGCCGACGCCGGGCTTGGCGAAGTCGCAGACACCGTCGGGGAAGACGGCACGCAGCCGGCCGAGCTGCGCATCGCTCAGGGTCGAGGGCGCATAGTCGGCCGCGGCGATCGGCTTCAGCTGGCACTTGAGGATGTTCTCGGTGCGCGCGCCGCCCGCGACCTGGCGCGGCGAGGCACGCAGCACCAGGCCCGGATCGGCGTCGCAAACGGCAGGGTCCGTGACCTTGGTGGTCTGCGTCGCATCGCTCGACAGGTAGCAGAAGTCGAACACCGAGCGCGGCCTGGCCGCGACCACCTGCTGCTGGGTCCGCGCATCGTTCACGAAGGCCTTGGGCGCGCTGGTGTTCAGTGCGCTGAGCCAGGCGTCCATGCCGAGGAAGGAGTCGAGCGTCATCGACGCCGAGGCCGCCAGCCCCGGGCCGAAGCGCCAGATGACCTGGTTGCCATGGCCGCCGGCGTCCGCGTCGATGCGGTCGCGCTGCGAGAAGCTGCGCCAGGTGTGGTGGATGCCGGTCTCGTCGCGGCCGCGCGCATCGATGATCGGCAGCTTCGAGAAGTTCAGGCCGCTGCCCACGTTGCCCGAGCGGTAGGCGATGGGCAGCGCGGCCGCGTCGGCCACCGAGCGGGCCGGCGAGCGTTCGTTGTCGGCATCGAGCCCGCCGATCTTCTCGTTGAGCACGACGAACTCCTCGGGCGTGATCGCGGCCGAGCGCAGCGCCTTCAGGCCGTACTGGATGCCGGTGTTGTCGTACGTGAGGTTGGCGCGGCGCGTGCCCGGCGCCGTGCCCCAGACGGGGATCGCGGCATCGACGTCGGTGCAGCGCACGCCGGCGGGATTGGTCTTCGCGTCGTAGACCAGCGCGGCGGGCAGGCCGCAGTTGTTCCTCGGCGCGCCGAAGGGCGCCATGTTGCCGTCGGCGTCGATCACGGCCTGGATCACGTAGTTGCCGGGCTTGAAGAAGGGGCCGAAGGCGTTGTTCCACGAATGGCAGCCGAGCTGGTCCTGGTGGCCGTTGATCGCGGCCTTGCGTGCGTTGACCTGCGCGGGGGACATGCCGGCGACGAGTGCCTTCCACGCGGGCGAGGCGTAGTAGTTCACCAGCAGCACGCAGTCCTCGACCTCGGTCGCCGTGGTCGTGGTGTCGCTGTAGTCGCACTGCACCTGGATGCCGTCGAGCAGGCCCGGGTAGATCGAGGCGGTGGTGTTCTGCATGATCGAGCCGCCCGAGCAGCCGTTGCCCATGGTGTATTTGATCTCGCCATAGGTATCGACGATGTGCTCCTTCATCATCATCACCGTCTCGGTGTGCTGCACGTGGTTGGCGTTGTAGGCCGAGTCGGTCAGGCCGTTGGCCACCACCATCATCCCGCGCGACAGCGCCGCGTCGTCGGCCCAGTTCTGCGAGCTGCGGAACTGCAGGCGCGGCTGGCCGGTGCTGGCGCCGAAGGAATAGACGACCTTGCCGCTCCACTGGGGCTGCGGGTCGGCGGGGTTCCAGGCGCGCGTCGGGTCGATCAGCACCGCGATGTCGTAGATGCCGCGGTTGATCGTTCCGCGCTCGATCTGGACGATGTACGGCACCGATTCGGCCAGGCCGTCGGGCCGGGTCTTCGCGACCTTGGCGAGCGGCGTGCTCGCCGCGTCGTAGGGCTGGAAGCAGGAGTTCGCGGGCGTGGAGGCGGGCGTTCCGGGGGCCGAGGGCGAGGGGTCGGGCAGCACGAAGGAACAGCCGCCGTCGCCCGCCGCGACCGAGACGGGCGTCAGGGTCCGGTAGAACAGGCGCCGTTGCGTCGCGATCGCGCATTGCGCGTCGGTCGCGCTGCCGGCCAGGCCGCTGGCATTGGTCGCGGGCGTGGTGGCGTCGCCGGGCGTGGCGGCGGGCGTCGCGCAAACGTAGGGCAGGGACTGGACGCCCGAGAACACAGGGCCTTGCGCCGGATGGTTGGTGACGACCAGCGCCGCCGCAGCGAAGGAGCTGTCGGTGGCGGCCACCGTCAGCTTGTTGGTGCCGATCGCGAGGCCGCTCACCAGGCCGAGGATGCGCCCCTGGCCGTTGGGCTTGAAGGCACCGGAGACATCGGTGCCGCCGAGGCTGACCTTTAGGCTCGACCGGTTCGCGGACGGCGGCAGCACCACCTCCACGAGCGCCGATCCGCCGCTGACCATGTCGGCGCGCGTCGACAGCACCTTGAGGCTTGCGGCCGCGGGGGCGGTCGTTCCGCCGCCCGCTGGCGGCAGGGGAAGGAAGGCGCTGCTGCTTCCGCCGCCGCCGCATCCCGCGGCCAGCAGCACGAAGGCCGCGGCGATCCATGGCGCCACGGTCCGGCTTTGTCTCGATGTCATCCGTTGTTTTCCTTGTCGATGCGGCACGCGTCGAAGACCCACCGGAGTCCTCCAGCCGCGTGCCGCCGCCAGCTTAGGCAGCGCGGCTTCGCGCGGCGATCAGACTATTCCGAGCCGGGGTAGGTGTTTGCCCAAGGGCGCGCCAGGACTCGGGCTCAATGGATCAGGCCGTTGCGCACCGCGTACAGCACGAGCTCGGCCGTGCTCGCCACGCCGAGCTTCTCGAGCAGGTTCGCGCGGTGGGTGCTGACGGTCTTCACGCTGATCAGCATCTCCTCGCCGATGTGGGTCAGCGACATGCCCTTGAGCAGCATCAGCATGATCTGGTGCTCGCGCATCGTGAGCCGGTGGTGGGGCGGGCGCGTGTCGAGGCCGACGGCCTGCTCGTGCAACTGGGAGGCGATGCGGTGGCCCACGTACTGCCCGCCGGCGGCCACCTGGCGGATGGCGCCCATGAGCTCCGCGGGCTCGGCGTCCTTGGCGACATAGCCGTTGGCGCCTTCGCGGATCGCCACCAGCGCGTACTGCGTCTCCGGATACATCGAGAGCACCAGCACCGGCAGCCGCGGCCACTTGATGCGGATCGAGGCCAGCAGGTCGAGGCCGCTGCGGCCCTCGAGGTTGATGTCCAGCAGCACCAGGCTGAAGCGGCCCTGCTGCAGCTGTTCGAGCGCCTGGCCGACGTTGCTGGCCTGGCCGGCCACGCGGATGTCGCTTTCGTCGAGCATCAGCCGCTGCAGGCCCGAGCGGAAGATGGCGTGGTCGTCCACGATCAGCAGGTCGATCATGGGCTGTCTCCCTTTGCTAGAGGAGGGGAGCGCGCAGCTCCAGCCGCGTGCCCTGGCCGGGCGCTGCGTCGATGCGCAGCGTGCCGTCGATCTCGTGCGCGCGCTCGCTCATGCCGAGCAGGCCGAGCGCGGGGCCGGCCACCGTCGCGGGGTCGAAGCCCTGGCCGTCGTCGTGCATGGCGAGCACGAGCTCGTCGCCGGCGGGCTCCAGCGCGACCTCGAGCAGCATGGCCTGCGAATGGCGCGCCACGTTGGTCAGCGCCTCGCTGAAGATGCGGTAGACGGCGAGGGCGCGACGGGGCGACAGGCGCGCCGAGATCTCCTGCGCCTGGACCCGGTGCGCGATGCCATGGCGGCGCGAGAACTCCTGCAGGTCGCGCCGGACGGCGACCGACAGGTCGAGGTGGTCGAGCGCGCTCGGGCGCAGGGCCTCGGACATGCTGCGCACCGCGTCGATGGTCTGCTGCGTCAGCCCCAGGATCCCCTGGACCAGCGCGCGCGTCTCCTCGCCCTCGCTGCGCTTGAGCACGCGCGATGCGTCCATCTTGATCGAGGTGAGCATGCCGCCGAGCACGTCGTGCATGTCGCGCGCGAAGCTCTGGCGCTGTTCCTCGAGCGTGCGTGCCGTGTGGGCGGCGAGGTCGCGCAGGCGTTGCTGCGAGGTGCGCAGCTCCTGCTCGTTGCGCAACTGCTGGGTGACATCGACACCGACGCCCATGACGGCCGGGCGGCCGCCGAACATCATGCGCGTGCCGTGCACCTCGATGTAGATGGTGCGGCCGTCGCGATGCAGCCCGCGCGTGATGAAGCGCAGGCTGGGCGGATTGCTGTCCAGCCGCAGGTGGTAGCGCCGGAGCACCTCGGGCAGGAAGTCGGGCGGGACGAAGCGATCGAGGTGGGCGCCGATCATCTCCTGCGGCGTGTAGCCGACCAGCGCGGCCCAGGTGGCGTTGGCATAGGCGAAGCATTCGTCCTGCAGCACGTAGATGCCGGCCAGCGACTGCTCGACGATCGCATGGAACGGGATGTCGGGCAGTGAGGGGTCCTGCGCCATGGCCTGCTTCAGTCCAACGGTGGCGGCTCAACGCGGCGCGACATTGCCGTCCAGCGTGTAGGCCTTGAAGAAGTCCCAGGTGATGCGCGAGGCGTCGGGGCCCTGGGGATCGCTGAACAGCATGCCGGGCTTGCCGCCGCTCCAGGCGTGGTTCATGCCGTCGATGGTGTACATCTGGACCAGTATCTTCGTCTTGTCGGCGCTCAGGTAGCTTTCTTTGCGGTAGGCATGCTTGTCCGCCGTGCCGGCGATCGATTCGGTGCTGCTGGGCAGATTGCGCTTGAAGCCGTCGTCGTAGGACACCTGGCCCGCCGGGCTCTGGAACGGCACGGAATCGTTGTCCCTGGCATCGTCGGCGATGTCGTCGAGCTGCACGAACTGCTGCGCGACCTGCTTGCCGTTCTTCGGATTGACGACGGCATCCGCCGTGCCGTGGAAGACCAGCAGGGGCATCAGGCGCGCGCGCCTGCCGCCGCACTCCCAGGCATCCTGGCCGCGCACGTCGGGGTCGGCGCTGCTGCCGGTCAGCAGGGTCTCGAGGCCGTGCAGCGGATCGGTGGCGGCCTTGTACATGCCGCCCGAATGGACCGCCGCGGCGGCGAACACCTCGGGGTAGCAGGCCGCCATGGTCGCGGTCATGGCGCCGCCGGCCGAGATGCCCGCGACGTAGACGCGGTTGCGGTCCACGACACGCGAATAGGTGTTCATCGCCTCCTGCAGGATCGCCTGGATCGCGCCCGGCTCGCCGGAGTCGCGCGCCTGGTTCTCGGGCTGGTAGAAGTTCCAGCACCGCATCGGGTTGCGCAGGATCGGCTGCCGCGGATAGACGACGATGAAGCCTTCGCGGTCCGCCAGCTCGTTCATGCGGCTGACCTCGGCCATGTTCTCGGGGTCCGAGGTGCAGCCGTGCAGCAGCAGCATCACGGGCAGCTTGCGGCCCGCGAGCAGGCTGGCGTCGTAGCCCGAGGGCAGCCACACCTTGTAGGCGTAGGTGTTCAGCAGGAAGGGCCAGCCGGCGATGTAGAGGCCGTCCTTCCATTGGCCGGCGGCCGCGGGTCCCGCGAAGCCGAGCGATGCGATCAGAAGGGGCAGCGCCAGCAGCAGGCGGATGAATTGCCGGGTCCGGTTCGACGACATGGGGGCCTCCTTGGATGTTGTGGATCGCGTGCCTCGCGCAGCACGCCGCCTATTGGAGGCGGGCGGCCCCGGTGGCGGCCATCGGAAGTTTCTGATTGCGCCCCGGGGTTATCCCGTCCGGAAAGCCCGCGATAATCCGCGCTCCCCGCCTTCCCTTGAACCGCCTCAGGTCAGCCACGCCGCGTCGAAGCCAACCTGCCTCCTGGACTTCGACCCACCCTTGCCGGTGCCGGCGCGCCCGTGTTCGAACGCTATTACCGCGAACTGCTGAACTTCCTGTCCCGCAAGGTGCCGGACCGCGCCACCGCGGCCGACCTCGCCCAGGAGAGCTATGCGCGCGTCTACGAGGCGCAGCGCGCGGGCAGCGTGGTGCGCGATCCGCGCGCGCTGCTCTACCGGGTCGCGCGCAACCTGGTCACCGACCATCACCGGCGCAGCAGCGTGCGCGCCGGGCTGGCGGACGCCGCGACCGAGGACGGCCTGGGCGAGCCCGACGACTGCATGGGCCCCGCGAGCTTCGAGCCCGACGCGGCGCTGGCCTCGAGCCAGGGGCTGGCCGCGATGATCGCCGCCATCGACGGCCTGCCGCCGCGCTGCCGCGAGGCCTTCGTGCTCTACAAGTTCGACGGGCTCTCGTATGCCGAGGTCGCCGAGCGCATGGGCATCTCGGTGCGCACGGTCGAGATGCAGCTGCGCATCGCGATGGCCGCCTGCTGGGACTGCCTGGAGCGCGACGGGAAATGAACGCAGCCACGATGAACCGAAGAGAGACCGCGTCCTACAGGGTTGGCGCCCGCTCGTGCGTCTCCATCCCCAGGGACGCCCTCGCCACATGACTTCGACGCCACCACCGGAAGACGCATCGCGCCTGCGAGAGCAGGTGCTCGACTGGTTCGTGCGCCGCCAGCGCGAGGGCTGGAGCGCCGGCGAGGAGCGCGAGTTCCAGGCTTGGCTGGTGGCCGATCCGCGCCGCGGCGAGGCCTGGCGTGCCTGGGAATCGCGCTGGCGGGCCGTCGACGCGATCCCGGCCGCGACCGTGGCCGGCTGGCGCGAAGGCTTCGCGGGCCGCGCGGCCGCGCCCACGCGGCGCGGCTTCATGAAGCCGGCGCTGGCGCTGGCGGCCACCGGCATGGCCGTCGGCGCCGGCTACCTGGGCTGGCGCGAACTGCAGGCGCAGCCGGTGTTCGTGCAGGCCTTCGCCACCCGGCGCGGCCAGCAGCTCGAACTGCCGCTGCCCGACGGCACGCGGCTGCGGCTCGACACCGCGACCCGGATCGAGGTGCAGCTGTTCCGCGACCGGCGCGAGGTGCGGCTGCTCGAGGGACAGGCGGTGTTCGCCGTGCAGTCCGATGCGCAGCGGCCGTTCTCGGTGCTGGCCGGGCCGCTCGAGGTGCGCGTGGTCGGCACCCGTTTCGCCGTGCGCCACACGCCGGGGATCGACGGCGCGGACGGCACGCGGGTGTCGGTGGAGGAGGGCCGGGTGCGGGTGGCGCGGCGCCACCGTACCGGGGACGGTGCCTGGGCCGCGCCCTCGGCCGCGAGCCTGCGCGAGGCGGTCTTCCTGGTCGCCGGCCAGCAGCTCGAGAGCGATGCCCAGGGCCTGCTCGGCACGGTGGCGGCGGTGCCGGCCGAGGGCATCGCGCCCTGGCGCGAGCACCGGCTGAGCTTCGTCGACACGCCGCTGGCGCGCGCGCTGGCCGAGCTCGAGCGCTACGGCAGCACCGGCCTGGTGGTGAACGATCCGGCCGTGGCGGCGCTGCGGCTGACCGGCACCTTCGATCCGCGCGATCCGCGCACCCTGCGCCGCGCGCTGCCGAGCGCCTTGCCGGTGCGGCTGAAAGACGCGGGCGCGGTCACCGAGCTGGTCGCCGCGCACTGAGACAAGCGCGGGCCCAAAAAAATTTTCGGCGGGGCTACGGTATTTCCCGCCCATCGTGCGTCAACCCAGATGAGAACCATTTGTATTCGAAATCTGGAAACGTAGATGAACTGCTTGACATCGAAGCCGGCACCGCTGGCCCTGGCCCTGGCGCTCGCGCTGTCCCACCTGACCGCATCGGCCCAGGCGCTGCCGGCCGACCCGGTGCCGATCCGCATCGCGGCCCAGCCGCTGGCCCAGGCGCTCAACGACTGGGCGCGCCAGACCGGCGTGCAGCTCGTGGTGCAGCAGAGCCTGGTGGCGGGCAAGACCGCGCCGGCGGTCTCGGGCCGGCTCGCACCGCGCCAGGCGCTCGACCAGCTGCTGGCCGGCAGCGGCCTTGCGGCCAGCGTGGAGGGCAACGCCGTGGTCATCCGCACGCTGGTGCCGGGCGCTTCCAACGCGTCGTTGCCGGCGGTCACCGTGCAGGCCGAGGGCGAGCAGAGCGCCACCAGCCGCGTGCAGGGCTACGTGGCCCGGCGCAGCGCCACCGGCACCAAGACCGACACGCCGATCATCGAGACGCCGCAGTCGATCTCGGTGATCACGGCCGACCGCATCGAGGCCATGGGCGCCGCCAACCTCAAGGACGCGCTGGGCTACACGCCGGGCGTGTCGACCACCACCTACGGCGCCGACTCGCGCTACGACTGGATCTCGCTGCGCGGCTTCGATGCCTATTCGCCGGGCTTCTACCTCGACGGCCTGCCGCTGCGCAACAACAGCACCTGGGGCGTGTGGCGCACCGAGAACTACGGCGCCGAGCGCATCGAGCTGCTGCGCGGACCCTCGTCGGTGCTCTATGGCATGAGCGGGCCCGGCGGGGTGGTGAACGTGGTCAGCAAGCGCCCGACGGCGGAGCCGGTGCACGAGCTGCAACTGCAGCTGGGCGACCACGCCCGCAAGCAGGTGGCGGGCGATTTCTCGGGCGCCCTGGATGCCGACGGCAAGCTGCTCTATCGCATCACCGGGCTGCTGCGCGATGCGCAACTGCCGGCGGCCAGGGAGGCCGACGACCGCAGCTACATCGCACCCTCGCTGACCTGGAAGCCGTCGAGCGACACCACGCTCACGCTGCTGTCCCAGTTCACGCGCACGCGCAGCGGTGTCTACACGCGCGCGCGGCCACAGGTCGGCTCGCTCGATCCGACGGCGATCGGCAGCTTCATTCCCTCGAGGCTGTTCGTCGGCGAACCCGGCTTCGACCGTTTCGACCAGGACCAGGAAATGGTCGGATACCAGTTCGAGCACCGGATCGACGACACCTGGACGGTGCGGCAGAACGCACGCTATGCGCACCAGAAGCTCGACTACACGGGAACGCAGTTGCGCGGCTTCAATGCGCTGAACCCCGAGGTGCCGAACGATCCGGTCAACTTCCAGCAGATGGCGCGCAGCGTGTTCGGCAGCCGCGAGAACATCGCCGCCGTGGCGCTCGACAACCAGGCGCAGGCCGACTTCCGCACGGGCGATGCGCAGCACAAGGTGCTGGTCGGGCTCGATTACCAGCGCACCCGGATCGACCAGGTCACCTTCAGCGGTGGCAGCGCGTCGCCGCTGAACATCCATGCGCCGGTGTACGGCGGGCCGATCGAATTGCCCGCGCCGTATTTCGACGGCATCACCCGGCTGACGCAGACCGGCCTGTACCTGCAGGACCAGGTCAAGTGGGGCGAGCGCTGGTCGCTGACCGTGGGCGGTCGCTACGACACGGCCGACAGCACGGTCTTCAGCCGCCTCGACGGCTCGACCCAGCGCATCCGCGACCACAAGTTCACCAGCCGCGCCGGCCTGGTCTACCTGCATCCGAGCGGCTGGGCGCCGTACCTGAGCTACTCGGAGTCGTTCGCGCCGACCGCCACCATCGACCCGGTCTCGGGCGACCCCTTCAAGCCAGAGAGCGGCAAGCAGTTCGAGGCCGGCGTGCGCTACCAGCCCATGGGCGGCAAGGCGATGTACAGCGCGGCCGTCTTCGACCTGCGGCGCAAGAACTACATCAGCTTCGACGGCGATGCCAAGCCCAGGCAGACGGGCGAGATCTCGGTGCGCGGCCTGGAGCTCGAGGCCACGGCCGAGGTCGCGCCGCGCATGAACCTCACGGCCTCCTACAGCTACACGCCGCGCGCCGTCGTCACGGCCAGCAGCAATCCGGACGAGATCGGCAAGCAGGCCACGGCCGTGCCGCGCCACCGGTTCTCGGTCTGGGCCGACTACCGCTTTTCCAACGGCCTGAAGGTCGGACTCGGGGCGCGCTACACCGGCACCAACCACGGCGACGGCGAAGCCACGCGACCGAGCAAGGTCCCCGCATCCACGGTGCTCGACGCCATGCTCGGCTACGACATCGATCGCTGGACCCTGGCGCTGAACCTGCGCAACCTCACCAACAAGACCTACATCGCCAACTGCGGCTACGGCAACTGCTACTACGGCTATCCGCGCACCGCGACGGCCACGGCCACCTACCGCTGGTAGGCCTCAGGAGCGCGGCATCAGCTCGTAGAAGTCGAAGCCGTTGCTGCGTCCGCCGAGGCAGCCGGCCAGCGTGTCCTCGACCTTGCGCCACAGCGCGAGCCGGTTGCGCCACTTGCGCACGCTGTGGCCCTCGTCGGGAAAGCTCAGGAAGTCCACCGGCCGGCCGAGCCGGCGCAGCTCGGCCACCACGTCGTCCGAATCCTGGCGCAGCACGCGCACGTCGTTGGCGCCGTGGATCACCAGCAGCGGCACCTCGATGCGCTCGAGCTGCGACACCGGCGAATCGCGCAGCATGCGCGCGCGTTCCTCGGGCTGGTTCACGTCGCCGAAAAAGCGTGCGAAGTAGTGGCGGTTGCGCCAGAACGGCGGCCAGTTCTCGATCACGCGCGGCCAGTTGGCCACGCCGACGATGTCGATGCCGCAGCGGTAGTCGTGCGGCTTGCGGATCAGCTGCGCGAGCACCGAGAAGCCGCCGAAGCTGGCGCCGAGCACCGCCATGCGCCGCGGATCGGCCACGCCCTGGTCGATGGCCCATTGCGCGGCCTCGGCGATGTCCTGCTGCAGCCGGCCGCTGGTCTGGCCCGCGCCGGCCAGCATGAAGGCGCGGCCGTAGCCGCCCGAGCCGCGGTAGTTGACCTGCAGCACCGCATAGCCGCGGTTGGCGAGCATCTGCACGGTGTTGAAGCCCGCGGGTTGCCAGTGGTCGCGGATCCAGGGGCCGCCGTGGATGTAGACCACCAGCGGCACCGGGCCGCGCACGCCGCGCGGGCGCGCCAGGTAGCCGTGGATGCGCAGGCCGTCCGAGGCTTCGAAGGAGAAGGGCTCGCTCGGCGAGAAGAAGCGCTCGGCGTGCTCGCTCGGCGGCGGGGCGAGCCGCGTCAGGGCGTGGCTGTCGCGGTCGAGCAGCAGCTCGATGCCGCCGGTCTCGGTGACGGCGCGCAGCACCATGCGCCGCTGGCCGAGCGCGCTGCTCTGCGGGCGCGCGACCACGGGATCGGCGGCGAGCCAGCCGCGTTCGCGTGCGAGCTTCATGGCGGCGGCCACCTCCGCGTCGAGCGTGGCATCGAGGTAGCGGATGCGCGGGCGGCCGGGCTCGGAGGTCCAGGCCTGCGGCGCGCCCTCGTTCGGCGGGAAGTAGACGGCCCCGAGGTCGACCTGGTCGTCCTCGGCCAGCACCTTCTCGGCGCCGGTGGCCAGGTCGGCCTCGACCAGCACCAGCTTGTCGCGCCCGATGTTGCCGAGCGCCCAGAGCCGGCCGCCTTCGCGATCGATGCGCAGCGGCGCGTAGGCATCGAAGGCCTCGATGGTCTTGAACGGGCGCCAGCTGCCGTCGGCCTGGCGCAGCTCCATCAGCAGGTCGGAGCCGTCGACGCTGCCGAGCTGGCGCATGCGCGCGGCCAGCTCGCGCCGGGTGTCGATGTACCAGGCGACCACGCGGCTGCCGGGCTCGCCGCGCGCCACCTCGCGCACGCTGCGGGTGCGCGGGTCGGCCTCGAACAGGTCGAGGCTGGTGCGGTCGTTGCGGTTGCTCGCGAAGAAGAAGTTCGGGCTGCCGGGCGCGCCGCCGATGACGCCGGTCGAGCGCACGCCGGGCCAGGGCGTGACGGCCCAGGGTCTGGCCTCGGGCGACTGGCTGTCGAGCACGAAGATCTGCGTGTTCTCGTCGCCGCTCGCGTCCTTGAGGTAGGCGATGTGGCGGCTGTCGGGCAGCCAGGCGTAGGCGGCCCCGCTCGCCAGCGTGCCGGTGGCGAAGCTGCGCGTGCTGGCCGACTGCACCGTGGCCGCGTCGGCGCTGTCGCGCACGGCCAGGCCCACGTCGGTGCCGACGGTCTGCACCCACAGCAGCTTGCGGCCGTCGGGCGACAGCACATGGCCGCCGACCGTGTCGACATTGGCGACGAAGCGGCGCATCGGCACCAGCGGCGGCAGCGTCCGGTCCTGGCTGGCCCGGGCCAGCGCCGGATGGGTGGGCGCGGTGGCGCAGGCGGACAGCAGCAGCGCGCCGGCGGCGCAGGCCAGGGCGAGCAGGGCGGTGGGGCGAAAGTCGCGGCGCATGGTTCCGGTTCCTGGAGACGGTGGCCGGCGATTGTGCGAAGCCCGACCTTGGGCGAAGCCAAAGATGGCGCGCCCTGTCTTTGGCTGGGCCGAAGGTCGGCGCGCGCACAATCGCCGCGTGCATATCCTGCTGATCGAAGACGACCTCGACCTGGGCCGCGCGCTGCAGGCCGCGCTCAAGGTGGACGGCCTCACGAGCGAATGGCTGCGTCGCGCCCGCGACGCGCCGCGCGTGCCCGACGCGGCCGTGTTCGACTGCGTGCTGCTCGACCTCTCGCTGCCCGACGGCAACGGCTTCGAACTGCTGGCGCGCTGGCGCGGCGCGGGCGGCACGGTGCCGGTGATCGTGATCACCGCGCGCTCGGCGGTCGAGGACCGGCTGGCCGGCCTCGATGGCGGCGCCGACGACTTCGTCATCAAGCCCTTCGCCACCGCCGAGCTGATCTCGCGCATCCGCGCGGTGCTGCGGCGCTCGGCGCGCCAGGCCAGCGAGGTCTGGACGCTGGGACCGCTGTCGATCGCGCCGCGGCGCCACCAGGCCACGCTCGCGGGCAGCGCGCTCGAGCTGTCGCCGCGCGAATTCAGGCTGCTGCTCGAACTGGCGCGCGAGCCCGGCGCGGTGGTCGCCAAGGGCGTGCTCGCGCAGCGGCTGGAACCGCTGGGCGAGCCGCTGGACTTCGCGGCGGTCGAGGTCCACGTGTCGAACCTGCGGCGCAAGATCGGCGCCACGCGCGTGCACACGGTGCGCGGCGTGGGCTACATGTTGACGCCATGAACCGTCTGTCGTTCGCATGGCCCGGCCCCAGCATCGGCCGGCGCGTGCTGGCCGCGATGCTGATCGCCTTCGTCGGCGTCTGGCTGATGCTGCTGGCCTATTTCTACGTCGAGTTCCGCCAGGCGCTCGCGGTCGACCAGGGGCTGAAGAAGCTGGGCCGCGCGATGAGCGCCTCGCTGCGCGAAGTCGACAGCGACGCGCAGGCGGTGGGCGTGATGCGTTCGACCGCGACCCAGTTCAGGACCCTGCGCATCAGCGGCAATCCGGGCGGCAGCGTGTGGATGGAACTGCGCCGGCGCGACGATGGCGCGGTGCTCTACCGCTCGGCCTCGCTCGGCGATCGGGTGCTCGACGCGCCGGCGCCGCAGGTGATCGAACGCGATTTCGACGGCGTCTCGTACTGGGTCCACGGCAGCGAGGCCGGCCGCTGGCGGCTGCAGCTCGCCGAGCCGCGCATCACGGGCTGGTGGGTGCTCGAGCGCAACGCCACGCGCCTGCTGCCCTACCTGCTGCTGGCCTTCCCGATCGTGCTGCTGCCGGTGTGGCTGGCGGTGCGGCTCGGGCTGCGGCCGCTGCAGCGATTGGCCGACCTCATCGCGCGGCGCGGCAGCAGCGACCTGTCGCCGATCGGCTACGACCCGCCCCAGGCCGAGCTCAAGCCGCTGACCTCGGCGCTCGAGCGCATGCTGCGCCAGCTGCGCGACAAGCTCACGCAGGAGCGCGCCTTCGTGCACGACGCGGCGCACGAGCTGCGCACGCCGATGGCGGTGATCGCCGCGCAGGCCCATGCGCTGGCGGGCGCGGCCGATGCCGCCGAGCGCGAGCGCGCGCAGCTGCATCTGGAGCAGGCGATCGCGCGCGCTTCGCATCTCACGCAGCAGTTGCTCGACCTGGCACTGCTCGACGATGCGCAGCCTTCGGCCCCGAAGCGCGTCGACGTGGCGCAGTTCGCGCGCGGGCTGCTCGCGCAGGCGGCGCCGCAGGCCATGGCGCGCGGCATCGAGCTGGCGCTCGAGGCGCCCGACAGCCTGCGGGCCGAGGTCGACGTGCCGGCGCTGCAGTCGGTGCTCGAGAACCTGCTGCACAACGCGATCCGCCATGTGCCCGACGGCGCACAGGTGGCGATGACGCTGCGTGTGGAAGACGGCCGCCTCGCGCTGCTGGTGGCCGACGACGGGCCCGGCATTCCCGCGGCCGAGCGCGAGCGGGTGTTCGAGCGCTTCCACCGCGGCGAGGGCGCGCACGAGACGCCGGGCTCGGGCCTGGGCCTCGCGATCGTGAAACAGGCGGTGCACCGCATGGGTGGCGAGGTGGCCATCGTCGACGGCCTGGCGCCGGGGCGCGGCGTGGGTTTCAGCGTCCGGCTGCCGCTTGCGGGCCGCACGAACACTTACGGCTGAAGGGCATCGCCCGGGTTGACAGCAGCCGCGCGCAGCTTCGATACTGAACTTGCAGGTTCATCAATCAAGCTCCAAGGAGATACCCATGCAAAGAATCGTTCCCTGCCTCTGGTTCGACGGCAATGGCGAGGAGGCATTGAAGTTCTACAGCGCGATCTTCCCGAACTCGCGCGTGACCGACACCCTGCTGTGGGGCGACGTCAACCCGGCCAAGAAGGGCTCGCTGCTCACCGCCACCTTCGAGCTCGACGGCCAGGCGTTCATGGTGCTCAACGGCGGCCCCGAGTACAAGTTCACCCCGGCCATCTCGATGTACGTGAGGTGCGAGACCCAGGCCGAGGTCGACCACTACTGGGACAAGCTGCTCGAGGGCGGCGGCCAGCCGGTGCAGTGCGGCTGGCTCACCGACCGCTTCGGCGTCTCGTGGCAGGTCGCGCCCGACGCGATCATCCGGATGTTCCAGGACAAGGATCCGGCCAAGGCCAAGCGCGCGATGGAGGCGATGATGAAGATGGTCAAGCTCGACATCGCCACCGTGAAGAAGGCCTTCGACGGCGCTTGATCGCTACACCAGCCGCTTGATCGCCTTCTTGCGCCACACCAGCTGGTAGTACGCGGTCTGCAGCAGCAGCATCGCGCCGAAGGTCACCGGGTAGGCATACCAGATGCCGTCCAGGCCGATGCGGTGGCTCATGAACCAGGCCACCGGCACCTCGAGGCCGAGCAGGCAGGCGATCGAGATCAGCGTGGGCACCAGCACCGAGCCGCTGGCGCGCATGATCCCCGACAGCGCAGAGGCCATGCCGAAGATCACCAGGCTCCACAGCATGATGTGCAGCAGCTCCTGGGCGATCTCGATCACCGGCGCGCTGGTGATGAAGAAGCCCATCAGCGGCCGCGAGAACAGGTAGCCCAGCAGCACCAGGCCGCCGGTGAGCAGCAGGTTCATCATCAGCGCCGTGCGCGCGATGGCGCCGAGGCGGTCGGCGCGGCCGGCGCCGATGGCCTGCGCGCCGAGGATCGAGGCCGTGATCGCGATCGAGATGGCCGGGAACTGCACATAGGCCACGACCTGGTTGACCGCGCCGTAGGCGGCCGTGGCGCTCGAGCCGTAGCCGTTGACCAGCGACAGCAGCACCACCTCGGCCAGCGCCACCACGATCATCTGCACTCCCGTGGGCACGCCGACCTTGAGCACGGTCTTGAGCAGTAGCGGGTCGATGCGCATGCTGCGCAGGAAGACCGCGTCGGGCGCGAGCGGGCTGTTGCGCCGGCGCAGCCGCCAGCCCAGCCACAGGGTCGCGACCAGGAACGAGAGCACCGAACCCCAGGCGCCGCTGGTCACGCCGAGCTGCGGCAGGCCGCCCCAGCCGCGGATCAGGGCCGGCGTGACGAGCATGCCGATGGTGGTGGAGATCAGCAGCGTGAGCAGCGGCGTGACGGTGTCGCCCACGCCGCGCAGCATCGCGGTCGAGATCAGGAACACGAACACGCCGGGCATCGCGATCAGCATGATCCGGGCATAGCGCGTGGCCTCGGCCAGCACGTCGGGCGGCGTGCCCAGCGCCGCCAGCAGCGGCGTGGTGAAGGCGCCGCCGAACACCGCGATCACCAGGCCCATCAGGATGCCCACGCTCAGCGTGGTGCCGGCCACCGCCTTGGCGCGGGCGACGTCGCGCGCGCCCCAGGCCTGGCCGATCAGCACCGAGGCGCCGGCGCCCAGGCCGATCACGAAGGCGATGAAGAAGAAGAACACCGGGAAGAAGCTGGAGACCGCGGCCAGCGCGGTCACGCCGATCATCTGGCCGATGTAGATGTTGTTGAGCGTGCCCGACAGCGACTGCAGGATGTTGCTCAAGAGCATGGGGGCGAGGAAGAACAGGAAGGTCTTCCACAGGGCGCGCGGCGCGCCCACGGGTGCCACGGGCGTGCCCTGGAGGCCGCTCGGGTTGGGGGCTGTGTCTGTCTTGGCGTTCATTCGTGGGTCCAGCTCGCGCCGGAGAGTTCTTGGAGGTGGGCCCGCAGGTCCTCGGGCCAGGTCGAAATGTGTTGCTCGAAGCGTTCGCGCTCGAGCGCGAACAGGGCGCGCATGGCTTCCTCGAAACCGGGCAGGTTGCCGGCCAGCACGGTCATCACGCCGTAGGTGGCTTCCCGCGCCGCGCGTGCGGCATCGCGCCCCGCGTTGACGCGGCGTGCCTCGTCGATCAGCCGGCGCAGCGCGACCGAGGCGCCGCCGGGCTGGCGGCCCAGCCATTCCCACTGGCGCGGCAGCAGCGTGACCTCGCGCGCCACCACGCCGAGCTTGGGGCGGCCGACGCCGCGCGGCGGCTCGCCGGCCGGCGCCGGTGGCTCGCGCAGGTCGAGGTCGATCTGCGCGCCGCTTTGGTCATCGAACACCAGGTACGGCGTGTCGTCGGTGCGCGCGCGCAGCGCGGCGACCAGCTCGGCGCGCGAGCCGCGTGCGATGCGGTGGAAGCCGGCGAAAGCAGTCAGGGTGGACGCGGGATCGGCGCAGGCCGGGAGGGAGGAAGTCTCGAGGGTCATGGAGGCGGAGCGGTAATTTACCCGGGCGCAATGAAGAAAGCCTGACTTTTCTTGCGCCCGGCGAATGAGGAAGGTGAGGGGGACGGCGGGCACCGGCGAAGGCTCAGGCGCGCGGTCGCGCCGGGCCGTTGTAGCCCTGCGCGCCATGGCAGCCGGACTCCTCGGCCCAGAGCTCGAACAGCGCCTCGAGTTCGGCCGCGCGGTCGAAGGCCGGGTCGTCGCGCTCCTTCACGCGCGCCAGTTCCTCGAAGGCGAAGGCCTCGGCGCCGAGCGCGATCCAGTCCTGCTGCAGCGCCTTGTTACGGTGGCTGCGCAGGTTCAGCTCGAAGCGCTGGCGGTTCATCGCGCCCATGATGTCGAGCGCGGCCGCGGCGTAGACCCGGCCCGTCTTCAGGTTGCGGATCGCGAACACGCCGGCGGGGAGCGTGCTGTCCTTGTACTGCCGGGTGAGGGCGCGCCGTGATTCCTGGGAAAGTGTCATGGCGTCAATTTTACCCGGGTTAAATTGAAAACATCAATATACCCGGGTAAAAATAGGCGCGCGCCTCAAACCCCGCGCAGGCGCCGCCAGGCCCGCAGCGCGCGCCGATTGAAGGCATGCACCAGCCGCCAGGGCCGGCTTTGCCGCACGAGGCCCAGCACCCGGTCCTTCCAGGCCTTCCAGCGCGGATACCAGCGCGCGAACAGCGGGATGCGCATCAGCGTGCCCTCGACCAGCTGGAAGATCCGTGCCACCACAGCGGTGCCGGCCAGCTTGGCCGCGACCAGCACCGCGACGCCGCTGCCCGCGTGGCCATGGCTGAACAGGAACAGCGCCAGCACCTTGACCGGCAACAGCAGCAGCACCGGCAGCAGGAAGGCCAGGAGCGCACCCCAGGGCGGCAGGCCGCGCAGCCAGGCCTCGGCGCGCGCCCACAGCGGCAGCCGGGCCAGCCGCGCCGCGAGCGCGGCCAGCGGTTCCCAGCCCCATTCCTCGAACAGCAGCAAGGGCACCAGCAGCACGGCGAACACCGTCCGTAACAACTTGCCGAAGCGGGACGGCGGCCGGCGCGGGCCAGGGGAGGAGGGTGGTTGCACGGTGGGGAGGTGGGGGCACGGAGCGGTCGGACAAGTGTCCGCGCCCGGTGGCCGGGCGCCATTTTCACTATGGCAAACTCGCGCGCTTCATTCGACCAACGCGACCGGCCGGCCGGTCGCAGCGACAGGGACGCCACTCAGCAATGCAGAAAATCATTCGCCAGCTCGCCGCCGAAATCAAGGTGGGCGAGCATCAGGTGAAGGCCGCCGTCGAACTGCTCGACGGGGGCGCCACGGTTCCATTCATCGCGCGCTACCGCAAGGAAGCCACCGACGGCCTCGACGACACCCAGCTGCGCGAGCTCGAGGCGCGCCTGAGCTACCTGCGCGAACTCGAGGACCGCCGCGCCGCGGTGGTCAAGGCCATCGACGAACAGGGCAAGCTCACGCCCGAACTGCGCGCCGCGATCGAACTCGCGCCGACCAAGCAGGAGCTGGAAGACCTGTACCTGCCGTTCAAGCAGAAGCGCCGCACCAAGGGCCAGATCGCGCGCGAGTTCGGCATCGAGCCGCTGGCCGACAAGCTGCTGGCCGACCCCACGCTCGATCCCGCCGTGGAGGCCAAGGCCTTCCTGCAGCCCGCCACCACGCTCGACGACGGCAAGCCCGGCCCCGACTTCTCGACCGTGCCCGCCGTGCTCGACGGCGTGCGCGACATCCTCTCGGAACGCTGGGCCGAGGACGCCGTGCTGGTGCAGCGCCTGCGCGAATGGCTCTGGAACGAAGGTCTGCTCAAGTCCGGCCTGATGAGCGGCAAGGACGAGAACAACGCCGACGTCGCCAAGTTCCGCGACTACTTCGACTACGACGAGCCGATCGGCCGCGTGCCCTCGCACCGAGCGCTGGCCGTGTTCCGCGGCCGCGCGCTCGACATCCTCGACGCCAAGCTGGCGCTGCCGGTGGAGCCCGAGCCCGGCAAGCCCAGCGTCGCCGAAGGCCGCATCGCGCTGCACCTGGGCTGGAGCCATGCCGGCCGCCCGGCCGACGACCTGCTGCGCAAGTGCGTGGCCTGGACCTGGCGCGTGAAGCTCGCGCTGTCGACCGAGCGCGATCTGTTCACGCGCCTGCGCGAGGACGCCGAGAAGGTCGCGATCAAGGTCTTCGCCGACAACCTGCGCGACCTGCTGCTGGCCGCGCCGGCCGGCCCGCGCGTGGTGATGGGCCTGGACCCCGGCATCCGCACCGGCGTGAAGGTGGCGGTGGTCGATGCCACCGGCAAGCTGGTCGAGACCGCGACCGTGTTCCCGCACGAACCGCGCAAGGACTGGGAAGGGTCGCTGCACACCCTCGGCAAGCTCTGCGCCAAGCACGGCGTGAACCTGATCGCGATCGGCAACGGCACCGCCAGCCGCGAGACCGACAAGCTCGCCGCCGACCTGATCAAGCTGCTCGCCAAGATGGCCGCCCAGGCCGGCGCGCCCGAGATGAAGGTCGACAAGGTGGTGGTCAGCGAGGCCGGCGCTTCCGTCTATTCGGCCAGCGAATTCGCGGCCCAGGAGATGCCCGACGTCGACGTCAGCCTGCGCGGCGCCGCCTCGATCGCGCGCCGGCTGCAGGACCCGCTGGCCGAGCTCGTGAAGATCGACCCCAAGAGCATCGGCGTGGGCCAGTACCAGCACGACGTGAACCAGAGCGAGCTCGCGCGCACCCTGCAGGCCGTGGTCGAAGACTGCGTGAACTCGGTGGGCGTGGACCTCAATACCGCGAGCGTGCCGCTCCTGAGCCGCGTCTCGGGCCTGTCCTCGGCCGTGGCCAAGGCCGTGGTGCGCTGGCGCGATGCCAACGGCGCCTTCGGCACCCGCAAGCAGCTGCTCGAGGTCACGGGCTTCGGCCCCAAGGCCTTCGAGCAGAGCGCGGGCTTCCTGCGCATCCGCGGCGGCACCGATCCGCTCGACGTCACCGGCGTGCATCCCGAGACCTATCCGCTGGTCGAGCAGATCATCGTCAAGACCGGCAAGCCCATCGCCGAGCTGATGGGCCGCGCCGACATGCTCAAGACGCTCAAGCCCGAGCTGTTCGCCAACGAGAAGTTCGGCGTCATCACCGTCAAGGACATCCTCGGCGAACTCGAGAAGCCCGGCCGCGACCCGCGCCCCGACTTCAAGGTGGCGCGCTTCAACGACGGCGTGGAGGACATCGCCGACCTGCAGGAGGGCATGATCCTCGAGGGCACCGTGAGCAACGTCGCCCAGTTCGGCGCCTTCATCGACCTCGGCGTGCACCAGGACGGCCTGGTCCACGTGAGCCAGCTGAGCCACAAGTTCGTCAACGACGCGCGCGAGGTCGTGAAGACCGGCGACATCGTCAAGGTGAAGGTGATGGAGGTCGACGTGGCGCGCAAGCGCATCGGCCTGTCGATGAAGCTCGACGCCGCGCCCGCGCGCCGCGACGGCCCGCGCGACAACCGCTTCGAAGGCGCCGGCCGCGGCCAGCAGCCGCGCCGCGACAACACGCCGCAGCCTTCGGGGCAGATGGCGAATGCGTTTGCGAAGTTGCAGGGGTTGCGCAAGTAATCCGCGCGACGCGCACGAATCCTGCTGATGGCCCTGGCATGAAAGCCCTGCGCATCTACGCCGGCCCCGCCGCGCGCCGGCACATCGAGGTCCAGGGCCTGCGGCCGCAGGACGTGCGCACGATCCCCGGCGCGGCCGGCGGTCCCAAGGGGCTGATCCTCGGGCCGATCGACCGCTTCGTCTTCGGCGAGTGGCTCACGCAGTCCAGCCAGCCGGTGCACCTGGTGGGCGCGTCGATCGGCGCCTGGCGGCTGGCCACGGCCTGCCTCGGCGATCCGGTCGCGGCCTTCGAGCGCTTCGAGCACGACTACGTGCGCCAGCAGTTCGAGGTGCCGCCGGGGCAGAAGCGGCTGAGCCCGCACCAGCTGAGCGAACGCTTCGCCGAGAGCCTGCAGGCCTTCTATGGCGGGCGCATCGGCGAGGTGCTCGCGCATCCGCGCTACCGGCTGCACGTGGTGACCTCGCGCGGGCGCCACATCCTCGGGCGCGAGGGCAGGGCGCGCACGCCGGTCGGCTACCTCGGCGCCTTCGCCTCGAACAGCGTGCACCGCAAGACCCTGGGCGCCTGGCTCGAGCGCTGCGTGTTCTCCACGCCCGGCGCCGAGCTGCCCTTCGGCACGCGCGACTTCCGCACCCGGCAGCATGCGCTACGCGAGGACAACTTCAACCTGGTGCTGCAGGCCTCGTGCTCGATCCCGTTCCTGCTGGCCGCGGTGCACGACATCCCGGGCGCGCCGCGCGGCGCCTACTGGGACGGCGGCATCACCGACTACCACCTGCACCTCGACTACCAGCCGGTCGACGACGGCCTGGTGCTGTACCCGCATTTCCAGCGCGCGGTGGTGCCGGGCTGGCTCGACAAGGGGCTGCGCTGGCGCCACAGGTCCACGGGCTTCCTCGACCGCATGGTGGTGCTGGCGCCCGATCCCGACTGGGTGAAGACCCTGCCCAACGGCAAGCTGCCCGATCGCAAGGACTTCATCCATTTCCAGAACGACGCGCAGGCGCGCATCGCGGCCTGGACGCGGGCCACGCGCGAGGCCCAGCGGCTTTCGGACGAATTGCGGGAATGGCTGGCGCGCGGCAGCGCGGCCGAGATCCTGCCGCTCTGAGCGGCGCCGGGCAAACCCTGAACGGGCACGCGGCCCGCGCTTCGAGAATGGCCCGCATGCCGTCCGCCCCGGACGGCGCATAACAAGCAGGAGACCGTTCCCGATGCCCCATGCCCTGATGTCGCGCCGCCGCTTCGCCATCGCCACCTCCGCCGCCGGTGCGGCCGCCACGCTCGGCCTGCCGGTGCTCGCGCAGAGCGCCTGGCCCAACAAGCCGATCCGCATCGTCGTGCCCTACACGCCCGGCGGCTTCACCGACCAGATGGCGCGGCTGGTGCAGATCGGGCTGCAGACGCGGCTGGGCCAGCCGGTGCTGATCGACAACAAGCCCGGCGCCAACAGCCTGATCGGCGTCGATGCGGTCGCCAAGGCCGCGCCCGACGGCAGCACCTTCGGCGTGGTGATCGCGGCCTATGCGGCCAACACCTCGCTCTATCCGAAGCTGCCCTACGACCCGCGCAAGGACCTCGCGGGCGTGTCGCTGATGGGCGTGTCGCCGCTGCTCGCGGCGGTCAACCTCGACGCGCCGTTCAAGACCGCGCGCGAGCTGATCGACTACGCGCGCGCGAATCCCGGCAAGGTGAGCTTCGGTTCGTCGGGCAACGGCTCGGCCGCGCACCTCACGACCGAGCTGTGGAAGTCGCTCACGAAGACCTACATGATCCACATCCCGTACCGCGGCGCGGTGCCGGCGCTGACCGACCTGATGGGCGGGCAGATCCAGCTCTTCTTCGATGCGCCCACCGGGCTCATCAACCAGGCCAAGGCCGGCAAGATCCGGCTGATCGGCGTGGCCGGCGACAAGCGGCTGCCCGCGGTGCCGGACGTGCCGACCTTCATCGAGCAGGGCTTCGCGGGCTTCACCGGCAGCACCTGGGCCGGCATGCTCGCGCCGGCCGGCACGCCGCGCGAGATCGTCAAGCGCATGTCGGACGAGGTGGCGCGCATCATCAAGAGCGACGAGACGCGCGCGAAGCTCGATGCGATGGGCACCTTTCCGGCCGGCGGCACGCCCGAGGAATTCGATGCCTTCATCGCGTCGGAGACCGCGAAGTGGGGCGCGGTGATCCGCACCGCGGGCGTGAAGGCGGAGTAGCACCAGCCCGGCCGTCGAAGGCTCAGGCCGCCAGCACCAGCACCTTGAACTGGCTCGGCACGATCCGCATGCCGACGATGTTGCAGCGGTTCTGCACCGACAGGCTGGTCATGCGCGTGCACGGCGTGCCCTTGAGCAGCACGGTGAAGGCGCCCGTGATGTGGCGCGAAGGCCCCATCACCGTCTGCGAGACCACGCCCATCAGCACGCCCGCGTTGTCGCCGTTGGTGATCGGCGTGACGGTCGCCATGTTGTGGGCCGGCGTGCCGCCGTAGAGGATGTTCCAGGCGTTGGGAATCGCGGTCGGGCCCAGCGCGATGTTGGGGTAGGGGATCGGCAATGCCGGTGGCGTCTTGCAGACGTCGGGGAAGGCGAGGTCGACACCCATCATCTGTGCGTTGGCGAACATGGTTGACTCCTTTTCCGATCCGTTCAGGCTGAGCTTGTCGAAGCCCTGCGCGGCGCTTCGACAAGCTCAGCGTGAACGGGTATGGGGTTTGACAGGGCGAGCTTTCGGGTCAGCCCATGTGGATCTGCTCGGCATCCACCTTGACCAGTCCCTTGCTGCTCACCAGCGTGTTCTTCGCATGCAACCGCAGGGTCTCCTCGGCCTGGTAGTCGATCTGCCCCGCGCGCACCTGCTCGACCTCCTCGGTGAGCCTGAAGCTCGAGCGCGTGAGCACGCTGAGCCGGTCGAGCACGGTCTCGCAGGTGCGGCCGACGAAGCGCGCGAGCAGCGTGGTGATGCGCACTTCGCCGCCGCGGTAGTCCATCTCGCCGATCTCGACCTCTGCCTTGCGCGCTCGCAGATCGAGTTCGGGCGCGGCCAGTTCGAGCCGGGTGCCGGCCTGCAGCGTGAGCACGCCGTCGACCGCGAGCCGCGCCTGTGCGGGATCGGCCTGCGTGATGACGGCGATCAGGTAGGCCTGGTCGCGCCGCGGCCCGGCCACCAGCACCGTGTCGCCGACCGAGGGCTGCAGCAGGCAGCTCGCGGCGCGCGGGCAGTGCCAGCGTTCGCCGCCGGCCTGGGCCTCGACGAGGAAGGCATCGCCGGGCAGCGCCTGCAGCACGGTGCCGAGGGCGTTGCCGGTCCAGGCGGCGGGCGCGGGCAGTGGACGGCGCAGCAAGGCCTGCATGTCCGGTGCGTGGTGCGCGGTAGGAGCGGAGGCGCGTTCGCGCAGGGCGGCGGGGCTCATGGTGCGAGGTCCTCGAGGTCGTCGGAAGTGGAAGGCAGCGGCCGGCCGAAACCGTCGCGGCCCGCGCGTTGCGGCCGGTCCTGGCGCGCGGCCGAGAAGCGTTCGGCCTCGAACAGGGCCGGGTCGCTGTCGAGCACGCCGCCGCGCTCGCCCCATCGGGTGCCGGACTGCAGCGCGCGGTGCATCTGCGTGCGCTCGAAGAAGGCGCCGCGCAGGTCGGCCTCGCCGAGGTCGGCATAGGCGAAGTCCGCATACACGAGCCGGCTGCGCGCGAACGAGGTGCGGCGGCACCGCGCGCGATGGAACACGCACTGCTCGAGCCGCGCATCCGACAGGTCGGCGTCGTCGAGCCGCGCACAGACCCACAGGCTCTGGTCGAAATGGCCGCCGCGCGCATCGGCCTGGCGCAGGTCGGCCTCGGGAAACAGGCACTGCGGCGCATGCACCGCGGTGAGCACCGCGCGCGCGAGCTTCGCGCCCTTGAAGTTGCACTGGACCAGCGTCGCGCGGTCGAAGTTGCAGCCGCCGAGGTCGGCATCGATGAACTGGCAGAGCCGGAACTGCTGGCCCGAGAAGTCCTGGCCCGCGAGATCGGCCTCGCTGAAGATCACGTTGTGAAAGCTGGCGCCCGCGAAGCGCGCGTCGCGCAGCGCGGCGCGGTAGTAGACGGTGGTGTCGAGCGTCACCGCGTCGAAGCGGGTGCCGGCCAGGCTCGATTCGCCGAACACGGCCTTCGTGAGGTCCGCACCCGCGAAGCTAGTGCCATCGAGCCGGCTCTGGTGAAAGGCAGCGAGGTCGGCCTTGGCCTCGGCGGCATCGGCCTCGTGCAGCTCGCAATCGCTGAAAGCCGCGCGGCTCATCGTGGCGCCGCGCAGGCTCGCGCGCGCCAGGCTGCAGCGGTGGAAGCCCGCGCGCTGCAGGTCGGCCCCGTCGAGCACGGCACCGTCGAAGCGGCAGGCATCGAAGGCCGACTCGGCGAGCTTCGCGCCGCGCAGGCTGGCGTTGGAGAAATCGCAGTCGCGCAGGGCGCCGCCGCTGAGGTCCAGGCCATCGAATCGCATGCCCTGGAAATCCTGCCGCTCGATGAATTCGCCGCCGCGCAGTTTCAGGGCCAGGGTCTCCGGCGTCATTGCACCGGATCCGCCGCGCGCCGCGGCAGCGTCTTGGCCTGTTCGAGGTAGGCGCCGTGGGTGTCGGTCACCGTGTCGATCACGGTCTGCGAAACGTCGGCGCGGAACAGGTTGGCTTCGCGCAGGTCGCAGGAGAGCAGGCGGGATTTCTGCAGATGGGCATTCATGAGGTTGGCGCCGCGCAGCGAGGCCTGGGTGAAGTCGGCGCGGATGAACAGGCTGTCGGGCGCATCGATGGCGCCGAGGTCGGCGCCGGTCAGCACGCAGCCCGAGAGATCGCAGGTGTCGAGCGTGGCGCGCACGAAGCGCGCGCCCTCGAGCTGCATCTCGCGCAGGCTGCAATGGACCAGCGTGGCGCCTTCGAAATCGACCGTGCGCAGGCTGCTGGTGCCGACGAAGCAGGTGGTGCGCAGCGTGGCGCCGCGAAAACTCACGCGCCGGTCGGCCACGGTGTGGGCCCAGGCGCAGGCTTCGAGCGAAGCGCCCGCGAAGTCCAGGCCCTCGACCTCGCAGGCAATGAGGCCGAACTTGTGCAGCGTGGCGCCGCGAAAGCTGCAGTCCACGAGCCGGCTGCCTTCGAGCACGGTCACGTAGTCGAAGTGCGCATCGTCGAAGCGGCAGCCCTCGAAATGCATGCCGAACAGGTTCAGGTGCGCGAGCCGCGCGCCGCCGAAGTCGCAGTGGTCGAAGCGGCTTTTCTCGCTCGTGGTTTCGTGCAACCGGGCGTGCGCGAACGAGGTGCGCTCGCAGCGTGCGAGGCTCAGGTTGGCGCGATCGAGCACGCAGTGGGCCAGCGAGGCATGCGCGAGGTTCGCGCGCACCAGCACCGCCTCGGTGGCATCGGCGCCGTCGAGCTGCGCGCCCGCGAGCGAGGCGCTTTCGAGCAGGGTGCGGTGCAGCCGGGCGCCGCGCAGGTCGATGCCCGAGAGGTCGGCGCCGGTCAGGTCCAGGCCCGAGAGATCGCGCGTGGTCGCCATGAGCTGCAGCACGCGTTCGCGCGCCTCGGCCGCGCGGGTGCCGTCCATCGCATCGGCGGCGCTCTGGTGCTGGGCGCCGAGCCGGTACATGTCGATCAGGCCGCGGCGGCCGTTCTCGGCCGCCTGCTCGAGCGCGCGCTGCTGCTCGGGCGGCATCTGCGGGCTGCGCGTGGCGGGCGCGATGCCCAGCAGGCCCTGCATCACGGTCTTCGCATCGAAGGCCGGCGGGCCCTTGACCTCGGTGCGCTGCGCGCCGTCGACCATCTCGCCGGTGTCGAAGCCGACCTTGCGCGACTCGGGCGCGTTGGCCTTCGCATGCCGCGCGAGGTCGCGGCGGCCGTCCTCGAGCTTCTGCAACTGTTCGCGCTCGTAGGCCTTGGCGCGCTCCATGAACGCGGGCAGCTCGCTGAGGCTCGGCCGCCTGGTGAAGGGCTCGGGCACCGCGCGCTCCTTGAAGTGGCGCGGCTTGTGGCCGGCTGCCACGCCCTTGTCGGCGAGGTCTTCGCGCAGCACGCGCGCGCGTTCGCGCATGTTGCGCACCAGCGGCGATTCCTCTTCCTCGAGCTGGTCGAGCCAGGGACCGATGGTCTCGGCGGGCAGCAGTTCCTCGTCGCGGAAGGTGTGGAGCGCGCCGGTCTCGGGATCGCTGCGGCGCTGCAGGATCTCGAGGTAGTGGGCCAGCGGTCGCGGTGCATCGGCGGCGCGCTCGATGGCGGGCATGAGGTGCGTGATGTCGGCGGCGTCGTCCTCGGCGATCGCGGTCTCGCCATGGAAGATCAGCGCGATCTGTTCGCGGTGCGGGAAGAACCAGGCCGTGGTGAGCCGCAGCTCGACCTCGTCGAAGTGGCCAGGCTCGTCGCTGCCGGCCTGCGTCCTGCGCGCCACGAAGCCGCGCGCGCGCCAGTCGGGCAGCCGGCCGTGCTGCACGGGCCGCGCGGGATGCATGTTCAAGATCTCGTAGGGAGTGCCGCCCGCGATGCGGTCGGCCTGGGGCCAGCGCTGCTCGGGCACGGCGGCGTTGAAGAGCCGCCAGTCCATGTCCTGCGCGAAGCCGGGGAACAGGTGCTCGCGCCAGTGCGCGCCGTAGTCGCTGCCGATCAGCCGCATGCGCGCGGGCCAGCTCACGTCGATCGCGCCGGGGCAGGCCGGCTCCATCGTGCGGCCCGGATGGTCGATGCGGCGCTGCGGATGCTCGACGTTGGGCAAGCGCTGCACCCACAAACCGTTCACGAGTTCGGGCTGGTGGCCGATGCCCAGCGGGTTGTCGGCGAAGGCCGGACCGCCGTAGGCGCGGCTCCAGTCCAGCCGCATCGATTCGAAGGGCTGCGGTGCGCTCGCGCGGCCGTCGATCCAGTAGCGGTCGCCGAACACGGCGAACCGGCGTGCCAGCGCGCCCACGCGCAGCTCGACCGCGCAGGCTGTCTTCTCGGCCTGGTGATGGGTGTAGGCATGGCCGGTGGCAAGGAACTCGGCGCAGGCCTTGGGCATGCCGAGGTCGATGGCGCCGGTGGGGCCCAGCTCCTCGGAGACCGTCTTCCAGAATTCGGTCTCGGGCAGCAGTACCGGCTGTTCGTCCATCGGCACCATGCCCATCACCGTGAGTGCCAGGCGTTGATGGCCCTGGCGCAGGAAGGGGCGCGTGATGACGCTCAGCCGCAGGGGTTTGACTGTTTTCACGGGCGGGCGCGCGGCTCAGTGCGAGGCGCGCGGAATCTCGAGCGGCGTGCGCGCGCGGTCGATGGCGAAGATGGAGGCGTCGTTCGGATCGCGCAGCAGGTGCACCGGCTTGCCGGGCACCGCGAACTGCGGCAGCAGCCCTTCGTCGATCAGCGTGCGCACGACGGCGCGTCGTTCTTCCACGACGGCGTCGGTGCCGAGCACGCGCAGTGCGAGTTCGACGGCATAGACGGTCTGGCCCTGCGAGCCGCCGCGCGAGAGTTCATTCTCGGAACGCTTGAGCGACTCGACCACGGCCTGCGCGGGAATGCCGGTCTGCGCCAGCCGCTCCCAGGTCTTGGCCTCGGCCGAATAGATACGGTTCTCGCGCGTGGCCGCGATCACGACCGACACCGCCACCAGCAGCATCGAGCCCATCAGCACCGCGAAGACGATCCACAGCAGGATTTCCATTCGTTCGCTTCGTCAGGCCACCAGTGTCAGCACCTTGAACTTCGCCGCCAGGCCGCCGGTCGCGATCAGCATGCCCTTGTTGGCGATCTTCAGGCCCGTGGTGCTGATCTTCAGCGGCGCGTTCTTCATCGAGAAGATGGCCACGTCGATCTTGACCGTCGCGAGCTGCGCGTTGAGCGCCGCGTAGTACTGCAGCCGCGCGCCCCACACGTCCAGCGACATGCCCACCAGGCTCAGCCGGAAGCCCACGCCGCCCACGCGCGCGAGCCGCCAGTCGCCGCTCGAGGCGTAGTTGTTGTTGTAGACGGTGGAGTTGTTGGTGTAGTTGTTGGTCGTGTTGTTGTAGGTGGTCGACGTCGTGTTGTAGACGTTGGTGTTGATGACGTGCTGCGTCGTGTTGTGGACGTGGTTCGTGGTGTTGAAGGTCACGTCGGGCGAGGTGTGCACCGTCGGGCCGGTCACGATGGTGGTCGAGGGGCCGTTGACCGTCGTGTTGTTGACGGTGTTGATGGTGTCGTTGCGCCCGCCGCTCACGAAGCGGATCTCCTGGCCGTCGATGGTGCCGTGGAAGCCGCCGGTGATGGCGAGGTTCACGCCGCCCGTGATGGTGTCGTTCAGGCCGCCCGCGAGGTTGCGGTTCTTGCCGCCGGTGATGCGCTGGTTGACGCCGCCACTGATGGTCTCGCTGAAGCCGCCGGTCACGTCGCGGGTGTCGCCGCCGGTGATGGTCTCCTGCGCGCCCGCGGTGATGTCGCGCGTCTCGCCGTCCTGGTAGGTGGCCGACTCGTGGCCCTTGATCAGCGTGGTGCGCGTGCCGTCGGTGGTGTGGGTCTCGTCGGCCTCGACCTCCACGTCGAGGTTGCGCTCGGCATGCAGCAGGATCTGCTCGGCGCCGGTGCGGTCCTCGAAGCGCAGCATGTTCGCCTGGTTGGCCGCGCCGCCCTCGCTCGAGCGCGTGAGGATGCCGCTGGCCGTGGCGTTGGCCGGCAGTTCCCACGGCGGCATCTGGTCGCTGTTGTAGACGCGGCCCGTGATGATCGGCCGGTCGGGCTCGCCGCCGATGAAGTCGACGATGACCTCCTGGCCCACGCGCGGCATGTGCATGGTGCCGAAGTTCGCGCCGGCCCAGCTGCTGGACACGCGCACCCAGCAGGAGCTGTTCTCGTCGGCCTGGCCATAGCGGTCCCAGCGGAACTGCAGCTTCACGCGGCCGAAGCGGTCGGTCCAGATCTCCTGCGGGCCGACCACGGTGGCGGTCTGCGGGCCGTTGGTGCGCGGGCGCGGCGTCTTGCGCGCGGGTCGGTAGGCCACGGAGGAGGGCAGCACGGTGAAGTCGAACTCGCACACCGATTCGGCGCTGCCGCCGCTCGAGTACTCGGGCTCCTGCAGGTCGTAGCGGGTCTCGGTGACCAGGTACTCGCGGTTGTCGGCCTCGCGCGGGCAATGCGTGAGCGAGAACAGGTAGCCGGGCGCCATGCCCGCCACGTTGGTGTGGCCCGCGGCCAGCTCGTGCGCGCACTGCAGCTCCTGCAGCCGGATGCGCGCATAGGTGTCGCCCTGCTGGTGCTCGCTGTAGCCGCCCAGCCATTCGTAGACCTCGTACGAAGCATGGTCGTGGCCCTTGGGGTCCTGCTGCACGCTCTGCAGCGAGGCGCGCGACTTGCGGAAATCGAAGTCGTCGAGCATCACTCGGCCCGAGGTGATCTGCTCGGCCACGCGCCAGCGGTCGATGCAGGGCTCGAGCGCATCGACCACGCGGTCGCGCGGCCGGTACGGGATGCTGGCGTAGCCGGGCAGCGGCCGGTAGGCGCCGGCGTCGTCGGCCAGCACCAGCAGGTGCGAGCCGTTCGAATGCTCGAAGTGGTAGGAGATGCCTTCGTGCTCCATGAGGCGGCTCGCGAAGGCGAAGTCGCTCTCCTGGTACTGCACGCAGTTCTCCCAGCTGCGGTAGCTGCCGGTCAGTCGCTTCTCGTATTCGAAGCCGTATTTGCCGAGCACCTCGTCGAGCACTTCGGGCACGCTCTTGTTCTGGAAGATGCGGCTGTCGGTGGTGCGCGTGAGGTACCAGAGCCAGGGCTGCACCAGCGCGCGGTAGACGTAGTGGCGGCCGGTCTCGTTGGCACGGCCCAGCAGTTCGAAGCGCACCACGGTGCCGTTGAGGAAGCGCGGGCCGGCATCGTCCGAGACCTCGATGCTCAGCGAGGTGCCCAGCAGCGTCTTCAGGTCGAGGTTGAAGCTGTTGCTGACCATGTCGACCTCGAACTCGAAGAGTCTGGAGAGGCCTTCCTGTCCCCGCATCGCGCGAAACTTCAGCTGCTCGGCGCTCAGTGCGGTGTGGACCCGGATGGTTCGCGTCATTCGAAGGTGTTCCCTGTTCTCGAAGGACCCGGCGGGTGCGGGTCGTCGAGGCCAGTCTAGGAAGCCCTCATGTCATCGACATGACGCGATGGTGCATGCGACGCGCTAAGACCGCGCGCTTAAGACGAACTGTTTATAAGGCCGGGCCAAGCGCCACGGCCCGGCCTCACATCGAGGCTTCGAGCATCGCGCGGTAGTCGTCGCGCGTGGCCAGCCGCGGGTTGGTCTTGTGGCAGTGGTCGGCCATCGCGCCGTCGATGATCTGCTCGAACAGCGCGGGCGTCACGCCCACTTCGGCCAGGCCCCTGGGCAGGCCCAGGCGCGCGTTCATGTCGCGGATCGCATCGCCGAGGTCGCCAGCCGAATCGAGGTGCATGGCCTGCGCCATGCGCTGCAGCCGCTGCTCCTTCTGCACCGACTCGGCACCGGCGTTGAAGTGGATCACCGCGGGCAGGAACAGCGCGTTGAGCGTGCCGTGGTGCAGGCGCGGATCGACGCCGCCGAGGCTGTGGCTCAGCGAGTGCACGCAGCCCAGGCCCTTCTGGAACGCCATCGCGCCCTGCATCGAGGCGCTCATGAGGTTGAGGCGTGCCTCGCGGTCGCTGCCGTCCTTGGTGGCGCGCTCGATGTGGCCCCAGGCGCGCTCGAGGCCGTCAAGGCCGATGCCGTCGGCCGGCGGGTTGAAGGCGGCCGACATGAAGGTCTCCATGCAGTGCGCGATCGCGTCCATGCCGGTGGCGGCGGTCAGGCGCGGCGGCAGGCCGAGCGTGAGCTCGGGGTCGCAGATCGCGGCCTTGGGCATCAGGAACCAGCTGTGGAAGCCGAGCTTTCGGTGGTCGTCGACGATCACGATCGCGCCGCGCGCGACCTCGCTGCCGGTGCCGCTGGTGGTGGGCACCGCGATCAGCGGCACCACGCGCTCGGTGATCTTCGGCGAACCGCCCTCGATGGTGGCGTAGGTCTTGAGCGGGCCCTCGTGCGTGGCCGCGATCGCCACGCCCTTGGCGCAGTCGATGGCCGAGCCGCCGCCCACGGCGATCAGGCCGTCGCAGCGGCCGCTGCGGTAGAGCTCGACGGCCGCGCGCACGGCGGCCTCGGTCGGGTTGGACGGGGTCTGGTCGAAGATCGTGACCTCGAGGTCGGCGATGGCGTCGATCGCCTTCTGCAGGATGCCGGCCGCGCGCACGCCGGCGTCGGTCACGATCAGCGGGCGGTTGATGCCGATGCGCGCGCACTCGCTCGACAGCAGCTTCACCGCGCCGAATTCGAACTGGATCTGGGTCAGGTATTGGATGAGGGCCATGGGGTGGGGGAGGGGTTCTCGAGCTGGCAGGCAAGTACGATGGCGGACCATCGAATCTACCAACAGGCAGGCAGCTTGCCCACGAAGAAAACCCTCGACGCTGTCGCACTCGGCACAGCGCTCGTTGGCTTCCCATGACATGACGACGAATCCCCCCGTACCTTTTTCCCCTCCGCTGACCGCCAGGATGGCCAGCGTGGTCGAGCGCATGGCGCGCGCCGGCCACCCTTCGCTCGACCAGCTCACGCCCGAGGAGGCCAAGGCCTCGTACGAGCGCGGCGCGGGCGTGCTCGAGGTGCCCAAGCCCGAGCTCGCGCGCATCGAGGATTTCGAGATCGCCGCGCGCGACGGCCACGCGATCCCCGCGCGGCTCTACGCGCCCTCGGCCGAGGTGCTGCCGGTGCTCGTGTACTTCCACGGCGGCGGCTTCACGGTCGGCAACATCCGCACCCACGACACGCTGTGCCGCGTGCTCAGCAAGAAGAGCGGCTGCGCGGTGGTGTCGGTCGATTACCGGCTCGCGCCCGCGCACAAGTTCCCGACCGCTTCCGACGATGCCTGGGACGCCTTCGCCTTCGTCGCGCGCCAGGGCGCGAGCCTGGGCCTCGATCCCGCGCGGCTCGCGGTCGGCGGCGACAGCGCGGGCGGCACGCTGGCCGCGGTCTGCGCGATCCTCGCGCGCGACGCGGGCCTGCCGCTCGCGCTGCAGCTGCTGATCTACCCCGGCATGACCGGCCACCAGGACACCGAGTCGCACCGCCGCTATGCGCAGGGCCCGCTGCTGACCAAGGCCCTGATCGACTACTTCTTCGGCCAGTACGTGCGCAGCCCGGCCGACCGCGACGACTGGCGCTTCGCGCCGCTGATCGCCGACGACGTCGACGACGTGGCACCGGCCTGGATCGCACTGGCCGAGTGCGACCCCGTGGTCGACGAGGGCATCGCCTATGCCGACAAGCTGCGTGCCGCGGGCGTGCCGGTCGACCTCGAGATCTACCGCGGCGTGATCCACGAGTTCCTCAAGATGGGCCGCGCGGTGCCCGAGGCGCTGCAGGCGCAGGACGACGCGGCGAAGGCGCTGCGCGAGGCGCTGCGGCCCTGACGATCCGACTTCTTTTCCCTGGAGACAACAAGAATGCAACGCAGTGATTTCCGTTTCTTCCACCGCCTGCGCGTGCGCTGGGCCGAAGTCGACATGCAGAAGATCGTCTTCAACGCGCACTACCTGATGTATTTCGACACCGCCATCGCCGACTACTGGCGCGCGCTCGCGCTGCCCTACGAGGAAGCGATGCATTCGCTGGGCGGCGATCTCTACGTGCGCAAGGCGACCATCGACTTCCGCGCCTCGGCGCGCATGGACGACGTGATCGACGTGGGCATGCGCTGCGCGCGCATCGGCACCTCGTCGATGACCTTCGAGGGCGGGCTGTTCCGCCAGGGCGAATTCCTGGTCGGCTGCGAGCTGGTCTACGTGTTCGCGGACCCGGCCACGCAGACCTCGAAGCCGGTGCCGGCCTCGTTGCGCGCGATCCTCGAGGGCTTCGAGGCCGGCGAGACGATGCGGGCCATCGACACCGGCGACTGGGCCACGCTCGGCGAAGGCGCGGCGGCGCTGCGGCGCGCGGTCTTCATCGAGGAGCAGAAGGTGCCCGAGGCGATGGAGTGGGACGAGCACGACGCGGCCGTGCCGCACGTGGTGGTGCGCAACCGGCTCGGCCAGGCGATCGCCACCGGCCGGCTGCTGCCGGCGCGGGACGGCCGCTCGATGATCGGCCGCATCGCGGTGCATCGCGCGCTGCGCAGCGGCGGCCACGGCGTGGCGGTGGTGCAGGCGCTCGAGGCCGCGGCCCGGGCGCGCGGCGATGCGGAGATCGCGCTCCATGCGCAGCGCAGCGCCGAGCGTTTTTACGAACGGCTCGGCTATGCGGTGCATGGCGAGCCCTTCGTCGAGGCCGACATCCCGCACATCGAGATGCGGCGCACGCTGCGTTGAGCGTCGCTCAGTAGCGCGGCGGCGGATCGGGCACGTAGCCCGCCTCGGATGCGGGGAACGGCGACGGTCCCGCGGGACGCGGCCAGCGCGGTGCCGGGCTGGCCGGGATCACGCCCGCGGCAACGAGGTTCTCGCGGCTGTCGTAGCGGATGCGCACCACCTCGTCGGGCGAGGAACGCAGGCGCTCGAAGGTGGTGTGGCCGACGTACGAGGTCTCGCGGCGGCCATGGCCGGTGCCCAGGCTGGGCGCGGGCTGGCTGCGCGACTGGGCCATGGCGGAGGATTCCCCGGGCGCCGCGCTGTCGGCCGAGGCCGAGGCCGAGGGTGCCATCGACTTGTTGCGGGCCTCGAGTTCGCCGCGCGGCGCCGATTCCTCGCGGCTGTAGCCGTCGCGGCGTGGGAACGGCATCGGCACGGGCGGTGGCGGTGGTGCCACGCGCTCGCGGAACACCGCGACGCCGATCACACCGACCTCGTCGGGGCGGCCGGTGCGGCTCGCGTACGAATTGCCGTTGGCCGTGAACTCGAAGGCCGCGATCTGCGAATCGCTCTTGCGCCAGCCCGCGATGTCGGCGCGCTCGCCGCCCGAGAGCACGTAGCCGTTCTGCTGCACGCCCGCGGTTTCACCGGTCAGCACGTTGACGCCGTCGACCGACATCACGGTCATGAGCCGCTCGCCCATGCGGTTGCGCAGGCGCACGGCATAGCGCGCGCCGGGACGCCCGGCCACCCAGTACTCGCCGTTGGCGCGGTAGACGGGCAGCTCGCGGCCGGTGGCGCGGTCGACCACGCTGACTTCCATCAGGCTGCCGAGGCGGTCGACGGGCGAGGGCGGCAGATAGGGGCGCGCCGGGGTCTGGGTGCAGGCCGAGAGCGCGGCCAGCGCGAGGGCGGTGGAGAAGAATCTGCGGTTCATGGAGGTCTCTCTTTCCTTGCCGGAAGTGGTCGGTGCAGGCTTCTACGGCGCACCGGCGGCAACGGGGTCAAGAAAGACGCACAAAAAAAGGCGCTATCTGAAAGATAGCGCCTTGCGCCCGAACGACGGGCGTTGGAAGCCCAAAACGCCTCACTGATTGGGCTTCAAGCTGCAGCGTGGCGTCGGTGGTCGGCGCCCGGTGCTGTTCGGAGAACTCAGATATCTTCGAGCAGCGGATAAGGCAAAGGTTCCACACTCAGCGCCGGGCCGCTGGCCGAGGCCGCATGCAGGCCGCCGGCCTCGAGCGCGGCGATCTGCATCGAGATCAGCGCGGCCCAGCCGCCGTCGGGCGCGGGCGCGGCCTGCGCGACCGTACCCACGGGCTGTTCGGCGTCGCTGGCGGCAAAGACTTCCTGGCCGGCCGCGACTTCGCCGTTGGCCTTGACGAGGTAGGTGCGGCGCTTGAGCGTGCCGCGGAACTGGCTGCGCGCCACCACTTCCTGGCCGGGGTAGCAGCCCTTCTTGAAGTTGACGCCGCCCACCGATTCGTAATTGATCATCTGCGGCACGAAGGCCTCGACCACCGGCGTGGTGAGCGTGACGATGCCGCTGCGCACCTCGCTCCACGACCACAGGGCCGGATCGAGCGCGGCGCCTTGCGGCGCGGCGCTGCCGGCCGGGGCCAGCCAGAGCGCGCGCGGCACGCCGTCGGCCGGGTACAGGGAGATGGCGCTGCCGCCCTCGATGCCTTCGATCGCACGGCGCTGGCCGGGCGCGGCGGAAGCGTCGATGCCGTTGGCCGCGAGCGCGGTGCCCGCGAGGCCGAACAACGCGAACTGCTCGGTCGCGTCGCTGAGCTTGGCCTTGGCGCGCAGCACGTACATCGACAACCGCTTGAGCGTGGCGGCCAGGATGTCGCGGCTGCAGACCAGCAGCACCAGCTCGGGCTGCGGGCGGATGCCGATGAAGCTCGCGATCACGCGGCCCTTGGCGGTGCACAGCGCCGCCAGGCGGGCCTCGGCGGCGCCGAGCAGGGAGAAATCCTGGGTCAGCTGGCCATGCAGGAAGGCCGCGGCATCGGGGCCCTCGGCACGGATCACGCCCAGATGGGCGAGGGGCGCAACGCCATTGAGAACGACTGTGGTCATCGCTGAATTATCATGGCCGGGCCCGATTCGTCGGGACCGCGGGGACGGCAGCCTTTCTTCTTGCAGGGCCACCGCCTTGTCCGGTCGCTCCTTTCGCGTCCGCCCCGCTCGGCCCCTTTCATCGCCTCCTTCTTCTTCCGCTTATCCATCGGATCCGTGCGCCGCTTCTTCCTCACGATCTTCCTGCTCGCTGCCCTGGCCGCGCTGGCCGCCGGTGCCGGCGGACTCTGGTGGGTGCACCAGCCGCTCAAGCTGCCGGCGCCCAACGTCGACCTGTCGGTCGAGCCCGGCACCACGCCGCGCGGCATCGCCCAGGCCGTGGCCGATGCCGGCGTGGCGGTCGATCCGCAACTGCTCTACCTGTGGTTCCGCATCTCGGGCCAGGACCGGCAGATGCGTGCCGGCAGCTACGAGCTCGACCGCGGCGTGACGCCCAAGCTGCTGCTCAACATCCTGGTGCGCGGCGAGGAGGCCACGCGCAGCCTGGTGCTGGTGGAAGGCTGGAACATCCGCCAGGTGCGCGCCGCGCTCGCCAAGGCCGAGCAGCTCAAGCCCGACAGCGTGGGCCTGAGCGACGAGGCGCTGATGGAAAAGCTGGGCCGCCCCGGCCAGCATCCCGAAGGCCGCTTCTTCCCCGATACCTACACCTATTCCAAGGGCTCGACCGACATCGCGCTGCTGCAGCGCGCCATGCGCGCCATGGACAAGAAGCTCGAGGCCGCCTGGGCCGCGCGCGCGAGCAACCTGCCGCTGCAATCGGCCGAGCAGGCGCTGATCCTCGCGAGCATCGTCGAGAAGGAGACCGGCAAGGCGGCCGACCGGGCCGAGATCGCCGCCGTCTTCAACAACCGGCTGCGCATCGGCATGCCGCTGCAGACCGACCCGACCGTGATCTACGGCATGGGCACCGCCTTCGACGGCAACCTGCGCAAGCGGGACCTGCAGACCGACACGCCCTGGAACACCTACATGCGCAACGGCCTGCCACCCACGCCGATCTCGATGCCCGGCAAAGCCGCGCTGCTGGCGGCCGTGCAGCCGGCGCAGAGCAAGTCGCTGTACTTCGTGTCGCGCGGCGACGGCACCAGCCAGTTCAGCACATCGCTCGACGACCACAACCGTGCCGTCAACCGCTACCAGCGCGGCGGCGGCACCCCTGCGACGAAGGCGGCCCAATGAACGCTGGCGGACTCTTTCTCACGCTCGAGGGCATCGACGGGGCCGGCAAGTCCAGCCACCTCGATGCCTTGCAGGCGCTCTTCGAGGGCCGGGGCCGCGCGGTCACGCGCACGCGCGAACCGGGCGGCACGCCGCTGGCCGAGACGCTGCGCACGCTGATCCTCGAGCAGCCGATGGACCCGCTGACCGAGTCGCTGCTGGTGTTCGCGGCGCGGCGCGACCACATCGCGCAGGTGATCGAGCCGGCCCTGGCGCGCGGCGACGTGGTGCTGTGCGACCGCTTCACCGACGCCACCTTCGCCTACCAGGGCGGCGGCCGCGGCTTCGACACCGAGATGCTGTCCACGCTCGAGCGCTGGGCGCAGGCCGGACGCGGCGGGCAATCCGAGGTGGCCCTGCTGCAGCCGCACATCACGCTGTGGTTCGATCTCGCGCCCGAGATCGCGGCCCAGCGCCTGGCCGGCGCGCGCGTGCCCGACAAGTTCGAGGCCCAGCCGGTCGAGTTCTTCCGCAAGGTCGCGCAGGGCTATGCCGATCGCGCTGCCGCCGATGCGGCGCGCTTCGTGCGCATCGATGCGGGCCAGAGCCGCGACCAGGTCTGGCAACAGGTCGAGGCGGCGCTGGTGGCGCGCGGCCTGGCCGGGGAGGGACGCGCATGACCGCGGCGGAACTGTCGCCCTGGCTGCGCCAGCCGCTGGTCGAGCTGCTGCGCCAGCGTGGTCACGCCTGGCTGCTGCAGGGGCCCTCGGGCCTGGGCCAATACGACCTGGCACTCGCGCTGGCCTCGGCCTGGCTCTGCGAGCAGCCGACGGAGGAGGGCGCCGCCTGCGGCCATTGTCCGAGCTGCCACGCCATCGAGGTGCGTACCCATGCCGACCTCTGCGTGCTGATGCCCGAGGTGGCGATGCAGGAACTGGACTGGCCGCTCGACGAGAAGGCCCAGGCCGACATCGACGACAAGAAGCGCAAGGCGAGCCGCGAGATCCGCGTCGAGGCGATGCGCGACGCGGTCGGTTTCGCCCAACGCACCAGCGCACGCGGCCGCGGCAAGGTGGTGCTGGTCTATCCGGCCGAGCGCATGAACACCATCACCGCCAATGCGCTGCTCAAGACGCTCGAGGAGCCGGTGGGCGACGTGCGTTTCGTGCTCGCGAGCGAGGCCGCCTGGCAGCTGCTGCCGACCATCCGCAGCCGCTGCCTCGGCTTCACCTTGCCCTGGCCCGACATGCAACAGGCCGAAGCCTGGCTTGCGGCGCAGGACGTTCCGGCGGCGGATGCCGCGGCCCTGCTGCGCGCGGCCGGCGGACGCCCGAGCGATGCCCTGCGGCTCGCGCGCGCCGGCCAGTCGCCCAAGGCCTGGGCGCTGCTGCCCAAGGCCGTGCTGCGCGGCGACGTCGGCGCGCTGGCCGACCAGGCGCCGGCCCAGGCGGTCAGTGCCTTGCAGAAGCTCTGCCACGACCTGATGGCCGTCGGCAATGGCGCGGCGCCGCGTTTCTTCGAACCCGGCGACCTGCCGGCCGCGCCCTCGCGGCTCGCGCTGGCGCGCTGGTCGAAATCGCTGGCCGCGTCGGCCCGGACCGCGGAACATCCGTTCAATGCAGGACTCATGCTGGAAGCGCTCGTGAGCGAAGCGCGCAGCACCCTCAATTCAGCCGCTCGCCGCCCATGAACCAATCCGCAGCCCCGTCCGCCAACTCCGCAGCAGCCGCTGCCGCCGCCAACGCCGCGGGTGGCGCCGCGCCGCACCGGCCGAGCGTCATCCAGCTCGCCATCAAGGAGAAGGGGGCGCTCTATGCGGCCTACATCCCGCTGTTCTCCGAGGGAGGCATCTTCATTCCGACCTCGCGCGAATACCGGCTCGGCGACGACGTCTACGTGCTGCTGACCCTGCCCGAGGACCCGCAACGCTATCCGGTGGCCGGCAAGGTCGCCTGGATCACGCCGGCACGCGCGGCCGGCAGCCGGGCGCCCGGCGTGGGCATCCGCTTTCCGTCCGACGAGAAATCGCGCCAGCTCAAGGCGCGCATCGAGGCCGCGCTGGGCGGCTCGATGGCTTCCGACCGGCCCACGCAGACGATCTGACATCGGCGGCGATCCGGCCGCCTTTTGCGCTCGCCAGTTTTCCCGGCTTCCTTCGTTTCCTCAGATTCCTGGCGATGTTCACCGACTCCCACTGCCACCTGACCTTTCCCGAATTCGCCGACCAGATGGATGCGGTACGCGCCGCCATGGACGCCGCCCAGGTCGACCGGGCCCTGTGCATCTGCACCCGGCTCGAGGAGTTCGACGAGGTGCAGGCGCTGGCCGCGCGCTACGACAACTTCTGGGCCAGCGTGGGCGTGCATCCGGACACGGAAGACACGCTGGAGCCCAGCGTCGACGACCTCGTGCGCCTGGCCGCGCGGCCGCGCGTGGTGGCGATCGGCGAGACCGGCCTCGACTACTACCAGATGGAAGAACGCAAGGGCGGCCGCAGCATCGCCGACCTCGAATGGCAGCGCGAGCGCTTCCGCGTGCACATCCGCGCCGCCCGGCAGACCGGCAAGCCGCTGGTGATCCACACGCGCGAAGCCTCGGCCGACACCATCGCGATCCTCAAGGAGGAGGGCGAGGACGGCTCCGCGGGCGCGGTCGGCGGCGTGTTCCACTGCTTCACCGAAACGGCAGAGGTGGCGCGCGCCGCGCTGGATCTCGGCTTCTACATCTCCTTCTCGGGCATCCTGACCTTCAAGAAGGCGCAGGATCTGCGCGACGTGGCGGCCTTCGTGCCGCTCGAGCGCATGCTGATCGAGACCGACAGCCCATACCTTGCCCCGGTGCCGTACCGGGGCAAGACCAACACGCCGGCCTACGTGCCGTACGTGGCGCGGCAGATCGCCGAGCTGCGGCAGTTGCCGCTCGAGGCCGTGGCCCGGGCGACCAGCGACAACTTCGAAACACTGTTCAAGGGGGTTCGACAATGATGAAGAAAAACTTCAAGAAGCTCGTCTATCTATCTGTTTTTTCTGCGATTTTTTCTGCGCACGCAGGTTCCTTCGAAGATTTTTTCCGGGCCGTGCGCGCCGACAACCCCAGCGGCGTTCGCAGCCTGCTGCAGCGAGGCTTCGATCCGAACACACGCGACGAACGCGGCCAGACCGGCCTGCTGATCGCGCTGCGCGAGCCGTCGCCGAAGGTGGTCCAGGTGCTGCTGGAGTCGCCGCAGACCAATGTCGAGCTGCGCAACGCCAAGGACGAGAGCCCGCTGATGCTCGCGGCGATCAAGGGACAGCAGGAGCTCGTCACCCAGCTCATCAAGCGCGACGCCGACATCAACAAGCCCGGCTGGACGCCGCTGCACTATGCGGCGACCGGCGGGCACGTGGCGATCATGAAGCAGTTGCTCGACAACTTCGCCTTCATCGACGCGCAGTCGCCCAACGGCACCACGCCGCTGATGATGGCCGCGATGTACGGCTCGACCGATGCGGTGAAGCTGCTTTTGGCCGAGGGCGCCGACGTGACGATGAAGAACCAGCTCGGCATGACCGCCGTCGACTTCGCCAACCGCGCCAATCGGTCCGAAGCCGCGGGGTTGATCGCGGCGGCTTCAGCGGCGAAACCGGTGCCAAAAGACGGAAAATGGTAAGAATTTACTAATAAATTAGTAGTTTTCGATGCTGGAACCATGAAAGCGTGATTTATTACCGGCTCCGTCAAGTGTCTGGATGATGAAGTTTGTATTTTTTGGAAACAGGCGCGGACAGAATGAGGGCTTCATCGAAGCCCTTTTTTCTGCCCGGAACATCCATGCAATTCACCCTACAGCAGCTCGGTGGCGGCGCCTTGGCATGGCGGATGTCCTTGCTCGCAGCCATCCTGATCGCCGGCACGCTCGTGGGCTGGCTCCTGTACCTGGTCATCAAGGCCGGTGTCCGCGATGGCATGAGCGAGGCGCTGCGTCGGCGCCGGCGGTTCCAGCGGGCGGAACTGACGACTGACGGCGGGTTGGACGCGCGGGACTGAAGTTGAGCGCCAGGAGCTGATGGCCAAGAGGCCCTGGCTTTGGATCTGGTCCAGCTAATCTGCACAATGTGCACAATGTGCACAATGTGCATTATGTAAAATAACATGGCAGAGAAAAGGCGCCCGGCGCAAAGCCGGGCGCTCAAGAACCTGCCGCTGTCACGGCAGGTGCCCCAAGCCAGGGAGGAGGAGTCGCTCGGGACACGCGGATGCTGAACCTCCAGGATTTCTCGCCGTGTCGGACGGCGCCGATAGTTCAGGACCTTCGGAAATGGCTCGAAGTCCCGAGAAGTTCTGCGAGTACTCATATTCCGTTCATATTTGCTGCCTAGCATCCGCCGCATGTTGCTGGCCAGGTTCCGCCGATGGGTCGACGCGCACCGATGCATCGGGTGCGCCATCGGTCTTTGGCTGGTGCTGCTGCATCCCTTCATCTCGGCGCACTTCCACAACGACGGCCTCGAGGACGAGCCCGGCCTCAAGGTGCGCAACGCCGGCGAAACGGTGCGCTTCGAACCCGACGAACGCGCCGGCCATGCGGACAGCCTCGAGACCACCATGTTCGCGCAGGCCTCCTGCTGCACGCCCATGGTCAATGCCTTGAGCACGGCGTTCGACGGCTTCATGGGCCTGGTGCTCGCGCTGCTGCCGTTGACCATCGCCGTGGCCGCCACCGGACTGCCCGGCGTTCGCCATGGACCGTGGCGTCGCACCAGCGCGCGGAGTGGGGCGCCTCCCCTGCCCCGCCCCTGGTTGCGCCTACCGCCGACCACGGCACCGCCGTCGTTCGCCTGACACGGTCTGGCGGCCTTTCCGCGCCGCACCCATCGCTTCTGTCGTCCCGTACGGCAAGGCCACTTCACTTCGCCCCACGAGACTCATTCATGTCCTTCGACCGCGCGCGCGCCGTCTTCGTCCCATTTCGTCCGTTCGGGGAGGCTCCGTGAACGAATTCCACCTCGACCTGCTGCGCTGGCTCGCCGCCGGCACCCAGCCCACGCCCTGGGTGTTGTCGATCGCGATCGGGCTCGCCCTCGGCGGCGCATGGCTTTCCGCCGCGATCATCGGTGCCGCCGCCTGGCGCCGGCCCGGCAACTGGACCTACGCCTTCTTCGTGCTCGCGGGCGCCGGGCTCACCGCCATGCTGTGCCAGGACATCGCCGCGCGCATCAACATGCCGCGCCCCTTCATCATGGGCCTGGTGCCGGCCTACATATCGCACGGTGCCAGCGCCGCGCTGCCGAGCACGCATGCGTCGGTGATGTTCATGGTGGCCTTTGCCTTCCTCGCACGGCCGGCGCTGCGCGCCGCGGGCGTCGCGCTGTTCGTGGTCGCGGCCGCCACGGGCTGGGCGCGCATCCACGTCGGTGTGCATTTCCCGCTCGACATCGCGGCCGGGCTGATGTTCGGCGCGCTCATGGCGGGCCTGGTGGGTGCTGCCTGGTGGATGCTGGAACTCGGCACGCGGCGACTCGTCGGCCGCATGCCGAGCCTGTCGGGCAAGCGCTGGCCGACGATGCCGAGGTCGCGCGCCTGAAGTCCCGCGGCGCATAAGAAAACTCGAAAAGCGCATTTCCCAATCGAAGGGCGCGACTGCAAAGTCGTCGCCCCATGGAATCCCTCACGCATCCGCCGCGCACCGCGCCCGGCAACCCATCGCCCGCCGCCGAGTCGCCGCGCGCCCCGCAACCGCCCTCGTACGATCAGCTCGCCGATCGCTTCCGCCCGATCTTCGCGCGCATCGCCCAAGCCGCGGTGCAGCGCGAGAACGAACGCCTGCTGGCCCATGACGCCGTGGCCTGGCTGGCCCAGGCCGGCTTCGGTGCGCTGCGCGTGCCGGTCGCCCAAGGCGGTCTCGGCGCCTCGGTCGAGCAGTTCTTCGACCTGCTGATCGAACTCGGCGAGGCCGACTCCAACCTGCCGCAGATCTTGCGCGCCCATTTCGGCTTCATCGAGCGCCTGTTCGCCGAGATCGACCCCGCGCTGCACGGTCCCTGGCTGCGGCTCGCGGCCGACGGCGTGATCTTCGGCAACGCCACCACCGAGCTCGGCGAAGGCCCACTCGGCCAGATGCAGACCACGCTGCGCCGCGACGGCGACGGCTGGCGCCTCGAGGGCGACAAGTACTACAGCACCGGCACCCTCTACGCCGAATGGATCGCGGTCTCGGCGCAGCGCCACAACGACGACGGCAGCAACGACCGCGTGATCGCGCTGGTGCCCTCCGAGGCGCCGGGCGTGGAGCGCGTCGACGACTGGCGCGGTTTCGGCCAGCGTCTGAGCGCCTCGGGCACCACGCGCTTTCGCAACGTGCGCGTCGACCCGGCGCACGTGCTGCTCTACGTGCGCGACCAGCCCACGCCGCTGACCGCGCAGTTCCAGCTCACGCACCTCGCCACCCTGGCCGGCATCGCGCGCGCCATCGTGCGCGACGCGGTCGACTTCGTGCGGCCGCGCAAGCGCGTCTACAGCCACGGCAGCGGCAGCACGCCGCGCGAGGATCCGCTGGTGCAGCAGGTCGTCGGCCAGCTCGCCAGCACGGCCTTCGTCGCGAGCTCGACGGTGCAGGCGGTGGCACGCACGCTGGGCGAGATCGACCGCCGGCGCCAGCGCGGCGAAGCGATCCCCGAGCAGTTGCTGTTCCAGGTCGAGCTCGAGACCGCCAAGGCGCAAGCCGGCATCGTCGACGCGGTGCTGCAGGCCGGCACGCGGCTGTTCGACGTGGGCGGTGCCTCGGCGCTGCAGGAGGACATCCGGCTCGACCGCCACTGGCGCAACGCGCGCACGCTGGCCTCTCACAACCCGACCATCTACAAGGGCCGCGTGGTCGGCGACCACCTGCTCAACGGCGCGCGGCCTACCTTCTACTGGGCCGTGGGCGCGAACGTCTCGTCCTGAAAGCCCCGGCGGCGACATGCCGCAGCCGACGAATCCGCATATCCATGCGTGCATTCATTCGTTGGCCGGGAAGGGTGCAGCGCCAACACTCGCCCTTCCCTTCCTCATCCTCCGGCGGAGCAATTCCCATGACCCTCTTCGACGATCAACCTGCCATCGGGAGCGCCCAGGCATGACCTCGGCCGACCACGCACTCGACGTGTCCGGCGTGCTGAACGCGCCGGAGTTCCGCGGCCCCACCGCGGCTCCCCAGCCTCGCGCGCCGCGCCCGCCCGCACCGGTGGCCACCGATGCCGCCACCGTGCTCGCGCGCCGGCACGCGCTGCCGCCGGGTCTCTGGCGCACCGGCGTGCTGGCCGCCGCGGCCTGGCTGGCGCTGGGCCTGCTCACGCTGCTGTGGCCCAACAAGCCGATCGGCTTCAGCGACTGGAATTTCACCGAGGAATTCGGCTACGCCACGCTGGCAGTCGCCGCCGTGTTCCTCGTCATCGCGCTGCTCGGCCCGCGTGCCGGCCGCGTCGCGCGCACGCTGCGTCCCGCCGGCCAGTGGCTGGTGGCCTCGGCGCTGGTGCTCGCGCTGTGGGAGATCGCCACCGCCAAGCTCGCCGTGCTGCCCTCCCCCTTCTTCGCGCCGCCGCAGAGCCTGATCGACGTGCTGCACGAGGACTGGCAGCGCCTGGGCCTGTCCACCGCCTACTCGCTGCGCCTGCTGGCCAACGGTTTCGTGATCGGCGCGCTGGTCGGCTTCGTCACCGGCGTGGCGGTCGGCTGGTCGCGCATCGCGGGCTACTGGGTGCATCCGCTGCTGCGCTTCCTCGGCCCGGTGCCCGCCTCGGCGCTGCTGCCGCTGGCCTTCTTCTTCGCGCCCTCGAGCTACGTGGCCGCGGTGTTCCTGGTCGGCCTCGCCACCTTCTTCCCGGTCGCGGTGCTGACCTGGTCGGGCGTGGCCTCGGTCGGCAAGAGCTACTACGACGTGGCGCGCACGCTGGGCGCCTCCGAGCGCTTCCTGGTGCTGCGCGTCGCCATCCCGGCCGCGCTGCCGCAGGTCTTCGTGGGCCTGTTCATGGGCCTGGGCGCCTCGTTCTCGGTGCTGATCACGGCCGAGATGATGGGCGTGAAGGCCGGCCTCGGCTGGTACCTGCAGTGGGCCCAGGGCTGGGCCTCCTACGCCAACATGTATGCCGCGCTGCTGGTGATGGCCGCGCTGTGCTCGGGCCTGATCACCTTGCTGTTCAAGGTGCGCGACCGCGTGCTGTCGTGGCAGAAGGGAACCGTCAAATGGTAGGCGCCGTCCTCTCCCACGCCGTCGAGACAGGCGCTGCCGCCCACACCGGCGCGCTGATCGACATCCACGGCGTGAGCCACTGGTTCGAAGTGCCCACGGGCGTGCTGCAGGTGCTCGACGACATCGACCTGCAGGTGCGCCCCGGCGAGTTCGTCGCGCTGCTCGGCCCGAGCGGCTGCGGCAAGTCGACGCTGCTGCGCCTGGTGGCCGGCCTCGAGCCCGCGACCCCGGGACGCATCACGCAGAACGGCGAGGTCATCGAGAAGCCCGATCCCTCGCGCATCGTGGTGTTCCAGGACCCCACGCTGTTCCCGTGGCGCAGCGTCTGGGACAACGTGGCGCTGGGCCTGCAGGCGCGCGGCGTGCTCGAAGCGCAGCGCGGCCGGGTCGACGAGGCGCTGCAGCGCGTCGGCCTCACCGAGTTCGCGAAGGCCTATCCGCATCAACTGTCGGGTGGCATGGCGCAGCGCGTGGCGCTGGCGCGCGCGCTGGTCAACGACCCGCAGCTGCTGGTGCTCGACGAGCCGCTGGGCAAGCTCGATTCGCTCACGCGCATCGCGATGCAGAGCGAGCTCGTGAACCTCTGGCAGCGCGACGGCTTCTCGGCGCTGCTGGTCACGCACGACGTCGAGGAGGCGCTGTTCCTGGCCAACCGCGTGATCGTGCTGAGCGACCGGCCGGCGCGCATCGCGGCCGAACTGGTGGTGGACCTGCCCTACCCGCGCCATCGCGGCGATCCGCGCCTGGCCGAGCTGCGGCACGAGGCGCTGCGCCACCTGGGTCTGGACGCGACCTGGTGAGGCAGGCCTTCGAGGCGCGGGCGCGATGAACGCGCTGCCCGATGCGGCCTGGCTCAATCTGCTGATCGAGGCGCTGCAGACCCTGCAGTTGCAACTGCTGCGGCTGCTCGATGCGCTGGGCCTGGTCGCGCATGCGCACGGACAGCCCGCGTGGCCCTGGGCCGAGCGGCTGTCGGGCGAGAACCTGCTGATCGACCTGGGCCAGGCGCGCCGGCTCGGCGTCAGCGTGGTGCTGCTGGGACTGTCTCTACTCGTGCTGGTCGTGGCGCTGCTGTGGCGACGGCGCCGGATCTGGCTGCTGGGCGCCGCGGTGCTGCCCGTGGTGCTGGCACCCTGGCCCGATGCCCACGTGGTCCTCGTGCCCGCTCACCCCACGAGCTTTCAACAACATGCGACGGGCTTCAGCGCCGAATCGATCGCGCGCGGCCGCATGCTCTATGCACAGGATTGCGTGGCCTGCCACGGCAGCGACGGACGCGGCCAGGGGCCGTTGGCCGCGTCGCAGCCCGTGTGGCCGCCGAATCTCGCCGGACCGCTGCTCTGGCGCCGCGCCGATGGCGACCTGCTGTGGCGCGTGCTGCACGGCACGCGGGATCGCCATGGCGCGCAGACCATGCCGGGCTTTCAAGGCCGATTGAGCGAAAGCGACGCCTGGGCCCTGATCGACTTCATGAAGGCCCAGGCCGCCGGCGAAAGCCTGCGCGTGGCGGGCGTCTGGGCCCAGCCCGTGAGCCCGCCCGACATGGCGGTGCGTTGCGACGGCAAGCCGGTGCGCATGCTCAGCAGCTGGCGCGGCCAGCGCCTGCGGATCGTGGCCGCCAGCGATAACGCAAGTGCGTTGCTCGAGGATCCGCGGCTGGTGACGGTGCTGCTCGAGCCGCGTCCCGGCCTCGCGTCGAATGCGCACGAGCGAAGCATCGCCTGCGTGGCCGACTCTCCGGCGGCGTGGGAGGCCTTCTCGCTGATCGCCGCCACCGAGAAGCTCGAAGGCACGCAACTGCTGGTCGACCGCCAGGGCTGGCTGCGCGCGCGCGGCGAGCCCGGCAAGAGTGCCTGGAGCGACGACGACCTGCTGTGCCGCGCGGAGACCGCCTCAGGAACAACGACCATCCCGGCGGCCGCGGCCGATGGCCTCGGCGCGCTGATCGCGCGCATGGATGCGCAGCCGGTGCGCTTCGTGAAAGGCGGCTTCGTGCATTGACGGCATGGCGCCGTCGCTCACCACGAATGCATCAGCACCGCGGGCCGCAGCGCCGCCATGGCCTGAAGCCGGCGCAATGCGCGGCGCGGCACATGGCCGTAGGCCGCGCGACGCGCGATCGCATGGGCCGATGCGGGCGGGACGGTCCAGGCCTCGGCGGTGCGCGAGATGACGAGCTGGGCCTGTGCGGCCACGGAGTGATAGGTGCGCTGGGGCATGAGGAACTCGAAACGGAACGCCCCCATTCTGCGCAGCCCGTGCGGCAGCTCAAAGACGGATTGCGAGTTACCTGATGCGCTCCGTGATCACCGGCCCTGCGCTCAGGCGAAGTCGGTCGACGGTTTTTCCCAGAGGTTCACACCGCCCTCGACCGCGTGCCGATCGATCTCGGCCAGCTCTTCGGCGCTCAGCGGCGCGCCCCGGAGCGCGGCCACGTTGTCGACGATCTGCTCGGGCCGGCTCGCGCCGATCAGCGCCGAACTCACGCGCGGATCGCGCAGGGTCCAGCTCAGCGCGAGCTGGGCCAGCGACTGGCCGCGGCGTTGCGCGATCGCGTTCAGCGCGCGCGCACGCTCGATGTTGGCATCCGACAGATGCTCGGGCTTCAGCGAGCCGCCGCCCGGGCGGTTGATGCGCGCATCGGCCGGCACGCCCTGCAGGTACTTGTCGGTCAGCAGGCCCTGCGCCAGCGGCGTGAACGCGATCACGCCGGCACCGAGTTCCTCGGTGGCGCCGAGCAGGTCCTTCTCGATCCAGCGGTTGAACAGGTTGTAGGCCGGCTGGTGGATCAGCAGCGGCACCTTCCATTCGCGCAGCAGCGCGGCCATCTCGCGCGTCTTGCCGGCCGAGTACGAGGAGATGCCGATGTACAGCGCCTTGCCCTGCTGCACGGCCTGGGCCAGCGCCGAGGCGGTCTCCTCCAGCGGCGTGTGCGGGTCGAAGCGGTGCGAATAGAAGATGTCGACGTAGTCGAGTCCCATGCGCTGCAGGCTCTGGTCGAGGCTGGCCAGCACGTATTTGCGCGAGCCGCCACCCTGCCCATAGGGGCCGGGCCACATGTCCCAGCCGGCCTTGCTCGAGATGATCAGTTCGTCGCGGTAGGGCTTGAAGTCCTCGCGCAGCAGGCGACCGAAATTGGTCTCGGCGCTGCCGTAGGGCGGGCCGTAGTTGTTGGCCAGGTCGAAGTGGTTGATGCCGAGGTCGAAGGCGGTGCGCAGCAGCTGGCGCTGGGTGGCGATCGGCGTGGTGTCGCCGAAGTTGTGCCACAGGCCCAGCGAGATGGCGGGCAGCACGAGGCCGCTGCGGCCCACCTTGCGGTAGGGCATGGATTCGTAGCGCGTGGAGGCGGCGAGGTAGGTCATGGGCGATGGAAGAACGCGAAGAGAAAGAGAAAGGCGCCATGTCGGCGCCGGTACTTCGCGTTCGAGGATAGCGGCAATCGCGTCGACGCGCAGGCCGCCGATCCGCTGCGTTACGACGCCACGGCCGTGTCGCGCCCGAAGGCCAGCGCCGCGAGTTCCTCGTCCGAGGCGGGCAGCACCGGCGGCACCAGCGCGTCCTGCAGGAACAGCCGCAATGCGGTCCATCCCGAGCCGTCGGCCTTGCGCGCCTGGCGCCATGCGGCCGCCTCGAGCAGCAGCACCGATTGATAGGTGCGCGCCATGCCCCAGGCCAGGCGCCGGCCATCGCTCTCCTGCGCGCGCGGCATCAGCTCCGCGAGCGTGCGTCGCGCATGCACGATCGCATCGGGCGCGCGCGTGCCCTGGCCCGCGAGCGCCGAGAGCCGTTGGTCGATGTCGGCGAGAAAGGCCTCGCCCGCCTCGGGCGCGCGCAGCGCACGCAGCACGTCGTGCGCGAGCACCGAGGTCGTGCCCTCCCAGATGCAATGCACGTGCAGGTTGCGCAGCACGCGCGGGATGCCCGTGTCCTCCACATAGCCCGCGCCGCCGAAGCTCTCGACCAGCTCGCTCGCGGCCCAGATGCTCTGGCGCGCGCAGGCCAGCTTGGTCAGCGGCGCCAGCAGTCGCGCGAGCCCGGGCGCACCGGTGCCGCGCTCGTGGCGATTGAGCGCGAGCGCGGTCTCGAAGTTGAGCGCCAGCATCGCCTCGTACTCGGCCGTGATGCGCGCGATCCACTGCGCATGCAGCGGCTTCTCGGCGAGCATCTGGCCGAACACGCGGCGCCGGCTCGCGTAGTCGCGCGCCAGCATCAGCAGATGGCCCACGCCCGCCGGGCCGCCCCACGAGGCCCACAGTCGCGCGACGTTGAGCAGGTCGCCGATCTTCGCGACGCCGCGATCGATGCCGCCGACCGGCACCGCGACCGTGCCTTCGAGCTCGAGCTCCGCGGTCGGCAGGGCGCGCGTGCCGAGCTTGTCCTTCAGGCGCCGCACGGCGATGTGGTTCCAGCTGCCGTCGGGGCGGCGCAGCTCGACCAGGAACAGCGACAGGCCACGGCTGCCCGGTACCGCGTCCTCGGGCCGCGCGAGCGCGAGCGCCATCTGCGAGGTGGTGGCCGAGGTGAACCACTTGGTGCCGTGCAGCGACCAGGTGCCGTCGCCGCGCGGACGCGCGACGGTCGAGGTCTGGCCGACATCGGAGCCGCCCTCCTTCTCGGTCATCCACTGGCCCGAGGTCCAGCCGCCCTGCCGCGCGGTGAGCTTCGGCCGGTAGCGCGCGGCCAGCGCTTCGTCGTGCAGCGTGAGCAGGCGCGCGGCGCCATCGGTCATCACCAGCGGACACGAGGCCACCGCGCCCGCGCCGTCGTACAGGTTCACGAGGCCGGCCTGTACCACGCGCGTGAACTCGCCGTAGGGGTTCTCGTAGGGCAGCGCGACCAGGCCCTCCTCGAGGCCGATGTCGACCAGGCGATGCCAGGCCGGATCGACCTCGATGCGATCGACGCGCCGGCCCCAGGCATCGAAGGGCTCGTGGCGCGGCACGTTGTGCTCCGCCGTCGCGGCCAATGCGGGAATCTCCTGCATCGCGCGCTCGCCCATGCGCTGGAACAGCGGGGTCGCGTCGGCGAAGACCTCGGCGGGCAGCAGGCGTTCGAGCGTGTGGTGCAGGGCGCGGTCGCTCGCGAAGCGGTTCGACGGCTCGGGATGGGGCTGGATGAAGTCGGTCATGGTGTCTCCTTGGCCGAAGGCGGGACGGGTGCCTTCTTTGTGCGCGCGGTGTGGTCGAGCACCGCGGCCAGGCACAGCGCGACGATGTCTTCCACCACGCGCTGCGCCGCGCGCTTGGACAGCACGCCGAGCGCGAGCGGGCCGATCATGGCTTCGGCCAGTGCGCCGACGATCGCCGCGGCGCTGGTGTGCGCGTTCTGCGCGCGGAACTCGCGGCTGTCGATGCCGTCCTCGATCACGGTCACGAAGATCGCGCGATAGGGTTCGCGAAAGCGCAGCCGGTCCTCGTCGATCTGCGGCGCCACCGGTTCGGCCAGCAGGGCCCACGCGAGCTTGGGCCGCTTGAGCGCGCGGTGCGCGAAGGTGCGGATGATCGCGGCCAATCGCTCGCCGGCACCGCTTTCGGAGGCGGCCGCGGCGGCGCAGGCGTCGATCTCGCGCTGCGAGGCCTGGCGGAACACCTCGTCGAACAGGTCGGTCTTCGACGGGAAGTACTGGTAGAGCAAGCCGGTCGAGACCTCGGCCGTGGCCGCGACCATCGGCATGGTGGTGCCGCCGTAGCCATGGGTGGCCACGAGTTCGAGCGCGGCCAGCACGATGCGCTCGCGCGTGAGCGTCATGCGCTCCTCGACTTTGGATGTGCGTCGGTAGGTCACGCGAAGAATTGAATCACAGTTCATTTCTTATTGCAATTGCACTCCGGCTCCCTATACTTCGACGCCTCGGCCGCATCGCAACGATCGCGCCGCCGGCGGCCACGGCGTCCAGTTCAACCACCAAGGAAGCTTCTCCATGCGCAGGTTCGACGACTCCTCTTTCGGTCATGGCTGGTTCCAGGCTGCCTACAGCGAGGACCTTCGCAAGGGCGACGTGCAGCCCCTCACGGCCATGGGCCGCGAGTTCGTGCTGTGGCGCGACATGCAGGGCCAGGCCCATGCGATGGATGCGCACTGTCCGCACCTCGGCACCCACCTGGGCCACGGCGGCCGCGTCTGCGGCACCTCGCTGCGCTGTCCATTCCACGGCTGGCAGTTCGCGGGCGATGGCGCCTGCACCGACATTCCCTACAGTCCGAATCCGCGCCTCGAGATGCGGCACCTGAAGTCCTGGCCGCTGGTCGAGCGCAACGGGCTGGTGATGGTGTGGTGGCATCCGCGCGGCATCGCGCCCAGCTTCGAGGTGCCGGCGATGCCCGAGCATGGCGATGCGCAGTGGTCGCGCTACCGGCGCCAGCGCTGGGAGGTCGCGACGATCTGGCAGGAGGTGCAGGAGAACATCGTCGACACCACGCACTTCCACCACCTGCACGGCGTGGCCACGCTGGCGCGGCTCGACCGCTTCGAGCCCGCGGGGCCGGCGCTGCACGTGAACATCCTGCACGACTTCAACACTCCGCGCGGCCGGCTGCCGGGCTTCCTGCAGACCTCGCTGTACGGCCCCTACTTCGCGACGGTGCGCTTTCGCATCGCCGACCTGGCCGAAATCCTGTTCGTCGATTCGGTGGTACCGATCGAGACCGGCCGCGTCGCCGTGAGCTTCAGCCTGATGGCACGGCTGCAGGGCATCGCCTCGCCCGACATGAGCCTCGCGCTGATCGACGAGGCGATCCACCAGGTGAGCCAGGACGTGCCGATCTGGGAGCACAAGATGCGCTGGAAGCGTCCCAGCCTGGCCGAGGGCGACGGGCCCATCATGCGCTTCCGCCATTGGGCCGAGCAGTTCGAGACCGAGGACGAAGTGCCTGCCCCCGCGCCCCTGCGCCGCATCGAGATCGCCGCCCATGCATGAGCTCGCCGCCTCCGATGCCGTCTTCGTGCGCGAGGACGCGAACAGCTGGCGCGCCAGCGAACTCTCGCGCGGGCCCTGGGATCCGCGCGCGCAGCATGGCGGCGCGCCCTGCGGCCTGCTCGCGCACATCGCCGAGTCGGCGGTGGAGGGCGAAGGCTGGCAGCTCGCGCGGCTCACGGTCGAGCTGATCCGGCCGGTGCCGGTCGACAGCCTGTCGTCGAGCGTCGACGTCGAAGCGGGCCGCACCACCGCGCGCGTCGAGATAGCGCTGATGGCCCAAGGCAAGCCAGTGGCCAAGGCGCATGCATTGCTGGTGCGCACACAGGCCGTGGCGCCGCCCGAGGAGATGTTGCAAAGGCCGCTGGCCCCTGCCCTGTCGATGCCGGCACCGTCGGCCTGCACGGCACCCCTGCGCATCCCGGGCCTGCCCGACGTGCGCTCGTTCTATTACACGGCGACCGAAAGCCGCGTGGCGGCCGGCGATGCCGCGGCACCGGGACCGGCGGCCGCCTGGTTCCGGCTGCGCGTGCCGCTGGTCGCGGGCGCGGCCAATTCGCCCGCGATGCGCGCGGCCGCCGCGGCCGACTTCGGCAATGGCCTGAGCTGGGTGTTGCCGGCGGAGCGCTTCAACTTCGCCAACGCCGACCTCTCGCTGCAGCTTGCACGGCAACCCGTGGGCGAATGGGTCGGCCTCGACGCCGTGACCACCATCGCGCCCGACGGCAGTGGCTGCGCCTTCAGCCAGCTGCACGACGAGCGTGGGCGCTTCGGTTTCGCAACGCAGACGCTGCTGGTCTTCGCGCGCTGACGAAGCGCCCGCGTAGGCGCTGTCCGGCCACGCGATGCGCGGCGTGCCCGTTTCCGCTCGCGGCCATGCCGACGACGATGCATGCTTCATCGGAAAAGGACCGCCCATGTTCGACCACATCGGCTTCAGGGTGCGCGACCTGCGCGCCGCACGGCGCTTCTACGACGCCGTCGCTCCTGCGCTCGGCCTGCAGACCATCGACAACAGCCCGCATTCCTTCCTGCTCGTGCGCAGCATGGAGGAGACGGTGCCCTTCGTCTGGATCGGCACCGACCAGCCCGCGTTCTGGAACAGTGCGCATCAGGTGTCGGCAAGCCCGATCCATCTCGCCTTCTCCGCCGCGAGCACGCGGCAGGTCGACGAATTCCATCGCGCGGCATTGCAGGCCGGCGGCATCGACAACGGTTTTCCCGGCCCGCGCGGGCCGGCCGAAATGCACTACTACGGCGCCTACGTGCTCGACCCCGACGGCAACAACGTCGAGGCCGGCTGCCGCGGCGCGGGCTGATGCGACCGGCTCAGACCGCGACCGCGCCGGCGTACATGTAGCGCCGCGACCAGGGCAGTGTCTTCGCGGCGCGGCCGGCCTTGCGGCCCACGATCTGGTAGATCGCCACGTCGTCGTTCTCGAAGGCATAGGCGCAGCCCGCGAGGTACACGCGCCAGATGCGGAACTTCTCCTCGTCGACCATCGCGCGCACCTGCTCGGTGTGTGCCTCGTAGGCATCGCTCCACAGGCGCAGCGTGCGCGCGTAGTGGCGCCGCAGGTTCTCCACGTCGAAGGCCTCGAGGCCGCCCTGCTGCATCGATTGCAGGGTCAGGCCGATGTGCGGCAGTTCGCCGTTCGGGAACACGTAGCGGTCGATGAAATCGCCACCCCCGTAGGAGACGCCGCCGCCTTCGGGGTCCGACGAAGTGATGCCGTGGTTCATCACCACGCCGTCATCGGCCAGCAGCGCGCGCACGTGCCGGAAATACTCGGGCAGGTTCTTGCGGCCCACGTGCTCGAACATGCCGACGCTGGTGATGCGGTCGAACTGCCCGCTCACATCGCGGTAGTCCTGCAGCCGGATCTCGATGCGGTCGGCCAGCCCCGCGGCCTTCACGCGCTCGGTCGCCAGGTCGAACTGGTTCTGCGACAAGGTCACGCCCACGCAGCGCGCGCCGAACTTCCGTGCCGCGCGGATCACGAGCGCACCCCAGCCGCAGCCGATGTCGAGCAGCGTCTGGCCCGGCTGCAGCTGGATCTTGGTGAGGATGTGGTCGATCTTCTTGAGCTGCGCGGTCTCGAGGTCCTCGTCGCCGTTCTCGAAGTAGGCGCACGAATAGACCATGTTCGGGTCGAGCCAGAGCTGGTAGAAGGCGTTCGAGACGTCGTAGTGGTACTGGATCGACTTCCTGTCCGACGCCTTGGTGTGCGTGAAGTAGCGCGCCATGCTCTTGAGCGCGCTGGCACCGGCGCCGGTGCCGTTGTCGAGCGAACTCTTCGCGAGCCCGTAGGCGATGTCGATGATGTCCGTGAGCTTGCCCTCGATGTCGATCTTGCTCTGCACGTAGGCCTCGCCGAGGTTGGCCAGCGTGGGCTCGAGCATCAGCGACAGCGCCGAGGGCGATTTCACGTGCAGGGTGACGGCGGGGCCGCTGAAGTCGCCGAAGTCGTACGACTTGCCGTCCCACAAGGTCAGCCGCGCGGGCAGATTGGCGCGAGCGCGGACGGCCGCGCTCCACTGTTCGACCTTCTTTTCCCAAAGCATGCATTTCTCCGTGTTGGTGTTGCTTGCGATTCGGGAAAGCACGATAGCCAGATTCCGTGCGATGTGCAGGGACATGCCGGACTTCGACCCGGAGCCGTCACGGCTTAGCGCTCCAATCTGACGGAAAGCCGTGGTCCGATGTAAATGTGCGCGAAAACTACAGTATGCAGAATTCTGACAATCTGTAATACAAATGCACTATTACCAAAGAATAATTGAGGGAATCGTAACGAAGCTGCACACAGGCCTCAGAGCCTCGGCAAGGGAAAAAGCTCGGTGCAAAACAATCTTGAAGTCCAACGCCGATGGCTATTTCGTCTTCCAAGTGTTCCTGCGGGCTTGCCCATCTCGAACGCATTCCACGTCGCTCCTGGATGCGCTGGCTTCCATGGCTGCGCCACTACCAGTGCACCCTCTGCGGCGGCAGGCGCATGGCCACCGAGAACGCGGTGAACGCCGCGGTGGCCGCCCGCGCGAGCCGCGAGGCCACCGAGCGACGTTAATCGCCCGTCCTGACCATCGCCTGAATGGGCGGGCCCGGCGGGCACGCACCTGCCCTTCCGGCCCCGTGCCGGGTCTCGTTCGACGCCGGGCGTGCCGGCCGAAAACTCAGTCGTAGCGCACGGTCACGAGCGCGATGGCGGCCGCCTGCGCCGCCACCGACAACACCCCGCCTTCCTGCCCGATCGACCACTCGCGCCGTTGCGCCAGCGGCGTGGTCCGACCTTGCGCATCGACGAACGCGATGGCCAGCGGCTGCGCGCCGAGGGCATCGACGCGCACGCTGGCGCTGGGCGCATCGATCCGCTGGCGCAGGAAATGGATCTCCGTGGCGTCGCCCGTCACGCGGTAAACGAACGCGGTGGGCCTCGCGGCGACACGCGTCTCGTAGGGTGCTCCGACGATCGCGCCGGTGAAGTGGATGGTTCCGTCGGCGGCCTGGGTCGCCGGCGGCAGGAGGCACAGGGCAAGCATTGCCGGGCGTGCCAGGTTGCGAAGCGTCAAGGCGTGATGACTCACGTGAGGCTCCTTTCTCTCTGCTCAGATTGCTCCCTGATTTCTGAACAGAATGAAACCATTGATTACAAGCAAATGCAAGTAATTGTTTCCGTCATGACGAGGGGTTGCGCGGCGATACGGAAATCTGTAGTGGCTTGTCACCACGCTGTCGCACCGGCGTGCGTCGTGCCGCGCGTAGCGCCGGTCAGGAGCGCGGCGCCAGGTCCGCGGGCGCTTCGCTGGCCTCGATGAACAGCCGCTTGATCATCGGAAAGCGCGCCCGCACCTGCCGTTCGATGGCGGCGATGGCCTCGGCGGCTTCGCCGGTGTCGGTGTCGTCCTTGAAATTCACGTCGACGATCGCGAGCACCTGGTCGGGCCCGATGTACATCGACAGCACCCGGCCCACCTCCTCCACGCTGGGCTGCGCCATCGCCAGCTCGCGGATCGCGCGCGCCGTCTCGGGCCGCACGCCCTCACCGATCAGCAGGCCGCGCGACTGGGCGATCAGCAGCAGCGCCACGCCCGCGAGCAGCAGGCCGATCACCATCGAGGCCGCGCCGTCGAACACCGGCATGTCGAAGCGGTGGCCCAGGTAGATGCCCAGCGCCGCCACCGCGAGGCCGGCCAGCGCGGCCGAGTCCTCGGCCAGCACGGTGTAGGTGGTCGGGTCCTTGCTGCGGTCGAGCGCCTGCCAGAACGGCGTGCCGCCGGCCTGGGCGCGGAACTGCCGCAGCGCGATCAGGAAGCTCGTGCCCTCGAACACCGCCGCGGCCGCGAGCACCACGTAGTTCCAGGTCGGATCGCCCAGCGGCTCGGGATGCCGGATGTGCTCGATGCCTTCATAGAAGGACACGCCGCCGCCGAGCCCGAAGATCAGCACCGCGACGATCAGGCTCCAGAAATAGAGCTCCTTGCCGTGGCCGAACGGATGCTCCACGCTCGGCGGGCGCTTGCTCAGGCGCAGGCCGACCAGCAGCAGCACGCCATTGAAGGTGTCGACCGACGAATGGATGCCCTCGGACAGCATCGCCGAGCTGCCGGTGATGCCGGCCACGGCGAACTTGGTGATCGCGATGGCGATGTTGGCGCCGATGGCGCCGTAGATGGCGATGCGGGATTCGGCCATGGAGAGCGTGGCCGTTCGCTAGCCGGGCCTCAAGGCAGGCCGAGGTAGATGCGCAGGTCGTCCTTGTAGGTACCGGCCGAGGCGACGGCGGTGCGAAGCCGTTCTTCCGACACGCCGAACCATTCGGTCCAGTAGTCGACTTCCTTGAGGTCGGTCACGTCGATCCGGTCATCGTCTCGGGGGATGCGGATCTGAAGCTCTTCGGACATCGGACGTTTCTCCTGCGTTGAAGCCACGCAGTGTCGCGAGCGCCCGGCGCCACGAGGCCGGACGCGGACGACACTGCGTGCAGGACGGCATCCATGCGCGCCGCGCACGCAGGATGCTCAGGCCGCCTCGCGCGAGGCCGCGCCCAGCGCGTCGTTGCCCGCCTCGCCGAGCCAGCGGCGCTTGTCGCGCAGCGGCGGCGCGCCGAACATGCGGCCGTACTCGCGCGCGAACTGCGAGGGGCTCTCGTAGCCCACGTTGTGCGCGGCCGTCGCCACGTCGGCGCCGGTCAGCAGCATCAACCGCCGCGCCTCCTGCAGGCGCAACTGCTTCTGGTACTGCAGCGGGCTCATCGCGGTCACGGCCTTGAAGTGGTGATGGAACGAGGACACGCTCATGTGCACCGCGCGCGCCATGTCCTCCACCTTCAGCGACTGCGCGAAGTTCACGCGCAGCGCGCTGATCGCCTTGGCCACGCGCTGGGTGTGGCTGTCCTGCAGCGCGATCTGCCGCAGCCGCGCGCCCTCGCCGTTCACCAGCAGCCGGTACATGATCTCGCGCTTGATCAGCGGCGCCATGATCGGCACGTCCTCGGGCGTTTCGAGCAGGCGCAACAGGCGCAGCACCGGCTCGAGCACCGGCATCGCGATGCGGTTGACGTACATGCCGCGCGAGGCCGGCGCATTGGCCTTGGCCGGCAGCTGCTCGCTGCGGATCAGCTCGCCGATCTCGTCGACCGCGAGCTCCAGCCGCAGGCCCAGGTAGGGCTCCTGCTCGCTGGTCACGCGCACCTGCCCGCACACCGGCAGGTCGACCGAGGTGACCAGGTAGTGCATCGGGTCGTAGACGTAGATGTCGTCGCCCACCATGATCCGCTTGGAGCCCTGCGCGATCAGGCCCAGCGCCGGCGTCTGCATCGCGTGCTTGGGGCCGTCGGGCTTGCTGACGCAGTAGACGAACAGCCCGGGCACCGCGGTGTCGATCGAGCCGTCGCGGCCGCCGGTCACCAGGTTGATCAGGCGCACCAGCTCCTTGCGGGCTTCGTCGAGTTCGGGTTCGAGCGGCAGCGGCGTGCCGATGGCGGAAAGGATGTCGGGGGTTTCGTCGGACATGTGGCGAGTCGTTGTCACGGTGGAGAAACAAGCGGCTCGCAGCTTAAACCTCCCCTGGCGCGACCGCACGCCCGCGAGCACCGGTCTGGAGAATTAGGCAAGACCTTTGCAGGAACGCGCTGGCCCCGGGGCGGCGCGCGGCCGGATACTTTTCCGGGGCCCACCGGGCCTTTAACGCAAAGGAATTCTTTCGATGCAATACCGCAAATTCGGCCGCACCGGCCTCTTCGTCTCCGAACTCTGCCTCGGCACCATGACCTTCGGCGGGTCTTCGGGCATCTGGGGCCAGATCGGCGATCTCCAGCAATCCGAGGCCGAGGCGCTCGTCGGCCGCGCGCTCGACGCCGGCATCAATTTCATCGACACCGCCGACGTCTATTCCGAAGGCCAGTCGGAAGTCATCACCGGCCAGGCGCTCAAGAACCTCAAGGTGCCGCGCGACAAGGTGGTGGTGGCGACCAAGGTGCTCGGCGAAACCGGCAGCAAGGGCGTGAACTCGGCCGGCGCCTCGCGCTACCACATCATGGACGGCGTGAAGGCCAGCCTGCGGCGGCTGCAGCTCGACCACATCGACCTCTACCAGATCCACGGCTTCGACCCCGCCACGCGCATCGAGGAAACCGTGGAAGCGCTCGACACCCTGGTGCGCCAGGGCCACGTGCGCTACGTGGGCGTGTCGAACTGGGCCGCCTGGCAGATCGTCAAGGCGCTCGGCATCGCCGAACGCAAGGGCCTCGCGCGCTTCGAATCGCTGCAGGCCTACTACACGATCGCGGGCCGCGACCTCGAGCGCGAACTGGTGCCGATGATGCGCGGCGAGGAGGTCGGCCTGATGGTCTGGAGCCCGCTGGCCGGCGGCTTCCTCAGCGGCAAGTACAGCCGCGACGGCGACGCCGAGCAAGGCAGCCGACGCGTGGCCTTCGACTTCCCGCCGCTGAACAAGGAACGCGCCTTCGACTGCATCGACGTCATGCGCGAACTGGCCGAGGCGCGCAAGGTCTCGGTGGCGCAGATCGCGCTGTCCTGGCTGCTGCACCAGCCGGTGGTGACCAGCGTGATCATCGGCGCCAAGCGCGTCGACCAGCTCGACGACAACCTCGCCGCCACCGCCATCAAGCTGAATGCCGACGAACTCGCGCGGCTCGACAAGGTCAGCGCGCTGCCGGCCGAGTACCCGGGCTGGATGCTCGAACGCCAGGGCGGCGTGCGGCGCCAGCGCGTGGCGGACTCGCTGGCGCGCGGTTGAGACGCGCGGTGCGCGCCGCTCAGCCGGAGCGGCTGCGCACCAGCGCGCCGATGTATTCGCGCAGCGGGACGCGCCCGCGCTCGGGATTCTCGACCTCGTACTTCCGCTCGAGCGTGATGCGCGTCATCGCCGCGTACGAGGCAGCGCCCGCGTCCGAGAAGCCCATCGCCCTGAACGCGTGCTCCCACTGGCTGCGCGGGGTCTGGACCGCGCGCACCGGCTTGTCGAGGGCCAGCGCGAAGGCCTCGGCCACGTCCGCGCTGGTATAGGGCTCGGGCCCTTCCACGTGGTGCGGGCCCGAATCCTTCGCCGGCCCTTCCATCAGCCGTGCCGCGAACTGCCCCAGGTCGCGCGGCGCCACCATCGGCAGCGCGAAATCGACCGGATACATGGTGTGGACCACGCCCTGCTCCTGCGCCGTGCGCAGCGACAGGTCCCAGTTGCTCATGTAGTAGGCCGCGCGGATCACGGCGGTGGGAATGGGCTGGGCCGCGAGCGCCTGCTCCATCTCGTGGAGCACGCCGAGGTCGCCGATGCGCTCGCCCGGCTGCGCGCCGTAGGCCGACTCGGCCACGATCTTCTCGAGGTTGGCGCCCTGCACCGCGCGCAGGATGCTGCGCAGGCTGCGCCGTTCCTCGGCCGCGGTGTCGGTCGAGGGCGCCGCGGGCGGGTTCAGCAGGAACAGGCGCTTGCCGCCGGCCAGCACGCGCTGGAAGGCCGGGACGTCGAACACGTCGACCACCGCGACCTTGGCGCCCGTCTTGCGCAGCGCCTCGGTCTTCGAGGCATGGCGCGTGACGACGGTGACGGGCTGGCCCTTGGCCAGCAGCGCTTCGGCCAGGGCCGAGCCCACATGGCCGGTGGCTCCGAGGATGATGTGCATGGTCGTCTCCATGATCTCCGTGACGGCGGCCGGACTCAGCCGCGCTGCTCGTTGCGCTTGCGCGTGGCCGCGGCCTTGCGCGCCGAGGCCGACCGCGCGGCCGCGGGCCGGGCCGCCGCCGCGGCACCGCCCTTGTGGCCGCCCTTGCGCGAAGGCGCGTGGTTCTCCGGCCGGCCGCGGCCCGAGCCGCTCTTCTTGCCGCCGCCGGTCTCGGCGTTCACCGTGGCCCAGGCACGGCGCTCGGCCTCGCCCCGGCCCACGCCGCGCTTCTCGTAGCCTTCCTCGATGTGCTCGGCCTTGCGTTTCTGCTTGTCCGTGTAGGACGACTTGTCGCCTCTTGGCATGGTCATCGCTCCTGTGTGCATGAAAGATGCAAACCATGCTGCGCGCGGCGATCGCACCCAGGGTAAGAAAAGCCTAGCGCCCGGCGTCAGCGCTGTCCGTCGTCGGTGGCGCGGCCTCGCGGCGCTCCAGCCTGCTCAACCCGCTTCGATGGCCGCCACCGGCACGGCCAGCGCGGCCGCCATCGCCAGCAGCGTGTCGCCGAAGCCACCGCGCGCGCGGGCATCGGTGCGCGCGCTGGTCGTGACGCGCGGGCGCGCGCTCCATGCGATGCGCGCGCCCGCGGCCTCGAGCGCCGCGACCAGCGCCACGTCCTCGCCGCAGGCCAGTGGCGCGAAGCCGCCCACGCGCAGGTAGGCCGCGGCCGAAACGCCGAGGTTCGCGCCATGCACGTGGCGATGCCCGTCGCGCGCCATGTAGTCGCGCGCGAAGCGTTCGCGCAGCCGCGCGGCGCCGCCTCCGTGCACCTTCCAGTCGTGCACGCCCACCGTGCCGCAGACCGCGTCGGCACCCGCCCGCGCCTCGGCGAGTTGCATCGCGAGCCAGCCGGGCGCGACGCGGGTGTCGGCATCGGTGAAGGCCAGCCAGCGCGCGCCGGCCTCGAGGCAATGGGCCGCGCCGGCCGCGCGCGCGATGCCCACGTTGCGCGCATCCAGCGCGAGTTGCCGCGCGCCATGGCGCGCCACCACGTCCGCGGTGCCGTCGACGCAGCTGTCGAGCACCACCACGAGGCGGACCTCCTCGCCCGCCAGCGCCGGATGCGCCGCGGCCCGGCGCGCCGCGCGCAACGCGGCGCCGATGCGCTCGCCCTCGTCGTGGGCCGGGATCACGAGGCCGATCACCGGATGCCCTCGCACTGGGCGACCGAGCGCGCATCGCGCGTCCAGACCTGCAACAGGAAATCGTCCTCCTCGTGCAGCGCCAGCCGTGCCAGGCCCAGCGCGGCCAGGATGCCCTGCACCTCGGCGGTCGGCAGGCTGCGCTGCGCGAAACCGGGGCGCCAGTCGCAGGCCACCAGCGTGCCGTCGGCGGCCAGCGTGCGCTCGCAGCAGGCGGCGACACGCTGCATCGCCTGGCGGTCGAGGAAGTAGCCGATCTCGCTGAGCACGATCAGGTCGAAGCGGCCGCCCTCCGGCGCGAGCGGCCAGTCGTCGGGCAAGGCCTGCCGCCGCACGTCGACGTGAGGCAGCCCGGCCGTGCGCTGCCGCGCGATCGCCACCGCCCGGGCCGAGAAATCGCTCGCGAGCAGACGGTCGCAACGCGCGGCCAAGGCGAGCGTGAGCTCGCCGACGCCGCAGCCGGGCTCGAACGCATGGCGGTAGCGCGCCCGCGGCAAGGCCGCGAGCAGCAGCGAGCGCTTGCGCGCCTCGTACCAGCGCGTGCGCACCGCATAGGGATCCTCGCTGGCCGCATAGAGCGACTCGAAGTAGCCGTGCTGCGCCGCGGAGCTCACAGGAACACCACCTCGTAGGGCCGCTGCGCGCGCGCCAGCGTGGTGGCGCGCAGCACCGGCGGCGCGCCGGTCGAGGGGTCGCGCCGCAGCTGGCTGGTGAAGGCACGCACCGCCTCGCGCTTGCGCCGCAGCGCCTCCGGGTCGAGCAGCAGCCGCCGGGCGTGCCGCCAGGGCATGCGCGCATCCGCGGGCCGTGCCCAATGCCAGCCCCAGACCGGCACCTCGACCAGCCGCGCGCCCGCGCTCGCGGCCGCCAGCGCGCAGGCCTGGCCGGTCGCCTCGTGGTCGGGATGGCCGTCGCGGCGCCAGGTCGTGAAGACCATGTCGCGCGGGCGCAGCAGCGACACCAGTTGCGCCGCCAGCGTGGCTCGCAGCGCGCGCAACCCGCCATCGGGCAGCCCGAGCCGCGCCGGCTCGATCGCCAGGCCCAGCCGCTCGAGCGCGCGCAGGCTCTCGCGCGGGCGGGTGCGGGCCAGCCGCTCGGGCGGCCAGACGGCCGAGCCATGGTGGCTCGCGGTGCCGTCGGTCACGGCGATCACCGCCACCTCGCGGCCCTGGTCCGCGAGCTGCGCCAGCAGGCCGCCGACCGCGAGCACCTCGTCGTCGGGGTGCGGCGCCACCACCACCGCGCGGGCGCCCTCGGGCACCAGTTGCCCGCTGTCGATGGCGGGCAGCCGGGCCAGCCCGGGCCAGTCGTTCCATTCGTCCTCGGTGGTGCCGTCGCCGCGGATCGCGCGCTGGGCGGCATCGTCGGGCACTTCGTCCATCACAGCACCCATGTGGCGCTCCTTTCGTCGACTGCGATCTGTCCCAGCGCGGCGAGGTCGCGCTCGGCATGGCTTTGGCGCAGGTACACCGGCAGGTCGGCCATCGCGCGCGCGAAACGCGCGTCGCGGCACAGCGGCGCGGCGCCGAGCGCGCGGCCCGCGTGGCGCAGCACCGTCTCGGCCGCCTGCTCGGCCACCAACCGCGCGTTCAGCGCCACGCGTCGCGCGTCGTCGGCCGGATGGGTGTCGATCCAGTGCGCGGCCTCGCGCAGCACCGCGGCGGCACCGGCCAGCGCGGCATCGATGGCGCCGAGGTGCGCGAGCCGGTGCGCATCGGGCTTGCCGCCCCGCGCCGCGAATGCGAGCACCTGGCGCGCGATGCCGAGCGCGCCACCCCACCAGCAGGCCGCGATGCCGGCACCGCCCTGCCAGAAGCCCGGGCGGCTCGTGTAGTCGCCGGGCCTGCCGACCGGCACCGCGAGCGCGTGCTCGAAATGCACGTCCACGCTCGCGCTCGCCGCCATGCCGACGGCCTCCCAGCCTTCGTCCGACACGCGCACGCCCGGCTGCCGCAGCGACACGGCCGCGAGGCAGGCTCGATCCGCCTCGTCGTGCACGCTGACGATGGCATGCGTGAGGCCGGCCGCGCCCGAGCACCAGGCCTTGCGTCCGTCGAGGCGCACGGCGCCCGGGCAGCCCTCCTCGGGCCGCATGGCGACGCGTGCATCGGGCGGCTCGGCGCACCAGGTGCCCCAGCGCGAGCCGGACGGCAGCGCGGGACCGTGCAGCTCCGCGAGGATCGCGAGCGCATCGGTATGGCCTTCGTAGAGCTTGGCCAGCGAGAGATCGTGCGCCGCGACCTCGGCGAGCGCGCGCCAGCGCATCAGCGTGCGGCCCTGGGCCGGCCAGGGCACGCGGTCGGCGCCGGCTTCGACCAGACGGCTCAGCGCAGCGGCGGGATCGGCGGGCAGCCGGAGCCGCTCGAGGGTGTCGCTGCTGAGGTCTTCCGTCATGGATCTTCGTGCGGGCGTGTTCCGGTGGATGGGCCCAGAACTTAGATGGCGGGCGCGCCCCTTCCCGTCGGCAGGAAGGCTCCGGGCCTGTAGGAGCGGCGGCCCGCGCCACCGACGCCAGGCCGAGGCCTGGTCCGACAGGCGCGCCACCGGTGCACGCGGAGAACGGAGCGCACAGCCACTGGAGAAAGCCATGCCCAACACCCACACCACCCCGTCGAACGATGTCGACAGCCGCGACCTGCTGCGCGACGGCAACCACGGACCGCAGCACAACAAGGCCGGCCACCAGGCCCCGACCTCGCGCAACGAACCGCGCCGCACCACCGAAAGCCGCAACGACCGCGAAGGCCACGTGGGCGGCAGCAACCAGATCCAGTCGCGCCGCGGCGCGACGCGCTGAGCTCAGTTTCCGAGCACCCGCTCGAGATCCGCCTTCAGGCTGGTGGCGCGCTCGGGCGCCTTCGCCAGGCCCGTGTCGACCAGCGTCCGGGCGATCGAATGCTCGCCCAGGTGCAGCGCGATCCGCGCGAGGTGCAGCGCCGTGCGCGCATGGATCCGCGCGGGGTCGGTCTCGCGCAGCATCCGCGCGAAGCCTTGCGGATAGTCGCCGTGCCTCGCGAAGAACGCGCGCCCGGGTTCGGCCCATTCGCTCACGATGAATTCGACCGTTTCCTCGGCCTCCTCCATCGAGCGACCATAGGCCCAGCCATGGGCCTCGCCGGCGGGCGGGTCGAGGCGATCGCGGAACACGCAATGCGACTCCTCGATCTCCGCCGGCGCGACCTGGCCGCCGCCCTCGGTCGGCAGGAAGTCGAGGTGCGCGCCGAGGTTGAGGTAGCACTGCTTGCCACCGCTCGCGCCCTGCACGTTGAAAACGTGGATCACCGGGCCCTCGATGCGCCGCAAGGTCTGGCCCGAACCCTCGAAGCCTTCGGCCATGAGCACGGGATGGAGCTTGCGGGTCAGCAGCTTGAGGAAGGCGGCGCGGGTGGTCATCGGCTTCGTGGGGCGGGTGGATGGAAGCTGCATTCTGACCGCGCTCTCGCGCTCGCTATGCTCGGACGCGCAGCAGGAGACAACGCATGACGGTGGTGGCACGGGATCGGCGGATGGCGGCTTTGCGCGAACTCGGCGTGTCCGAGCCGATGCAGCGGCTCGCGGCGGGCGAATGCCTGCACGAGGCCTTCAGGGGCTGCTGCCTCGGGCCGCCCTTCTACGTCGATGGCGGCGCCGCGGTGCCCGAGGGTCCGCCGCTGGTGCCGCTGTGGGAGCGCGACAGCAGGGTCGCGGCCGTCTGGCACCAGCACGATGGCCTGGCGTTCATCGAGTTCAGCATCGAGGACCCCGGCGCCTTCGAGGTGCTGGCCCGGAGCGAGCAAGGCTTCTGGGCCAGCCGCTTCGACTTCCTCTACGAATGCGACCTGGCCATCGAGACATTGCGAGCGGCGGCCGAATGCGTGGGCTTCCGCTTCCTCGAGCGCCACCTCGCGTCGCGCGAGGCAGCCGAGGACGGCCTGACGAGCTTCGCGGCGCATCGCGCCTGGCTGCGGGGGCTGGTGGCGCAGATCGATGGCGAAGCGGCGGGCTCCGGCCTCGGCGCCTGAGCGGCGCGAATGCGATCCCGCTGGCTTTTGTCAGCGCCCGAACACCAGCAGCAGGTTGTTCGCGGGCATCGCGTGCCGCGCGTGCAGGCGCAGCCCCGCTTCGCGCGCCTGCGCTTCGACCTGCGTCAACGAGCGGATGCCCCAGGCCGGATCGCGCTCGCGCAGGCTCTGGTCGAAGGCAAGGTTGCTCGGCGCGGGCGCCACGCCCTCCTCGAAATACGGCCCGTAGGTGAGCAGCACGCCACCCGGGCGCAGATGCCGCGCCGCCCCCTGCATCAGCGCGGCACAGGTGGGCCACGGCGAGATGTGCAGCATGTTCGCGCAGTAGATCGCATCGAAATCCTGTGCGAAGGCCGTGCCCTGCGAAGGCCAGGAGGCGTCGAGCACATCGAGCAGCACGGGCTTCCCGAGGCCGGGCAGGCCGGACTGTTCGACGCGGCGTGCGAGCGCGGGAAGCGCGCGCGCATCGGCATCGCTGGTCTGCCAGCGCCAGCCGGGCAAGGCGGTCGCGAACCACTCGGCATGCTGTCCGGTGCCCGAGGCGATCTCGAGCGCGGCGCCCTCCCGGCCGAGGATGCCGAGCAGCCGCTCGAGGATCGGTTGCTTGTTGCGTTCGGCGGCGGGACTGAAGGACAGGTCGGACATGCGGTGCTCGGTGGCGAAGGTCGGGAGCCGGAGGCTATCAGCCCTCGACCGGCACGTGGAAGTCGATCACCGCGCCGGGCCGCGTGGGTTCGAACTTGCCGTCGTAGAGCTCGAAGTCCGGGCTGTCGGCCAGCTTGAGTCCCGAGGCCGGGATCAGTTGACCCCAGATGGTCGCCATCGCGTTCTTCACCTGCGGGTGCAGCGCCGATCCGTCGAGCGTGATGCGGAACACCGCATAGGTCGCGGCCGGTATGCGCTTCTCGCTGAAACCCGCGGGCAGCGCACTGCCGGGCACGATGCCCACGCCCGCCATGTAGTCGAAGCTGCCCTCCTCCCGGTCGACGCCCCAGACCGCGCCGTAGGTGGCCCAGCTCGGCACCTGGCCCTCGAACGGCAAGGCGCCGATCAGCGCGGACCACAGCTGCGGAATCTCGGAACGGCTCTCCTGGTCGAAACGCCGGGCCGGGCCGGCGATGCTGAAGGCCTCGAGCCGGACGAGGTCTGGCAAGCGGGTCACGGCGGTGGAGGTGCTGGCGGGCAGGTTCATGGGATATTGGCCTTCGATGGGTGTGAGGGCGAAGCCGGCGCGAAAGCGCCCGGGCGAGACGCCGAAGATGCGCTTGAACGCGCGGGTGAATGCTTCCTGCGACTCGAAACCGCAATCGAGCGCGAGCTCGACGAGCTGGAGCTCCGGCTCGTCGCAGAGCCGGCGCGCGCCACGCACCAGCCGGCGGCCACGCACATAGGCCATCACGCTGCGGCCCATGCGCGCGGTGAAGAGCCGCGAGAAGTGATACGGCGACAGTCCCGCCTGCTGCGCGATGCGATCGAGCGTGAGCGCGTCGTCGAGCCGCGCCTCGATCCAGGGGATGAGCTCGGCGATCGGGTCGGGGGTGGGTCGGTCCATGCCGCGATCATCGGCCACGCGGGCGCGGCGCGTCCTGACCGAACTTGCTGTCGGGCCCTTCGCGTTCCCTAGATCAGCCGCTGGATCGGCCTGCGCTTCCACACACCGTGGAAGTACAGCGCCTGCAGCCCCAGCGCCACCAGGTAGGTCAGCGGATAGGCGACCCAGACGCCGCGCAGGCCGAGCGCCTGCTGCAGCACCCAGGCCAGCGGAAACAGCAGCACGGCCAGGCAGCCCAGCGAGATCGCCGTGGGCACGCGCACCGTGCCGGCCGCGCGCATCACGCCCGTGAAGACGCTGGCCATGCCGAAGGCCACGCTGCCCCAGACCGTGATGCGCAGCACCGAGGCCGCGAGCTCGACCACGGCGGGATCGTTGCTGAACAGGCTCACCGCAAGCGGCGCCGCCAGCGCGACCAGCACGGCGAGCCCGGCCGTGAGCGCGAGGTTCATCCACAGGCCCACGCGCTTCACGTGGTCGATCTCGTCCAGGCGCCCGGCGCCGATGGCCTGCGCGGCGAACACCGAAGCCGCGATGGCGATCGACATCGCCGGGAACTGCACATAGGCCATCACCTGGCCCACCGTGCCCCAGGCGGCCGTCGCGCCGGGGCCATGGTGGTTCACCAGCGACAGCAGCATCGCGTCGGCCAGCGAACTCGTGATGAAGAAGAGCCCGGTGGGCACGCCGAGCCGCGCCACGGTCGCGAGCACGGGCGCGTTCCAGCGCAGGTGCGCGCGCAGCTTCGCGGGCGCGAGCAGGCTGTCGCTGCGGCGCAGGTGCCAGGCCAGCCACAGCACGGCCAGCGCGTTGCCCGTCATGCTGGCCCACGCTGCGCTCTGGGTGCCGAGCCGCGGCAGCCCGAGCCAGCCGAGGATGAAGGCCGGCGTGAGCAGCACCCAGACCGAGGACGCCACCGCGAGCGCCTTGAGCGGTGTCACCGTGTCGCCCAGGCCGCGCAGCAGCGCCGCCAGCATCAGGTGCAAGAACAGCACGGGCATCGCGGCGAACAGCACGCGCGCATAGCCCACGGCATCGGCGAGCACGTCGCCCGGCGTGCCCAGCGCCCGCAGCACCGGGCCGATCCCGGCCGCGCCGATGCCCGCGATGACGCACGACAGCAGCAAGGTGCCCAGCAGCACCGCGCCCGCGACGCGCCGCACCTTGTCGGTGTCGCGCGCGCCCCAGGCCTGGCCCACGAGCACCGAGGCCCCCGTGCCCAGCCCGATCGCGAAGGCCATGCAGCACATGAAGAGCGGAAAGAAGCTGACCGCCGCGGCCAGCGAACGCGTGCCGAGCAGCTTGCCCAGGTAGATGGTGATGGCCGTGCCGCCGAGCGCCTGCAGCACGTTGGTCAGGACCAGCGGGCCGAGGAAGACCAGGAAGCGTTGCCAGAGGGGGCGGGTGGAAGTGGACTCCATGGGGGGCGGATCGTAGCGCGCGCCCTGCCCCGGCCTCCGGCGTGCCTCAGCGGTCGTCGTCGCGCCACGCCGGGCCGGGCGCGCCCACCCTTCGCCGCGAGCGCGTGCGCAAGGTGATCGAGTAGCGCAGCGCCGGCGTCGGCGCGATCGCGTGCTGCCACTCCCAGCGCGCGGCACCGCGCAGCAGGTAGATCGAGCGCGGCTCGACCAGCAGTTGCACCGTGGGATCGTTGGCCGCGTAGTGGCCGTCGCGCCGGTAGGGTCGCAGCTGCATCACGGCGTCGCCGCGCAGCGAGATGCCGACGATGTGCTCGAAGTCGGGCACGTCGCGGTGCCAGCCCAGCGGCGTGCCGGGCTGGTACTCGGCGATCAGCGCATGGGTGAGTTCGGCCTCGTCGATGCCGGCCCAGGCCGCGGCGCGGCTGCGCATCGGGTGCAGCGATTCGGGCAGCGGCGCGCCCGGCAGCAGCCGGTTGGCATCGAAGTCGTAGCGGCCGCCGAAGCCGATGCCGCGGCGGCGCGCGGTGTAGGCCTTGTAGCGCATCTCGCGCAGCGTGAAGCCGCCGACGATGGCCAGCAGCTCGGCCTCCTCGGCGGCGCTCAGGAAGTCGGCCTCGTAGCGCAGCCCGTCGATGGCCGCGACCGGCGCGGCGCCGAACAGGTCGGGCTGCGCCTCGTGCTCGACGCGTCTAGCGGCGCGCATCGCCGCCTCCTTGCTGCCCGCCCTGTCCGTTCAGTCGCACCTCCCACCAGCGCGGCAGCAGTTCGCGGATCTCGGCGCGCGAGAAGCGGTCGTCGAGCAGGTGCAGCACGCCCTCGTCCTCTTCGGTGCGGATCACGCGGCCCGCGGCCTGCACCACCTTCTGCAGGCCCGGATAGAGGTAGGTGTACTCGTAGCCCTTGCCGAAGCGCGCGTCCATGCGCTCGCGCGTGATCTCGTTGAGCGCGTTGTACTGCGGCAGCCCGAGGCTCGCGACGAAGGCACCCACGAGGCGCGTGCCCGGCAGGTCGATGCCCTCGCCGAAGGCGCCGCCGAGCACCGCGAAGCCGATGCCGCGGCCGCCGACCGCGAAGCGCTCGACGAAGGCCTGGCGCTCGGCCTCGGGCATGCCGCGGGTCTGGCTCCACACCGGCACCTCGGGATGCCGCGCGACGAAGGCCGCGCGGGCCTGCTCGAGGTAGTCGAAGCTGCTGAAGAAGGCCAGGTAGTTGCCGGGCCGGCGCGCGTACTGGCTGCCGATGATGCCGGCCACGCTGCGCAGCGAGCGCGCGCGGTCGCGCCAGCGCGTGGACACATCCATCGCCACCTCGACATGGAGCTGGCGGCCGCTGAACGGCGAGGCGACGTCGAGCACGGCCACGTCCTCGGGCAGGCCCAGCGCATCGCGGTAGAACGGGAACGGCGAGAGCGTGCCCGAGAAGCAGACGGCCGAAGCGGCATCGGCGAAGCGGCCTTCGAGAAAGGGCGCGGGCACGAGGTTGCGGATGGCCAGCCCGCGCGAGCCGTTCGGCCCCAGGGTGCGCTCGAACACCGAGTGGTCGCCGAAGCTCTCGGCCAGCCGCGCGAAATGCAGCGCGTCGAAGAAGAAGCGCTGCAGCGGGCCCTGCGCCGCGTCGGGCGTGGCCGCGAAGTGCTCGGCCATCGCGGTGTTGGCGGCCTGCAGGCTGCGCGCGAAGCGCTCGGGGATCTCGTCGGCGGTCTCGTAGTCGACCGCGTTGGCCTGCTGCGCCTCCTGCAGCGCGCCCCATTCGCGATGCAGCCGCGCGAGCGGGCCGCGCACGGCGGCGGGCGCGGCGCGGTGGGCCTCCTCGAGCGCGCCGTCGTCGAGCGGCGCGGTGTACATGCCGCGCGCGCGCTCGAGCAGGTTGTGGGCCTCGTCCACCAGCAGCGCGGCGCGCCATTCGCGCTCCTTCATGGTGGCCCACAAGAAGGCGCTGCCATCGAAGTAGTAGTTGTAGTCGCCGACCACCACGTCGCTCCAGTGCGCCATTTCCTGCCCGAGAAAATAAGGGCAGACCTCGTGCGCGAGCGCGATGCGGCGCAGCGCCGGGCGGTCGAGCCAGGCGGCGCGCGCGGCCTCGGCGCGCGCCGCCGGCAGCCGGTCGTAGAAGCCCTTGGCCAGCGGGCAGGCGTCACCATGGCAGGCCCGGCCCGGGTGCTCGCAGACCTTTTCGCGCGCGGTGAGTTCGAGCACGCGCAGCGGATCCGCCGGTGCCTTGCCATCCGTGGCGGCCTGGCGCTCGAGCAGCCGCAGCGCCTCGAGCGCGATCGCGCGGCCCGAGGTCTTGGCCGTGAGGAAGAACACCTTGTCGACGCGGCCCGCCGCGCGCGCCTTGAGCAGCGGGAACAGCGTGGCCAGCGTCTTGCCGATGCCGGTGGGTGCCTGCGCCATCAGGCAGTGGCCCTTCGAGCCGGCGCGGTAGACCGCCTCGGCCAGTTCGCGCTGGCCGGTGCGGAAGGCGCCATGCGGAAAGGCCAGCGCGCCCAGCAGCTCCGCGAGCGCCGCGTGATGCCGGCCCTCGCGCTCGGCCCAGACGATGTAGCGGCCGCAGAGGTCCTCGAAATGGGCCTGCAGTTCCTCGCGCGTGTGCAGTTCCTCGAGCACGGTTTCCTCGCCGCTCGCGAGGTCGAGGTAGACCAGCGCCACGGTGATCGCCGCATGGCCGTTCGCCTCGCAGAGCATCCAGCCGTAGCAGCGCGCCTGCGCCCAGTGCAGCGCGCGGTGGTTGCCGCGGATGGCGTCGAAGTCGCCGCGGAAGGTCTTGATCTCCTCGACGCGGGCGCTGCCCGACTGCAGCTCGTAGCCGTCGGCGCGGCCGCGCACCAGCAGGGCGCCGCATTCGGACTGCAGCGCGACCTCGCTCTGGTAGTTCTCGCCGCGCCGCCCCTGCACCAGCGCGTGGCCCGCCATGCCCTCCTGCGCGCTGGGCGCGGGCACGAAGCGCAGGTCGAGGTCGCCGGCCTTCGCGCCGAAAGCGCACAGCGCCTTGACGGAGACGGGCGCGACGGTGGCGTGGAAGGCTTCGCGAGACATCGGAGTGAGAGGGGCGACGGGACGCAGCGGCCGCCAGTATATGGATATTCATCCAGTGTGCTGGTGGAATTTACAGTATCCCTGCCGGCGCGCAGGCTAGAGTACGCAGCTTCGGGAGGCCCGCGGCCTGCCCTTCTCCCCCTCTTCCCTTGCGCCTTGCCACCGTTCCGGGGCCGGGCGGGCGGCCGCGCGCCGTCCGTCTCCTCCGGTCGAAGACAATGTCAATTGTTCGTTCACAACTACGTTCGAAATGAAAACTGCCGCAGCGATCGACACCGCCGACTTCGAGCGCCTTTTGAGCCGCAATATCAAGCTGCCGCTGCTCGGGGGCCTGTTCGGTGCCGTCGTCTTCGTCGCCCTGATCCTGTACCTGCTGTCGACCATCGCCTGGGTCGAGCACACCGACCAGGTGGTGCGCAACGCCAGCGAGCTGCAGCGCCGCTCGATCGACATGGAAACCGGCATGCGCGGCTTCCTGATCAGCGGGCAGGACCGCTTCCTCGAGCCCTACGACGCCGCGCTGGCGCGCGTGAAGACCGACACCGCGGCGCTGCGCCAGCTGGTGGGCGACAACCCGCAGCAGATCGAGCGGGTCGACCGCATCGGCTCGCTGCAGGGCGCCTGGAACGAGTTCGCGGCCGAGATGATCGCGGCGCGCCGCAGCGGCGGCGACTTCGAGGCCGCCGTCAAGCTGGGGCGCGGCAAGCGCCTGACCGACGACATCCGCAACGAGTTCGACAACTTCATCAACACCGAGCAGTCGCTGCGCTTCCAGCGCAATGCCGAGGTCAAGCGCACCAGCTGGATGGTGGTGGGCCTGTTCCTGCTGTTCACGCTCACCCTGAGCGGCCTGGTGGCCTTCTTCGGCCGCCGGCAGCTGGTGCGCCTGTCGGAGAGCTACGACGCGGTGCTGCAGGAGCAGGAGGCGCACACCGAGCGCCTGACCGAGCAGGCCTGGCTGCGCACCGCCCAGACCGAGCTGGTCGGCGAGCTGGTGGGCGAACTCAGTGCCGCCGACATGGGCCGCAAGATCCTGGCCTTCTTCTCGCGCCACCTGGGCAGCACCGTGGGCGCGCTCTACGTGCGCGAGCGCCACGGCCCGCTGCGCCGCGCGGCCAGCTACGGCTTCTCGATCGAGGCCGAGAACGCGCAGCAGGTGTTCTCGCCGAGCGAGAGCCTGGTGGGCCAGGCCGCCGCCGAGAAGCGGCTGATGCTGATCGACCCGGTCGAGGCCGACTACCTCAAGGTCAATTCGGGCCTGGGCGAGATGCGCCCGCGCGCCGTGGTGCTGCTGCCGGTGGCCAACGACGGCGTGTCCAACGGCGTGGTCGAGCTCGGCCTGCCCGGCACGCCCGACCAGCGCGCGCGCGACCTGTTCGAGGTGGTGGCCGAGGACATCGGCACCTCGCTGGCCGCCGCGCGCTACCGCGAGCAGTTGCAGGAGGTGCTGGCCGAGACTCAGCAGCTCAACGAGGAGCTGCAGGTGCAGCAGGAGGAGCTGCGCACCGCCAACGAGGAGCTCGAGGAGCAGTCGCGCGCGCTGCGCGCCTCGCAGGCCATGCTCGAGAACCAGCAGGCCGAGCTCGAGCAGACCAACAGCCAGCTCTCCGAGCGCACCGAGGCGCTCGACCAGCGCAACACCGCGCTGCGCCGCGCCCAGCGCGACCTCGAGGAGCGCGCCGACGAACTGCAGCGCGCGAGCCGCTACAAGTCGGAGTTCCTCGCCAACATGTCGCACGAGCTGCGCACGCCGCTCAACAGCGCGCTGATCCTGGCCAAGCTGCTGGGCGACAACCCGCAGGGCAACCTGAGCACCGAGCAGGTGAAGTTCGCCGAATCGATCTACGCCTCGGGCAACGACCTGCTGGTGCTGATCAACGACATCCTCGACATCGCCAAGGTCGAGGCCGGCAAGCTCGACCTGGTGACCGAGGACACGCGCCTGGACCGCCTGGCGCAGGCGCTGGAGAGCACCTTCCGGCCGCTGGCCGACGAGAAGCGGCTGAACTTCCGCCTCGAACTGCACCCGGCCGCGCCGGCCTCGCTGGTCACCGACCGCCAGCGCGTGGAGCAGATCCTCAAGAACCTGTTGTCGAACGCGCTCAAGTTCACCGAGCAGGGCGAGGTCTCGCTGGTGATCTCGGGCACGGCCGACGGCGGCGCCTCCTTCGCCGTCTCCGACTCGGGCATCGGCATCGCGCCGCACCAGCAGGAAGTGATCTTCGAGGCTTTCCGCCAGGCCGACGGCACGACCAGCCGCCGCTACGGCGGCACCGGCCTGGGCCTGTCGATCTCGCGCGACCTCACGCGGCTGCTGGGCGGCACGCTCAGCGTGCAGAGCGAGCCGGGCCAGGGCAGCACCTTCACCCTGCACCTGCCGGCCCAGGCGCCGCAGGCCGCGCAGCAGGAACCGGGCAGTATCCCGTCGCAGCCGCCCGTGGGCGGCGCGCCGGCGCGCCTGCAGCCGCGCGCGCCGGTGCCGGTCGCGCCCCCTGCCCCGGCCGCGCCGGCGCCGGTGGTGCCCGCGCCGCAGTTCGCCGACGACCGCGCGCTGCCGCGCGACCAGCAGGTGCGGCGCGTGCTGGTGATCGAGGACGAACCGCAGTTCGCCCACATCCTCTACGACCTCGCGCACGAGCTCGGCTACCGCTGCCTGGTCGCGCACGGCGCGGCCGACGGCTTCGCGCTGGCCAGCGAGTTCGTGCCCGACGCGATCCTGCTCGACATGCGGCTGCCCGACAGCACCGGCCTGGACGTGCTGCAGCGCCTGAAGGATTCGCCGCTCACGCGCCACATCCCGATCCACGTGGTCTCGGCCGCCGACAACGCCGAGGCCGCGCTGCACATGGGCGCGGTCGGCTATGCGCGCAAGCCCGCCACGCGCGAGGACCTCACGCGCGTGTTCGCGCGGCTGGAGGAGAAGCTCACGCAGAAGGTCAAGACCGTGCTGCTGGTGGAAGACGACGACCTGCAGCGCCAGAGCGTGATCCAGCTGATCGGCGACGACGACATCGAGATCGTCGACGTGGCCTCGGGCGAGGAGGCGCTGGAGCTGCTGCGCACGCGCATCTTCGACTGCATGATCACCGACCTGAAGCTGCCCGACATGCAGGGCAGCGAGCTGCTCAAGCAGATGGCCTCGGAGGACATCGTCTCGTTCCCGCCGGTGATCGTCTACACCGGGCGCAACCTCACGCGCGAGGAGGAGGCCGAGTTGCACCGCTACTCGCGCTCGATCATCATCAAGGGCGCGCGCTCGCCCGAGCGGCTGCTCGACGAGGTCACCCTGTTCCTGCACAAGGTCGAGGCCGAACTCTCGAGCGAGCGCCAGGGCATGCTCAAGGCCGCGCGCGGGCGCGACCGGATCTTCGAGGGCCGCACGGTGCTGCTGGTGGACGACGACGTGCGCAACATCTTCGCGCTCACGAGCGCGCTCGAGCAGCGCGGCGCGAAGGTCGAGATCGGCCGCAACGGCCGCGAGGCCCTCGAGCAGCTCGACCGCGTGAAGGAGATCGACCTCGTGCTGATGGACGTCATGATGCCGGAGATGGACGGCCTGGAGGCCACGCGTCACCTGCGCGCCGATCCGCGCTTCGCCAAGCTGCCGGTGATCGCCATCACCGCCAAGGCCATGAAGGACGACCGCGAGCAGTGCCTGGCCGCGGGCGCCAGCGACTACCTCGCCAAGCCGGTGGACCTGGACCGCCTGTTCTCGCTGCTGCGCGTGTGGATGCCGAAGATGGAGCGGCTGTGACCGACGCGCCGCCGCCTTCCCTGCCCGAGCGGCCGGCGACCGGCCGCCCCGCCCTGCCCTCCGTGCCGGGCGCGATCGCCGCTCCGCCGCAGCCGCTGAGCGACACCGAGATCGAGCTGCGGCTGCTGATGGAGGCGATCTACCTCAAGTACAGCTACGACTTCCGCGACTACACGCTGGCCTCGCAGAAGCGCCGCGTGCTGCACGCGCTGACGCAGCTCGGCCTGCCCTCGATCTCGGCGCTGCAGGACCGGGTGCTGCGCGACGCCGCGCTGTTCGGGCGCCTGCTGCAGTTCCTCACCATCCCGGTCAGCGAGATGTTCCGCGACCCTGCCTACTTCCTGGGCCTGCGTCGCCACGTGGTGCCGCTGCTGCACACCTATTCGTCGGTCAAGGTCTGGGTGGCCGGCTGCAGCACCGGCGAGGAGGTGTTCTCGCTCGCCATCCTGCTGCGCGAGGAAGGCCTGCTCGAGCGCACGCAGATCTACGCCACCGACATCAATCCGGCCTCGCTCGAGAAGGCGCGCCAGGGCATCTTCCCGCTCGAGGCGATCCGCGGCTACACCGCCAACTACCAGCGCGCGGGCGGGCTGCGCGCGTTCTCCGACTACTACACCGCGGCCTACGACGCCGCGCGCTTCGACCCCTCGCTGTGCGCCGACACCATCTTTGCCGACCACAGCCTGGCCACCGACAGCGTGTTCGCCGAGACCCAGTTGGTGTCCTGCCGCAACGTGCTGATCTACTTCAACCGCGAGTTGCAGAACCGCGCGCTCGGCCTGTTCCACGAATCGCTGAGCCACCGCGGCTTCCTCGGCCTGGGCGCCAAGGAGAGCATCGACTTCTCGGCCTATGCCGACCGCTTCGAGCCGCTGGCGCGCCCCGAGCGCATCTACCGGAAGGCCACGTGAGACAGGCGCTGCCCTCCCACCTGCGCCGCCGCGTCGAGGCCGTGGTCATCGGTGCCTCGGCCGGCGGCATCGACGCGCTGCTCGGTCTCTTGAGCGGCCTGCCCGCCGCCAGCCGCATTCCCAAGGTGGTGGTGCTGCACCTGCCCGAGGGCCACGACAGCCGCCTGGCCGAGGTGTTCGGCGAGCGCGTCGCCATGCCGGTGCGCGAGGCCGCCGACAAGATGCCGCTCGCGGCCGGCACGCTCTACTTCGCGCCGCCCGGCTACCACCTGTCGATCGAGCGCGACCGCTGCTTCTCGCTGAGCTGCGAGCCGCCCGTGCTGTTCTCGCGTCCGTCGATCGACGTGCTGATGGCCTCCGCGGCCGACGTCTACGGCGCCGGCCTCGCCGGCCTGCTGCTCACCGGCGCCAACGACGACGGCGCCGAAGGCATGGAACGCATTCACCGTGCCGGCGGGCTGACCGCCGTGCAGGATCCCCAAGAAGCCCTGGTTTCCGTCATGCCCAACGCCGCCATTGCGCGCCATTCGCCCGACTTCGTGCTGCCGCTGCGCGATCTCCACACCCTGCTGCTGCACCTGGAGGCCGCTCATGGACATTGACGTCGAAAGCAAGCTGCTGATCGTCGACGACCTGCCCGAGAACCTGGTGGCGCTCGAGGCGCTGATCCGCGCGCCCGGGCGCTCCGTGTTCCGCGCCCAGTCGGCCGAGGACGCGCTGGCACTGCTGCTCGAGCACGAGTTCGCGCTCGCCATCGTCGACGTGCAGATGCCCGGCATGAACGGCTTCGAGCTGGCCGAGATGATGCGCGGCACCGAGCGCACGCGGCACATCCCGCTGATCTTCGTGAGCGCCGCCGGCCGCGAGCGCAACTACGCCTTCCAGGGCTACGAGAGCGGCGCGGTCGACTTCCTGCACAAGCCGCTCGATCCGCATGCCGTGATCAGCAAGGTCAACGTGTTCGTCGACCTGCACCGCCACCGCAAGGCGCTGCGGCATGAGATGGAGCTGCTGGCCCACGCGCACCGCAAGCAGGAGGAGCTGGTGGCGCAGCTGCAGGTCACGCAGCGCGAACTCGAGCGCGCGGTGCGCATGCGCGACGACTTCATGTCCATGGTCTCGCACGAGCTGCGCACCCCGCTCAACACCCTCTACCTCGAGGCGCAGCTGCGCCAGCTGCACGTGTCCAAGGGCAACCTCGCGGCCTTCGCGGCCGACCGGCTGCCCGCGATGATCGAGCGCGACCAGCGGCAGATCCGCAACATGGTGCGGCTGATCGACGACATGCTCGACGTCACGCGCATGCGCAAGGACGCCCTCTCGATCCAGCCCAAGCCCACCGACCTCGCGCAGCTCGCGCGCGCCGTGGTCGAGAACCTGCGCCAGCAGGCCGAGGCCGCCGGTTCCGAGATCTCGCTGCAGGCGCCGTCCGAACTGCCGGGCGTGTGGGACGAGTTCCGCATCGAGCAGGTGCTGACCAACCTGCTGACCAATGCGCTGCGCTACGGCGGTGGCCAGCCGGTCGCGATGACGGTCGAGCAGGTCGGCGCCGGCGAGGACGGCTTCGCGCGCGTCAGCGTGCGCGACCGCGGCATCGGCATCGCGGCCGAGGACCAGGCGCGCATCTTCGAACAGTTCGAGCGCACCGAGCACAGCCGCAAGCACGCGGCCGGGCTCGGCCTGGGCCTGTACATCACGCGCCAGATCGTCGACCTGCACGGCGGCAGCATCGGCGTCGAGAGCGCGCCGGGCGAGGGCTCGACCTTCAGCGTGGAGCTGCCGCTGGCCGCGCCGCGCGGATCGGCGCAACCGTAGGCTTGCTCCTACCCCACGCGCGGCGCCTTGCCGGGATACTGTTCCATTCCGGACATTTTCAGAAAACCAAAGGCCGCAAAGGCCACCAAGGACCGACCGCCGTGAATGTGCTGATCGTCGACGACAACGAAGCCGCAGCCGACCTGCTGCAGGAACTGCTGACCCTGCAGGACCACACCGCCCGCTGCACCTACACCGGCCAGCAGGCGCTGGACGCCGCCGCCGCCGAACGCTTCGATGCCGCGCTGATCGACCTCACCCTGCCCGACATCCCCGGCACCCAGGTGGCGCGCCGCCTGCGCGAGACCGAGGCACAGGGCGCGCCCAGGCTGCTGGTCGCGATCTCGGGCTTCTCGGCCGCCGATGCCGGTGCCGCGGGCGGGCCCGACGGGCGCAAGCTGTTCGACCACCATCTGCAGAAGCCGATCGACATCGGCGCGCTCGAGGACATCCTCGCGGCAGCGGGCTGAGGGCCTTTTCGCTGCCTTAGCATCGGCGGCCATGCGCCGCCTGCTTCCCTCCACCCTCCTCGCCCTCGCACTGGGCGCGCCGGCCGTATCGGCCGCCGCGCAGTCCCCCGACACCGTTCCCCTCGCACCCGCCGAGCGCGACCGCATCGTGGCCCGCGCCGCCGAGCTGGTGCAGCGGCACTACGTGCTGCCCGCGCCGGCCGATGCCATCGCGGCCCGCCTGCGCGCGCGCTTGCGCGACGGTGCCTATGCGGGCATCGCCGACGCCGACGCGTTGCGCGCGCAGCTCGAGCAGGACCTGCAATCGGTGAACCAGGACAAGCACCTGCTCGTGGCCTTCAGCCGCGAGCCGCTGCCGAAGCCGGCCGATGCGCAGGCCGCCGCGGCGGCGCAGGCCCACCTGGCGCGACAGTACGTGCGCTTCAACCACTGCTTCTACAAGGCGGAACGCATGGCCGGCAACGTCGGCTACATCGACCTGCGCTGCTTCGACCAGCCCGAGGCGCTGGCCGCGACCGCCGCGGCCACCTTCGAGTTCCTGGCCCACACCGATGCCCTGATCGTCGACCTGCGCCAGAACGGCGGCGGCTGGCCCGCGGGCGTGGCCCAGGTCAGCAGCCATCTGCTCGAAGGCAAGGTGCATCTCAACGACGTGCTGCATCGCGAAGGCCACCGCGTGGAGTCGCACTGGACCCGCGCCAAGCTGCGCGGCCCGCGCTACCTGGACCGGCCGGTCTATGTGCTGACCAGCAGCCAGACCTTCTCGGGCGGCGAGGAGTTCGCCTACAACCTGCAGGCGCTGAAACGCGCCCGCATCGTCGGCGAGCGCACCAAGGGCGGTGCCCATCCGTCCAGCAACCATCGGTTGAACGATCGCTTCGAGATCACGATCCCCTTCGCGCGCGCGATCAACCCGATCACGCGCACCAACTGGGAAGGCACGGGCGTCGTGCCCGACCTGCCGGCCAACGCGGACGAGGCGCTGGGCGTGGCGCACCTGGCGGCGCTCAGGGGGCTGGTCGGCAAGGACAGCGATCCGACGACCGCCTATGAGGTGAGCGAGGCCATCAAGGCGGCGGAGACATCCACTGCCGGCGCCCGCAAGTAGTGCCGGCGCAGCGTGCCCTCAACCCGGCCCCAGCACCTTCAACGTCAGCTGCAACACCATCGGCTGCCGCATGTCCCGCGGCGGCGGCTCCGACAGCGGCTGCGCGGTCAGCAACTGGCGCAGGTCGGCATCGGCCTGCGCATTGCCCAGCGAATCGAAGGCCACGCGCTCGGGCCGGCCATCGGGCGCAACCCACACGCGCACGATCAGCGGCGGCGGCGGCAGGGTGCGGCCCTCCTCGAGCAGGCGCTGCTGCATCCAGGCATGCAGGCGCTGCACGGTCTCGTCGGCCGGGTCGCTGAGGCGGCCCTGGAACTGGTTGCCGGCCAGCTCGGCATAGCTGATCCAGTGCTGCGGCACCGGTGCGAGCGCCGAGGGCGCGGGCTGGGCCTGCACGGGCATGTGCACGGCCGCCAGGCCCAGGCCGGCGAGGCCGAGCGCGCGGAACAGGCTGGCCCAGGGCCGCGGCGCGGCGGCGGAATGACGGTGCAAGGGGAACATGCGTTCTTTCGGGGAAAGTTCTGGAAATCGGTGCAGGCTCAGCCGCACAACACGCCGACCGACAGCGTGGCGGCGCGCGCGGCCGGCGACTGCTGGGGGCCGAGCTGCGGGGTATCGCTCTCGCTGTAGGCCACGTCGTTGTCGCGCAGGAAATGCTTGATGCGCGCGGCCCTCTCGGCCCGCACGCGCGTGGAGCCCGCGGCCGCGCCGCTGCCCGACAGACTGGGCAGCCGGCTCAGCGTGCCGCCGCTGGCGCCGGGCGCGGCCGCGATGCGCTCGACCACCACGCCCAGCAGCAGGCCGCCGGCGTCGAGCACCGCGCTGCCGCTGGCACCGGGCTTGGCGCCCGAGAGCAGCTGCAGGCCCTCGGCGCCCGGCACGGTCAGCGCGTTGCCGAGCACGGCCGAGCGGTCGGCCATGCGCTGCAGCGGGCCGTGGGCCTCGGAGAACACCGAGATCGTCGCGGTGGGCAGCGCCTCGCTGCGCGGGAAGGTCGCGCCCAGGTAGGGCTTGATGTCGCTGCGCAGCACGGCGATGTCGAGCTCGGGTTGCGGGCTCGTCGCCCGCACCGTGGCTTCGGCGACGCGGCCGTCCTTGAGCACGAACAGCGAGCGGCAGCCGGTCACGGCATGGCGCGCGGTCAGCACGTCGCCGGCGTCGTTGAGGAACACGCCGCTGGCGTTGCCCTCGAGGACGCGCGGTGGCGATTCTTCGGCGGTCGCCAGCGTGGCGGCCGCCGCGCACACGACGGCCGCCAAGCGGCGAGCAGGACGAAAGGAAGTCATCCGCATAGAGACGGATGAGCGGGCCGCCGAATGCGCTTTGTCATGCAAGTTTCACGAAACTCGTTCCCCGCCTAGCGTCCGCGCGCGCCGGCGCCACCGAGGTCGGCCAGCCGGGCGCGCTCGGCCGGCGTGAGCTTCGCGAGTTGCGCCGCGTCGAGCGCGCCCTGCCCCAGCATCTGGAACGGGCTGGCCGGGTCGTAGCGCACGTTGCGCTGCGAAGGCGCGGCCGGCGCGCCCGAGGCACCGCCCGAGGGCGCAGGCGCGGGGGCGGCCGGCTCGTCGCCGAAGCCCAGTACGCGCACCGTGAACACCGAGGGCAAGGCCTGGCGCGCGGCCGTGCGTTCGCGCTGCATCACGTCCTGCGCCGCCATCGTGGCCTGCGCGGCCGCGGCGCTGGCGTTGGCGAGCGCACCGACGTTCACCGAGGCCACCACCGGCAGTCCGGCCGATTCGCCCTTGACCTGGATGTTGGCCGCGTTCACCACCTGCAAGGCCGCGAGGTTCACGTTGCCCGACACGCGAATGCCGGCCTCGCCCGCGTCGATGGTGCCCAGCGGCGCGATCAGGTCCACGTCGCCCGGCGGCACCTCGGGAATCGGATCGAGCGTGGCGATGCCCGCGCCCGTGCTCGGCACGTTCGGCGACAGCTTCACGTTGCCCAGCATGTCGTACTCGCGCTTGGGCGGCGTGTAGACCAGCGTGGTCTTCGAACCGCGTCCGGCATTGATGTCGCCCGTGGCCGACCAGCCGAGGATGTCGCCGCCGAAGGTGGTCATGATGCGCGACAGGCCCAGCAGGATGCTGCCCTGGCTGTACATCTGGATGTCGCCCTCCCCCTGCGTGATGAAGCCTGTGGGGTTCGCTCCCGGTGTGCTCGCAGGCGTGATGCCCTCGACGCCGACGATGGTGGTGCCGCCCGGCGTCAGCGTCTGGATGTCCCCGCCCACCACGGTGCGGATGCCCGCGCTGGTGCTGGTGCCCTGGTAGAGCGTGAGGCCGCCTTCGCGCTCGATCGGCCGGCCGTCCGCGCCCCGCGTCGGGAACAGCGTCGCGATGGCCTCGCGCCCGCGCAGATAGCTGCCGTAGCGCTTGCTGTCGACGTCGTTGTACTCGCGCCCGCCCGCGATGAGCTCGTCGTAGAACACCTCGCGCACGAACACGCGCTGCTGCTCGGGTGGCAGCGCCTGGAAGTACGCCAGCGCGTCAGCGGGCGACGCCGCGACATGGCCGAAGCGCTCGCGCAGCCATTGCGTCAGTTCGGCGTCGTAGGTCTTCACGACCTTGCCGGGCTGGCCGGCCAGCGCGGCCGATGCGTCGATGGCATTGGCGGGGTCGAGGTACAGCGCGGCGAAGCCCGCGAAGTCGCTCGCGCCCTGCCCGCGCGGCCCGGCACCCAGCCCCGCCTGCACCGCGATGTCGGCGCCCGGGCGCCGGTCGCCCGGCACCACGGCGCCGAGGCTGGTCAGGGTGCCGCGGTTGCCCTGGTAGATCTGGCCGCCCGCGGACACTTCGAGCGTGCCCGGGCCGGCGATGCTGAAGCTCGTGTACAGGATGTCGCCGCCGGCCGCGATCATCGAGATGTCGGAGGGCGCGTTCTGCACGATCAGGCCGCTGCTGTTGACGATGTCGCCGCCGGCCAGGATGCGCAGCGGCTTGGACGCCAGATAGGTGGGAATCGCCGCTTCGCCGACGCCCGGGCTCACGTTCAGCAAGTTGCCGATCTCGATCGCCAGCACGTCGCCGTTCACGGCATAGATGTGCGACACCACGCCTTCGCCGGCCATGCTGCCGTCGCTCACGGTGCTGAGCCCGAAGTTGAACAGCGCGCCGCCCACGCCGACGTGCGCCGGGATGTATTCGGCGAAGGTGTTCTGGTACATGTAGTCCCACTCGTACGGCTGCAGCTTGCTGGCGTTCCAGTAGTTCGTGGCCGCGAGGGGATTGAAGGGGTTGTCGCGCAGCATGCGCCAGCCCGGACGCAGTGGCGTGGCCATGCTCGACAGCGCCGTGCCCAGCGGCCCGATCGGGTTGTGCCCGTTGCTGATGGAGTTGGTTGAGTCGCCGCTCACGAGATCGCGCGCCAGCAGGTCCAGGTGGCCGACCGGCGAGGGCATCATCTGGCCGCCGCCGAGGCTCTCGGTCGCGTAGTAGATGCTGCCGCCGGCCGCCACCGCGCTCAGCGTGGCCGGCATGATGCTCGTGCTGCTGTTCACGTCCTGCATGTTGGTCGCGGGATCCATGTTCGTCGCGCCGAAGGGCGAGACGTTGCCGCCCGCGGAGAACAGGTCGAGCGCCGTGCGGTCGGTCCACAGCGTGAACCAGCTCGCGGTCGGGCCGCCGAGGCTGCCGTTGCTCGCCTGCGTCTCGACACGCTCGCCCGCGCGGCCCGCATCGACCACCGCGCCGATCGCGAGGTCGCCCAGCGTCTCGATGCGCAGCACGCCGTCGCCCGGCGCGAAGCTCACGACGCCGTCGCGCTGTCCGCTGTAGGGCGTGTGCGGATCGACCGCGCGCGGGTCCTGGTTGTTGGGCGTGGCGAAGTTCTTCAGCACCACGCTGCCCACGTCGGTGGCCGCCATGCGCGTATCGCCGCGCAGGTTGGCATACAGGCCGGTGCGGATCTGTCCGCCGGCCGAGACGTCGAGATTGCCGCCGCCGGTCTGCGCCAGCACGCCGCCGTCGGCGACGCGGCCGGTGCTGCCCACCGCGACCAGCAAGCCGCGCGTGAAGGAGCCCGCGGTGCCGATGTTGCCGCCCGCGTGAACGCTGGCATTGCCGCCGCCGAGCGTGCCCATGCCGGCGAAGCCGCCGAATCCCAGCCGCGGCTGCGCGAGGGTCGGCCAGCCGTCGATGGCATAGCTGCCGAAGTTCAGGCCCCAGGCCGTGCGCTCGCCGATCTCGGCGCCGCCCTGGCGCCACAGCCACTCGCCGGTCGACAGGGTCTCGGGCTGCACGTAGCCGAGGATGTCGCCCTGCGCCGAGAGCGTGAAGTCGCCGCCGTTCTCGGTGAACCACATGCGCTGCGCGGGCAGCGTGCGCTCGTAGTCCGCGTTGCCCGCGCCGAGCACGCTGCCGTCGGGCAGCCTGGCGCGCGGCGCGTTGTAGCCCGAGTCGTTGCCGGTGCCGGCCACCGAGGTGCCCGCGGTGTAAACGCCGAACAGCGACTCCTGCCGGTAGCTGCCGCCGGCATAGAGCTCGAGGTCGCCGGTGCCGGTGCGCACCACGCTCGGCGCCTGCACGGTGAACTGCGTGGTCGTTCCGGCCAGGTGCAGGTCGTCGAGCACCAGGTTGCCGCGGCCGGCCAGTTGCGCGGCGCCCTGCAGCCGGCGTGTGTCGGCGGCGCCGAGATCGGCGCCGCTCACCAGCCGGATCGAGGCCGACAGGCTGCCCGCGGCCAGCATCCGCGACGCGGCCCACAGCCGGCCGGGCTCGGCGCGCGGGCCGCTGAGCAGGATGTCGGCACCGCCCGGCGCGACCGTGGTCAGCACCGTGCCGGCCGCGACCGTGATCGTGCCGGCGAGGAAGCCGTTGTAGATCGTGTCGCCCGGTCCGTAGCTGCCGTAGTCGTCGCTGATCGAGCCAGACACCACGACCGGGAAGTCGCCCGTGAAGATGCCGGGGAACACGTACCAGAAATCACCCCAGGTGGCGTTGAAGGGCACGCTGACCGTGACGTCCTTCGGCGCCGGCTGGTTGGTGAACAGCACCTGCAGGCGGGTCTGCCAGCCGTTGTCGTCGGGCGTGGCCGGCGGCGGCGCGAAGCCGTCGTTGATGCTGCCGTGGATGTTCAGGTCACCGCCCGCGCGCAGCGCCAGCGACATCGGCTCGCCCGCGCCGTAGCGCGCCGAGGCCAGGTCGCGGTCGGCCGCGGGGCCGTAGCGGTAGCCCGACAGGTCGAGGTCGCCCTTGACCGTGAGGTTGCCCGTGGGCGTGCTGCTGGCGATCTCGACGCCGGGGCGCAGGTGGAACGCATCGCCGTAGGCCAGGAGCCCGGCCATGCGCGCGCGCAGCTCCGCATTGCCGCGCGCGGCGGCATCGAAGGCGCGGCTGTCGCTGTCGATCAGGTCCAGGTAGGCCTGGTCGACGATCTGCCCATTGGCATCGCCGGGGTCCGGCCGCGCATTGGTGTAGCGCGCGACGCCGTTCAGCGCGATGGCCTGCGCGCCCTGGATGTTCAGCGTGCCCGCGGCCGCGATCGCGATGTCGCCGCCGGTGGCGTTGGCCGGCGCGTCCGCGCCGGTGGCACTCTCGCCGGTGCTGCCCACGCGCGGCGCGTCGATGTCGAGATGGCCGCGCGCGATGCCGTCGGGCGAGCGCAGGTCCAGGGTCGCGCCCGGTTCGAGGCGCACCGTGCCACCTGTGCTGCCCAGCGAGATCTTGGCTCGGTTCGACGCATCGATGGGCGCCCCGTAGCTGTCGGCGACCAGCGTGGTGGCATGGGTGTCGAGCACCGCGCCGGCCGCCAGCGTGAGGTCGCCGCTGGCGTTGAGGCGGATGCTGCCGGGCGTGGCGCCCGAGGCGTCGATGGTGCCGTTGACCGTGAGGCGGCCCGCGTCGGTGGCGATGCTCACCTGCCGCGCGCGCACGCCCTCGCCCACGTTCAGGTCGCCCTGCTTCACGACGAAGCCGCGCGCGCCGAAGAAGGCGGCGTCGTTCAGGCGCGCATTGAGCGCAGCGAAGTCGGCATCGGAGATGGCGCGCGTCGTCAGGTCGAACTTGCCGTCGTCGAAGCCGGCGCCGCCGCCCGCGCCGTGCAGCGCGCCGGCCAGCGTCACCGTGCCCGCCCTGGCGTCGAGCGTCAGCGAGCCGGCGTCCTCGTGCGCGGCCGACACGTCGATGCGCGAGCCCGCGGCCTGCGCGATGCTGCCGTTCGTGCTCGCGAGCGTCGCGGCGCCGCCCCAGCTGTACTTCGTGATGTCGTAGAACTGCACGGCGCGGCCCGACAGGTCGATCTGCGCGCCCTCGCCCAGCGAGATGTCGCCATCGGCCAGCAGCCGGAGCACGCCGGTGGGCAGCGCCACCGTCGTGTCGAGCGACACGCTCGGGCCCTGCAGCGTCAGCGAGGCACCGAGTTCGCCGATGGCGGCGGTGTCGGGCGCGGCGGCACCCGCGGGCGCCGACACGTCGATGGCCCCGCCCGCGACGTAGCGCATCGCCGAGCCCGCCTGGCCGGTGAGCAGAGGCGTCACGATCGACAGCGTGCCGCCATGCAGCGTGCCGTCCGCGTCGCGCGACTGCCCCACCAGGAGCGCGGCCTTGTTGTTGGCCGTGACGCGATCGGTGGCCTGGATCTTCACCGAGCCGAAGCCCAGCGCCAGACGCTCCAGCTCGGCCTGGCGCTGCGGCTGGCTCAGCGCGTCGTAGCCGAACTGCACGGTCCGCGCATCGATCACCAGCGACCCCGTGCCGGTGCCCGGACCGCCGGGCTGCACCGCCGCCGGCGTCGCGCCCGCATAGGGCGTGGTGGTGCCGTTGCCCGTGGCAATGCCGTTCCACACGAAGTCGCGCGTGGCGATGCGCACCGTGTCGCTGTCGGTGCCCAGGCCGTAGAAGGCGGGTGTGTTGAACACGAGCTGCACCGGCGAGTCGCCGGTGTCCAGCGTCAACGAACCGTAGAAGTTGAAGGCGCCACCGGCCGTGAGGCTCAGGCGCTCGAGCGCCGGCACGCCGGCGCTCGCCGAGGGGCGCAGCAGGCGGTCCAGCGTGGCCTGGGTGAGCTGCCAGCCGGCCTGCATCGACCCGGCCGCCTGCGCGGCTGCCATGCTCGCGGCGGTGCCGATGTTGATCTGGTCCTGCGCCACCGTGAGATAGCGCGCGCCCAGGTTCACGTCGCCCAGCGCCAGGCCACCCGGCGCGGCGAAGGCGATCGTGCCTTCGCTCAGCACTGTCGCGCCGTCGCTGACCGTGACCGTGCCCGTGCCGAGCGCCGGCAGGAAATCCAGCCAGCCGTTGCTCACGGCGAACACCGCGGGCGAGTAGGAAGCGGCCGAAACGCCGGGCGCGTTGGCATACAGGAAACCGAGATTGGAATCGACGCCGGGCCGGCCCAGGCCGCGCGTGTCGAGCACAGCGCCGCCATCGACATTGATCTGGTTGCCGATGAGGAAGATCTGGCCCGCGCGCAGCGTGGCTCCATCGCGGACGTTCACCAGGCCCGCGCCCAGGCCATTGCCGAAGTAGATGCGCGCGCTGTCGCCCGACGAGTCCTGGCCGTTGAAGTAGATGTAGATGCCGCCGATCGCCAGCGTGTCGGCACGGAAGGCATTCAGCATGTCGGCCGACACCTCGATGGCGCCCGCCTTGGGCCGCGCGGCGCCGCCGACGATGTCGATGGGCTTGTCGCCCAGCAGGTTCACCTGGCCGCGCAGGCCGCCCGGGGCGGCATCCAGCAGCACCTGGCCGTCGAACTGCAGCGGCACCACCTCGTCGTTCTGCGCGAAACTGAAGCGCAGCACCTTGCCGTCCACCGGCAGCAACGGCCGCACGTTGCCGAACAGCGCCGCCTGCGCCTTCGCGAAGTCGGCATAGCTGGTCTCGTTGTATTGCGAGAAGTGGCGCACCGTCTGGCCCGGCGTGACCAGCACGCGGCTGGGCAGGTTGTCGTGCACGGCAGTGTTCGAAAAGCCCAGCGTGCCGGTGGTGCTCCACGAGCCGAAACCATCGGCCAGCGCGCCGGCCGGCGCGGCGGTGCCCGAGAGCGCATCCATGCGCGCGCCGACCTCCACGCGGAACGCGCCCGGCATCAGCGCATAGCTCGCCGGCAGCAGCGCGTAGGTGCCGGGGGGCAGGCCCGGCACGCCCGCGCCGATCGTGATCTGCCGGCCCACCGCCGGATCGCCCGCGCCCTTGTCGCGAACCACCGGCGCATAGGCCGATGCGTAGCCGGGCACGATCGCATAGACCGCGTTGCCCGCGCCGCTCTTCGGATAGGCCGCCGGATTGGCGTTGGCCAGCGCCGTCGTCAACACGTCGACCGAACCGCCACGGCCGGTGATGAAGCCCGCGCCGCGCAGGTCGCCCCCGCCCGAGAGGTCGAGCACCGAACCGGGCTCGGCGACCACCGAGCCGCCGCCGATCGAGATGCCCTGCGCCAGCACGAAGTTGTCGGGCGAGAGGTTGACATTCGGTCGATTGATGAAATTGCCGCCGAGGCTGAACAGCGTGCCGTCGGTGCCGCGGTAGGTCAGGCCGTCCTGGGTGCCGCCGTAGGGCATGGTCAGGCCCGCCGCGCTCACCGAGGTCAGGCTGCCGTCGCGCAGCACCAGCCGCATCCAGGGCAGGATCTCGGGGTTGGCAATGACGCCCCCCATCCAGGCGACGCCGTTGAGCGAGCCGCCGACGTCGTTCAACCCGATCGTGCCCAGCGGCGCGCGCACCACGCCGCCCTGGTCCAGCGTCGGGCCCATCAGCACGAGCTGGCCGAACACCGAATCGGGCACCGGCGCGTCATGGCCGTTCGAGCGGATCGTCAGGCTGCGCTCCTGGTCCCAGATGCTGGACGAATCCGGCAGCCTCGCCTGGCCGGCGATCACCACGCCGCGCTGCCCGCTCACCGGATAGATCTGCGCCGCGTCGATCAGCAGGTCGCCGGTGACGACGAAGGCGGCGTTGCCCAGGCGGATGTCGCCCTCGCTGCGCAGCGTGAGGGCGGCGAAACCGCCGGCATCGACGGTGTGGCCGACGGGCGGCCCGTTCGGCACCACGGCACCGTCGCCATAGCCGGCGACGATGCCCGACTGCACGCGGCCGTAGATGTCGATCAGGCTCGCATCGAGCGTCAGTGCGCTGTCGCCGCGCGCCGGGCTGCCGATGGCCCGGTTGCCGATGATGAGGCCCGGGCTGAAATAGCCCGAGGCGCCGTCCCAGGTGCCGCCGTCGAACCGGATGTAGGGCGCCGCCAGGCGCACCTTCGCGTCGGGCGTGTTGTCAGCAACCGTCAGGAAGCCGTTGCGCAGGTTCAGGCTGCGGCCCAGCGCGAGGTCGATGTCGCCGTCGAACAGGAACAGGTCGTGCGCCGAGAGCGTCAACGCGTCGAAGCCGCCCGCGCGCACCTGGTCCGCGGACAGCGTCGCCGCGCCGTACTTCAGGCCCGCGTCGGCCTGTCCCGGCGCGAGGCCGTCGGCCAGGCCGCCGGGGTGGTACTGCTGCGTCAGCGTGATGTTGTGCATCACCTGCACGTCCTCGGGGATGTTCTCCGCGCCCGCGAGGTATCTGCGGTTGGCCATCTCCATCGTCAGCGAGCCGCCGGCCGCGCCAGCACCGCCCGCGCGGGCCGTGAGCGTGCCGTCGATCACCATGCCGACGTAGGAATGCAGCCCGATGCCTCCGCCCGCACCGGCCAGCGCGAGTGGCCGCGCGGGTGTGCCGGATGCGCTGCCCGCCGAAGCGTCGACCTCGGCGTAGGCGCCCGAGGCGTCGAGCACCGCCCCCGGACGGATCACGATGAAGGAGTCGGACAAGCCCAGCTCGATCGTGCCGCCGTCGGGCGCAATGCCATAGGCGCGGCCCTGCGCATCGCGGGCCACGTAGGCGCGCGCTGCCGCGTCGAGCACCGCGTTGTCGCCGATCCAGACCGAGCGCGTGGTGGAGGCCCGGTATGCGAGCTGCGAGATCGGCAGCGAGGCGATCGAGATGTCGCCGCCCCAGGCATCGAGCCGGCCGTCCACCGTCAACTGGCCGCCGTTGTTCCACAACGTGATGGCCTGGCCCGGATCGACCGCGATGTGCGCGCCGGTGCCGACCGTCAGGGGCGCGAGCTGGCCCGGACCGCCGAGCCTGGAGCCCGCATCGAACTCGATGCTCGCGCCGCCACGCTGCACGAGAGTGGCGTGCTGCGGGTCTTCCTCGTACAGCGGCGGCGTCCACACCGGCAGCGAATCGGCGAGCCGGCTGCCGGTGGCCAGCGACTGCAGGCCGTCGACGTCCGCGCGCAGCACCGGCATGTTCACTTCGATCCGCGTGCCCGGCGCGATCGCGAGGCCATCGCTGGCCGTGACCACGTAGTGCGAGAAGCCGCTTTGGAACAGCGCGGGCGACAGCGTGCCCGTGGCTGCCACGGCAACGGGCCGGGCCAGCACGGTGCCGGCGGCAAGCGAGGTTCCCGCCGCCAGCGTGAACGGCATGTCGAGCACGCTGCCGGCGTTGTAGCGGACCAGCGTCGACGCGATCGGCAGCCCGTCCGGGAACACGGCGGCTGGAATGGTGACGCCGACCGGCAGGAAGAAGCCCTGGGTCACCGTGGTGCCCGCGGGCACGGTGCTGCCGGTGCCATGGAGGACCCCATTCGAATCGAAGAGGTTGAACGGCACCACCCAGTCCGCCTTCAGCACCAACGGCGTATCCCACGGGATCCGGATCTCGAGCTGCTGGCCCGTCACGGTGTAGCCGGCCGGCCGGCGGGTCAGCGTCACCGAAAGGTCGGTCGGCGCGATGTCGCCCACGGCAAGCTGGTAGTCCTGCAGCAGCCGCAGGTTGACCGGCGCCGCCTGGCCGGCCGCGAGCAGGCCGTCGGTGTCGAGCGCCTTGCCGCCGATGCCCACCGCCGTGCCCGAACGCACGTCGAGCGTGCCGCCGCCGTTCACCCCGAAGGCGCGCAACTCGCCGGCCAGCGTGAGCAGCGCGGTCGGGTCGGTCGCGAGGGAATTGGCGTCGGTCACGAAGCCGGCCGCCAGCGTCACGTCGCCACCATGGCCGCCGCGCAGCGCCCCGCTGCGCAGCAGCGCCGCGCCGGAAGACACGTCGATCGCCGCGCCCTGCGCGAGCGTCACATCGCCCGTGCCGCGGATCGACACGCTGCCGCCGTCGACGTAGGGCAGGCCCGCGCTGTCGCGTTCATCGGCCAGCAGGTTGGTCCACAGGCCGCTCGCATCGAGCGTGGCGCCCGCGGCCACGGTGGTCTGCGCGCGCTGGCCCGCTTCGGGCGCCAGCGCGACGCTGTTGGCGGTACCTAAACCGGTCACCGACGGCAGCACGTTGCCCAGCGCGATGTCGCCACCGCGCGCGGTCAGGTCGGCATTCACGTTCAGCTGCGGCGCATACAGCGCGATGCTGCCGCCCGGCACCACTGCGAGCGCCGCCTCCACCGCCAGGCCGCGCGTGCCGCCGGCCATCAGCTGGCCCAGCTGCCAGCCGTTGACGCGGTCGCTGTCGAGATGCAGCACGTCCTGGAGCGCCTGCGGCAACGGCCCGTCGGGCGCGATGCCCTCGCCCAGGGCCGGCTGCCCGGTGCCGAACACGACCTGGCCGAAGCTCGGCGTGAAGTTATGGAACACGCCCTGTATGCCGTTGGCCTTGTCGGGGTTGAACACGGTCGTGTAGTTGCCGAGGATCAGTTGCGCGGCGAGCGCCGCGGCGTCGTGCGACTGCGCATAGCCGTCGATGCCACCATCGCGCTGGATCGTTTGCCGCGGGCCCCGGTAGACCGTCGTCGTCAGGTCGCCCTCGAGCACCGCGGCGCCGGTCGAGACGATCAACTGCCCCGCATCGCGTCCCACCGTGTAGCCGTTCTCCAGCCGCTGCTGCGGCCCGATCAGCGGGTTGTAGAAGAAGCCCGTGGTCTTGTCGCCCCAGCGCTTGTGCGCGTCCTCGTAGCCCTTGTAGAGGCCTGTGTACTGCACGTCCGCGGGCGCGCTCGACACTTCATAGAGCCGGCCGTCGGAACCCTTGAGCCAGCTCTGCTTGATCATCCCGGTCTGCACGTCCAGCGTGCCGCCCGAGAGGTTGATGTTCGAGCCCGCCTGCGCGACCAGTTCCTTGCCCGCGAACAGCACGCTGCCGCCCTGCGCGCCCCACTCGCCCACCGTGTGGCCCTGCAGGCCCAGGTAGCCGCCGACCTCGAGCAGGCCGCCCGGCGTGTACCAGCGCTCCTTGTCGTAACCTCCGACGCCCGCCGCCACGCGCAGCAGCTTGCGCCGGTCGATCCACACGTTGCTGTTGTTGAGCAGCGTGGTGTCGCGATTCAGCGGCGCATCGCGCTGCTCGTTGCCCTGGATGTTGATCTGCACGTTGTTGGACGACATCGCGACCTGCACGCCGACCGCGCCCGAGACATCGAGCCGCGCGCCATTGGCGACCGTGCTGCGCCCATTGCTCGCGGCCACCGCGATCTGGCCGCCCGTGGCCAGCGTGGTCGATCCGCCCTCGAACACCACGCCGCCGCCCGAGACGATCTCGATGCGCGACTGGTCGCGCCGGTCGTCGAGGCGCGCGAGGTTGTCGAAGCCACCCGAGGCTGCCGTGCGGCGCGCCAGATCCTGCACCGCCGAATCGGCGATCAGCGCATCGCGCTGGCTGTCGAGCGCGGTGCGGCCGCTCTGGTCGTCGAGCAGGATCGCGTTGAGGCCGCGCGAGGTGACCGTGACGCTGCCGAGCTTGTCGCTCGCCGAGTTCAGCAGATGGATGGTGCCGCGCGTGTCCACGGTCGTCGTGGCAATCGCGACGCCGTCCTGCACCACCTTGCGGCCCGCGAGCGTGATGTCGCCTTCGGGCGCCTGCAGCAGGCCGGTGTTGGTCACCGCGCCCGCAGTGCTGTCGGCATTGAACTGCGGCGCCACTTCGTTGCCGCGCGTGGTCGCATACTGGTTGCCCGTGGTGCTCTGGCCGGGCCGCACGATGAAGAAGTCGCCCGCGGCCATCTGCACCTGGCCGCGCGGCGTGGTGATGGCGCCGGCGTTGCTCACCTCCTTGCCGAGCAGCAGCGCATAGCCGCCGCCTTGGGTGACGGTCGTCGGCACCGTGGTGTTGATGCGCGCGCCGGCCTGCACCTCGACCTTGCCGTTGGCATCGGTGAAGCTCGGTGTGTAGGCCCCGCTCTGCTGCGCGCTGTAGATGCCGCGTGCCTTGAACTGCTCGTCACTGATCTTCGCGGCCGCCGCCACGAGGTTGCGCGTGTCGGTCTGGCTGCTGCCGCTGAACACGATGCCGTTGCGGTTCGCGATCAGCACCGTGCCATCGGCCTTGATCCGGCCCTGGATCTGCGAGGGCCGCGCCTGCGGATCGTTGACGCGGTTGAGCACGGCCCAGTCGGCCTGCTGCCTGAAATCGACCGTGGTGCGCTTGCCGACGTTGAAGCTCTCCCAGTTGAGGATCGCGCGGTCGCCGGTCTGCTGGATGGTGACCGTGGTGCGGCCATCGCCGCCTTGCGATTGCACGGGCGCCTGGGCATTGAGCCAGCCCGCGGTCAGCGAATTGGTGTCGACGCGCAACCCGCCATCGGCCAGGCCATCGGGCACCGACGAAGGATCGTCCAGCGCCGCCTGCCGTGCGGCGGCTTGGGCGGCCTGTTGTGCCGCGATGCTCTGCGCGGCGAGGTTCAGGTTGCCGAGCGAACGCTGCAACTGCTCGCGCGCCTGCTGCTGTTGCGCGGTCGGCGTGTTGAGCGAGGACACCGGCAGGCCATTGGGCAGCCGCCCCGTGGCGATGGCCTGTCCCTGCGCGATGTTCTTCTGCGCCATCCAGGCCGCACTGAACGCACGTTGCTGCGCATGCGCCGCGCCCGCCGCGCCGACCGCGATGACGACGGCGACGGCATGGGCCAGGGGTGCGAGGCGTCGCGGTCCGGTGCGGCGGCCAGGGCGTGCGGGGAACGCGGGCTTCACCGGGGCAGGATGGAGGGGCGGCATGACAGGAATCTTTCAGTGGCGTTTCGAATGGACAGGAAGCCATGCGATGGCTTTGCCCATAGACGAATGCCGACGTCCAAAGCTGTACACCTCGCCGCGCATCGGCGGCGAAGAACGCCGCCTCAGTGAAGGATCACGATGCCGCCTGGCAAGGCGGTGAGCTCGAGGCGGAACAGCCGCTGGATCTGCGCCAGCGCCTTGTCGAGGTCATGGATGTGAAAGCGCCCGCTGACGGGCTTGCCCGCGAGCCCGCTGCCCAGCAGCATCACGCGGCCCGGCCGGTAGCGGTTGATCTCGTCGACCACCTGCGCGAGCGCGGTGCGCTGGAAGCGCAGCACGCCCTCGCGCCAGTCGGAACGCTCGCCGCTTTCGAGGCTGCGCACCGGCTGCGGCTTTCGGCCTTCGTACACCAGTTCCTGCGCGGCGCGCAGCGCGAGCGACTCGGCCCCGAGCGTCACGCGCACCTGGCCTTCGAGGCAGCGCACGCAGACGCTGCGCGCATCGGTGTGGCGCACCTCGAAGCGCGCGTCGAGGGCCTCGATGCGCCCGAGCGCCGCGCTCACGGTGAAGGGCCGGCCGCGGCGCGTGGCATCGACCGCGACCTCGCCGCCGATCAGTTCGATGCCGGCGGTCTCGCCCTGCGCGGCCTGCAGCGCGATGCTGCTGCGCGTGTTCATCTCGACCGTGAGGTCGGGCGCGAGCGCGAGGCTGCGTTGCTCGCCGGTGCCCGTGCGGTAGTCGGCCTGCCAGCTCTCGGGCGCGGGCCACAGGCCCAGCGGCGGATGCATGACGAGCACGCCGGCCGCGGCCGCCGCGGTGGCGATACCGGCACCGAGGAAAGCGCGGCGCGGCAGCGTGCGCACGGCCTGCGCCGCCGGCCGCGGCGCCGCGCGCAAGGCCGCGAGCGCGGGATCGCCGGCACCGGCCAGCGCGGCCGCGCCGGCCATGTCGCGCCACAGCCGATGGGCGCGGCCGAAGGCCTGGGCATGGGCCTCGCTGAGCGCGCACCAGCGCTTGAGCGCGCGCGCATCGCGGGCCCGCGCGCCGCCCGAGGCCAGGCGCTGCACCCAGGCATGGGCCTGGCGCTCGAGGGCCTCGGCATCGCGCGGCGGCAGGGGGGACGAATCGGACACGTTCAACGGCCTCGCAACAAACCAACACCGGGCCACGACGCGTCCGCGCGCGGTGCCCTCTTCTTCCAGACGTCTGTCGCGGCCCGGAACTGCACGCGAGCGAAACATTTCATCGCGTGCGCTCCACGATGTACTCGTGCGCGCGCCGCAGCTCGCGGTCGACCAGGCTCAGCGACACGCCGAGCCGGTCGGCCACCTCCTGGCGTGGCATCTCATCGACGCGCACCAGGATCAGCACGTGGCGCCGCCGCGGCGGCATCTCCTCGATGATCGCGGCCAGCTGCGCGAGCTCCGAGCGACCCAGCGCCTGCTGCGCCGGGTCGGGCGCGGGATCGCCGAGCTCGGCGAACAGCTGCTCGACCTCCTCCCCGTTCATGAAGCGCGCCTCGGCCCGGATGCGGTCGAGCGCCACGTTGGTGGCCATGCGCATCAGGTAGCTCAGCGGGTACTGCACGGGCTCGCGCGGGTCCTGCGCCTCGGCAGAGCCTGCCTGCAGCCGCAGCCAGGTGTCCTGCAGCGCATCGCCCGCGAGGTCGGCACTGCCGAGCTGCAGCGTGAGCCGGCGCTTGAGGTCGTCGTAACGGCCCACGAGGTAGTCGCGCAGCATGCCGAAGCTGGAGCCGCTCACGGTGCCGCCCCCACGCGCGCATCGCAGCGCCAGCCGCCGCCTTCCGCGCGCGGCGCGATCAGCATCACGTAGGGCGGCTGGCCGGCGCCGGCCAGCGGCGGCCGACCCAGTTGCACGGTGGCCAACGCCGCGAGCACCGCGCGGTCGCGCGCGGCATCGCCGGTGGAGCCCAGCAGCAGCGGGCGCACCACGCGGCCCTGCGCATCGAGGCCGAAGCGCAGCGCCGCGCGGAAGTCGCCCGCGGCCAATCGCGGGTCGCCGCAAAAGGCATCGTTGACGCGCGCCTGCACCAGCCCGTCGTCGGGCCCCGGCGCGCGCGCCGCTTCGGCCGGTGCTTCAGCGGTTGCCGGCACGCCGGGTTCGAGCACGAAGGCATCGGGTGCCGTGTAGTGGATCGCGAGGCCCGTGCCCTCGAGCAGCAAGCGCAGCGCCGCCTCGGGCGTGTAGCGGCCCTGCACCGCCGCGCTGCTGCGCCCCGCGATCGACTCGGCCGTGTAGAAGCCCGAGCGCCCGGTGAGCGCGCCATAGGCATCGAGCGCGCCCTGCAGCGGCTGCACGCGCAGGTCGAAGCGCAGCAGTCCGGCGGACGGCATCGTCGAGGGAGCGGACGGCAACGCAGGCTCTGCGGCGGCGATCGGGCTCAGGAACGCCATGCACCCCGCCAGTGCGAGCGCACCGGCCGACGGGACCGTGGTTGCCATACGCGGGACATGCTCATGCCATTTCGGAGGGAGAACGCGAAGCGGCCGCACCGCGGCGCGGCCGTTGTTCGGCGGCGATGCTAGGCAGAAAGTTTGACGGCGGCGTGACGCGCGCCGCGCCTTTCACTTCGGTCGCGTCGGCGCGAGCGCGCGCCGCGCCGCATTGAGTTCGGCATTGGTGATGTGCAGGTCGGCCATGACGCGCGCGAGCATGTCGAGCAGCGCCTCGCGCTGGCGCAGCCGCACGGTCTCCGCGCGCCGCGCGCGCTGCACCTGGCGCGCGGTGGCGTGGATCGCGCGCAGCGTCGGCGAATCGTGGCCGTCGAAGGACTCCGCGGAACGAAGGCTGTCGGGCATCGCGCTGGGATGCGTTCGGTGCGCGCTCAGGCGGCGGCTTCGACCCGGTCGGCGGCACCAGCGGCCGGCACTTCGCCATTGGCGGCATCGCCGCGCGTGGCGGCGGCCGGGCCGTAGTTGCGCAGGTGCAGGAAGAACTCGCCCATCATCTGCATCCACAGGCGCGCGCTGAACGCAAGGTGCGCGGGCGTCACCCCGCCGGCCACCACCACGTCCATCTCGAGCACCACGAAGTCGCCGTGCTGCGCGACGCGCGCGAAGCGCTTGCTGCGATGCCAGGCCGCGAGCACGGCTTCGGGCAGCGTGCCGCCCTGCACGTGCAGCGGGCAGCTGAAGGTGAAGTCGGTGTACTGGGTGGTGGTGACGGGATTGCCCCACAGCACCTGGAAGCCGATGCCGTGGCTGGCGCTGTGCAGGCGGATCACGCCGTCCTGTTCGATGGTGGAGACGGCGGCGCCGGCGGCCTTGATGGCTTCGGAGACCTGTTCGGGCGTGACCGCGTCGAGCAGGTCGAGGGCCTCGGCGGGCGTGGCGGCGGTGGTGTCGGTCGGGGTGTTCGTCATGAGGTTCCCTGTCTGTGGATGGTGGTTGTCGGTGGGTTCAGTTCGTCTTGCGCAGCGCGGCGTCGAGCGCGGCGGCATCGATGCTCAGCTGCGTGGCCGGCGCGAGCTGCGTCAGGTGGGCCTGGATCAGCTGCTGCTGGCGCTGCTGGCGCAGCGCGGCCTGCAGCTGCGGGCGCATCTCCTCGAGCGTGGCGGTGCGCGCGGGCTGGCTGTCGAGCAGCTTCACGACGTGGAAGCCCGCGGCCGATTGCACCGGATCGCCGACCTGGCCGGTCTTGAGCTTGCCGATGGCATCGCGCACCTCGGGCAGCATGCGCGCGAGCGGCAGGTTGCCGACCTCGCCGCCGCGCTCGGCGCTGCTCCTGTCCTGCGACTTGGCGCGCGCGAGTGCCGCGAAATCGCCGCCGCGCGCCTCGCGCGCCAGCTTCTGGGCTTCCTCGCGCACCTTGGCGACGGCCGCGGTAGCGGTGTCGGGGGTGGCGAGGAAGATCTGTGCCACGCGGTAGGTGGCCGGCAGGTTGAAGCCGGCCTTGCCCTGCTCGTAGGCGGCAGCGAGTTCGGCCTCCGACGGATAGCCCGCCGGCACCTGGCTCACCGACTCGAGGTAGCCGGTGGTCACGATGCGGGCCGTGAGCTCGCGCACCGCGGCGTCGATCTTGGCCTTGACCTCGGGCTTGTCGGTGAAGCCCTTGTCGCGCGCTTCCTTCAGCAGCGCCTCGCCGAGCAGCCGCTGGCGCAGCCAGCCCTCGACGCTGGCGCGGTTGTCCTTGACTGCCGCGCGCTCGGCATCGGGCAAGGCCTGCAGCAGCTTCTCGACCTCGTCCTGACGCACGGTGAGTTCGCCCAGGCGGGCGACCACCGGCGCGCCCGTGGGCGCGGCGATCTGCTGCGCCGCGGCGCCGAGGCTGGCCGACGCGGCCAGCAGCAGCGCGGCCAGCGTGCGCAGGCGCGCGGGAGCAAGGGGTTTCTTCGGGTTCATGGTCGAGGTTTCCTTCTGGCCGCTCACTTCGCGGCGGGTGCCGATGCGGCGGCGGCCGGCGGCGTGGCTGCCGCGGCCTCGGCCGGCTTGGGTGCGTTCACGGCGCGCGCGTCGAAGCGGCCTTCGTACAGCTTGTCGCCGTACTGCTGCGCGATCTGCTCGAACTTCACGCGGCTCTGGGCCGCGAACGGCTGGCGCGCGGCGAACACGCTGCCCATGTCCATGGTCTCGTAGGCGCGCAGCACCTCCTGGCCCACGGCATAGAGCTGGGTGTTCTTCGCCTCGCACTGGGTGAGCGCGGTGCGCTGCGTGCCGGTCTCGGCCACGAGGCGCTGGCGCTCGGCCTCGGAGGCGCGCGCGGTGCGCAGCAGCTCCTCGTAGGCGCTGCGGAACTGCGCGACCTGGCCGTTGGACTTCTCGGCCGCGGCCTGCGCCTGCTGGCGCAGCTGCTCGACGCCGGCACTCGCGTGCTCGCGCGCCTGGCGTTCGCCGGCGAGCTGCGACTGGGCGCGCGCGAGGTCCTTGCGCAGCGCCTCGACTTCGGCCGCCGGTGCGGGCGCGGCCGCGCCCGGTGCCGCGGCCGCGGGCTTGCCGGCCTTGAGCGCGGCGAGCTCGTTCTGCGCCTGCTGCAGCTGCGAGGTGGTGATGCGCAGCTGCGCGCGCAGCCGCTCTTCCATGCTCTGGCCGCCGGCCGCGGCCGGCGCGCCCTGGGCGTGCGCGCCACCGGCCAGGCCGGCCAGACCGGCGAAGGCGAGCGCCAGGGCGAGCGCTGGGGTCTTGAAATGGGATCGGGCCACGGCGACGTCCTCAGAAGCGCGCATTGAGTTCGAGCTGCAGCGTGTCGATCGACAGCGGCGCGCCATAGACCTCCTTGGTCGAGATCCAGCGGCCGGTGAACCAGAGGTTCTTGTCGAACGCGTACGAACCGCCGAGGAAGTAGCCGCGCGCATTGGTGCCGCCGCCATGGAAGGTCGAATCGTTGTAGCCGTCCGGCAGCGCATCGGGCTCGATGCGCTTGTAGCCCGCGATGAGGTTCCAGTCGCCGCGCGCGGCCGGTGCCGGGCGGCCGTAGGTGGCCTGCAGCATGAAGGCGTTGCCGCCGCTCTTGTAGTCGGCCTGGGTGGTGCCGCCGGTGCTGCCGAAGTTGTTGACGATGGCGCCGCGGATGCCCGCGCGGCGCCAGATGTCGCTGGCGTCGTAGGCGGTGTTGCGGATGAAGTTGGCGTCCAGGCGCAGGTTGTTGCCCGCGACCTTGGTGTCCCAGCGCATGTTCAGGTCGACCAGGCGGAACTTCGAGGCCAGGCCCACGTACTGCGGCTGCGGCGTGCCGGCCGGGTTCAGCGGGTCGAGCGAGATGTCGCGCAGCAGCATGAGCGTGTTGCCCTTCTGCATGAAGGCCGGGCGCGACCAGTCGGTGCTGCAGCCGTCGGCGCCCGCGTACAGCGCGCAGGGCTCGGAGACCTTGCCGCTGATGTTGCGGAAGTTGTAGTACGCGAGCGCGCCGCGCAGGCGGTTGTCGTCGTCGATCTTCCAGTCGGCGCCGACCTGCGCGCCGAGCAGCCACTTGTTCTCGCTCTTGGCCTTGGTCTGGCTGCGGCTGGGCGCGTTGTCCGAGGAGTACTCGAGCGGGATCAGGCCCAGCGTGCCGAACAGCGACAGGTCCTTGTTGCTGGCCAGCGCCTTGTCGAACTGGAACGCGATGCCGTCGAAGTTGAGGTCGCTCGAGAACAGCGTGTCGGTCGACATGAAGGGGTTGGCGAAGCGGCCGCCCGTGACGGTGAGCCAGTCGACCGGCTTGTGCGAGATCCACATCTGGTCGAGCCACACGCTCTTCTTGCTCAGGCCGCCACCGAGGGTGGTGGTGGTCGACACCGGGTTGTCGTCGCTGCCCGAGGCCAGGCGCACGCCGGCCTTGGTGTTCTCGCTGAGGTCCGCGAGGATGCCCACGCGGGCCCGCGCGCGGAACAGGTTGCGCCGGTCCTCGCGCGTGTTGAGCAGCGAGGGCAGCGCGAGGTTGGTGTTGGGGTTGACGTCGTAGCCGCTGCCCTTGTTGAGCTCGGGCCAGTTGATCTCGATGTTGCTGTTGTTGCCCGCGTAGCTGCGCGACTCGTTGCGCACGCGCACGTCGCCCTCGAAGCGGATGCGCTTGCTCCACTCGGGCGTCTCGTTGGGCGCGGCCCAGCCTTCGTCCTTGGCCTGCGCCATGACCTGGGCCTTGACCTCGTCGCGGATCTGGTCGCGCACGGTCTGCGAGATGTAGGGCACGCGCACGTCGCCCGGTTCCAGGCGCACGCCGCCGGCGCTGGCCACGGCACCGGCCGAGACCGCGGCCAGCCGCTGCTGGGCCTGCTGCGAGGCCATGGCTTCGGCCTGGGCCTGCGCCAGCAGCGCCTCGCCCACGTCCTTGGCGAGCGTGCCGCTCTGAATCAGGCCGCGGATCAGCTTGACCATGGCGGTCTCGCCGGCCGGTCCGGCCTGCTGGGCGGCCGCGCCGCTCGCGGCCAGCGCGAGGGCCGTGGCCACGGCCGCGGCCAGCGCGCCCTGGCGCAGGGCCGGCGCGAGGCGGCGGCCGAAGGGGTATTTGGATGGGTTCATCGCTTCGTTCACGGGATGGAATGGGGAAGACGGGGCTTCGGCGCGCATCACGGCCGACGCCCCCTGAAGGACACGCGCATCGGGAAGCGCACGGAAGGCGGTGGCGACTCGTCGAGCCGGCCGAGGTCGCGCACCGCGGCCAGCACCGCCTCGTCGGTCTCGGTCGAGCCGGTGCTGCGCACGAGCTGCGCACGCCGGATCTGGCCCTGGACGTCGAGCCAGATGTCGATATGGATGTCGTCGAAGGTCAGGCTGCGAGTGCGCGGGTCACGCAGCAGCGCCCGCTGCAGCTGGTCGGAGGCATAGCGCGCGAACGAGCCGCTGCCCAGGCCGCCGCCGGCACCGGTGCCGCTCATGCCGCCGCCGCTGCCGGCCTGGATGCCGAAGGCATCGCTGCCCGCCTGCGCGGCGCTGTCCATGGTCACGGGGTCGCCGAGGTCCTTGGTGGGACTGGGCGGGGTGTCGTCCTTCGGCGGCTCCAGCGGCTCGATCGGCTTGGGCTCGGGCTCGGTCACCGGCTTGATCTTCTCCGGCTCGGGCTCGGGCAGCTTCTCGGGTTCGGGCGGCGGCGGCGGTGGCGGCGGCAGCATCAGCGTGGGAGCGTCGGCCACCACGCGCTTCTGGCTCGCGGTGTCGGCCAGCAGGTACCACACGAGCGCCGCCAGCAGCGCCAGCAGCACCGCGCCGATGGCCCAGCCGCCCCAGCGGCGCCACAGCGCGCGAGCGTCGGCAGGCGCGCCGCCGCCGGCCGCGGCGCGGCCCACGAAGGCGAAAGTCGGATCGCGAGGTTTCACGCGCCGGTCCTCACTTCTGCTTGCCGGTCACGAGGCCGATCTGGTTCAGCTCGATGCGGCGCAGCAGGTCCAGCACGTCGACCACCTTGGCGTACTGCACGCTCGAATCGCCGCGCACGATGACGGGGAAGTCGGGCGACAGGGCCTTCTCGGTGCGCAGGCGCTCCTCGAGCTCCGGCAGCGACACCGGGTAGGCGTCGAGGAACACGTTGCCCGCGTTGTCGATCGTGATGGCCTTGGTCTTGGGCTTCTCCAGCGCCACCGAGGAACTGGCCTTCGGCAGGTCGACCTTGATGCCCGGGATGCTGGCGTTGCTGGTGAGGATGAAGATCACCAGCACGACCAGCAGCACGTCCACGAACGGCGTGATGTTGATGCCGCCGGTGCGCTTGCGCACGGCGAACTTGGCTGCGTTGGGCATGTGCGTCGCCTCAGGCCGGAACCTGTGCCGGCGAGGTCCAGCCGCCACGCGCCGCGCTGTCGTCGGCCGTGCGGCGCGCGCCGCCCTGGGCCGCCACGGCCGCGGGCACCGACCTGCCCTCGCCCTGCTCTTCGGCCAGGCGCGTCACGAACTCGTCGACGAACACCGCCATGTCGGCGCCGATGGCGTCCGAGCGCGAGGCCAGCCAGTTGTAGCCGAACAGCGCGGGGATCGCGACGCCCAGGCCGGCGGCGGTACACAGCAGCGCGGCCGCCATGCCCGGTGCCACCGAGTTGATGTCCACCGCACCGGCCATCGCCGCCACCACGAACACCAGCATGATGCCGATCACGGTGCCGAACAGGCCGACGTAGGGCGCGCCCTCGATGGTGGTCGACAGCCAGTTCATGCGCTTGGACATGCGCTCGGTCTCGCGCACCATCACGCCGTCCATGGCCGCGCGGATGGCGCCGATGGTCGCGCTCGACACGGCGCTCAGGTCGTAGCCGCGCTCGTGGCGGCGGCGCATCTCCTCGATCGCCACCTGGTAGAGGCGCCACAGCGAGGAATCGTCGCGGACTTCCTGCGACACGGTGTTGCTGATCGCGAGGCGGTCCAGCGGCGCGCCGGCGGCTTCGCGGAAGTGCTCGATGAAGCGGGCATTGGCGCGCGAGATGGCGCCGTAGCTGCGGCCCTTGCCGATCATGATGGCCCACGACAGCACCATCATCAGGCCCAGCAGGCCGACGACGATCCAGGCGTCCAGCGGCATCGCGGCCAGGATGAAGCCGAAGTGGCTCTTGCCGGCCTGCTGCTCGTCGGCACCGAAGGCCGTGAGGCGCGATTCGGCGCCTTGCGAGACGGCGTCGGCCAGCAGCAGCGCATCGCCGCGCGCGACCTTCGACAGGCGCACTTCGTCGATCGCGCCGGTGAACGGCGCCCAGGCGGCGGCCGCGGGAGCGTTCTGGCCGGCGGCAGGCGTGGCGGCCACGTCGGCGCCGAGCGCGGCGGCCGTGTTCAGCGCCGGCAGGCGCGCGGCCAGCGACACCGCGGGGCGGCCGCCGACATACAGCGCAACGCTGTCGCCCTCGGCCTTGACCGCGATGTGCGACCACTGGCCGGCCTGCACCGGCTGCGCCGGGGTGCTGCGCTGGCCGTTGACCTGCACGAAGGGCACGCCCTGGTCGATGCCGACCAGCAGTTCGCCCGCGCCGTCGCGGCGCGCATAGATCACCTGGCGCGCGCCGAGCTGGTCGGGCCGCACCCAGGCGGAGAAGGTGAAGCTGGCACCGGCGGCCAGGGCCAGCGAGGGCGTGGCGGGCAGCATCAGCGGCGCGCCGGCGAACTGCGCGCCCTTGCCGATCACCGTGCCTTCGGCCGGCACGGTCGGGGTCTGGCCGTTGTTGCCGTAGGCGGTCGTGTCGCGCGGCGGCACCGCGCCTTCGGCGAAGTGGTAGACCAGCGTGTAGTCGGGATCGAAGCTGCGCTGGCCGTTGCCCGAGGCCGGGGCCTTGGGGTTGCCGTAGTACATCCAGAGCTTCTGCGGCGTGCCGGCCGAGACCGTGGGCACGTCGACCCAGACCAGCGCGATGCCCAGCAGCGGATCGAACTGCTCGATCTGGTGGTTGAGCACGGTCTTGTCGTCGCCGGCCACGAAGCGCAGGTCGGCGCCGGTCTCGCTCACGCCCTCGAACTTGAAGTTGCCCGTGTGCAGGCGCACCAGCACCGGCATGCGGCCGGCGTCGCTGCCGATGGCGCCGGCCTGCGGGCCGCCGTCCACGGTGATCGGCTTGCGATAGGCCCATTCGGGCTGCCACCATGCATGGGCCAGGCCCGGCAGGAGCGTGCTCAACAGCGTGAGCGCGAGGAAAAGAAAGCGTCGCATGACAGGGGTTCTCCGGAAAGCTCGTGGAAAAAGGTTCTTGAAAAGTGGCGTTGCCGCGTTTCGGATTCGGTGATCAGTAGCTGGCGTTGATGCTGAAATTGACCTGCGTGTCGCCCTTCTTCGTGCGCGGGCCGTCCTTCAGCGGACGGCCGATATCGATGCGGCCCGAGAAGTACTGGCCGACCTTGAAGGTGGTGCCCAGGCCCACCGAGGCGAGCGCGAAGCGGTCGGCCTGTTCGGGCAGCGGGTTCTTCAGGCGCAGGCGCGCGCCGTCGACGAAGGCATAGGCGCGCCAGCCCTCGACCCAGGGGTTGAGCCAGTTCAGCGGCGGGGTGCGCCATTCGAGCGAGCCGACCACGCCGTAGTCGCCCGTGGCCTCGGCCGAGAGATAGCCGCGCACCGAGTTCATGCCGCCGCCGGCGATCTGTTCGCTCGACACCAGCGGCGAGTCGGTCATCTGGCCGTTGACGCGGAAGGCGAGCTGCGAGCCGCCCTCGAAGGTGTAGGTGCCGTTGAGGTCGGTCTTCAGCACCATGAAGCTCGGCGAGGACTTGTAGCGCTTGTAGTCGAACTGCGCCTGGTCGCTGCCGTAGCTGAAGAAGCTGCGCGTGCCCACCACCAGCGACACGCCCACGCCGTACTGGCTCTTCTCGGCCTGGCGCAGGCCCGAGTACGACAGCGTGATCGGCGCGTACTTGAGCGGCACCTCGTCGCTGCTGTTCTTGAGCGTGAGGGCCTCGCGGTTGTTCTTCAGGTCGACGCCGGCGCTGAACGAATGCCACCAGTTGCCGGTGTTGGGCACGGTGTAGGTGGCCTTCAGCCCGATCGAGTGGCCCTTGCCGAGCACGTCGGTGCCGCCCACGGTGGCCACGTTGCTGTCGGACCAGAAGGCCGAGGCCTCGAGCGACCAGTTGCTGTTCGGCAGCGGCGCCAGGTACGAGGCCGAGACCACCTGCGTCTGCTTCAGGTCCTGCGGCGCGCCGAAGAAGCTGATCGAGGCGCTGTGCCCGAGCTGCCACAGGTTGTCGTGGCCGATCGAGGCCGAGGCGCGCAGCTTGCGCGTGTCGGCGCTGTAGTCGTTGTTGAGGCCGACGCTGGCGCGCCACGGGCTCTGGTCCTCGACCTTGAGGTCCACGTCCATGGTGCCGGGCAGCGCGCCCTGGCGCACCAGCGGCATCACCTGCCGCTTCGGGCCGCGGTTGAGCGCGGCGAGCTGCGACTGGGCCTTGTTGAAGTCGGGCACGGTGCCCTCCTGCAGCGCGGGCACCTGGTCGCGCACGTCCAGCGGCGAGTTGTACTCGGCGCCGACCACGCGCACGCGGCCGACTCGCGTTTCGCTGACCTGCAGGAACACCACGCCCTGCGTGACCTGCTGCTCGGGCAGGTCGACGTAGACCGACTGGTAGCCCGCGGCCTGGTAGGCGGCGAGCAGCGCGTCGCGCGCCGCCTCGATGTCCTTGAGCGTGCGCTCGGGACCGAGGAAGGGCGTGACCGCCTTCTCGATCGCGCGGGCGTCCAGCGCGGTGTTGCCGCGCACGATGTATTCGGTGACGTCGACCTTTCGTTCGGGTGCGGCCGGCGCGGCGGCAGCCGCGGCCGCGGGGGGCGGGTTCTGGTTCGGGGCCTGGGTGTCGGCGGGCGCGGCGGCCGCCGGCGCGGTGTCCGCGGCCTGCGCCGACGCGACGCCGTGCGCACACAGCGCCAGCACTGCCAGCCACACCGCTCTCCAGCACATCGGTGGGGCGTTCTTCTTCAAGTCATGCATTTCCAGCTCGGTTCTCAAGGATGAAGCTCGCTCGGCAGCGGCCCATGGTGGAGAGCCTTCATGTCGCCGCTGCGTACGTTTCCTAGACGCCCGGCAGGCGCGGCGACTGTCGTTTGTCACGAAAACTTCATCAAGAAAAGTCGGACGGGTCCTGCACGGGGTCGTCGACGCGCATAAGAAGAAGGGCCTCCACGCGGGAGGCCCTGGCTCGCGATGGCGCGGCGGATGCCGCGCGGTCCTTCGTGCTACTGCTTGAGGTTGCGCCGTTCGCCCGGGGTCAGCGACTGCATCTGCGCGGTGGTCAGCGCGCCCGCGCCGAGCACCTGCACCACGCCCTTGGGGTCGTAGGCCGCGCCGGTGCTGCCGCGCTCGCGCGCGCCGCCGGCCGGCGCGCCCTCGGGCGCCTCGTTGCCGAAGCCCAGCACCCGCACGGTGAACACCGAGGGCAAGGCCTTCCTCGCCTCGGCGCGCTCGCGCTGCAGCGAGTCCTGCGCCGCCATGCCGGCCTGCGCGGCCGCGGCGCTGGCGTTCGACAGCGCGCCCACGTTGACCGCCGCCACCACCGGGATGCCGGTGGACTTGCCCTGCACCTGGATGTTCTCGGCGTTCACCACGCGCAGCGCCGCGAGGTTGACGTTGCCCGACACGCGGATGCCGGCCTCGCCCGCGTCGATGGTGCCCAGCGGCGCGATCAGGTCGATGTCGCCCGGCGGGATCTCGGCGATCGGGTTCAGCGTGGCGATGCCCGCGCCGGTGGTCGGCGCGTTGGGCGACAGCGTGACGTTGCCCACGCTGTCGTAGACGCGCCGCTGCGGCGTGTAGACCACGGTGGTCTTGGCGCCCCGCCCGGCGTTGATGTCGCCCTCGCCCGACCAGCCCAGGATGTTGCCGCCGAAGGTGGTGAACACCCGGCTCTGGCCCATCAGGATGCTGCCGCGCGCATAGATGTCGATGTCGCCCTCGCCCTGCGTCATCACGCCCGAGCCCGGACCCGGCACGAAGCCGCCGTCCACGCCCACCAGCGTGCGGCCGCCCGGCGTCATGATGCGCACGTCGCCGCCGAACTGGGTGTGGATGCCGGCGTCGAGCACGTCGTAGAAGGCCACGCCGTAGCCCGGGCTGCCCAGCGCTTCCCACTCGGCCTTGCTGATGTAGGTCTTGCCCGGGGTCGGGCGGTCCTTGCCGACGCCGCTGGTGGTCACGTACTCGTCGATGTAGAGCGCGCTGCTGAACAGCGTGAGGTCGCCCTCGTAGCTGCGCGGGCGGCCCTGCGCATCGGTATCGGGCAGCAGCGTGGCGATGGCCTCGCGTCCGCGCAGGTAGCTGCCGCGGCGCTTGCCGCCTTCCTCGTTGTACTCGCGGCCCGAGGCCTTGAGCTCGGCGTAGTAGACGCCGCGCAGGAAGGCGCGCTGCTGCTCGGGCGGCAGCGCCGCGAAGAAGGCGCGCGCATCCATGGTGGCGGCGTCGAAATGCAGGCCCAGGCGGTTGGCCTTGCCGAAGCGCTCCGTGAGCCAGTTGACCAGGTGCAGCCGGCTCTCGACCTTGTACTCGCGCGCCAGCGAGCGGTTGGGCGCGCTGTCGCCGCGCGAGAGCGCCTGCTGGCGCTCGCGGTCGAGCTCCACCTGCTTGCGCGCCATGAAGGACTCGGCGCCGGCCTCGCTACCCTCGTAGCCGAACTCGCGCGCCAGCCACTGCGCGAGCGACAGCGCGCCGCCGTAGACGGCCACGGCCTTGCCCGGCTGGTCGGCCAGCGGCTGGCCCGGATCGGCCAGGTTGGCCGGGTCGAGGTAGCGCTTCGCGAAGGCCTGCCAGTCGGCGCCCGCGCCCATGCCGGCCGACACCGCCACGCTGGCGCCGCTGCTGCGGTCGCCGGGCTTCACGTCGACCACGGCGCCCAGCGTCTTGATCTCGCCGCGGTCGGCGAAGTAGAGATTGCGCCCGGCCGTCACCTCGAGCAGGCCCGGGCCGGTGACGTAGAAGCTGCTGTGGCGGATGTCGCGGCCGGCCTCGATCACCGAGATGTCGTCGGCCAGGCCGTGCGAGATCAGGTTGCCGCGGCCGGTGCCGATGGTGTCCTTCTGGCCCAGGCGCGTGCCCGAGTCGGTGATGTCGCGCCCCGCGCGCACCGCCACCGGGATCGAGCCGTCGTAGCGCGTGCCGTCGCGGCCCAGGTAGCCGAGGCTGGCGGCCTGTCCGAAGCGCAGGCCGACGATGTCGCCTTCCACCGCGTAGTAGCGCGCCGCCTCCTGGCCCGCCGCGGCATAGGCCGAGGTGGCCTGGCTCGCGAAGGTGAACAGCGGCGCGTTCGTGTAGCGGCCGCTGAAGCCGATGAGCCAGTCGGTCTCGGCATTCGCCACGGACGGATGCAGGTTGTGCACCGTCACCGGGCTGAAGCCGTAGGGACCGCCGCCCGTGTAGGCGATCACGCCCATGAAGCCCGGGCGGAACGGGCTGGTGAGCGCCGCCGGGTCGGCCGTCGACGCGGTGATCGCATAGCCGCTGGCCTGGATCGAGTCGCGCGCCAGCAGCTCGAGCACGCCCTTGCCGGTGACGTTGGCGTACTGCGCGCCCTGCGGTGCCGGCGAGAGCGTGAGGCCGAACTCGGTGCGCGTGAAGGCCGCGCCGTTGTTGGCCAGCAGGTTCGCGGTGCCCACGCCGTAGTAGAGGCTGCCGCTGGCCGCGACCGCGCGCAGGATCGACGGATAGAAATGCCCCTGGAAGGTCGCGCCGAGGTTGTTGTCGCGGCGCGCCTTCACCACGTCCTCGTTCACGCCGCCCTCGCCCCAGGCGGTGGTCGGCGTGAGATTGCCGCCGGCGCTGAACAGGTCCACGGCGGTGGCGGGCGTCCACAGCGAGAACCAGCTGTAGCCCTCGCCCGCGTAGGCCCGGCCCTGGTAGCTGAAGGGCGTGCTGTTGAGCAGCTTGGTGCGCCCCGCGTCGGCCACGCCGCCGAGCACCAGGTCGCCGCGCGTGTCCAGCCGCGCGGTCGAGTCGCCGAGCACCAGCACCGGTCCGCCGCTGGCGCCGGCGCGGCCCTTGCTGTAGGGGTCGCCGCCGCGCGAGTCGAGCTGGTCGCGCGTGCCCGCGCCCACGTCGAGGCCGCCGATGGCGCCGGCCTGCACGCGCAGCGCGCCGCGCAGGTTGACGAAGGTGCTGTTGAGGTCATGCTCGTTCCTGCGCAGCGTCGCGTTCGGATTGAGGCTGCCGCCGATGCGCAGGTCGAGATCGCCGCCGCCCGTGAGCACGAGCTCGCCGCCGGGCGTCATGCGGCCGGTGCTCGCCACGGCCAGGTGCAGGCCCTCGCTGCGCGGCACGCGCGAGGTCTGGGCTCTCATCGGGCCGTCGTTGAAGAAGACCTCGCCGCGCGGGCCGATCATGCCGGCGTCCTTGCCGGCCTCCACCACCAGGTTGCCGCCGCCCAGCGTGCCGAAGCCGGTGAAGCCCACGAGGTAGGGATCGTTGTTGAAGCTGTTGCTCGGGTACGGGTAGTACTCGCCGTTGGAGCCCGCCACGTAGGTGCCGAAGTTGATCCACCAGGCCGCGGGCAGCGAGTCGGCGCCGGTCGCGACGCTGCCGCTGCCCTGGCGCCAGAGCCAGGTGCCGGTAGCGGTCGAGCCGACCTGGCCGCGCATCTCGGCGAGCTCGAAGCCCACGCGCAACGAGCCCCCGCTGCCGACCAGGTCGCCGCGCAGGTCGCCGCCGGCGCGCAGCAGCAGGTTGCCGCCCTGCTCCGGGTACCAGGCCGCGTAGAGGCTGCGCGCGCCGCCGTCGACCAGCGGCTCGTAGGGCTTGCCTTCGACGGAGAACAGGATCGAGCCGTCCTTGAGCAGGCCGCGCTGCTGGTCGTAGAGCCGGTCGGCCGCGCCGCCCACGCCGGGCGCGGTGGCGGTGCCGGCCGTGTAGACGCCGTAGGGCGAGCGCAGCGTGATGTCGCCGCCCGAGACCAGGTCGAGGTCGCCGGTGCCGGTGCGCAGCACGCTGAAGATCTGCTCGCGCGCCGGGTGGTAGGCCGCGACGCGGTCCGGCGGCACGGCCGGCTTGTCGACGGTGGCGTACTCGCCGTAGCCGTAGTCGTTCATGTCGGCGGGGTCGTTGCCGACCAGGCCCCACATGCGCATCTCGTCGATCTGCTCGGGCGTCATGGGCGTGCCCGGAACGATCTGGAAGCTCAGCACGTACTCCCCGAAGAAGTCGATCACCATCTTCGCGCCGGCGTCCGGCCCCCAGAAGTAGGTGGCCGGCGAGCCGGTGCCCGGCACGTCGCTGACCTTCGAACCGAGGCCGAAGTGGGTGTCGGCCAGCTGCAGCCGGCCGGTGGCGTGCGGCTGCGCGAGGCGGGTGTCGGCCGCGCCGAGGTCGGCACCGGCCACGAGGCGCAGGTCCCACGACAGCGAGCCCGCGGGCAGCATCGGCGCCAGCGCCCAGGTGCGGCCCTGGTTGCCGTCGGCATCGGCGGGCCGCAGGTTGATCATCTCGACGCCGCCGGGCAGCTTGACCTGGGTTTCCGAGGGCACCACCGCGCCCTTGGCCAGCGCGAGCGGGCGCGACAGCGCCATGCCCACCGGCAGCGGCACGCCCGCGGGCCAGATGCCCGCCGCCATGCGCACCGCGGCCGGCAGACGGAAGCCCGCGGCCAGGCGCGTGCCGGCCGGCAGCGTCACGGGCTCGCCCAGTACCGAGCCGGCCGCGTGCAGCAGCTTGCCCGCGGCGTCGCGCACGTCCGCGCCGAGCACCAGGCCCGCGGGCACGGTCAGCGGCTGGTCGAGCACCATCAGCGCTGGCAGCAGCGTGCCCGAGGGCAGCGTCACCGCGCTGGCCGGCAGGTCGAAGTTCAGCGTGCGGCCCTGCTCGAAGCCGGTGCCGGTGTCGAGCGTGACCATGCCGCCGTGCGGGATCACGAGGTCGCCGCCGAAGGGCAGCCGGCCGCTCGGCAGGATCCAGCCCTTGTCGTCGGGCGTGGCGCCGCGCACGAGGCGCGAGCCATCGAAGCCGTCGTTGATGCTGCCGAAGACCTCGAGGTTGCCCGGCGCGCGGATCACCAGCGCGCCCGGCTCGCCCGAGCCGTAGGCCAGGGTCTTGCGCGTGCGCGGGTTCAGGCTCGCGTAGCGGTGGCCCGAGAGGTCGATGTCGCCGTCCACGTGCAGGTCGCCATCGGGGTTGATCGCGGCGTCGGTCACGATCTGCACGCCGGGGCGCAGGTGGAAGCGGTCGCCCTGCGCGCGCAGGCCCGCGAGGCGGCCGTCGATCAGCGCGCCGTTGCGCAGCGCGGCCTCGATGAAGGCCTCGCTCTGACCGTGCAGGCGATCGAGGTAGGCCTGGTCGATCACCTGGTAGGTACGGCCGTCGACGCTCGCGTCCGTGCCCTTCGCCGCGCTCTTGTCGGTGACGAAGGCGTTGACCGCGACCGACTTCGCGCCCTGGATGTCGATGCTGCCCGCGGCCTCGATGGCCACGTCGTCGGCGCCGCGGCGCGGTGCGTTGAGCGCCACCGTGCCGTAGTCCTTCGCGGCACCGGCCACGCGCAGGTCCATGCGCGCGCCGCTGGAGATCGAGAGCGTGCCGCTGCCGGCATCGAGCTCGATGACCGCGCGGTTGGGCGCGTCGATCGCCTGGCCGTGGCTGTCGCGCCGCAGCACGCTGGCGCTGGCATCGAGCACCGCCGTGCCCGCGAGCGACACGCCGTCGCGCGCCGCCAGCCGGATGCTGCCGGCCTGCTCGCCGCTGGCGTCGACGCGGCCCTCGACCGTGAGCCGGCCGCCGTCGACCGAGAGGTTGATCTCGCGCGCCTTGAGCTCGTCGCCGACCACGAGGTCGCCGCGCTTGAGCTGGAAGCTGCGCACGCCGAAGGCACCGCCCTCGCTGAGCCGCGCATTCAGGCCGCGGAAGTCGGCGATGGACTGCGCGCGCAGCTCGATGTCGCCCGCCGCGTAGGGCACCAGCGTGCCGCCCGCGTCGTAGTAGCCGCTGCTGTCGGCTGCGATCGCGCCGCGCAGGTCGATCGTGCCCGCGCCGGCGTCGAGTGCCACCGCATCGAGGCGGCCCGCGCGGTTGTTGCGCGCCGACAGGTCGATGCGCGCGCCCGCCGCCTGCGCGATGTTGCCGCTGCGGCTCTCGAGCACGAGGTCGCCGCCCCAGGCGTACTTGCTGACGTCGAAGAAATCGACGCGCCGGCCCGCGAGGTCGAGCATCGAACGCTCGCCCAGCAGCAGGTCGCCCTGCGCGACCAGGCTCAGCTTGCCGCTGGGCAGCCGCACCGCGGTGTCGAAGCTCAGTGGCCCGCCCGCGTCGAGGCGCAGCTCGGCGCCCAGCGCCTCGGGTGCCACCGCGTCGATCGCGGGCAGCACCGCGCCTTCGGGCGTGGTCACCGCGATGCGGCCGCCCGCGCGGATGGCGTTGACCGAGCCGGCCTTGCCGGTCATCAGCGCGGTGGAGATCAGCAGCTCGCCGCCGCTGCGGTCGAAGTCCTTGGTGGCCTCGTTCCACGCGCCCTGCGACTGGTAGACACCGAGGCTGCCGCGATGGTTGGCCGTGATGCGCTCGCTGGCATTCAGCGCCACCGTGCCGAAGCCCAGCGTCAGGCGGTCGTGCGAGATCACCGACTTGGGCTGGGTCTGGGCCGCGTAGCCGAACACGATCTCGCGCGCGTCGACCTCGAGCCGGCCGCTGCCGGTGCCCGCGCCGCCGCTCATCACGCCGCCGGCCGGCGACGCCGTGCCGTTCCACACCAGGGTGTCGGTCTCGATGCGCGCCACGTCGTCGACGCCGCCATGGCCGTAGATGGCCGGCGTGGTCAGCACCAGTTGCGCCAGCGAGGGCTGGCCGTTGGCGGACGACAGCGTCGACAAACGCACCGATTCGTAGAAGTTGACCGAGTCGCGCGCGGTCAGCACCAGGTTCTCGAGCGCGGGCGCGCCGGTGCTGGTGTCGCCGCGCAGCAGGCGGTCGAGCACCTGCTGGTTGAGCGTCATGCCCGCGGGCAGCGCGCCGCCCGCGCGGGCGCGCTCCAGCGCCTCGGCGCTGCCGACGTTGATGCCGCCCACGGCCAGCACCAGGTTGCGCGCGCCGTAGCGCACCGAGTCGCCGAGCTCGAAGGCGCGGTCGGTCGCGGCCGTGATCGTGCCCTCGGCATAGAGGGTGGTGGTGCCGCCGCAGCGCACGCTGCCCTCGCACACGCCGATGCGGATCGGGCCCTGGCCCCAGCGGGTGTCGGTGCTCAGGCTCGGGGCCAGCATGTCGAGCCAGCCGTTGGAAACGGCGAGCACCGCGACATCACCGGGCTTGAAGACATAGCCGGCCTTCGAGTCCCAGGAGACCGGGCCGCGGCGCAGGGTGTCGATGCCCGCGCCCTGCTCGAGCACGATGCCGCCGTCGCGCTGGCCCGCGACCAGGAACACCTGCGGCGCCGACAGCACGGCGCCTTCGCGCAGCACGATGCCGCTGGCGGCCTGGTAGGCCGTGCCGAAGCTCGCGAGATACGAGGACTGGGTGTTGCGGCCGGTCTCGAACTGCGAGCCCGGCGCGCCTCCGATGGCCATGGTGCCCGCGCCGATGCCGTTGAGCATGCCGGCGTCGAGCGTGACGCCGGTGAAGCCTTCGGTCGGGCCCTTGCCCGCCGCCACGATCTCGAACGCGCGCCCGGAGCCGCTGACCACCAGCTCGCTGCCGAAGCCGCCCGTTGCGGCCGCGTGCCGCACCGTGCCCTCGGCGATGCGGACGCCGCGGTCCTCCAGCGGCTTGATGCCGGGGGTCAGCGTCAGCCGGCCCGCGTCGCGCTCCAGGCGCGGGCGCGGCACGCCGTCGCGCGCGGCCCAGTCGAGGCCGAACTGGGCGTAGCTGGTCTCGTTGTACTGGGAATAGGTACGCAGCAGGTCGGCCGGCGTCAGCACGAGCTGCGTGGTCAGCGTGTCGAGGATGCCGGTGTTGGCGACGCCGACCCGGCCCGCGGTGCTGTAGGAGCCGTTGCGCATCGCCTGCGTGGCGCCGAAAGCCGCCTGGCCGCCCGCGAGGCCGTTGAGCTCGACGCGGAAGGCGCCCGGCAGCAGCGCGTAGGTCGAGGGCAGCAGCGTGTAGGTGCCCGGCGGCAGGCCCGGCACGCCCGCGCCGATGGTGATCTGGCGCCCGACCATCGGGTCGCCCGCGCCCTTCTCGGCCGCGATCGGCGCCGCGCCCGGCTGCGCGCCCGGCACGATGGCGTAGACCGGGTTGGTCGCGAGGCCCGGCAGCACGAAGGCCGCGCGGCCGGTGCCGCTTTGCACCAGCGGGTTGAGCCGCGCGTCGGTGGAGCCGCCGCGGCCGGTGAGGAAGGCCGCGCCCGCGAGCATGCCGCCGCCCGACAGGTCGATCAGCGCCCCGCCCTGCACGTCGATGCGCTCGCCGAGCAGCGTGACGCCGCCGAAGGCGATGCCCGAGCCGCCGAGGCCCACGTAGCCGGCGTCGGTGCCGTTGTAGATGTAGGTCAGGCCGTCCTTGGTGCCGCCGTAGGGCATGGCCAGGCCGGCGCCGCTGGTCGAGGTGATGCTGCCCGCGCGCAGCCGCACGGTGGAGGCGACGTCGTCGGCCTGGCCCTCGGGGCGGCCCAGGATCACGCTGCCCAGCGGCGCGCGCAGCACGCCGCCCTGGTCGATGTTGGCCGACATCAGTTGCAGGCTGCCGAAGGCCGAGTACGGCACGGCGGGCTCGCCCTCGCCGATGCGCTCCACGCGCAGGCTGCGCGCCGGGTCGTAGAGGTTCTGGTAGTTGCCCCAGGTGTCGACCTGCCCCCTCTTGCCGGCGCGGATCTCGGCGCGCGCGCCGGTGCCCGGATAGATCTGGCTGGCCGCGAGCACCAGGTCGCCCGCGGTCTCGAGCGAGGTGCGGTCGCGCACCAGCGAGGCCAGCAGGCGCAGGTCGCCCTGGCTGCGCAGCGCGATGTGCTCGAAGCCGTCGCGCTCGACCTGCACGTTGCCCTGGAGTTCGGGCTGGGGGCCCGCGGTGCCGAAGGCCACGGTCTCGATCACGTCGAGCACCGAGGACTCGATGCGCAGGTCCGAGCCCGCGGCCAGCCGCGGCACGCGCGTGTTCGTCGGGATCGGCAGGATGTGCTTGTCGCGGCCCAGGCCGGTATTGCCACCCAGGCGCACATAGGGCGCCGCCAGCAGCACCTGCGAGCCGTCGCCCGAGCCCTGCGCGAGGCTGAAGCTGCCCGCGGTCATGCGCAGGCCCTGGCCGAGCCGCAGGTTCACGCCGTCCTCGAAGCTGATCACGCCGTTGACCAGCAGCGAGAGGCTGTCGAAGCCGCCGGCCTCGATGCGGTCGACGCCGATGCGCGCATGGCCGTAGGCGAGCGCGGCATCGGCCTGGCCCGGGCGCAGGTCGGCGCGCAGCGAGTCGGGGCCCTGCTGCGCACCGAGCTTGATCTCGCGCAGCGAACGCACGCGCGCGTCGGGCAGGTTGGCCTCGGGATAGGCCGGCGCCTCCAGGGTCAGGCCCAGCGTGCCGCCGGCCGCGCCCGCGCCGCCCGCCGCGGCGCGCAGCGTGCCGTCGAGGAACAGGCCGTTGAAGCTGCTCAGGTAGATCAGGCCGCCGTCGGAAGCGACCGCGGTGGCGCCGGCCTGCGGCAGGTCCAGCGTCGCGCTGGTGCCCGAGGCCTCGAGGCGCGCGCCGGGGCGCACCACGATGAAGTTGTCGGCGCCCACCGTGCTGGTGGCATTGGCGTTGTAGCGCCCGCCGATCTGGATGCTGCCGCCGTCGCCGACCAGGCCGTAGCGCCGGCCGCGCACGTCGGTCGCGATGCGGGCCTCGCCCGACACGTCGAGCACCGCATGGTCGTCGAGCCAGATCGAGCGGTCGTGGCTCTTCGACGAGGCGCCGTCGAGGCCATAGCCGAAGTTCGTCACCTCGATGCGCCCGCCCGCCGTGCGCAGCGTGCCGTCGACGGTGATCTGCCCGTTGCCGGTGAGCGTGATGGCGCGGCCGGCATCGACCTGCACCCGCGCGTCGCGGCCCACGTCCAGCGGTGCGAGCGAGCCGTAGCCCCAGCCGGCCGTGAGCTGCAGGTCGGCGCCCTGGCGCTGCGTCAGCAGGCCCTTGGCCGCGTTCTCGGTGTACTCGGGCGGCAGCCAGCTCTGGAGCACGCCGGCGGTGTCGGCGCCCGTGGGCAGGCCGCGCGCGGCGGTGGTGTCGGCGCGCAGCACCGGCATCTCCACGCGCAGCGCGGCGCCCGGCGCGACCGCCAGGCCCTGGTGGCCGATCAGTTCATAGCGCGAGAAGCCCGCGCGCAGTTGCTCGCCATCGATGTGCAGCACGCGGCCGACCGCCACGTCGCGGTCGAAGCGCCCGCCCGCCGCGATGCGCGTGCCGGCCGTGAACTCGAGGTCGCGCGGCGCCGTCGTGCCGGCCCTGATCACGCCCGGGCTCGGCTGGATGCCCATGCCCTGCGGGAACACCTCGGCCGGCACCACGTAGCCGTTCGGGAAGCCGCCGAACTGGCCCGTGAGGCTGACGATGACCGTGCCCGCGGGCAGCGTCGGTATCGTGCTCCAGGAATAGAACGAGTAGGACTGGCCGCTCGCGGTCTGCAGGGTGTAGAAGTCGTTGCTGCCCACGGGCTTGGGCGGGGTCCAGTTCGCGGCCAGCGTGAGGTGGGTCTCGGGCCGCGCCCGGTCCACCAGCGGCGCCGCGCCCAGCGCCTCGCCGGGCTGGGCGCGCGTGCGCGTGTAGTGGAAGTCGGTCGGCAGCGTGGCACCGGCCTTCACCACGAAGCCCTCGCTCGCGATCAGGTCGACCGGCGCGGCCTCGCCCGCGGCCAGCACGCCGCGGCCGCCCGCGATCTCGCCGCCGACCACCACCGCGCCGCCCGACTGCAGCCGCAGCGTGCCGCCGCCCTTCATGCCCTGGCTGCGCAGCGCGCCGCCGAGCACCAGCTCGCCCGCCGGCCCGCTCGTGCCCGCGCCCGGGTAGGCATTGGCCGCCAGCGCGATGTCGCCGCCGCGGCCGCCCTGCACGCTGTGGTCGGCGCGGTAGACGGCGCCGGCCGAGGTGTCGAGCACCGCGCCTGGCGACACCACCACGTCGCCGCTGGACTGCACGCGGATGCCGCCGCCCGCGACGAAGGGCACGCCCGCCGTGCCCGCGCGGTCGAGCGCGAGGTTGGTCCACAGGCCGCGCGCGTCGAGCAGCACGCCCTCGGCGATCGTCACGTTGGCGGCCAGCTCGGGCTTGAGCGGCGCCGCGAGGCTGTCGATCCAGCCCAGGCTCGCGCTCCACTTCTGGAACACGTTGCCCAGCGCGATGCCGCCACCACGCGCTTCCAGCCCCGCATCGACCTGCACCTGCGTGGCATGCAGCGCGATGTCGCCGCCCGGCGCCACGCGCAGCGCCTCGCGCACCGCGATCGCGTCCTTGGCATGCACGCGCAGCGCGCCGAGCTCGAGCGCATCGAGCCAGCCGGCGTCGAGGTGGATGTCCTGGTCCTCGCCGCCCGCGCCGCCGATGGCGATGCGTTGCGCCACCGCGTCCTCGGTGTAGCGCAGGCCCTCGGTCGCCTTGTCGTAGACCGGCGTCTGCTTGCCGACGATCAGCTGCCCGCGCAGCGCCACCGCGGTCTGCGCCTGGCGGTAGCCGTCGAAGGACTTGTCGCGCGCCTGCGTCTGGCCCTGGCCCTGGAAGGCGCTGGTGTCGATGTCGCCCTCGAGCTGCGCCTTGGCCGTGGCCACCACCAGCCGGCCCGCGTCGCGCCCGACCGTGTAGCCGTTCTCGATCCGCTCCTTCGCGCCGATCAGCGGGTTGTAGAAGGCATCGGTCACGCCCCAGCGCTTGTGCTCCGATTCGAAGCCCTTGTAGAGGCCGGTGTAGAGCAGGTCGCCCGGCGCGCGCGAAGCCTCGTAGAGCCGGCCGTCCGAGCCCTTGAGCCAGGTCTGGCGGATCTTGCCGGTCTGCACGTCGAGCGTGCCGCCCGCGAGGTTGATGCTCGAGCCCTTGTCGGTGCGCAGCTCGCCGCCGCCGAACTGCACCGTGCCGCCCTGCGCCGACCATTCGCCGATGCCGTGGCCCGCGATGCCGAGGTAGCCGCCGACCTCGAGCAGGCCGCCCGCGGTGTACCAGCGGTCGGTCTCGTAGCCGTTGGTGCCCGCGGGCACGCGCACCAGGTAGCGGCGGTCGAGCCAGATGTTGTTGTTGAACAGCGCGCGGCCGTCGCGGTTGCGCGGCGCGTCGCGCTGCTCGTTGCCCTGCACGTTGATCTCGACGTTGTTGGCCTCCATCGCCACGCGCACGCCGACCGCGCCCGACACGTCGATGCGCGCGCCCTCGCGCACGCTGCTGCGCTTCGCGGCATCGACCAGCACCTGGCCGCCGGTGGCCAGCGTGAGCGAGTCGCCGAGGAACTCGACCTCGCCGCCGCTGGCGATGCGCACCAGCGACTGGTCGCGCCGGTGCGCGACGCCGTCGCCGGCCTTGTCGGAGTCCTTGATCATCGCGTTGCGCTGCACGTCGAGCGCGGTGGTCGCGCTCTCGTCGAGCAGGATCGCGGTCACGCTGCCGGCCTCGAGCGTCACCTTGCCCGCGGCATCGGCCGTGTCGTTGAGCAGGTGCACCGTGCCGCGCGTGTGGACCGAGGTGGTCGACACCGCCACGCCCTGCTGGCGCACGTCGCGGCCGGCGAGCGTGATGTCGCCCTGCTCCGCCTGCAGCAGCCCGGTGTTGCGCACCAGCCCGGCGCCGCTGCCCTCGAGGCGCAGCGGCACGACCGTGTTGCCGCGCGTGGTCGAGGCCTGGTTCTCGTCGGTGCCCAGGCCCTTGCGGATCACGAAGGCATCGCCCGCGGCCAGCATGACCTGGCCGTTGGGCGTGCTGATCTGGCCGTTGTTGCGCGTCTCGCGCCCGGCCAGCAGCACGTAGCCGCCGGCCTCGGTCACCGTCTCGGGGCGGCGCGTCGCGATGCGCGCGCCGGCCTCGACCACCACGTCGCCCGTGGCCGCGCCATGGCTGAAGCTGTTGGCGGTGGTCTGCAGGTCGTTGGCCAGGCTCGGGACGAACTTCGTGCCCTGGGCATCGCTGTAGATCCCCTTCCTGAACTGTGCGTCGCTCATGCCGACGGCCGAGGCCACCAGGTTGCGCGTGTCGACCTGGCTGCTGCCGCTGAACACGATGCCGTTGCGGTTGACCACCATCACCGTGCCGTCGGCCTGGATCCGGCCCTGGATCTGCGAGGGCCGCGCCTGCGGGTCGTTGACGCGGTTGAGCACGGCCCAGCTCGGCTGCTGCTCGAACTTCACCGTGGTGTTGCGCCCGACGTTGAAGGTCTCCCAGTTGAGGATCGCCTGCGGCGCGGTCTGCGCGATCGTCACCTGCGTCTGGCCGCCGCTGCGCGTTTCCACCGGCGCGTTGGCATTGGCCCAGCCGGCCGTGAGGCTGGCCGTGTCCACGCGCAGGCCGCCCTCGGCCATGCCGTCGGGCACGCCCTGCCCGCTGGCCAGCGCCGTGCGGCGCGCCGCCTCCTGCGCGGCCTGCTGCGCCGCGATGCCGCGCGCGGCGAGGTTCAGGTTGCCGATCGAGCGCTGCAGCTGCTCGCCCGCGCGCTGCTGTTGCGCCTGCGGGCTCACCAGCGCCGAGGCCGGCATGCCGTTGGGCAGCCGGCCGGTGGCCAGCGCGGTGCCCTGCGCCATGTTCTTCTGCGCCATCCAGCCGGCGCTGAAGGCGCGCTGCGCATGCGCGGCGGGCACCGCGGCGCCCGCGGCCAGCATCAGCGCGATGGCATGCACCAGCGGCCGCAGCCGGGTCTGGGGGGTGAAGGAAAAGGGGCTGCTCTCGTTGCGCCGGGACACCGTGCTGCTGCGTTGCATGCGGACTTCCATGGGTTCGTGTTGCGTTGCTCGATCGATGCCGCGAGGCCCGCGGCCTCGTGGTCTACCGAGCTATGACAGCGAAGCCATGGCGCGACTGCACCATGTCACGAAAACTTCACGAACGGCGCGCGCCCGGTCACGGCACTCAGGTGCTGGCCAGGCCCAGCAGCACGATGCCGCCGGGCAGCTGCGTGAGCTCGGCACCGTAGACGTCGCGCACCAGGAAGGCCACGTCGTCGAGCCGGTCGATCGAGAAGCTGGCCTGCACCTCGCTGCGCCCCAGCGCCGCGCTGGTGATCACCAGCCGGCCGTGGCGGTAGCGGTTGACCTCGGCCACCACCTGCGACAGCGGCACCCGGTCGAACACCAGCTGGCGCCGGCGCCAGGCGCTGACCGGGCCGGTGTCGACCGCCGCGACCGTGCCGAGGCCGGCCGCGCTCCAGCGCAGCTGGCGGCCCGCGTCGAGCCGCACGCGCTGCGTGCCGCGCGCCACCTCGACCTGGCCCGACAGGCAGGTCACGCAGACCTCGCCGTCGAGGTTGCGCATGTTGAAGCGCGCGCGCTGCGCCGACACCGTGCCGCCCGCGGCCGTGACCGTGAAGCGCGTGCCGCCCGCGGCCTCGTTGGCGAACTCGGCCTCGCCGGCCACCAGCTCGACGCTGTCGCCGCCGCCGCCATCGCCCGCCGCGCGGCGCAGGTTCACGCGCGTGCGCGTGTTCAGTTGCAGCACCACGCCGCCGGCCACGTGCACCTCGCGCTGCTCGCCGGTGGCGGTGCTGTAGTCGGCGTTCCAGTCGGTCACCGGCGACCAGAGGCCGAGCGGCGGCGAGACCGCGAGGTAGGCGACCGAGGCCGCCACCGCGCCGCCGAGCCAGGCGCGGCGGCCCGGCAGCGGCAGCTTGTTGCGCGCGGCGCGCTCCTCCTGCCGGCGCAGCTGCAGGCCGGCCGGCGCCATCGCGCGCCAGACCTCGCGCGCCTGCGCGAAGGCCTGCGCATGCGCGCGGCTGCGCGCGCACCAGGCCTTGAAGGCGCGCGCATCGTCCTCGTTCGCCTGGCCCGAGGCCAGCCGCACCGCCCAGGCCTGGGCTTCGCGTTGCAGGGTCTTCATCGCGTCGGGATCTCCGGGTTCGTCGACGGCCGAGGCTTCATCTTTTTCAGCCTTCATCTTGCTTCGACTGTTTTCCCGCGCCGGGACCGAAGCGCTGGATGAAATCCCGGCCCAATCGCTCGCAGCAATGCTCGAGGCCGGCGCGCAGTTCCTTCTCGACCGTGCGCACCGACACGCCGTAGCGCGTCGCGATGTCCTTGTGCGGCATCTCGTCCACGCGCGCGGCCAGCACGATCGCCTTGCGCCGGCGCGGCAGCTCGGCCAGCGCGCGCTCGAGCGCCGCGATCTGGTCGCGCGCCTCGGCGCCGCGCGCCGGGTCGGCCATCTCGTCGGCCATGTCGTAGAGCGCCTCGACCTCGCCCACGCTCAGCAGGCGCGCGTTGCTCTTGCGCTGGTCCTCGGCCACGTTGAGCGCGATGCGGAACAGGTAGGCCGAGGGATAGCGCACCTCGCTGCGCACGGTGCTGTTCTCCACCCGCAGGAAGGTTTCCTGCAGCGCGTCGTTGGCCAGGTCCTCGGAACCCAGGCGCATGTGCAGGTGCTTCCTGAACTGGGCGTAGCGCGCGAGGAACAGCGTCCGCAATGCGGCCTTGAAGCGGTCGGGCATCGTCGCTCCCTCAGCCCGCGCGTGCCCGATGGGGGCGGCAATCGCGCGCCGGGTCGGTGCGCGGCGTCAGCAGGATCGTGAGCGGCTGCGGCAGCGCGGGCGGCGGCGCATCGAGCGCCAGGTCGCGCAGGCTGCGCAGCACGCGCGCGTCGCGCTCCTGCTGGCCGCTGCCCTCGAGCACGCGGACCTCGCGCACCGCGCCGTCGTCGCCGATCCACAGCTGCAGGCCGAGGCGGTAGCGGCCGAAGGCGTCGGGCTGCGCGATGCACAGCACGCGCGTGATCGAGGATTGCAGCGCGGCCGCGTAGGCGCGCAGGTCGGCGACGGCCTCGTCCTCGCCGCCGACGGCCTCGCCGCGCGCCGCCGCGGGTGCGTTCGCTTCCGCCACGAACTCGGGCACCAGCGTGAACGACTGTTCGCCGACATAGCGCGCCACCAGGCCCGAGCCCGCGAGCAACTGGCGCAGCGCCTCGCGCGGCGCCAGTTGCCCGCGCACCGGCGAGGCCGCGCGGCCCGCGGCCAGGCTGCTGCTGACCAGCACCGAATGGCCGGTGATGCGGCCGAACTCGGCCAGCGCGTCCTGCAGCGGCTGGGCCTGCATGTCGAAGTTGATCGCGCCGGCCGCTTCGCGCGGACCGGGAATTTGCGCCTGGGCGAAGCGCGCGCCCATCATCAGCAGCACGACGAGGCACCAGGACAGCGACAGGGCACTGCCCGAGGCGGAAGCACGTGTCATGAGGCGGAGGAGGAAGGCAAGGGAGTGCGGCGGAGAGAAAGTGGGCGACTGGCGCGGCCGTCCGCCTTGCGGTCTGGATCGATGTTCGCGGCCTGAGGCTATTCGTCTGACATGACCGACCCATGACAGGCGCCGCGCACCCGGGTTCGCGACATCGCGGCGACTTGTTCCCGGCCTAGACTGGCGCGTTTTTTCTTTCCCGGAGATCGGAGACGTCGATGCGCGCAGCCTGCTTCTGGATCGCGATGCTGGCCGGCCTGTCCGGCCCCGGCGCCATGGCGCAGGACGCCGAGCCGCCCCCGTCCTGCATCGAGGCGACGGTGAACGGCGAACGCGCGCCCTCCTACGACTGCCTGACGCAGAAGATGCGCCCGCCCGCCTCGGCACCGCGCGATGCCGAGGGCACGCCGCAACTGGCCTCGGAGGCGATCGCCAACCGGCCCTCGAACCAGCTCGGCCTGTTCAACCGCGCGGCCACCAGCACCCGCATGGGCAATACCTTCGGCACCTCGGTGTATCCGCAGCGGCCGCCGCCGGTGGCGCCGGTGTCGCCGCTGATTCCGGGGCGGTGACGGAGGGGGCCGCGTCGCGGCCCCGCTTCCCTTCAGTACCCGAGCGTTCGCCGCTCCGCCGGCGTGAGCTGGTTGCGCTCGGCCGGCCCCATGGCCGAATCGCCGAGCACCTGCACCGCGCTGCCGCTGCGGTAGCCGCCGCGCTGCGGCGCGGCATCGTTGCCGCCGGGCGTGCTCGGCGTGCCGGACGCGGGCTCGTTGCCGAAGCCCAGCACGCGCACCGTGAACACCGACGGCAGCGCCTGCCGCGCGGCCGTGCGCTCGCGCTGCACCGAGTCCTGCGCGGCCATCGCGGCCTGCGAGGCCGCGGCGCTGGCGCTGGTGAGCGCGCCCACGTTGACCGAAGCCACCACCGGCAGCCCGGCCGACTCCCCCTTGACCTGGATGTTGGCCGCGTTGACCACCTGCAAGGCCGCGAGGTTCACGTTGCCCGACACGCGGATGCCGGCCTCGCCCGCGTCGATGGTGCCCAGGGGCGCGATCAGGTCGACGTCGCCCGGCGGCACCTCGGCGATCGGGGCCAGCGTGGCGATGCCGGCGCCGGTGCTCGGCACGGTGGGCGCCAGCGCGGCATTGCCGAGGGCGTCGTAGCTGCGCTTGGGCGGCGTGTAGACCACCGTGGTCTTGGCGCCGCGCCCGGCGTTGATGTCGCCCTCGGCGGACCAGGCCAGGATGCCGCCGCCGAAGGTGGTCATGATGCGCGACAGGCCCAGCAGCACGCTGTCGCGCGTGTAGATCTCGACCTCGCCCTCGCCCTGCGTGAGCAGGCCGGTGCTCGGCGGCGGCAGCACGCCGTTGGCGCCGAGCGTGAGTCCGCCGCCGGGCGCGAGCACCTGGATGCCGCCACCGAACAGCGTGTGCGCGCCCGCCGCCCCCTGGAACACGAGGCTGCCGCGCCGCTCGACCGGTTGCCCCTGGGCATCGGCTTGCGGCAGCAGCGCACCGATCGCCTCCCGCCCGCGCAGGTAGCTGCCCACGCGCCGGCTCTCGGGGTCGTTGTATTCGCGGCCACCCTGGCGCAATTCCTCGTAGAACACCTCGCGCACCAGAACGCCCTGCTGCTCGGCCGGCAGCGCGAGGAAGGCCGCGAGCGCGCCCTCGGCACCGCCCGCGTAGCCGAAGCGCTCGCGCAGCCAGGCCAGCAACCGGTCCTCGTAGGTCTTCGCGACCTTGCCGGGCTGGTCCGCCAGCGGACTGGCGGCATCGGCGAGGTTGGCGCGATCGAAATAGCGCGCGGCGAAGCCCGCGTAGTCGGGCCCGCCCGCGCCCATGCCGGCCGACAGCACGATCGAGGCGCCGGGACGGGTGTCGCCCTCGGCGATCGGGCCGATGCTGCGCAGCGTGGACGCGCTCACCTGGTTGCCCGAGAGCGGCTGCCCCTGCAGGATGTTGCGCCCGGCCGAGACCTCCAGCAGGCCGGGGCCCGCCACGTCGAGCGTGGCGTTCAGCACGTCGCGCCCCGCGTTCAGCACGGAGATGTCGAGCGCGCCGCTGTGCGCGATGTAGCCGGTCGCGATGATGTCGCGGCCGGCGCGCATCTGCACCGGCTTGCCGGCGATGTAGAAGTTCTCCGCCGCGACGCTCCCCTCGTAGCGCACGACCTGGCGGCCGGTGCTGGCCAGGATGTCGCCGCGCACGGCATACAGCCGGATCGGCTCGCTGCCCGGTGCGTGCAGCAGCGTCGCGCGGTCGGCGCCGTGGCCGAACAGCACGCTGCCCTCGATCAGGAAGTCGTAGAGATCCGCCTCCGGCGGGGTCACATCCAGCGGTCCGTAGAAGTTGCTGGCCGCCCACGCGCCGGGAAAACCCGCCAGCCATAGCGGGCGCTCGGGCGTCGCCAGCGCGGACAGCGGTCCGCTCGACATCGCGGAGGTGCCGGACACCCGGTCGCGCGCCAGCAGTTCGAGCCGCCCCTGGCGCGATGGCGCGAGCGTGAGGTTGGTGGCGATCGAGCCGTTGGCCGCGATCGCCGACAGGCGGCCCGGGTCGTAGCGGATCCACTCCACGTTGTTCGTGATCGACTTGCGCTGCTGGATGTCGCCGCCGGCCGAGAAGAGCTCGAGCCCGCTGCGCTCGGTCCACAGCGTGAACGAGGTCAGCGCCGGATTCTCCTGCCCCTCGAACGCGGCCTGCGTCGCGCCGCCGAGCAGCACGACCCGCCCGGCATCGCGCGCGGTGAGCGCCATCAGGTCGCCGCGCGCATCGACGGCCATGGTGCCGTCGCCGACCACCAGGCCGAGCCAGCCGTAGCCGAAGCGGTCGCGCGGCGCCTGCGCGTCCACCGCGCGCGGGTCGAGATCGGACTTCAGCCCGTAGCCCGATTCCAGCGTCATGCCCACCGCGCCCGCCCTCACGCGGCTGTCGCCGCGCAGGTTGACGAGTTGGCCGCCGGTGGTCGGTACGTCGCCGACATCGCGCCCGGCGTTGAGGCGGCCGCCGACGTCCAGGCTCAGCCGTCCACCGCCCGAGACCAGCACCGAGCCGTCGGCGCCCACGCGGCCGCTGGACGCCACGACCAGGTCGAGCGCCGAGGTCGTGCCGCCGAAGTCGTTGGGACCGAGGTTCGAGGTCGATCCGGCATCGCCGCCGGCGCGCACGCTCAGGTGCCCGCCGCCCAGGGTCCCGATGCCGCCGAACCCCGCCAGCTCGATGGCGCCGGAGAGCGGCGACACGGTGTACTGGCCGAAATTGATGCCCCAGGCCGCGCGCTGCCCGAGCTCCGCGCCGCCCTGGCGCCAGAGCCAGTAGCCGATGCCGTTGCTCGACTTGAGGTTGGTGGTGTCGCCGCTCGCGAAGCCGCGCACGTCGCCCTGCGCGGACAGCAGCAGGTCGCCGCCGCCCTCGGTGAAGAACATGCGGCGCGCGTTGAGCGTGGCCTCGTAGTCGGGATAGCCGAGCACCGAGCCGTCCCAGGTCCTGGCGCGCGGGGCATCCCAGGCCTCGCTGCCGGCGATCTGGGTGCCGGCGGTGTAGACGCCGAAGCGCGAGGCCTGCCGGTAGTCGCGCCCGGCCAGCACGTCGAGGTAGCCGGTGCCGGTGCGCACCACCGAGATCGCGTCCTCGGGCCCCGACTGCGTCGACGAGATGTGCGGATCGTCCAGCAGCACGTCGCCGCGCGCGCCGAGCAGCGATGCCGCGGTCACGGTACGGGTGTCGGCCGACGCGAGGTCGGCACCGCCCACCAGCCGCATCGACCACGAGCGCATGCCCGGCGCGAGCATGTCGGCCACGACCATCATGCGGCCCTGTCCGTCGGGGCGTCGGCTCCAGCCGAAGTCGTCGGGCGTGTCGGGTGGCGGCGCGAAGCCGTCGGAGATGCTGCCGTTGATCACCAGGTTGCCGCCCGCGCGCAGCACGAGCACGCCCGGTTCGCCGGAACCGCGACGCGACGCGTCGGCGCCCGGGCCGTAGCGCCAGCCCGAGAAATCGAGCTCGCCGCGCACGGTGAGGTCGCCGTCGCTGCGCAGTTCCAGGCCGGGACGCAGGTGGAAGGCATCGCCGAAGGCGCGCAGCCCCGCGAGCCGCGCGCGGGTGGTGCCGCTGGCGTTCGCGGCGTCGATGAAGGCGCGGCTGTCGGCGTGCAGCGTCTCGAGGTAGGCGCTGTCGACCACGCCATCGGCCGGCGCGTGGCGCGCGAAGGCATTGACCGCGATGCTCTCGGCGCCGCGCACCGTGAGTCCCGCGGCCGCGTCCACCGCCACGCCGTCGCCGCCGACACGCGGCGCGTTGATCTCCAGGCGGCCGCGCGCCACCGCGTCGGCCGCGCGCAGGTCGATGACGGCGGCGGGGTCGAGCCGCACCGTGCCGGCCGTCGACGCGAGCTCGATCTGCGCGCGGTTCGAGGCCTCGATGGCCTGCCCGCGGCCATCGAGCGCCAGGCGCGTGCCTCGCGCATCGAGCACCGCGCCCGGTGCCAGCACCAGGTTGTCGCGCGCGGCCAGCCGGATCGTGCCGACGTCCTCGCCGCTGGCGTCGATGCGGCCGTTGACGGTGAGCGCGCCACCGTCGGCCGAGACCTCGATGCGGTTGGCGCGCAACTCGTCGCCGATGACGAGGTCGCCGGTCTTCACGACGAAGCCGCGGCCGCCGAGGACACCGCCCTCGTTCAGGCGCCGGTTGAGTCCCGCCAAGTCGTCGAGCGCGCGGGCGCGGATGTCGATGCGGCCGGACTCGCGCGCCACCGGCGAAGTGCCGAGGATCGCGCCCGAGAGCTGCACGCGGCCGTCGACGCCCGTGGCGGTGACGCGGACCGAGCCCGCCGGCTTGCCCGCCGCCGAGACGTCGATGCGCGAACCGGCGGCCTGCTCGACCGCGCCATTGGCGGATTCGATCAGCAGGTCGCCGCCGCCGCTGAAGCGCCGGAGGTCGAAGAAATCCAGCGCACGCCCCGCGAGGTCGATGGCAGCATCGCCGCCGAGCCGCACGTCGCGCTCGGCCTCCAGCACCAGCCGGCCGCTGGGCAGCGCCACGGCGGTGTCGAGCTCGATCGAGCGCCCGGCCAGGCGCACTTCGGCGCCCAGCGCTTCGGCCCCCGCGACGCCCGCGCCGCCGCTGCCCGCGCCCTGCGGCGCCGTCACCCGCACCGCATCGCCCGCGCGGTAGGCCATGAACGAGCCGGCCTCGCCGGTCAGCAGTGGCGTGTTCAGCAGCAGCTCGCCGCCACGGCGGCTGGCCGCATCGGCGCCCTCTCGGTACACCGACAAGGTCGCGCGCCGGTTGGCCGTGATGCGCTCGGTGGCGTCGAGCTCGACGCGCGAGAAACCCAGGATCAGCCGGTCGAGCGCGACCTGGTCCTGCGCCCGCTGCAGCGGGCCGTAGCCGAACTCGATGCGGCGCGCATCGACGACGAGGCTGCCCGCGCCGGTGCCCGGACCGCCGGGCACCACCGCGCCGGGCGCGCGGCTCGCGTACGGCGCCTCGGGCGTGCCCGCCCCGGTGGACAGGCCGTTCCAGATCAGCGTGTCGGTCGCGATCCGCGCCCTGTCCCCCGCCGAGCCCCAGCCGTAGACCGCCGGCGTGTTCAGCTGCAGCACCGCCGGCGCGACGCCCGTGCCGTGCGCCGCGCGCAGGTCGAGGTCGACGCCGCCGAAGAAGTTGAGCGAGTGGCCCGCCGTCAGCGTGAGCTGCTCGATCGGCGTCTGGCCCGGCACCGTGGGCCGCAGCAGCCGCTCGAGCATCTGCTGGCTCAGCCGCACGCCGGGAGCGATCGCGCCCTGCGCTTCGGCGGCCGCGAAGGATTCGCGCGTGCCGACGTTGATCGCGGGCGCGGCCATGGCCAGGTAGCGCGCGTTGATCTCGGCCTCGCCGAGCGTCACCGGACCGCTGCTCAGGAAGCTCACCGTGCCGCGGGTGCGCAGCATCGCGCCGTCCGCGATGGTGATCGCCCCCTGCGTCGCCGACGGATCGCCCTGCGGAGGTGCGAAGTTGTAGATGCCGTTGCCCACCGCGAGGATCGCGTTGGCGCCCTGGCTCGCCGAATCGAGGTAGACGTAGCCGTTGGTGGAATCGAAGCCGACGGTGCTGCTGCGCGAGGTGTCGATCAGCGCATCCCGCTCCACGCGCACGTCGTGTCCGCTCAGGAACACCTGGCCCGCCGCGAGCCGCGCGCCGCCGCGCACGATCACGGCCTCCTGCTCGGCGCTCCGGATCACCACGTGCGGGCCGACCGGCACCTGGCCCTGGCCGACCGGCACGAACACGTCGCGCAGGCCGTACACGCCCCCCACGATCAACGCGCCCGCATCGAAGGCCGAGAGCTGCGCCGCGTCGAACGAGACGAAGCCCGGCGTGGACGCCGCGCCCGGCGCCACCACCTCCGCCGCGCGCCGGCCGGTGAGGAACAGGTTGCCGTCGAGCGCGGCCGCGCTGCCGGTGCCCGCGCCCGCCTCGCCGCGCAGCCGCGCCACGCCCTCGAAGGACAGCGCCCGGCCAGTCGCGCCGCCGGTGTCGATGTGCACGCTCTGGCCGTCGCGCTCGAGGCGCGCGCGCACCTCGCCGAAGGTGGCGGCGCGCGCGAGCGCGAAGTCGGCGTAGCTGGTCTCGTTGTATTGCGAGAGGCTGCGCACCGCGCTGCCCGGCGTCAGCGTGACGGCGGTCGGCAGCGCGTCGCGCACGGCGGTGTTGGCGATGCCGAGGTAGCCGCTGGCGCGCACCGAGCCGCTGGCGCGCAGTGCCTCGAAGCCCTGGCCCGCGCCGGTGGCGCCGAGCTCGATGCGCCAGGCGCCGGGCAGCAGCGCGTAGGTCGAGGGCATCAGCGTGTAGGTGCCCGCGGGCAGGCCGCCCACGGGCGCGTCGAAGCGGATCTGCTGGCCGATGCGCGGCGCGCCGGCGCCCGCATCCGGGGCCACCGGCGCATAGCCACCGGCAAAGCCCGGCACCAGCGCATAGACGCCGGCACCCGGGCTGCTGAAGCCGTAGACGGGGTTGGCATCGACCAGCGGCGTGCGCAGGACGTCGACCGAACCGCCGCGCCCGGTGAAGAAGCCGGCGCCGGTGAGCCGGCCGCCGCCCGACACGTCGAGCACGGCGCCGGCCTCGGCCGCGATCCGCGACTGGCCGAAGGCCACGCCGGGGCGCACGAACTGCTCGGCGTACAGCTCCGGCCGGCCGGCCACGGCGCCCAGCGGCAGGTACTCGACCGTCTGGCCGTTGTAGACGTAGCGGATGTTGTCCACGGTGCCGCCATAGGGCATGACCATGCCGGCGGCGCTGGTCGAGGTCAGGCTGCCGTCGCGCAGCAGCACCTCGAACAGCAGGTCGCGCAACGGCGGCGTCCCGACGCCGAAGGCGGGCTTGGTGCCGAAGACGATGCTGCCCAGCGGCGCGCGCACCACCCCGCCCTGGTCGATGGTCGCGGCCGCCAGCGTGAGCGTGCCGAAGGCCGAGGCCGGCATCGCGGGCAGTTCGCCGGTGCCGCGGATCGTGAGCCGGCGCGCGGGATCGTAGGTGTCCGGCTGGCTGCCGACCGAGCGCAGCGCCACGCGCAGCTCGCCGGTCGCGCCGGTGGTGGGATAGAGCTGGGCCGCGGTCACCGCGAGGTTGCCGCTGGTCTCGAGCGTGCCGTTGGTGAAGCGCACATCGCCGCGGCTGCTCAGCGCCACCTCGTCGAAACCATGGAAGTCCAGCGGCCGGCCTTCGATCACCCAGCCGAAGGGCGTGGGCACGGGGCCCTGGCTCACGCCGGCCGGGCCGAACAGGTTGGAGGCACGCACGTCGATCAGGTCGGCCTGGATGTCGAGGCGGCCGCCGTTGAAGGTGGAGCTGCTCCGGGGCACCAGGCCCGACAGGAACTCCGGCGCCTGGACCTCGATGGGGACCTTGCCGTCGAGCAGCACGTACGGTGCGGCCAGCACGACCCGCGCGGGCGGCGCGACCGTGGAAGCGGCGAAGGCGCCGCGGCGCAGGATCAGGCTCTCGGGCAGCCGCAGCTCGAGGTTGCCTTCGATCTCGAGGATGTCGCGGTTCCAGAGCTCCAGCGTGCCGAAGCCACCCGCGCGCACCTCCTCGGCGCTCAGGCGCGCACGCGCATCGACCAGCGAGCCGTCGGCCACGCCGGGCCGCAGGCCCGCGGCGGCGCCGCTGCCGACGCGGTCCTGCGTCAGCGTCATGATCTGCACGCGGTGCGCGTTGCCCGGCGGGTTCTCGAGCGCCAGGTTCAGCGTGCCGCCGGCCGCGCCCTCGCCGCCCGCGGCGGCGCGCAGGCTGCCGTCGTTGAGGATGCCGCGCGACGAGCCGATGCGGATCAGGCCGCCGTCGCCGGCCAGCCGCTGGCTGCGCGCACCGCCGGGCGGCAGGTTGTCCTGCGCCGCGTCGACCTCGGCGTAGGCACCCGAGGCGTCGAGCCGCGCGCCGGGCCGGACGATCACGTGCATGCCGGTGGTCTTGAGGAGGTCGCGGTTGGCGCGGGTGTAGTCCTCCAGGCCGATGCGGATCGAGCCGCCGTCGGGTGCGACGCCGTAGCGCAGGCCTTCGCCGTCGATGGCGGTGTAGGCGCGGCCCGCGGCGTCGAGCACCGCGTCGCCGCCGATCCAGATCGAGGTGCCGAGCGGCGCGAGGCCCGGGGCGTCCGTGCCGCGCGTGACGGCGCTGGTCAGCACGATGTCGCCGCCGGGCGCGACCACCCGGCCTTCGACCGTGAGCTGGCCCTGCGCCACCAGTCGTGCCTGGCGGCCGGGATCGACATCGATCCCCACACCGCCCGGCAGCAGCAGCTCGGCGCCATGCAGGCTCAAGTCGGCACCGGTGCGCGCCGTCAGGCGGTGCCGCAGCGCATCCTCCGCATACAGCGGCGGCAGCCAGCGCTCGAGCGCGCGGGTGGTGTCGGTACCGCTCGGCAGCTCGCGCGCATCGGCCGCGGCGCGCAGCACCGGCACGCGCGGGGCGAGGTCCTCGTTCACCAGGACGCCGCCGAAGCTGGTGAGGCGATAACGCGAGAAGCCGCTTTGCAGCAGCGCCGGATCGAGCCGCTGGGCCGGCACGAAGTCGATGTCCTGCGCGAAGCGCGCGCCGCCATCGACGACCCGTCCCGGCGCATAGACCGTCGGGATCGCGGCGCGCTCGCCCGCCTGCTGGGTGAAGGTGTAGGGAAAGGTCGGAAGCCCGGCGGGGAAGACCGCCGACGGCAGCACGGTGCCCGGCATGAACTGGCCCTGGACGTAGTCGATGCGGGTGCCGGCGGGCATCCGGCTGCCCGCCCCCAGCGGCCCGAGCGAGGTGCCGAGCGTGACGCCCACGGGCACCACCCAGTCGGCGCCCGTCACGATCGGCGTCGTGATCTGGGCCGCGACGTAGTCGGCCAGGGCGACGTCCTGCACCGTCACGCTCAGCGTGGTCGAGGCGCGCAGCGGCAGCCGCTCGCCGAGCCCGATGCGCACCTCGCGCGCGAGCACCACCGCCAGCGGCACCGCCGTGCCGGCCGCGAGCCGGCCGCTTTCGAGCAGAGCGTGCTCGCCGAACACCACGCTCGAAGGCGACTGCAGCGTCAGCGTGCCGCCGCCCAGCACGCCGCTGGCGCGCAGCTCGCCGTCCAGGCGCAGTTGCACGCCGACGGGGTTCTCCTCGAAATTGGTCTCCACGAACGCCGCCCCGGCCAGCAGGCTCGCGCTGCCGCCGCGCCCGCCCGCGAGCCGGCCGTTGCGCATCAGCGTCGCGCCCGAGGACACGTCCACCACGCTGCCGCGCTCGAGCGCGATGCCGCCGTGCGTCATGCGCACCGAGAGGCTGCCGCCGTCGACGAAGGCGGTGCTGGCCTCGCCGTCGATGTCGCCGCCCTCGCGCTGCTGGTTGCTCCACACGCCGCGCAGGTCGAGCCGCGCGCCCTGCGCGAGCACGAAGCTGGACGACCCGTCCTCGCGCGCCAGCAGCGTGCCGAGGTTCGGCGAGCCGGTGGTGGCCACGGGCGCGATGTTGCCAACCACGATGCCGCCGGCCCGCGCGCTCACATCGGCCTCGATGTGCGTGGTGGGCGCCACGATCTCGAGCCGGCCGCCATCGGCCAGCCGCAGCGCGCGCTCGATGCGCACCTCGCCGTTGGCCACGATTTCCAGGCCGCCGAGGCCGAAGCCGGAGAGCCGCGCGGCATCGAGGAAGGCGGCGCCGGTGCGCGCGGCGGGCAGCGCCGCGGCTGGATCCATCGCCAGCGCATCGGCCACGTCGGCGACATCGCCGATGCGCACCTGGGTATCGAAGGCGCCGTCCGCGCCCACGCCGCCCATGCGCCGCAGCGCCAGCGTGCCGGCGCGCGCGACCGCGAGCTGCGACTGCACGTAGCCGTCCTGCGCCGCGCCGCGCGCCTGCGTCTGGCGCGGGCCTCGGAACACCGTCGCCTCGATGTCGCCCTCGAGCACCGCCGTGGGCGCGCTCACCACCAGTCGGCCGGCATCGCGCCCGATCGTGTAGCCGTTCTCGAGCTGGCGCTGCGGGCCGATCAGCGGGTTGTAGAAGTGGCCCGTGGTCTTCTCGCCCCAGCGCGCATGCGCATCCTCGAAGCCGCGGTACACGCCCCCGAACACCATGTCGGCCGGCGCCTTGTCGAGCCGGTAGAGCCGCCCGTCGCTGCCCTTGAGCCAGCTCTGGTTCAGGTAGCCCGTGCGCACGTCGATCGAGCCGCCCGACAGGTTGATCGCGGAGCCGCGCTGCGTCACGACCTCGGTCGCGCCCAGCGTGACGGTGCCGCCCTGCGTCAGCCATTCGCCGATGCCGTGCGGCTGGTTGCCCAGGTAGCCGCCGACCTCGAGCAGGCCGCCGGCGGTGTAGTAGCGGTCGCTGTCGTACACGCCCGGCTTGGCCGGCACGTAGCTCAGGCGCCGGCGATCGATCCAGACGTTGGCGTTGGCGAGCTTGCCGCTGTCGCGGTTCAGCGGTGCGTCGCGCTGCTCGTTGCCCTGGATGTTGATCCGCACGTTGTTCGATTCCATCGCCACGCTCACGCCGACGGCGCCCGCCACGTCCAGCCGTGCCTCGTTCGCCACCAGCACGCGCCGCGCCGCGCTCGTCGCGACCTGGCCGCCGGTCGCCAGCACGAGCGAGCCGCCCTCGAACTGCACGTCGCCGCCCGAGACGATCTCCACGCGCGACAGGTCGCGCCGGTCCTGCAGCCGCGACAGATTGTCGAACACGCCGGGCGTGGCCATGGTGCGCAACCGGTCGAGTCGCGCCGAGTCGGCGACCAGCGCCTCTCGCTGGCTGTCCAGCGCGGTGAATCGATCGTCCGCATCGATCAGCACCGCCGTGACCGCCTCGCGGCCCGTGGCCACGCGCCCCTTGGCATCGGCCGCCGAGTTCAGCAGGTGCACCGTGCCGCGCGCATTGACGGTGGTGGTGGCCAGCGCCACGCCGTCCTGGCGCACCGTGCGGCCGGCCAGCGTGATGTCGCCCTCGGTGGCGACGATCAGGCCGCTGTTGCGCACCAGGCCGGCCGTGCTGTCGGGGGCGAACTGCGGCGCGATCTCGTTGCCGCGCGTGGTCGAGAAGGTGTTGGCCTCGGTGCCCACGCCCTTGCGGATCGCGAAGCTGTCGCCGGCCGCGAGCTGTGCCTGGCCGCGCGGCGTGGCGATGCTGCCGGCGTTCTCGACCTCGCGCCCGAGCAGCAGCACGTAGCCGCCGCCCTGCGTCACCGACGCGGGCTGCCGGGTCGCGATGCGCGCGCCGGCCTGCACCTCGACCTTGCCCGCCGCGTCGGTGAACACCGGCTGCGGCTGGCCATTGGACTGCGCGCTGTAGATGCCGTTGTTGCGGAACTGGTCGTCGCCGATGCGCGCCGCGGCCGCCACCAGGTTGCGCGTATCGACCTGGCTGGTGCCGCTGAACACCACGCCGTTGCGGTTGGCGATCAGCACCGTGCCGTCGGCCTTGATCCGGCCCTGGATGCGGCTGGGCCGCGCCTGCGGATCGTTGACGCGGTTGAGCACCGCCCAGTCGGGCTGCTGCTGGAACTCGACCGTGGTGTTGCGCCCGACGTTGAAGGTCTCCCAGTTGAGGATGGCGCGCTCGCCGGTCTGGCGAATCGCGACCGTGGTGCGGCCGTCGGCCTGCGTCTGCTGCGGTGCCTGCGCATTGAGCCAGCCGGCGCTGAGGCTGTTGCCGTCCACGCGCAGGCCGCCCTCGGCCAGGCCGTCGGGCACCGAGGCCTCGCCCTGCGCGGCCAGCCGCGCGGCGGCCTGGGCCGCCTGCTGGGCCGCGATGCCGCGCGCGGCCAGCTGCAGGTTGTCGAGCGAGCGCTGCAGCTCGGCATTGGCGCGCTGCTGCTGCGCCTGCGGGTGGGTCAGCAGCGCGGCCGGCTGGCCGTTGGGCAGCCGGCCGGTGGCGGCGGCCGTGGCCTGCGCCATGTTCTTCTGCGCCATCCAGCCGGCGCTGAAGGCGCGCTGGGCCTGCGCGCCGCCGGCGGCCAGCGCCATCGCGAGGCCGGCGACGGCCCAGGCGACGGGATGCAGCGGCCGCGCCTGGGCGCGAGGTGGATGGTGCGGCGGGGTTCGGTCGGTGGCGCGTCGCGGGATCGGAGACATGGTGGCGGGTCCGTGTGTGGGCATCGGGGTCGGTCGTTGAAGTCCTGACCTAGACGTTCGCGCCGCGAAGACCCGCCAAGGGAATCCGACTTTTTTTCGCGTGCGGCGCGGCCCGCGTTCAGCCCAGCATCACGATCCCGCCCGGCCAGCGCGTGGCGCGCGCGCCGAACAGCACCTCGATCTGCTCGATCGCCTCGTCGAGGGCGTCGATGCGGAAATGCCCGCTGAGCCGGTGGCGCGCGAGCGAGTCGCTCGCCAGCACGACGCGGCCGCTGCGGTAGCGGTTGATCTCGTGGATGGCCTCGCTCAAGGGCGTGCCGCGGAACACCAGCTCGCCACGGCGCCAGGCCTGGGTCTGCGCCATGTCCACCTGCGCCACCGGCGACACGCCGGTCGCGCCGCACCAGATCTGCTCGCCCTCCAGCAGCGCGACGGTGCGCATGGGATGCATGACCTCGACGCGGCCCTCGATGCAGCTCACGCGGTAGCGCTCCTCCTGGCGCCACACGGCGACGTTGCCCACGCCGGGCACGATGCGCGTGTCGCCCGCGACCAGCTCGACGAAGGGCGCGCCGGGTCCGCGCCGCAGCGTGGCCTCGCCCGCGATCAGCCGGATGCGCTCGCCGCTGCCGGCCGCGCCGGCGGGCTGCACCGCGAGGCTGGTCTGGGTGTTGAGCATCAGCTCCACGTCGCCCGCCAGCGTCACCGTGGCCTGCTGGCCGGTGCCGGTGCGGTAGTCGGCCACCAGTTCGGACCACGAGGGCCACAGCGCCAGCGGCGGATGCACCACCGCCGCGACGGCCGCGGCGCCCGCGCTCGCGAAGCCCGCGCCGAGCAGCCAGCGCCGGCGCGTATCGACCGCCACCGCCGCGTGCGCGGCGGCGCGGACCGGTGCCGCCGCCGCGGGAAAGAGCCGCTGGTGCGCCTGCGCCACGCCGCCGATCGCCTGCCATTCGCGCTTGGCGCGCTCGAAGGCCTGCGCGTGGCCGGGGCCGCACGCGCGCCATTGCGCGAGCTCGCGCGCGTCCTTGCGCGTGGCCGCGCCCGAGCGCAGCCGACGCACCCACGCGCGCGCTTCCGCGTCGAGACGGGAATCGGGGACTTCGGAATCGTCGTCGGCCATGTTCGAAATCATCGGTGTGCTGCTGACTGGACGTTCGGCGCCGGGGCCGGCCGCCAACTCAGTCCTTGCGCGGCCCTCGCATCTGTTCGACGCAGAACTCGTGCGCCAGGTGGATCTCGCGTTCGACGCGCCGCAGCGAGATCGCGTAGCGCTGGGCCAGTTCCTTCTGCGGAATGCCCTCGACGCGCGAGGCGAACAGCAGCTGCCGGCGCAGCGGCGGCAACTGCTCCATCGCGCGCGCCACGGCCTCGAGGTCGACGCGCGCCTCGACGGCCACGGCCGGATCCACCGCCTTCTCGTCGGCCATCAGCAACTCGTCGACCTCCTCGCCCGAGAGCTCGAGCCGGTCGGCGCGGATGCGGTCGATCGCGATGTTGACCGCGGTGCGCAGCAGGAAGCTCTGCGGACTGTGCACCGGGCCGGCCGGCGCGCGCGCGGAGAGCTTGACGTAGGTGTCGTGCAGCACGTCCTCGGCCAGCTCGACCGAGCCGAGCCGGTGCGAGAGCTTGCGGCGCAGCACGTCGTAGCGCTCCACCAGGAAGTTCAGCAGCGCCGTCATGGGCGGCAGTCGCCGGTCTGCGCCGGCTGGCGCGGCAGGATCAGCAGCGCGATCGGCTGCGCCAGGCCCGCGGGCGGCGCCGACGCGAGCGCGAGGCCGGTGAGCCGCGCGGCGATGCGCGCATCGCGCCGCTCGTTGCCGGTGGGATGCAGCAGCACGCGTTCGACCACCGGGGCCTCGGCATCGATCCAGAGATTGAGCGCGAGACGGTAGCTGCCGGGCATGGTGGCCGGATCGCCGCACAGGGCCGCGGTCACGCGGGCCTGCAGCTCGGTGTAGTAGCCGCGGCGCGCGGCGGTGGCGGCGCTGGCGCTGGCCGTGCCGGTGGCCGCGGCAGCCGGCGCGGACCCGGCGTCCGGCGCCTCGGGCCGCATCAGCATGAAGGCCGCCTGCGAGGTGTAGCGCACCACGATGCCGCTGCCCGCGAGCAGCTCGCGCAGCGCGGCCTCGGGCGTGCGCTCGCCCTGCAGCGGGCCGGCCATGCGGCCCTCGGCGATCGCGTCGTCGTAGAGCAGCGACTGGCCGGTCTGCGCATGGAAGCGGCTCAGCGCGGCGGCCAGCGGCAGGCGCGGGATGTCGAAGCGCATCGGCGCCGCGGGGTCGGCCACGGGGTCGGCCGCGGTGGTGCGCGGCGCGTCGGCGCGCGCGGCCGGCATGCCGCTCAGGAGCACCGCCACCGCCATCAGTCCCGCCGCGAGCTGTGAACCCGCTGCGGGCATGCCGGATCGAGGATGGAGGTGCGGGGAAGGTGCATGCGCGGCGAGTTCGAAAGGGGCCGGGCCGCGGACATCGGGACCATCGCAGCCTGGGCGAGCCGGATGGTGACCGCGCGAGATGACGAAATCGTGTCCGAACGATGACGGCCGGCCCCGCGCCGGACCGGCCGGCGCGGGCTCAGCCGCCGGAACGCGCGGCGGCGAGCTGCCGTTCCAGGGCCTCGCGGGCCCGGCGCGCCGCCTCGGCATCGACCTGTGCCTCCAGCACCCGGACCAGTTGCTCGAGCTGTGTCGCGCCGAGCCCGACGTTCATCGCGATGCGCAGGTGGGCCTGGAGTTGCGGCTCGACGCCCGCGAGCGCCGACAGCATGCCGATGGTGGCGAGCTCGCGGCTTTGCCAGTCGAGGTTGTCGCGCTCGAACAGGTCGCCGAACAGATGGGTCTTGAGGAACTCGTCGATGGCCGGGGCGAAGTCGAACAGCGGGCCCCGGACCGGTCCGCCCGAGAGCTTCGTCTGGTTGGCGGTGCCGGCCGCGAGCAGGGCATCGCCCCGCGGAACGGGCCGCGACGGCAGCGGTCCTTCGCGGTCCCGCAGGCCGCGTTGCCGACGCGCCTCGAGCACCTTCATCAGCTCGCCCAGCGCATTGAGGCTGCGCGGAAAGCCCGCATAGGCGTAGACCTGCACCAGGAGCTCCTTGAGCTCGTTGACGCCCAGGCCGGCGTCGAGGCCCCGCTGCAGCGCGGCGGACAGGCGCGCGATGTCGCCGCTCGCGGCGAAAGCCGCGATCGGAACGATCGCCTGCTGGCGCGCGCTCAGGGATCCGGTGCCGGCGGGCGCGGCGTTCACGGGCGCGGCATGGCAGGCGGCGGCCAGGCCCAGGGCGGAGGCGAGCGCGCTCCTGCGGGACCGGTCAACGCTGGGGGTATTGCGCATCGGACACCTTCTCGAGCCATTCGACGTTCCTGCCATCGACCGTGCCGGTGACGGCCAGGTGCGTCATCGCGGTGCCGGGCGCCGCGCCGTGCCAGTGCTTGACGCCCGGCGGGCACCAGACGACATCGCCGGGCCGGATCTCCCGCACCGGCCGGCCCCACTCCTGGGTCAGGCCGACGCCCGAGGTCACGACCAGGCGCTGCCCGGCCGGGTGCATGTGCCAGGCCGAGCGCGCGCCGGGCTCGAAGGTGACGAGGCCACCGGAGGCGTTGAGGGTCTCGCTGGCCGGCCAGACCGGATCGATGCGCACGCGGCCGGTGAAGTACTCGGCGGGCCCGGCCACCGAGGCCTGGCTGCCGGCGCGCGCGATCTGCTGGGCCTCGGCAACGGCTGGCGCGTTTTCGACGGCGCCGGCACTCAGGCCGTGGAGTGCCGCCAGGCAGAAGGCGGCTTGGAGGGGACGATGGCACATGGAGAGTTCCTGGGAAATGGACCGATGCCCGAACTCTAGGAAGCGCGCCATTGGTTGAGAAGACTGCAAAATCGGGATGCACTTGTGAATCCAGTTCACCAATTCATCCGTGACCACCGAGAACCTCAACGACCTGCAAGCCTTCGTCGTCGTCGCGCGCGAACGCAGCTTCACGCGCGCGGCCGCGCAGATCGGCGTCTCGCGCTCGGCGCTCAGCCATTCGATGCTGGCGCTCGAAGCCCGGCTCGGCGTGCGGCTGCTGACGCGCACCACGCGCAGCGTCTCGGTGACCGATGCCGGCGCGCGGCTGCTGAACACGCTGGCGCCGCGGCTGCAGGAGATCGCGCAGGAGCTCGAATCGCTGAGCGCGATGCGCGACAAGCCGGCCGGCACGGTGCGCATCACGGCGCACGACCATGCCATTGCCACGGTCCTGTGGCCGCGGCTGCTGCCGCTGCTGCGGGAGCATCCCGACATCGAGATCGAGTTCAGCGTGGACTACGCGCTGACCGACATCGCGGCCCGGCGCTTCGACGCGGGCGTGCGCCTGGGCAGCAGCGTCGACAAGGACATGGTGGCCGTGGCGATCGCGCCGCCGCTGCGCATGGCGGTGGCCGCCTCGCCCGGCTACCTGGCCGGCAAGCCGCTGCCGCTGGTGCCCGGCGACCTCACGGCGCACCGCTGCGTGAACCTGCGGCTGGCCACGCACGGCGGCCTGTATGCGTGGGACTTCGAGAAGGACGGCGAGGCGCTCGGCGTCCGGGTGCGCGGACAGGCGACGTTCAACAACACCTACCTGATGCTCCAGGCGGCGCTGGACGGCCTGGGCTTCGCCTGCGTGCCCCTCGACATCATGGCGCCGCACATCGCGCAGGGAACGCTGGTGCCGGTGCTGCGGGACTGGTGGCCGACCTTCCCCGGCTATCACCTCTACCACGCCAACCGTCGCCAGCTGTCGCCGGCACTGGCGCTGGTGATCGAGGCCCTGCGCTACCGGGCACCGCGCGGCAGTTGAGGCCGCGCGGGCGCTCAGCCCAGCCTGCGCCGGCCGCGCACGCGCTCGTAGCGGTAGACGCGAAAGCCCTCGTCCTGCACGAAGCCCACGGGCTCCCAGCCGCGCGTGAGCGCGCAGTCGGTGATCTGGGCCATCTGCACGCCCAGGTAATCCTGCAGCCCGTCGTCGACCGCGAGCTCGAACTTGCGCAGCTCGCGGTCCAGCGCCTCGATGGCCGCGATCGCGGCTTCGACGCTGGCGAAGGGCCGGCGCCGCGCGAGGCCGGTGGCGGGCGCCGCGGGCGCGGCCGCGCGGCGCGGCTTGGGACCGAAGTCCACGCTGATGCCGCCCTCGACGCTGTCGAGGCTGCCCATCAAGGTGACGTGGCCCATGATGTTCATGCCATGAACCCGACGTTGCGCGGATACGCGATGCCATTCGCCGTGCGTCCGAAGTTCTTCAGGTTCGGCAGGATCTCGTCGAGCTGGCTGTCGGGCACGCCGAACCAGCGCGCGAGCGTGGCGGCGTACTGGTCGACCGAGGTGGTGGGCAGCAGCCGGCCCTGCCCCACGTGCCACTGGTCGGCATCGGCCGCGGTGTTGCCGATGCTCACGGGCGGCGGCGTGCCGTAGATCGCCCTGCCCTTGACCGCGCCGCCGACCACGAAGTGGTGGCCGCCCCAGCCGTGGTCGGAGCCGTCGCTGTTGTACGAGAGCGTGCGGCCGAAGTCGGAGGCCGTGAAGGCCGTGACCTGCTCGGCCAGGCCCAGCGCCGCCATCTGGCGATGGAAGGCGGCCATCGCGTCGGACAGCCGCTGCATCAGGCCGGGCTGGTTGGCGATCAGGCTGTCGTGCAGGTCGAAGCCGCCCATCGAGACGAAGAACACCTGGCGCTTCACGCCCAGCGAGGCGCGGCCGCGGATCAGGCGCGCGACCATCTTGAGCTGGCTCGCGAGGCCGTTGTTGGCCGGGAAGGCGCCGGCGGGAAAGTCGCTCTGGATCGCCGCCGTGACCTGGCCCTCGGCCTTGACCGCGCGCCGCACCACCTTGCTGTACTCCTCCTCGAGCGTGTGACCGCGCGACTGCTGCGCGAGCTGCTGCATCGCGGCCTTGACGGTGTCGGAGCCGAACAGGTTGCCGGTGTTGTCGCCCACGCTGTAGATGCGCACCGCGCCGCCGGTGCCGACCTGGTACTGCAGCGCCCGGTCGCCCGAGAGGAACACGGCATTGCCCGCGACCGACATGCAGGTGAACAGCGCGCCGGTGTTGCCCGACAGCACGAGGTCGCCGATGTTGCCGCCCCAGCCCACGGTCGAGCCCTCGGGCGAGGACGACTGCCAGACCGACTGCTGGTCGTTGTGCGAGAACAGCTTGGGCGGCACCGGCCAGGCCTTGCGGTTGCCGCTGTCGTACTGGGCGCGCGTGATCGGCGCGATCAGCGGGCCGACGTTGAGCTGCACCGCCACCTTGCCTTCGCCGTGGAACAGGTCGGCCAGCGCGGTCATCGACGGATGCAGCGCGTACTGCCGCCCGCCCGGCAAGGCCTGCGTGGGCGCGAGCAAGGTGGGCAGCAGCTGGGCGCGCGGGATCGCGATGCCGCCGCCGGCATCGCCGTTGCCGCCGCGGATCTGGCTGTACTTGCCGTAGCTGTCGGTGTCGCAAGTGACGACCGTGTTGGCGTAGTCGTTGCCGCCGTAGAGGAAGACGCAGACCAGCGCCTTGTAATCGTCGCCGGGCGCGGCCTGGGCCGCGGCCTCGCCCATGGTCGCGAGGTTGAGCGCGAACGGCAGCGCGGTGCCGGCCATCGCGAGCTGGCCCGAGCGGCGCAGGAAGGCGCGCCGGGTGTGGCGCGCGGGATCGATCAGATGCATGGGCGCCGCTCCTGGCTGGCCGTGTTCGTCGGGGTCATGGGGTTCATTTCTGCACCAGGTATTCGGGCGCGCCCATCACCAGCATCACGGCGGCGCAGACGCGGTTGAGCCGGGCGCCCTCGCTGCTGCTGGCGTTGAGCGCGGGCGTGGCGAGCGCATTGACGATCAGGCTCACGGTGGCGTTCGAGAGCTGGTTGCCGGTCAGCAGCAGGTCGAGCCGCTTCACGAGCGCCGCGGGATCGAGCGCCAGCGCCTTCTCGGCCGCGTAGGCGGCGCGCACGTCGCCGTTGTCGATGCCGTAGGGCAGCGCGTTCTGCAGGAAGTTGAGGTAGCCGCCCACGCTGGACTCGTTGACGATCTGGAACTCGGGCGCCACCAGCTTGCGCTCGGCGATGGCGGTGGCCGGCGGCACGTAGCCGGGCCTGAAGTAGTTGAAGACCGAAGGCGAGCGCAGCGGGCTCTGGCCCAGCCCGTAGCTGGCATTGCTCTGGTCGCCGATGCGCCAGGTGCCCTTGGTGGAGCTCACGCCGAAGCTGCGGCCCCATTGCGCCAGCCGCAGCATCGGTTCGCGCAGGCGGCCGAAGTCGGGGCTGGCCAGGCCGGCCGGCCCGCGTGCCTCGTCGTCGATCAGCACGGCGGCGAACACCGCCTTCATGTCGCCGCGCACGCCCGCGCCGTTGTCGGCGAAGGCCGCGGCCACGCGCTTCACATAGGCCGGGCTCGGGTTGCTCGTGACCAGCCGCTGGATCAGTTGCCGCCCGATGAAGGGGCCGACGTTCGGGTGGTTGAACAGCGTGTCGAGCGCGATCTTGAGCGCGGCGGCGCCGGGCGTGTTGGCGGGCACGGTGGCGCCGAGGAACTTCGCCTCGAGCATCGAGTGGCGGCTCGCGTCGAGCACCATCGGCCGGGTGGTCCAGTCCCTGGTCTCGACGGTGTAGCTCGCACCCGGCGGGCGGAAGCCGTTCTGCTCGCCGGGCTTGATGTCGAGGTCGTAGCCGGTGAACACGCGCGCGAGCTGGCTCACGTCGTTCTGCGTGTAGCTGTCGAGCGGCTGGCCGTCGGCGCCGGTCTTCGGCGTGCCGTCGGCCTCGAGCTGCTGCAGGCCGATGCTCATGAGCTGCATGACCTCGCGCGCATAGTTCTCGTCGGGCTGGCGGCCGCGGTTGTTCTCCTTCTGGTTGCCGCGCGTGTTGAGGTAGAAGCCCATCGCGGGATTGAGCGTCACGGCCTCGAGCAGCTGGCGGAAGTTGCCGGTGGCGCCGGCGGCCAGCATGTCCCAGTACTGGGCCATCATGTGCGTCGGCCAGCTCGAGCCGATGTCGTTGGCCGAGACCACGAAGATCTCGCTGAGCGCGAGCGCCATGCGCTTGCGCACCGCGTCGCCCGACAGCATGAGCTGGCGCCAGACGGTGGCGTCGATGTCGGTGCCGTTGTAGGGCTGGCTCTCGACCCATTCCCAGGCGGTCTGGGTGCGCGGCGCGTTGAACTGCTGCTCGAGCCAGGGCAGGTAGCCGAGGCTGCGCACCGTGGCGATCTCCGCCTCGGAGGCCGAGAACTGTGCCTGCAGCAGGAAGCGCGCGGCTTCCGCGTCGCTCCTGGCTTGCAGGTAGTGGTAGGGACCCGTGTCGGCGGGCGCGGACGTATCGGGCTGCGGATTGCCGCCGCCAGCCGCGCCGGGGAAGATGCCGCCGCCCGCGCCACCGCCGCCTCCTCCACCGCCACAGCCCGCGATCAGCGCCGGCATCGCGAACAGCGCGAAGCCCTTCAGCGCCCCGGCCGATCCTTCGGCGCCGGGCGTGCCGTCGCCGTCCCGCGCCAGCGGCGCATCCTCCATCCCATGAGCCGCTGCCTGCTGGCCGGCTTCTTCCGTGTCGAACATGACCCTCGCTCCTGCGGCGCCCGCGCGCCGATGGAGGTCAGGAGGCAAGGCTCATGCCCTACCGGTTTCCGTGGATCGAGGGGCCGAAATCGACGGACTTTCGGCTTAGAAATGTGAACTTGTGTGACTTTTTCGTCGCTCAGGAAACATAATTTGACAATTCCTGCCCTGAATTGTCTTCAGCAAGCGCTCAGGAGGACACTGCGCGTGTCAGTCGTCGTCCCCGTCGTCGTTGGGCGCGCGGTACGGGTAGCCGGGACCGTAGTAGAGCCGGCCCGGCGGCGGCGCGATCAGCGGTGCCGGCCGGTAGTACACGGGCGGCGGCGGGCGGTAATACACCGGCGGTGGCGGCGCGTAGTAGATCGGCGCGGGCTCGTAGTAGACCGGCGGCGGCGCGTAGTACGGCGGCGGATAGCCCGCGCCGGGCGTGCCGATCTCGATCGACCAGTGGCCGCGCGCGTTCGCGGCACCGGCCGCGCACAGCGAGGCGAGCGCCACGGCGGCGAGCGCGGCCACGTGCAGGCCGCGCGACGAAAAGGAAGAAGGCTTGAGGTTCACTGAGGGCTCCCGGTGCGGGCTGGCTGGAAACGACCGCCAACGGCGGTCCTATGCACGAGCAACGCCCGGCCCCCGCGCGCCGTGCACGTCCGGCCACCGCTTCTGGTAGCCAAACGTGACGGGGCCGGCGCCGTTCAGCCGACCGTGCGGCGCGACAGCAGCACGTCGCCGCCCATGGTGTTGAAGGCGATGGTGGGCGCGCTGAAATCGCTGAGCGGCGCGCCGAGGCCGATCTCGCCGCTGCCGTGCAGCACGCACTCCTCGCGCCGCAGCGCGATCTCGCTGCTGGGCCCGGCGTTGCCGTGGAAGCGCACCCAGGTGCCGTAGGTGCTGAGGTCGGTCAGCACGCAGCTGCCCTGGCGCAGCTCGATGCGCGCGTGCAGCCGCGACACGCGCGGATCGTTGACCACGAACTCGGCGTCGTCGACGCGGCCCAGGTGGATCGGCAGCTGCTCGGTGCGGAACATCGAGCGCACGTCGAGCCAGCTCAGCTCGATCTGGCCGAAGTTCGAATCGGCATGGCGCCCCGCCATCAGCGCGGCCGGGACGGTCAGCGAGGCGGTGACGTCCTCCTGCCAGTCGATGCGGTGCACCACCGACAGCTCGCTGCGGCCGCGGATGTTGATCGGGCCGAGGTCGCGGTGATGGACCGCGCCTTCGCGCAACTGGACGATCACCGATTCGGTGGCCCAGATCTGGCTCGGCCCCGCGAGATCGCTCAGGCGCGAGGCCAGGTTGACCGCGTCGCCGAAGCAGTCGCCGTCGACCTCGAGCACCTCGTCGCTGGCCACGCCGATCTGCAGCTCCATGCGCAGCGGCGCGGGCCAGGCCAGCAGGCGCTTCTGGTGCTGGCGCTGCAGCTCGATCACCGACTGGATCGCGCCCGCGCCCTCGGCGAACAGCGCGAGCACGCCATCGCCGAGCGACTTGACCACGCGGCCGCCATGCTTCTCGCACACCGCCCCGATCCATTGCGTCAGGCGCGTCACCGTCTCCGTGGCCCGGGCATTGCCCATGGCCTCGAAGACCCGGGTACTGCCGGTCAGGTCCGCAAACACCACAGTGGAGTTGACAACCATGTTCTGAATCCGGCCTCACCGCCGTTGTTTTGTGTTGTATCTATCTCCGACCGGACACGGAGAACGCCGAAATCCGGTCATCCCTGGACGGGTTTGTACCGTCAAATCCTTCACCAAGTCGCACTATTCTGAAGAGGAAGAGTGAGGCGTCGGACAAATACTGCGAGCACTGTAGGAATAATCCCGCAATTGCATTAATACTTAAGAAAACACTCTTCAGTTTTTGCTCGAACTGCTACGTAAAGTGTGTTGTTTTCAAACAAGAAACAATGTTCCACAACTTGTCTCTTGATCACCGCCCGATTAAGGTAACCGCCAATCCTGTTCTCGGTGTTACGTAACTCGCCATGACGATCCTCCGCCGCCTGCTTCGTCTGCTGCACCTGTCGGGTGCCGGCAACGCACGCACCAAGGACCTTCAGCTCGGCCGCATCCGCAGCGCGATGCTGTCGCTGCTCCCCTCGCAAGGCGGCCACTCCGTGCAGCGCGTGAGCCAGCGCGTGCGCTTCGCCGCCGATGTCGAAACCCTCTGGTACCTGCGCCAGGACGTGATGACCGCGCTCAGCGCGATCGACGGCGAAACCGCCGCGCGCCGCAAGATGAAGGGCATCAACAGCATGTTCGAAGGCGGCCTGCCAGGCTCGATGGGACCGCGCGCGCACCAGCGCATTCCCCACCACTGATGTGACGGATGGCAGGCGGTCGCGAGCTGCCTGCCGTTCGCTTCGAGGCGGCCTCCGGGCTGCCTTTTTTTTGCGCCGCGCGGGCGCGCTTCAGTGGTCGTGGCCGTGGTCGTGCGCGTGATGCGCATGGCCGTGATCGTGGCCATGGGACCGCGCGCCGCCGTGCGGATGGTGGCCCCAGACCATGAACACGTCGCGCCCGTCGGCCGCGAGCTCGACCTTCGCGCCCACCGGCAGCAGCACCTTGGTCGGCACATGGCCGAACGGCAGGCCCGCGATCACCTGCACCTTGCGCAATTGCGCGCGCAGCCGGTCGATCACCGTGTCGAGGCCGAAGCCGCGGTCGTAGCCCGGCACCTTGCGCATGCCGGTGAACTGGCCGAAGACGATGGCGCGCTGGCGGCCGAGCACGCCGGCCATGCGCAACTGCTCGAGCATGCGCTCGATGCGGTAGGGATGCTCGTTGATGTCCTCGATGAACAGCACGCCCTGGTCGACCGCCGGAAAGTACGGCGTGCCGAGCAGGCTGGTCAGCACGCAGAGGTTGCCGCCCCACAGCACCGCATCGTGCACGGGCTTGAACTTGAGCGCCGCGTCGCGCACCGGCATGCGCCAGCCCGTGCCCTCGCCCTGTCCGCTCGCGAGGTCGTCGAAGCAGGCTTCCATGATGTCGTCGGGCCCGGCCTCGGCGCCGAAATCCTCGCCCACCGCGGGGCCGGCCCAGGTCACGGCGCCGGTCTTGGCGAGCAGCGCGTTCTGCAGCGCGGTGAAGTCGCTGAGGCCGACGAACTCGGTGCCGCGCTCGATGGCCTTGGCCAGCTTCTTGAACGGCACGCCGTCGAGGATGCGCGTGAGGCCGTAGCCGCCGCGCGCGATCAGCGCGATGTCGGCTCCGCTCGCGGCCGCGCGCGCGATGGCCGCGAGGCGCGTCGCGTCGTCGCCGGCGAAGCGCTGGTGGAAGGACAGCGCGGCCTCGTCGACCTCGACCTCGTGGCCCAGGGCCTTCAGGCGCGCCACGCCGCGCCGGAACGCGGCCTTGTCGCGCACCGCGCTGGAGGGGGAATAGATGTAGATGTGCTTGTTGCTCACGGCGTCGAGTATCCCATCGCGGCCCGCGCCGCCTCTGCCAGTGCCAGCGCCTGCGCGCGGTCCGGCCCCGAGGACCGGGCCAGCGGGCCGAGCGCGCGCAGCGCGGCCTCGAAGCCGCGGTCGGGGAACGGCGCGCGCCAGGCATCGCGCACGCGCTCGCCGCCATCGGGCGCGGCCAGCAGCGCCGCGAAGCGGCCCGCGGGCGCGGCCGCATGCAGGGCCGCCGCCAGGTTCGCGCCGGCCTGCGAATGCACGAGCAGCATCGGCGAAGGCGGCAGCCGGTCCAGCCATTCGAGCAGCACGTCGCGATGCCATTCGAGGCTGTGCGCGGCTTCGCGCTTGGGCTTGTCGCTCTTCCCGAAGCCGATCAGGTCGGGCACCCGCACGCGCAGCCCGGGCAGGCCCACGAGGTGGCGGAAGGCATAGCCCCATTCGCCGGGACCGTGCAGGCACAGGCAGGCCACGCCGTCGGCCGGCCCTTCGTCCACGTAGTGCAGGCGCCAGCCGCGCTGCGACGGCAGGTCCTGCACGTGGTGCGGCGCGAAGGCATAGTCGGCCAGCGCCGCGAAGCGCTCGGGCGACGTGCGCAGCGCGTCGTCGCGCAGCGGCTGCGCCTGCTCGCGCGCGGCCGCGCGCCGTTGCTGGAAGAAGTCCTGCAGCAGCGCCGCGCAGTCGGCCGCCAGCACGCCGCCCTGCACCTGCGTCTGGTGGTTGAGCCGGGGCAGCGCGAACAGGTCGAGCACCGAACCCGCAGCGCCGGTCTTGGGATCGGCGGCGCCATAGACCACGCGCGCGAGCCGCGCATGCAGCATCGCGCCCGCGCACATCGCGCAGGGCTCGAGCGTGACGAACAGCTCGCAGCCCTCGAGTCGGTAGTTGCGCAGCGCCTCGGCGCCGGCGCGCAGCGCGTTGATCTCGGCATGGCCGCTGGGATCGTGGCCGCCCACGGGCGTGTTGCGGCCGGTGGCGATCACGCGGCCGTCCTTCACCAGCACCGCGCCCACGGGCACCTCGCCGGCCTCGGCCGCGCGCCGCGCCTCGGCGAGCGCGAGCGCCATGAAGCCGTCGTCGGTCAAGGGCTCACTCGTCATCGGGCATCTTGCGTTGCGACTGCTGCATCGCGGCGTCGAGGGCCTGCCTGTACTGGTCCTGCACCTGGCGGGCCTGGTCGCGCACCGGGGCCGGGGCCGTCGAGCCATCGGCGGAGACGGGCGCGGCCGTGCCGGCGAACTGCTTCTTCGCGACCAGCGCGACGATTGCGAGCGCGATCACGAGGCCGATCAGTCCGAGGCCGCGCATCTCAGCGGCCTTTCGCGCGGGCGGTGGTGTCGACGGAAAGCGGCATGGCGGAGTCTCGGGCAGCAAAAGCCCGATTCTCCCTCGCAACTAGCGCGCGCCCGCGGCCCTCAGTTGATCGGCCATCGCCGTATAGCCGCGCGCCACCGCGAGCTGCAGCGGCGTGCGCCCCTGCCGGTCGGCCAGCGAGAGATTCGCGCCCGCGCCGATCAGCGCGGCCAGCGTGCGCTGGTGCCGCTCGCCGCCATCGCCCAGCACCACCGCCTCGATGGCGGCGGTCCAGTGCAGGTTGTTGACATGGTCGAGCGGCGCGCCGGCCGCGATCAGCTGGCGCACCACCTCGTCGTGGCCCAGGTGCGCGGCCGCGATCAGCGCGGTGCCGTCGTAGCGGCTCGTGACCTGCTTCGCGCTCGCGCCCAGCGACAGCAGCAGCGCCAGCGTGGCCGGGTCGTCGGCCACCGCGGCGATGGTCACGGCGTCGTAGCGGTCGTCCTCGAGCACGTCGAGCGAAGCACCGGCCTGCGCCAGCAGGCGGATCGCCTCGCGCTGGCGCGCATGCGTGGCCACCTGCAGCGCCGTGCGGCCGCGTGCATCGCGCGCATCGAGCCTGGCGCCGCCCGCGACCAGCGTGCGCAGCCGCGGCAGGTCGCCCTGCCAGGCCGCGCGGTGCAGGCCCTCGTAGGCCTTGGCCTCGGCCACGGTGGGCGCGACCTGGGCCCCGGCCGCGCCCGGCACGCCCGCGACCAGCGCGAGCGCCAGACCGGCGGCGAGCCGAAGCGCGCGCGCCGTTCTCATCCCAGCAGGCCCTTGACCTTCTCGAGCGCGGCGTTCGCGCACTGTTCGTCGAGGTGGCCGCCGGGCGCGCCGCCCACGCCCACCGCGCCGATCACCTCGTTGCCCGACTTCACTGGCACGCCGCCGCCCAGCAGCAGGAAGCCCGGCAGGTAGACCAGGTTCGCGGCGCCGGGGTTCTTCTGCGCGTTCTCCATCATGGCCTGCGTGGGGCTCTTGGCCGAGGCCGAGGTCCAGGCCTTGCGCTCGCTCGAGGCCAGCGTGTGCGGACCGGCGTTGTCGGCGCGCTGCACGGCGCGCACGGTGCCGGCGCGGTCGACCACGGTGGCGGCCACGTTGTAGCCGTTGGCGGCGCAGGCGGCGACGGCCTCGGCGGCGATCTGGTTGGCCAGCGCGAGCGAGATGTTGCGCTCGGTGCGCACCGCGGCGGGCGCGGCGGTCTGGGCCTGGGCCAGGGTGGATGCGGCCAGGCCGACGACGGCGGCAGCGAGGGTGGCGAGGCGAAGCGACGAATGCATGAAGGGGTCTCCAGTGAGTGGCGCCGGCCCGTTGCCGGCGGCTGCGCCACTGTAGGAAAGGCGCGTCGGCGCGGCCATTCGTACGGCTGCGGGGCGCGCTCCGTAGTTCTACGGAGCCTCGCTATCGACCAGCAGCGCGTAGCGCCGGATCAGTTGCGCCAGCGAATCGCTCTCGAGCTTGGCGAACAGGTTCGCGCGATGCGTCTCCACCGTGCGCGGCGACAGCGCGAGCTCGCGCGCGATCTCCTTGTTGGTGAGGCCGGCGACGATGAAGGCCAGCACCTCGCGCTCGCGCTCCGACAGTTGCGCCACCCGCTCGCGCGCCGCCTGGTCGGCCTGCGAACGCTCGCGCGAGCGCACGTGCTGGCGCACTGCCTGCTGCAGCGCCTCGAGCAGTTGTTCGTCGTCGACCGGCTTCTCGAGGAACTCGGCCGCGCCGGCCTTGAAGGCACGGCGGCACATCTCGACCGTGCCATGGCCGGTCAGCATGATCACGGGCTGGTCCACGCCCTGCGCCACCAGCCGGTCGAGCACGGTCAGTCCGCCGATGCCGGGCATGCGCACGTCGAGCACGATCGCGCCGATGCCCGTGCGGTCGAAGCCCGCGAGGAAGGCCTGCGGATCGGCCCAGGCCTGCACGCGCAGGCCCACGGTGCCGATCAGCAGCGCGAGGCTCTCGCGCACGGCCTGGTCGTCGTCGATCAGGTGCACCAGCGGGGATTGGGGCTGGACGTTCATCGGGCGCTTTCTTCCAGCCGCAGCCGCAGGGTGAAGCGCGCGCCGCGCGGCAGCGCATGGGCGGCCTCGAGGCTGCCGCCCATGCCGCTGGCCAGCGTCTCGCTGAGGCTCAGGCCCAGTCCCAGGCCGCCTTCGCGCGTGCTGAAGAAGGGTTCGAACAGCCGCGGCAAGGCCTCGGGCGCGATGCCCCGGCCGCTGTCGACGATGGCCAGCGTGCCTTCCTGGCCCTGGCGCGCGAGCTCGACCTCGATGCGCCGTTCGCCCGCCGGCACGCCCTCGAGCGCCTGCAGCGCGTTCATCAGCAGGTTGTGCACGATCTGCTCGAGCGCCACCGGCTCGCCGAGCACGCGCAGCGGCGGCTGGGCCGCGGCATCGAAGCGCACGGCGACGCCGCGCTGCTCGAACTCGGGCGCCAGCAGGTGCATCGCATCGCGCACCACCTCGTGCAGCGCCAGCGGGCGCAGTTCGCCGCCGGCCTCGGGCCGCTCGATCACGCGCCGCAGCCGCCCCACCACGCCGGCGGCGCGCCGCGCCTGTTCGACCGCCTGGCCCATGGCGCCACGCGCGGTGGCGATGTCGGGCGGATCCTCGTCGAGCAGCCGGCGCGCGGCCTGCGCATTGGCGAGCACGGCCGTCAGCGGCTGGTTGAGTTCGTGCGCGAGGCCGGCCGACAGCTCGCCGAGCGCATTGAGCCGCGCGACCTGGCCCAGGCGCAGCAGTTCTTCCGCGCGGCGGCGCGCCACGCGCTGGCGCCTTGCGGTCCACAGGCCCGCGACCAGCAGCGCCATCGCCAGCGTCCACAGCGCGATCGCGCGCCAGGGCAGCTCGGACCAGCCCACCTGGCGCTGCGCGACGAGGTCGAAGGGCTGGCTCGGCGAGGCCAGCACCTTGGTGAAGTCGAAGCGCCAGCCGCCCTCGCCGATGCGCCCCGGCTGCAGCACCAGTTGCTGGCCATCGCGCTGCAGGCTCAATCGCACGGGGCTTTGCTGCGGGTTCATGGGCCAGTCGCGCCAGGGCACCGTGCCCGCGAGGTCGATGGCCAGCGCATAGCTCACCGGGTCGGCGCCGATCGCCAGCAGGTAGCGCCCGTGCGGCAGGTCGAGCGCCGCGAACTCTGCGCGATGCAGTTCGCGCGAGCGCGCCTCGGCCCGCGCCAGCGCCTCGGCCTGCGGCCCCGGCGGCCAGGCCTCGCCGCGCGCGCGCCGCTGCACGCCGAGGATCGACGAGTACACGGCGGGCAGCCGCTGCTCTGGACGGTCGGCGCCACCGCCGCTCGCGGGCTCGAGCAATGCGAGCGTGGCCAGCACCGCGTCGTACTGCACCACCTGCTGGCTCATCAGGCGGTGCGCGATGCGCGCGTCGGTGTCGAAGGCTTGGTGCAGCCGCTCGATCTCCGCGCGCGCGAGCCAGACCGCGCCCATGGCCGACAGCGCCAGCCAGGCCAGCCACCATCCGCCGCGGGTGCGCAACCACTGTTTCATGGCGCGGATTGTGCCCGGCAGGCAGGCGCCGGCCGGGCGAGAATGCGCGCCCGAGGCATCAGTGCAATGCAGGACCATCTTTTCCCCGACCTCCCCGGATCTCCCCCTTCGGCGCCGCCCGCGCCCGCGGACGATGCGCCGGCTCCGAAGAAATCGCGCGGCGGCACCGTGCAGCCGGCGCCCGCCGATCCCGCGCTGGTCGACCTCGCGCTGCAGCTGCCGCCGCAGTTGCGCTTCGGCGGCTCGTCGTGGAACTACCCGGGATGGGCCGGCCTCGTGTGGGACGGCGAGTACGCCGAGGCCGTGCTGTCGAAGAACGGGCTCGCGGCCTATGGCCAGCATCCGCTGTTCCGCACCGTGAGCCTGGACCGCAACTTCTACCGCGCGCTCACCGCGAGCCAGTACGCGCGCTATGCCGCGATGGTGCCCGACGACTTCCGCTTCGTGGTGAAGGCGCCGAGCGTGGTGACCGATGCCACGGTGCGCGACGAGAGCGGCCGCGGCACGCAGATCAATCCGGCCTTCCTCAGCGCCGAGCTCGCGGTACGCGAATTCGCCGAGCCCGCGCTGCAGGGCCTGGGCCACCGCATCGGCGCGCTGGTGTTCCAGCTGAGCCCGCTGCCGCGGCCCGTGCTGGCCGACGTGCCGCTGCTGCTCGAGCGCCTCGCCGCGATGATCGCCGCGCTGCCGCCGCTCACGCCGACCGCGCCCGACGCGGTGGTCGCGGTCGAGGTGCGCGACCCGCAGCTCATGACGCCCGAGTTCGCCGCCATGCTGCGCAGCGTGGGCGCCACCTGGTGCCTGGGCCTGCACGCGAAGATGCCGCCGATCGAGGACCAGCTGCCGATGCTGCGCGCGCTGTGGCCGCGCCCGCTGGTGTGCCGCTGGAACCTGCACCGGCGCCACGGCCGCTACGGCTACGAGGACGCCGAGAAGCTCTACGGCCCGTTCGACAAGATCGTCGACCCCGATCCCGAGACGCGCCAGGCGCTGGCGCGCGTGATCGCGGGCACCGTGAAGGCCGGGCAGAACGCCTTCGTCACCGTGAGCAACAACGCCGAGGGCTGCGCGCCGCGCACCGTGGCGACCCTGGCGCAGGAAGTGGCGGACCTGCTGCTGCGCTGAGTCAGTCGACCGCGACGGTCATCTCGACCTCGACCGTCGCGTTCTTCGGCAGCGCATAGACGCCGACCGCCGTGCGTACATGCACGCCCGCGTCGCCGAACACCTCGTGCAGCAGGTCCGAGGCCGCGTCGGCCACCTCGCTGTGCAGCGTGAAGTCGGCGCTGCACTGCACGAACACGCCCACGCGCAGCACCTGGCGCACCGCGTCGAGCGAGCCGAGCTCGCGGCGCAGGATCGCGAGCGCGCGCAGCGCGCAGATCTGCGCGCCCTCGCGCGCCTGCTCGAGCGACACGGTATCGCCCGCGCGGCCCTTGACCATCACCGTGGTGCCCACGCGCGGCACCTGGCCGCTGATGTAGACGGTGTTGCCGTCGCGCACGGCCGACGCATAGTGGCCGCCGACGCGGATCTCGCCCTCGAAGCTGTGGCCGAGCTCGGCGGCGATGCGGTCGGCGGTCTGTTGGCGATGGGCGGAGGCGGTCATGGGCGGAATTTCCAGCTGAAAGAAAAGGCGCCATCTTCGCCGCACCGGCGCGCCGCGAACAGATACAGAGCCCGCGAAATGCAGCCGCAACAGAGGCCGCGCGCAAGCCCTGGTCCGAGGCTTCGAGGGGCTTGCCAAGGCCCTCGCTTTCACTCGTGCGAGACTCGCCGCTGAAGGAGAGTTACAGATGAATACATTTCTATTCGTGGTCGTTCTGGCGACCCTCGCCCTGCTCCTGGTCGTGCTGATCGCGCAGAAGCGCAACGACAGCCGCGGCGGTTTCGTCGAACGCCCGCGTCCGCGCGCGCCGCTCAACGAACGCCAGCAGGCCATGTACCACCGCCTGGTGCAGACGCTGCCCGACCTCGTGGTACTGCCGCAGGTGAGCTTCGGCGCCCTGCTCACCGCGCGCACCCGCGCCGCGCGCAGCGGCTTCGGCCGCAAGATCGCCGACTTCGTCATCTGCGACCGCAACTTCGAGGTGGTGGCCGTGGTCGGACTCGACGAGAAGGCCGGCCGCAAGGAACGCGCGCTGCGCGAGGCCCACGATGCGCTGCTGGTCGATGCCGGCTACCGCGTGCTGCGCTATGCGCGCGTGCCCGACGTGGGCCGCGTCGAGGCCGACTTCGATCCCTCGCTGGCCACGCCGCGGCTGCAGCTCGGCCCGCGCTTCCTCGAGGCGATGGCGCTCGAGCGGCCGGCCTTCAAGGCCTCGACGCACCAGTGGCATCCGTCGAAGGCCAGGCGCCGGCGCCGCGAGCGCCAGCTGCCCGCCGCCGTTCAGGCCTCGAACGCGAGGTAGACCCGCCCGTCCTCGATCTTCACCGGGTAGCTGCGCAGGTCCTCGGTGAGCGGCGCGCACATCGCCTTGCCGCTGCGCACGTCGAAGCGGCCCTGGTGCAGCGGGCACTCGATCTCGTGGCCCTCGAGGAAGCCGTCGCACAGCCGCGCATGGCCGTGGGTGCAGATGTTGTCGGTGGCATGGATGCCGTCCTCGGTGCCGTAGAGCGCGATGTCGCGGCCCTGCACGTCGATGCCGATCACGTCGTCGGCGGGGACGTCGTCCACCGCCGCGGCGTCGATCCAGGTGATCGTGGTCATGTTCTTTTCCTTCGTGGCGTGGGTGGCTGTCAGTCGGGCTTGAGGCCCGTGCGCTCGATCACCGGCTTCCAGCGCCGCAGTTCCTCGCCCATGAACTTCGAGAGCGCCTCGGGCGTGCTGCCCACGGGATCGAAGTACGCGGTCTGCAGGCGCTTTAGCACCTCGGGGTCCTTGAGCACCGCGGCGATCTCGCGGCTCATGCGCTGCACGATCGCATCGGGCGTGCCCTTGGGCGCCATGTAGGCGAACCACGGCACGGCCTGGATGTCGGGCAGGCCCGATTCGCGCAGGGTCGGCAGCTCGGGCAGCAGCCCCGAGCGCTCGGCCGAGGTCACGGCGATGGCCTTGAGCCGGCCGGCCTTGGCCTGCGGCATCACCGACACCGGCGGCAGGCAGGCGAACTGCACGTCGCCCTGGATGATCGCGGTGACGGCCTGGCCCGAGGACGCATAGGGAATGTGGACCGCGAAGGACCGGGTCTTGAGCTTGATGAGTTCCACGCCCAGGTGCGAGATCGAGCCGTTGCCGGTCGAGGCGAAGTTGAACTGGCCGGGGTTGCGCTTCAGCGCCTCGAGCCAGGACTTGACCGAGTCGACGTTCATGCCGTTCGACACCGCGCACACATTGGGCGTGGTGGCCGCGAGCGACACCGGCACCAGGTCCTTGAACGGGTCGTAGGGCAGGTTCTTGTAGAGGATGGTGTTGTAGACCAGCGGCGCGTTGACCGAGAGCAGGAAGGTGTAGCCGTCGGGCGCGGCCTTCGAGGCCTGGTCGGTGCCGCTGTTGCCGCCCGCGCCGGGCTTGTTCTCCACGATCAGCGGCTGGCCGATGCGCGAGGCGAGCTTGTCGTTGACGATGCGCGCGAGGATGTCGGGCGAGGCGCCCGCGGCGAAGGGCACGATCACGCGCACGGGGCGCTGCGGCCAGTCCTGGGCCTGGGCCGTGATGGCGATGGCGGCCGTGGCCGCGAACACGAGCAAGGTTTTCATGGCCGCGCCTCCACGTCCATCATGCCCAGGTGATCCTGCTGCTCGCGCGCGATGAAGCCCGCGATCAATGCGCGGTAGGCGGCCTCCACCACCTCGGGATAGGCGCCCTCCTGCTCGGCCAGCGCCCTTACCTTGTCGATCACTTCCTGCTGGCGCTGGGGCGCCGAGACCTGGAAGGCATCGCGCTTGAAGCGCGCCGCGTCCTTCACGTAGCGGCCGCGCTCGGCCAGCAGCGCGACGATTTTGCGGTCGAGCGCGTCGATGTTCTCGCGCACCTCGGCGAGGTTGGCGCACAGTGGCCGGTAGGCCGGGTCGGTGAAGCGGCGCAGCGGCGCGCCGTGGGTCTCGGGTTCTTTGTCCTGCATGGCTCAGATCGGATAGATGATGGAATTCGGGATCATTTCGCTGTCGAACACGCACAGGCGCGACGCGAACTTCAGGCCTTCGGGCGTGGACACCACGCGGTCGATGTAGCGGCCCACGTTGAACACGGTCGAGGGCCCGTCGAGCTTGGTGCGGAACACCGCGTAGTTGGCCTCGCTGCGGATGGTGCCGTCGTCGTCGACGCCGTGCACCACCGGCAGCCCGACCACGTGGCGCTGGTAGTAGGGGTCGTGGAACAGCGTCTCCTGGATGCCGTAGACGCGGTCCTCGAGCATGCCGCGGCTCTCGAAGGACAGCGTGGCCAGCGGCAGGCCGCGCTCGTGGTTCTCGCGCGGCTGCAGCCGGTAGCTGCACTGCTCGGTGAAGAAGGCCGGCCACAGGCTCCACTGGCCCGAATCGACCGCATGGGCATAGGCCGCATAGAGCCGGGCCAGCTCGAGGTAGGCGGCGGGGTCGAGCTGCTTCATGCGGCCTCCATCACTTCGCGCCAGTAGCGGTACATGCCGCGGATCAGCGTCTCGGTCACCATGTGGTCGGTGTTCTCGACCTCGTGCCCGCCGAGCTCGGCCAGCGTGCGGTGGTAGGGCTTCTGCTCGAAGCCCTGCTGCGAGAACTCGATCACCTCGCCGTCGTCGGCCGACACGAAGCCCGCCGGCCCGAACAGGTTGGCCTGGCGCAGGCGGCGCTGCGTCATCTCCTCGCTGTCGTCCTCGAAGCCGAAATGGGTCCAGACGAAATCGAAGGCATCGTGGCCCACGGGCTGGATGTGGCGCGTCGACACGCTGTTGACCTGCTGCTGCAGGATCAGGCTCGGGAACAGCGTCATCATCACCGCGGTCGGCCCGCCCCACCAGGGCTCGGGCACGATGTCGAGGAAGCGCGGGTCCTTGAGCTGCATGCTCTCCTTGAAGCTGGAGACCTGCGTCACCTGCGCGGCCTTGCCCGCGCTGCCGCGCGTGGAGATCATCGCGGCGTGGCGCCCGCGCGCATCCATCTTGAGCTCCGACTTGTTGTCGGCGCGCCAGAGCCCGAAGGTCACGAACCAGGTGTGGAGCAGGCCCGGGTGGTACGGGTCCTTGATGTTCTCCTGCATCAGCTTCCAGTTGCCGGGGATGCGCTGGCGGCTGTAGCCGAGGATGGTGAGCTTGCGGCCGTCGAACAACCGGTCGAAGTAGCGCAAGATCTCGGGGCCGAGGAAGTCCTCGAAGGACTCGATGCCATGGTCGAAGGAGGCGAACACCACGCCGCCGCGCCGCGCCACCTTGAGCTTGTTGAGGCCGTTCTCCTCGAGCTTGAAGTCGCCGGGCATGCCGCCGTTGACCTTGCCGTCCTGCTTCACGCCGCGGCGGAACGGCACGCCCTGCAGGTCGCCCTTGAGCGAGTAGTTCCACTGGTGGTAGGGGCAGACGAAATCCTTGCGGTTGCCCTGGCGCTCGCGGCAGAACTGCATGCCGCGGTGCGCGCAGACGTTCTCCACCACGTGGATCTCGCCCTCCATGTCGCGCACCAGGATCACCGAGCGCTCGCCGATGGCGGTGCGCTTGAAGTCGCCGGGGTTCGGGATCTCGGCCTCGAGGCCGACGTAGCACCAGTGCTTCTCGTAGAAGAAGCGCTGCAGCTCCTTCCGGTGCAGTTCCTCGTCGGTGTAGGCCTTGAACGGGATGCGGCTGGTCTGCTCGTTCTCCCAGCGCAGCTCGATGGGGAACACGGCTTGCGTTGTCATCGCGGGTCTCCTTGTCTTTCCGGCAATTCTTCAGGTGCCTTGCAGGTAGAAGGCATCGGCATGGATCTGCTCGGGCGCGAGGCCGCGGCCGCGCACCAGTTGCGTCACGGCCTCGACCATCGGCGGCGAGCCGCAGAGGTAGGCGCGCCAGCCCTCGAGGCTGCCGGGCCAGTCGGCGCGGATCGCGTCGGTGATCAGGCCCAGGCGCTGGCCGGCCTCGGCCGGGCCGGCGACCACCACCACCTGCACCGTCAGGCGGGGATGCAGCGCCTGCAATTCGCGCAGCTCGGCGAGGCCATAGACGTCGGCCCCCGAGCGCACGCCGAGGTAGAGGTGGATCGATTGCTGCGTGAGCCCGGCCTCGATGGCGCCGCGCACGATCGACAGGATCGGCGCCAGTCCGGTGCCGCCGGCCGCGCAGAGCATCGGCCCGCGGTGCTTCGTGCGCAGGTAGGCGGTGCCCAGCGGCCCGCTGACGCGCACCGCGTCGCCCACGCGCAGTTGCTCGAACACATGCGCGGTGACGCGCCCGCCGGGCACGCGGCGCACGTGGAACTCGAGTTCGTCGTCGCGGCTCAGGCCCGCCATCGAATACGGCCGCGCGAGTCCCGGCGCGAACTGCAATTGCGCGTACTGGCCCGGCGAGAACTCGAGCGGCTTGTTGGGCTTGAGGCGCAGGCGACGGATGTCGTGGGTCAGCGTCTCGATGCCAGTCACCGTGGCCTTGAGCACCCGCGCCGGATGCACCACCACCTCGTCGGGCTCGGGGATCTCGATCGCGCAGCTCTCGGTCAGGGTGGCCTGGCAGGCCAGCACGTAGCGCTCGCCCTGGCCATCGGGACGGATGGCGTCCTGGCCCGCGTCGAGCACCTGGCCCGACACCAGCTTGCAGCGGCAGGTGCCGCAGCGCCCGGCCATGCAGCTGTACGACACCGGCACATGGTGATCGCGCAGCACCTCGAGCAGGTTCGCGCCGGGGCGAACCTCGAGCGTGCGGGCCAGGGGGTGGATGTGCAGGTCCATCGGATGTTCTTCTCGTGGGCGGGCGCGGTGCGCCGGTTGTCTCGGGGACGGATGATGCGCGGCCGTCGCCGATTGACCAATAGAATTCCGTGAATCCTCTTCATCACCGAAATGAATAAAGGTCTGGCATGCAGCTCAAGGACATCGACCTCAACCTGTTGCTGGTGTTCGACCGCATGCTGGCCGAGAAGCGCGTGTCGGCCGTGGCCGCCTCGCTGGGCCTGTCGCAGCCCGCGATCAGCAACGCGCTCGCGCGGCTGCGCAAGCTGCTGGGCGACGAGCTGTTCCTGCGCACCGCGCGCGGCATGGAGCCCACGCCCTTCGCGCTGCAGCTGGCCGAGCCGGTGGCCTATGCGATGGGCGCGCTGCACACCGCGCTCAACCAGCAGGTGGTGTTCGACCCCGCCACCAGCACGCGGGCCTTCGCGCTCGCGATGACCGACATCGGCGAGATCTACTTCACGCCGAAGCTGATGGCCGCGCTGTCCGCGGTCGCGCCGGGCGTGACCATCAGCACCGTGCGCAACAACACGGCCACCAACCTGCGCGAGGAGCTCGAGGCCGGCCATGTCGACCTGGCGATCGGGCTGCTGCCGCAGCTCAAGTCGGGCGTGTTCCAGCGCCGGTTGTTCCGCCAGCGCTACGTGTGCCTGTTCGCCGGCAGCCACCCGCTCGCGAAGAAGCGCAGCGTGTCGCTCAAGGACTTCGTCGCGGCCGACCACGTGCTGGTGCAGGCCGCGGGCACCGGCCACGGCAAGGCCGACGACGTGATGGCCGCGCAGGGCATCCAGCGGCGCATCCGGCTGCGCGTGCCGCACTTCGTGGCCATCGGCCACATCCTGCGTTCGGGCGACATGATCGCCACCGTGCCCGAGCGGCTCGCGCAGAGCATCGCCGAGCCCTTCGGGCTGGTGTGGCGACCGCACCCGGTGGCGCTGCCGCAGATCGCGATCAACCTGTTCTGGCACGCCAAGCTGCACCGCGATCCGGGCAACCAGTGGCTGCGCGGCCTGCTGTTCGACCAGTTCGCCGACGGCGACTGAGCACGGTCTTCGGGTTCGGCGTACAAACACGGCCACCGCCCTTTTCCGCATCACGATGGCGCCCTCCCCCCGCATCCGGATCGCCCCCGGCACCGAAGGCATCGAACGCCTCGAGGCCCACCTGCACGGCCAGGCCTTCTCGCCGCACCGCCACGACACCTACGCGATCGGCATCACGCTCGCGGGCGTGCAACGCTTTCGCTACCGCGGCACGCAGCAGCAGTGCCTGCCGGGCCAGTGCCACGTGCTGCACCCCGACGAGTTGCACGATGGCGGCGCGGGCACCGACGACGGCTTCGGCTACCGCATCCTTTACGTCGATCCCGCGCTGGTGCAGAACGCGCTGCATGGCAGGCCGCTGCCCTTCGTGGCGCAGCCGGTGCTCGATGCGGCGCGGCTGCGGGCTCTCGGCGGCGCGCGCGAGATTTGGGACTTCGATGCCGCGATCGACGACGAGGTGCTGCGCACCGAACTGGCGGTCGCGGTGGCGCAGTTGCTGGCCAATGCCGCCTCGGGTCAGCCCCGGGCGCCCGGTTCGCTCGAGCTCGCCGGCCTCGGACGAGTGCGCGACCACATCGCCGCCACGCCGACCGAACGCCCAGAGATGGCGGCGCTCGAGCGGCTCTCCGGCCTCGACCGCTGGTCGCTCGCGCGCCAGTTCCGCGCGGCCTTCGGCACCAGTCCGAGCCGCTTCCGCACGCTGCGCCAGCTCGACGCGGTGCGCCGGCTGCTGCGGCGCGGCAGCTCGCTGGCCGATGCGGCCGACGCGGCCGGCTTCGCCGACCAGAGCCACATGTCGCGCCAGTTCAAGCAGGCCTACGGCCTCACGCCCGCGCGCTGGAGCGCGGCGCTGGGCTGATCAGCGCGCGCCCGCATCGGTGCGCGCCTCGATCGCGCGCACCACGGCCGCCATGTCGAGCGCGCCCAGGCCCAGCGCCTGCGTCTCGCCATAGAGCGCATGGCAGGCATCGAGCAGCGGCGAGGCCACGCCGGCCGCGCGCGCCGCCTCGGCCACCAGCCGGTTGTTCTTGAGCACGTCGACGATCGAGGCCTGCACCTCGAAGTCCCGCGCGAGCAGCTTCTGCGCCTTCACGCGCGACACGGCGCTGGCCATCGGCCCGGCCTCGAGCACCGACACCAGCTTGCGCGTGTCGAGCCCGTGGCGGTCGGCGAAATGGAAGGCCTCCGCAAGGCCCGTGACCATGGTGATCAGGAACAGGTTGACCGAGAGCTTCATCAGCAGCGCCTGCGGCACCGGGCCGCAGACCACGGTCTCGTGGCACATGGGCTTGAGCAGTGGCCGCACCGCATCCACCGCGTCGGCGTCGCCGGCCAGCATCGCCACCAGTTGCCCGGCCTCGGCCGGCTTGCGCGAACCCGAGACCGGCGCCTCGACATAGCGCCCGCCCGCGGCGCGGACCGCGTCGGCCAGCCCCTGCGAATACGCGGCCGAGGTGGTGCCCATGTGGACGATGGTGCGCCCCGCCACGTTGTCGGCGAAGGCCGGCGTGCCGCGGCCCAGCGCCTCGTCGATCGCCTCGCCGTGGGCCAGCATCAGGATCGCGATGCGCGTGCGGCGCAGTACCTGCGCGGGCGTGTCGGCGACCTGCGCGCCGGCTTCGCGCAAGGGCTCTGCGCGCGCGGGCGAGCGGTTCCACACGACGAGCGGCGTGCCCGCGCGCGCGAGGTTGAGCGCCATGGGCTGGCCCATGACGCCGAGTCCGATGAATCCGAGGGGTCCGATGTCAGTCAACCGTGTCTCCGTGAATGCATGAATGGGTGGGGAATGGCGTGGCACCTTAGCCCTCGGTGCAGGCCGCGTCTTGAAGCTTTGTGCGGCGGCCACCTTCACGAAGCCTTCAGGGGAGGCGCAGCCTTTCTTCAGGCTCGGTTTCGAGAATGAACGCAACCACCGGCGCACCGCGTGCCGCCGTTGGCTCCCTTCTTTTTCATCCCACTTTTCCAGGCATTCCATGCATTCGAACCCCGCCTCGCTTCCGAAGACCTCGTCCCTGCGCACCACCCTTCTCCTGTCCGCCCTGCTGCTGGGCGCCGCCGCGTCGATGAAGGCCGGCGCCGCCGAGTACGGCAAGGAACCCACGCGCCTGTACGTCGGCGGCGCCATCGGCCGCTCGAGCTACAGCCTGCCCTCGTCCTCGCGCGTGCCCGTGCCCTGGGGCGGCGAGAAGAACAGCAAGAGCGGCACTGCGTTCAAGGTCTATGGCGGCTACCGCTTCACCGACACCTTCGGCGTGGAAGGCGGCTATGCGCGGCTGGGCCGCGTGAAGCAGTGGAACACCAGCTACAGCGTGTTCGGCGCGAACTCGGTGCTCGAGAACGGCACCGGCCAGGTGTTCTACGCGGCCGCCACCGCGCGGCTGCCGCTGGGCGAATCGTTCGCGCTCAACGGCCGGCTCGGCGTGGCGCATGGCCGGGTCTCGGCCGGCAACAACCACCGCCTGTTCGGCGGCGAGAGCATCGGCGGCAACGGCACGGGCCTGATGGCCGGCTTCGGCGCCGAGTACGCGGTGACGCGCAATCTCTCGATCACCGCCGACTACGACTACTTCGGCAAGGTCTCGAAGCACGCCAAGGCCGGCCTGCTGACCGTGGGCATGCGCGCGAACTTCTGACGCCGGCGTCAGCCCGGCAGCGCCCAGCGGCCCAGCACCTCGTGCACGCCCTCGGCGCGCCGGCTGTCGATCAGCGCGAAGCTCGCGGCGGTCCAGCGCACCGGCTCGACCGTGGCCGGTTCCATCGCGCCGCGCAGGTACGACACCGTCAGGTGCGGCGTGAAGGCGCGCTTGGGCGCGAAGCCCGCGTCGGCCAGCACCTCGCCCAGGCGCTGCCTGAAGGCCGCGAGCGCGGCCACTTCGCCGTTGTCGCCACCGAGCAGCACGCAGGCGCCCTTGGCGAAGCGCATCACGCCGTCGAACGCCACCTCGAAGCGCGGCAGGTGCAGCCGCGAGGCGGCCGCGATCGCGAGCTCGACCCTGTCGCGCGGCAGCTCGTCGTGCTCACCCAGGTCATGCAGCGTGACATGCAGCCGGTCGGGCTCCACATGCATGGCGCGGAGGTCCCGTTCCGCATGCCATTGCGCGCTCCAGGCCGCGATGCGCGCGGCATCTTCTTCGCCGGGATGGAGCGCGAAGAACAGCACATGCGCCGGCGGCGGCTTGCGCGGCGCGCGTTGGCCGGGCGTGGCGCGCTCACGCGTGCGCAGCGGTGGCGGCGGTGCGTCGATGCCGGGCAGCAGCAACTGCTCGGGCGCGGGGGCGGTGCGGCGGGACTTCATGCGCGTCGACCCTCGTGCGGGGACGTGGGCGCGCGGCGGCGGGTGTGGCGGATGGCGGCAGTCAAGCGTGGGGGCACGTGCGGTGGCGGTCGAGGACCGCACGGCGGATGGCATTCGTGGGAGGGGCTGAATGGTACAGATGCCCGGCGCGATCCGGGGCCGCCGCGCGAAGAAATTTCAGCGGGCCGCGTCGATCGCCGGGCTCGTCCATTCGCGCACGAAGGCTTCGGGCGCGTGGCGCTCGGGCGCGCGCGTCGCCTCCTTCGGCGTGCCGACGTAGAGGAAGCCCAGCAGCCGGTCCGACTCGCCCAGGCCCAGCGCGCCACGCACATTCGGGTCGTAGCTGTTGAGCCCGGTGGCCCAGAAGCCGCCATAGCCCAGCAGGTGCAACGCATTGAGCATGTTCATCGCGGCGGCGCCGACCGCGAGCACCTGTTCGGACTCGGGGATCTTGTGCGGCGCCAGCACGCGCGCGCAGAGCGCGATCAGCAGCGGCGCGGCCATCGCCTTGTTGCGGAAGCGCTCGCCGTCTTCTTCGGGATCGCGTTGCCGCGCGGCTCGTGCGAACACCTCGCCGAGCGCGATGCGGGCATCGCCGCGGATGGTGATGAAGCGCCAGGGTTGCAATTGGCCGTGGTCGGGCGCGCGCAGCGCGGCCTGGAAGACGAGGTCGAGCTCCCGTTGCGGCGGTGCGGGATCGGTCAGCGGCCAGGGGGAATGGCGTTGCAGCAGCAGGTCGAGGGCTTCGCGCCGGCTCGGGCGAAGCATGGCGGTATCCGGGTGCATCTCGGCGTCCTTTGACTTTGAAACGAGGGGATCGCCGCGCCGATGGCAGATGCTGAAGGGCTTCAGGGGCGGGCTGGCTCGCGACGGGTGCGAGGTGGCTGGCATCGGGCGCTTCGCGCGGGACGGCGGGAGCGCTGCACCATCGTTCGACGGGGCGACGAACAGGCGGTCATCGTATCGGCGGCGCATTGCCCGCGCACGGGGTGCGTGTAAGGCGGCTTGCTTCAGTCCTCGTCCAGCGCCGCGAAACGCTCCGCCAGGAAGTCCACCAGCGCCCGCACCGCCGGCAGCAGCCCGCGCCGCGAAGCGAACACCGCATGGATGATCTCGCGCCGCGGCGCCCAGCCCGGAATCACGTGGATCAGCTCGCCGCGCGCGATCTGCTCGCGCACCATCATCGAGGGCAGTTGCACGACGCCCACGCCCGCGAGGGCCGCGGCGCGCAGCGCGAGCATGCCGCGCGTGACGAGGCGCGGCTGGTGGCGGACGGCGGCCTGCGCGCCATCAGGGCCGATCAGGGTCCACACGTGCTCGTGCTGCGGCAGGCCGAGGTCCATGCTCGGCAGGCCCGCGAGGTCCGCTGGCACGCGAGGGATGCCGCCCGACAGCAGCTGCGGATGCGCCACCAGGCACTGCCCGCGCTCGGCGAGCACGCGCATCACCAGTTCGCTGTCCTCGATCGGCGGCGGCCGCACGCGGATGGCGACGTCGACGCCCTCGCCCACCACGTCCACGCGGCGGTTGGTTTCCTCGAGGTGGATCTGCACGCGCGGGTGCGCAACCATGAAGGCCGCCACCATGTCGCCGACGTGCGTGTCGAGCAGCGCCACCGGGCAGGTCATGCGCACCACGCCGCGCGGCTCGGCCTGGGTCAGCGCGATGGCCTCGTCGGCCGCCTCGGCCTCGACCAGCATCGCCTTGCAGTGGCCGTAGTAGGTCTGGCCCGGCTCGGTGACGGCGAAGCGCCGCGTCGAGCGCTGGATCAGGCGCGTGCCCAGGCGCTCCTCGAGCAGCGCGATGCGCCGGCTGAGCTTGGACTTGGGCATGCCCAGCGCGCGGCCCGCGGGCGCGAAGCCGCCGTGGTCCACCACCTGCACGTAGTAGTAGAGGTCGTTCAGGTCCTTCATCGTTCGCGCCCTCATCGTTCACGAAATAGAACGCTGATGGCAAATATCGCCATCTACCGCATCCATCGTTCAACCCATATTCTCTATCCATCGGCCAGGACCCTCGTCCTGGCGACGCAAGGAGATGAAGATGAAGAAGGTTCTCGGTGTCTACAGCGCCCCTCGCACGCACTGGGTGGGCGACGGTTTTCCGGTGCGCTCGCTGTTCGGCTACGACGGCCTGGGCAAGCACCTGAGCCCGTTCCTGCTGCTCGACCATGCGGCGCCGACCGCCTTCGAACCGGCCGTCCGCCCGCGCGGCGTGGGCCAGCATCCGCACCGCGGTTTCGAGACCGTGACCATCGTCTACCAGGGCGAGGTCGAGCATCGCGACTCCACCGGCGCGGGTGGCCTGATCGGCCCGGGCGACGTGCAATGGATGACCGCCGGCGGCGGCATCCTGCACGAGGAGTTCCACTCGCGTGCCTTCACCGAGCGCGGCGGCACGATGGAGATGGTGCAGCTCTGGGTCAACCTGCCCGCGAAGGACAAGATGGCCGAGCCCGGCTACCAGACCCTGCTCGACGCGCAGATCCCGTCGGTGGACTTGCCCGAGGGCGCGGGCCGGGTGCGCGTGATCGCCGGCGCATTCGACGGCCAGCGCGGCCCGGCACGCACCTTCACGCCGATGGACGTGTGGGACCTTCGCATCGCCCAGGGCCGCGTCGGCCGCTTCGAGGCGAAGGAAGGCCGCACGCTGGCGCTGGTGGTGCTGCGCGGCACGGTGCTGGTCAACGGCGAGACGGTCGCGCGCGAGGGGCAGCTGGTGCATCTGGACACCGCCGGCAGCGGCGTGGAGATCGAGGCCAACAGCGACGCGACGGTGCTGTGGCTGTCGGGCGAGCCGATCGACGAGCCCGTGGTGGGCTACGGCCCATTCGTGATGAACAGCGAGGCCGAGATCCGCCAGGCCATGGCCGACTTCAACGGCGGCCGCTTCGGCCGCATGCCGGCCTGAGCGATCGAGCCCCCGCGTTTCGAAAAGACGCGGGGGCTTTTTTCATTCAGGGGCCGTCGCCGGCCCGCAGATCCGACTCGCGCGTCACCGTCTTGGCCAGCAGCCGCAAGGTGCTCGCGCAGGCCGCGACCGCTTCGGACAGCACGCCGCTGCGCCGGTAGGCCAGCCCCAGGTCCATCGACGGCACCGCGCCCGCCATCGCCGTGCGGCGAATGCGCCCGCCGTCGTGCGACCACGGGCGGAACACCAGGTCCGACAGGATCGTCACGCCGACGTTCTGCGCGACCAGGCTGCGCACGGCCTCGATCGACTTGGTACGGAACACGACCTTGGGCTCGAGCTTGGCCGCGCCCCAGTAGCGGCCCACGGTCTCCACATGCTCGTCCATGTCGAGCAGCACGAAGGGCAGCTCCGCGATCTCCTTCAATGACACCGACTGCCCGGTCGCCAATGGATGGTCGAGCGAGGTCCACAGGCGCCGCTGCGACTTCAGCAGGTTCTCTCGCCGGATGTCGGGCGCCTGCAAGAGGTTCGAGACCAGCACCACGGCGAGGTCGAACTCGCCGCTGCGCAGCCCCGCCTCGATCTCTTCGCGGTTGCGTTCGACCGGTTCGAACTCGATCAGCGGCAGTTGCCGCCGCATGGCGCCGATGATCTTCGGCAGCATGTATTCGGACACCGTGTCCGTGATGGCGATGCGCACGCGCCCTTCGACGGAAGACGCCGAACCGTGGGTCTCCTCCACCGCCACTTCGAGCGTGCGCAGGATGTGCTGCGCGTGGCGCAGGAAGCCTTCGCCATGCACCGTGAGCCGCAGCCCGTCGGAGTGCCGCGTGAAGAGCTGGACCTTCAGCGCGGTCTCGAGATTGCGTAGCGAAGTCGTCAACGAAGGCTGGCTCACATAACAGCGCTGCGCCGCGCGCGAGACTTGGCCCGTGTGGGCCGTGGCGACGAAGTGCTGCAGCTGCTTGATCGTGATCGACATAGATCGATCCTATATCACTCTATTGATATTCAATATTTGAATTGGCTCCGGTGTTCGCCCATAGTCGCCCCGCACGACATTCCGGGCGCGAAAGACGCCCCAGGCCCAGCCACTGGAGACACCATGCCTTCGACATCGAGAACAGCCCCCGGGCAAGACGCCCTGCGCCCTTCCGCCGCGCACCCCGGCCCCGCGGGTCCCGGCCTCCTGAGCCGACTGGGCCTGCGCTTCACCGCCTGGGCCGAGCGCTGGTTCCCCGATGCCTACGTGTTCGCGGCCATCGCGGCGGCGGTGGTCGCGGTCGCGGCGCTGCTCAATGGATCGAGCCCGCTGGTCGTGGCCAAGTCCTTCGGCGACGGCTTCTGGAGCCTGATCGTCTTCACGATGCAGATGGCACTGGTGGCGATCGGCGGCTACGTGGTCGCGACCTCGCCGCCGGCCGCGCGCTTCATCGGCCGCCTGGCCGCGGTGCCCGTCTCGGGGCGCCAGGCCATCGCCTACGTGGCGGCGATCAGCATGATCCTGTCGCTGTTCAACTGGGGCATCTCGCTGATCTTCAGCGCGCTCTACGTGCGCGCCCTGGCGCGCCGGACCGAACTGCGCATGGACTACCGCGCCGCCGGTGCGGCGGCCTATCTCGGGCTGGGCGCGACCTGGGCACTCGGCCTGAGCTCCTCGGCGGCGCAGCTGCAGGCGAACGCCGCCAGCCTGCCCAAGAGCATCCTCGACATCACCGGCGTGATCCCGTTCAGCCAGACCATCTTCCTGTGGCAGTCGATGGTGATGGCGCTGGTGCTGATCACCGTCTCGGTCGCGATCGCGCTGTGGTCCGCCCCCACGGCCGAGAGCGCTGTCACGGCGCAGGACCTGGGCATCGACCTGGCCGAGGCCAAGCCGGCGACGGACGCAACCGCCGCGCGGCGCCCCGGCGAATGGCTCGAGCGCAGCCCGCTGCTCACGCTGCTGCTGTGCGCGCTGGGCTTCGGCTGGCTCGCGCAGGAGTTCATGGCCAAGAGCCCGCTGATCGCGATCGCGGGGCTCAACACCTACAACCTGCTGTTCCTGATGATCGGCATGTTGCTGCACTGGCGCCCGCGCAGCTTTCTCGACGCCGTGTCGCGCTCGGTGCCCTCGACCGCGGGCGTGATCATCCAGTTTCCGCTCTACGGCGCCATCGCGGCCATGCTGACCGCCGCCAAGGGCGACGGCGGCCACACGCTGTCGGACCGCATCGCGCACCTGTTCGTGAGCATCTCCAGCGTCGACAGCTTCGCGGTGGTGATGGGCGCGTACTCCGCCATCCTGGGCTTCTTCATTCCCTCGGGCGGCGGCAAGTGGATCATCGAGGCGCCCTACGTCATGCAGGCGGCCAACGAGCTCAAGGTCCACCTCGGATGGGCCGTGCAGGTCTACAACGCGGCCGAGGCGCTGCCCAACCTGATCAACCCGTTCTGGATGCTGCCGCTGCTGGGCGTGCTTTCGCTGAAGGCGCGCGACATCGTCGGCTTCACCTTCCTGCAGTTGCTGGTCCACGCGCCGTTGGTGCTGTTCATGCTGTGGTTCCTGGGCCGCACGCTGAGCTACATGCCCCCCGTGATGCCTTGAGCGGACCGGGTATTCGAATGGACGCGGCCACGACGCAAACAAAGCCCGGCTACTGCACGCTCTGCCGCTCGCGCTGCGGCACGCTCAACGAGGTGCGCGGCGACATGCTGGTGTCGGTGCGCCCCGACACGGCGCACCCGACCGGCCAGGCGATGTGCATGAAGGGCAAGGCCGCGCCCGAACTCGTGCACAGCCCGCATCGCGTGCTGCATCCGATGCGCCGCACGCGGCCCAAGGGCGACCCGGATCCGGGCTGGGTGCGCATCGGCTGGGAAGAGGCGCTGGCCGAGACCGCGCAACGCCTGGACGCCATCAAGGCCGAGAGCGGCGCCGAATCGGTGGTGTTCGCGGTCACCACGCCGAGCGGCACCCCGCTGTCCGACAGCATCGACTGGATCGAGCGCTTCGTGCGCCTCTTCGGCAGCCCCAACATCTGCTACGCGACCGAGGTCTGCAACTGGCACAAGGACTTCGCCCATGCCTTCACCTTCGGCTGCGGCATGCCGCCGGCCGACTATGCGCAGGCCGAACTGATCGTGCTGTGGGGCCACAACCCCACCAACACCTGGCTGGCCCAGGCCAACGCCATCGCGAAGGGCCGCGCGAAAGGCGCGCGGATGATCGTGGTCGATCCGCGTCCCACCGCGCTGGCACGCCAGGCCGAGGTGTGGCTGCCGGTGCGGCCCGGCACCGATGCGGCGCTCGCGCTCGGGCTGATCCGCCTGTTGATCGAGGACGAGCGCTTCGACGAGGCCTTCGTGCGCGACTGGACCAACGCGCCGCTGCTGGTGCGCGACGACAACGGGCATCTGCTGCGCGAGCGCGATCTGCGGCCCGATGCTGAGGGCGACCGCTTCCTGGTCTGGAGCGACGCGGACCAGGGGGCCGTGCCCTACGACACGGCTCAGGCCGCACGAGCTCAAGGCTCGGCCCACTTCCGCCTGCGCGGTGCGGTCGAAGTGACGGCGAAGAACGGCCACCGCCTCGCGTGCCGCCCGGCCTTCGACCTGCTCGCGCAGGCCTGCAACGCCTGGACACCACGGGAGGTGGAACGCATCACCGGCGTGCCCGAAGCCCCGCTGCGCGCCGCGGCCGAGCTGTTCGGCGGCGGGCACCGCACGGCCTATCACGCCTGGACCGGCATCGGCCAGCACACGAACGCGACCCAGTCGGAGCGCGCGGTCGCCACCCTGTACGCGCTGTGCGGCAGCTTCGACCGCATCGGCGGCAACCGCGTGCGCACCGGCCCGCGCGTCAACGCGGTCAATGCGCTCTCGCTGCTGCCCGCTGCGCAGCGCGCCAAGGCGCTCGGCTTGAAGGAACGGCCGATCGGGCCGCCTGCCCATGGCTGGGTGACCGCGCGCGACACCTATCGCGCGATCGTCGAGGGCGAGCCGTACAAGGTGCGCGCGATGATGGCCTTCGGCACCAACCTGCCGGTCTCGCAGGCCGACACCGCGCTCGCGCGGCAGGCGCTGGCGCAGCTCGAATTCCACGTGCATTGCGACCTGTTCGAAACGCCAGCCGCGCGCTACGCCGACATCCTGCTGCCGATCGACACGCCCTGGGAGCGCGAGGGCCTGCGCATCGGCTTCGAGATCGACGACCGCGCGGCCGGCTGGGTGCAGTTGCGCCAGCGCATGGTGGCGCCGCGCGGGGAATCGCGCTCCGACAACGAGGTGCTGTTCGACCTCGCGCAACGCCTCGGCATGGGCGACGCATTCTTCGGCGGCAGCCTGGAGGCCGGGTGGAACCACATCCTCGAGCCGCTGGGTCTCACGGTGGCGCAGTTGCGCGAGCGGCCCGAAGGCATGGCCTGCGACATCGACGCGGGCGAGCGGAAGTACGCGCGCGAAACGCCCACCGGAGTGCGCGGCTTCGACACGCCCACGCGCCGCGTCGAGCTCTATTCCGAAACCCTGCTGCGCCACGCCCAGCCGCCCGTGGCGAGCTTCGTCGAGCCCGCCGACACGCCACGCGACGCCAGGGCGACCGGACAGGGCCGCTTCCCCTACGTGCTGAGCTCGGCCAAGAACGGCCTCTACTGCCACAGCCAGCATCGCAGCCTGCCCTCGCTGCGCAGGCGCGCACCCGAGCCGGTGGCCGAGCTGAGCCCCGCGCTCGCGAAGGCCAAGCACATCGTCGACGGCGACTGGCTGCGCATCCGCACGCGCGTGGGCGCGGCCCGCTTCGTCGCGCGCATCACGCCCGGTTTGGCCGACGATGTCGTCGTGGCCGAGTTCGGCTGGTGGCAGGGCTGCAGCGAGCTGGACCGCGAGGGCCTGCCGGTCGACGGTGCGCTGAGCAGCAATTTCAATGCGCTGATCTCGGCCGACCATTGCGATCCAGTCAGCGGCTCGGTGCCGCACCGCTCCTTTCTCTGCGACATCGAGCGCGATCCCGCCACGGCGTTGCGACAGCGCGCATGGACGGGCATGCGCCGCTTTCGCATCCACGAGCTGCGGCCCGAGGCCGAAGGTGTGCTGGGCATCCACTTCGAGCCCGTCGACGGCGGCGCCCTGCCCGACTACCGGCCCGGCCAGCATGTCGAACTCAAGCTCGACCTCGGCGATGGCACGCCGGTCTCGCGAGCCTATTCGCTCACCGGTGCGGCCGAGCAAGAGGATCGGCGCGGCTACAGCATCGCGGTGCGACACCAGCGCGGTCGAGCGGCCGACGGGACGCCGTACCAGGGCCGCATGTCGGGCCACCTGCACCGCGAGCTGAAGCTCGGCGACACGGTCGAGCTGCGGGCACCGTCGGGCGGCTTCGTGATTCCGCGCCGTTCGCCCCAGCCGCTGGTGCTGTTCGCGGGCGGCATCGGCATCACGCCGTTCATCAGCCTGCTCGAGTCGCTGCCCGATGGCGCCGAAGGCCCCGCGATCGAGCTCTACTACGCCAACCAGAACAGCGCGACGCATGCCTTTCGCGAACGCGTCGCGCAGCACCGTGCGCGCCTGCCCCGGCTGCGGGTGATCGACCACTACAACGCGCCGCTGCCCGGGGACCGCCTCGGCATCGACTACCAGTCGGACCGCTACATCGATGCCGGCGTGGTGGACGACGCGCTGATCGCGCAGCGGGCCCGCTTCTACCTGTGCGGCCCGCCCGCCATGATGGACAGCGTCATCGCGGGACTGGTGGCGCGCGGCGTTCCGCGCTTCGACATCTTCAGCGAGGTGTTCCGCTCGCCCGCCGCGCCGCCAACGGATGGTCTGCAGCAGTTCGATGTCCGCTTCGCGCGCTCGGACCGCGGGCCGGCCACGTGGACGCCCAGGCAGGGCACGCTGCTGAGCTTCGGCGAATCGCTGGGCCTGCAACTGCCCAGCGGCTGCCGCGTAGGGCAATGCGAAAGCTGCGCCGTGCGCGTGATCGCCGGCAAGGTCGCGCACCTGCATGGCCGTGAACCCGAAGACCCGACCGTGTGCCTGACATGCCAAGCCGTGCCGCTCGAAGACCTCGTGCTCGATGCATGAGCCCCGCCCTCCGTTTCCACCCCACCGCCCCATGAGAACCATCGATACCGAAACCACCCGTCGCGCCCTGCGCTTCGAGCGCCTGATCCCCGCGCTGCGCGACATGTTCGTCGCCGGCTGCGAAGTGCCGTTGCGGCATGTGCATGCGCTTCCGGGCCAGGCCGCGCAACCGGGCGGGACCGTGCTGATCATGCCGGCGTGGCAGGAGGGCCGCTACCTGGGCATCAAGACGGTGAACATCTTCCCGGGCAATGCCGAACGCGGCCTGCCCGGTCTGTTCTCGACCTACACGCTCTACGACGCGCGCACCGGCGAGCCGCTGGCGCAGATCGATGGCAACGAGATCACCTCGCGCCGTACCGCCGCCGCATCGGCCCTCGCCGCCTCCTACCTCGCACCCGTGGAAACGCGTAGCCTGCTCATCGTCGGTTGCGGCCGTGTCGGTGGCCTGGTTCCCGAGGCGTTTCGCACCGTGCGGCCGATCGAGCGCGTGGCGGTCTGGGATCGCAACGAAGTGGCGGCGAAGGAACTCGCCGCGCGCCTCCACGCGCAAGATATCGATGCGTTCGTCGCCACCGACCTCGCCCAGGCCGCGAGCGAGGCCGACATCGTGAGCTGCGCCACGCTCGCGACGCAGCCGGTGATCGAGGGAGCGTGGCTGCGGCCGCGCAGCCACCTCGACCTGATCGGCAGCTTCACGCCGCAGATGCGCGAGGCCGACGACACCGCGTTCGTCGGCGCGAAGCTTTTCATCGACACGCGGGAGGCGCTGCAGAAGAGCGGCGAACTGCTCGGGCCGATGTCGCGCGGTGTGTTCACTGCCACGGACGTGGCGGGAGAACTGGCCGACCTCGCCGCCGGCCGGATCCAGGGTCGAACCGAGACCGATGGACGAACCGTCTTCAAGGCCGTGGGCACGGCGCTCGAGGACCTCGCGGCGGCGATCCTCGTCTACGAGAGCGCTGAAACCACGTGAGGAGTGCAGTCTTGACCTTCGGATCAAATTGACAAAATAGATCAATACTGTAAAGTTCGACGCCTGTCTTCGCAGATTGGCGACCGAGCTTCGTGGCGCGTCGATCGGCGGGGCCTTGAACACCCACCCTCATCGCCGAACTCACCCATGTCTTCGCTGTCCCCGATCTCCTTCGGCCCCGCCGGAGCGCCCCGCTGATGGCCCCCACCCCCGACCGGCGCGTCGCGATCATGGAAGCCGCCATCGGCGTCTTCCTGCGCTACGGCTACCGCAAGACCTCGATGGACGACCTCGCGCGCGCCGCCGGCATCTCGCGCCAGGGCCTCTACCTGCACTTCAGCGCGAAGGACGAACTCTTCAAGCAGGCCGTCACCTGGTTCGCGGAACGCGGCCTCGCGGCCATGCGGGCCGCGCTGGCGCGCGAGGAGCTGCCGATCGAGGAGCGCCTGGTCGGCGCCTTCGCGGCGCTGCATGCGCAGAACGACGGTTCGCAGATGTCGCTCGAGCACATGAACGAGATCGTCGCGACCGCGCGCGAGCTGGTCGGCCCGGTGCTCGAGGAGTTCGACCAGGCCGTTCCCAAGGAGCTGGCGCGCGCCATCCAGTCCAGCGGCGACGCCGTGCCCTGGCGCGGCGCCGGCCTCACGGCCAAGGCGCTCGCGCAGCACCTGTATGCCGCCTCGCACGGCCTCAAGCACTACGCCCGCACGCCGGCCGAGTACCAGGCCGGCATCCGCACCGCCGTGCGCCTCGTCTGCGGCCGTCCCGGCCCGGCGGCCGGCGCCTGAGCCCCTTCCACCTGTTCACGAACGGAGTTCTCGCCATGTCCACCTTCTCGCTTTGCGCCTGCGGTTCGCGACCCACGGCCCATCCCCAGTCGCCGCAGCAGCGCGACGGCGTCTATCGCAACGTCGTGCCGCGCGCGCCGATGGGTTTCCTGAAGACCGTGGCGATCGGCTGGCGGGTCCTGACCGGCAAGAGCGACACCACCGTGCCGAGCACGCCGATCCCGGTGCGGCCGCTGACCACCGCGGCACTGCTGGCGGCGCCGGACCGCAGCCTCTACCGCCTCGGCCATTCGACCCTGCTGCTCAAGCTCGACGGCGAGTTCTGGCTCACCGACCCCGTGTTCTCCGAGCGTGCGTCGCCGGTGCAATGGGCGGGCCCCAAGCGCTTCCATGCGCCGCCGATCGGCATCGACGACCTGCCGCCGATCAAGGGCGTGATCCTCTCGCACGACCACTTCGACCACCTGGACCGCGCCGCCATCGCGCGGCTCGCGCCGAAGGTCGAGGTGTTCGTCACCCCGCTCGGCGTGGGCGATCGCCTGATCGGCTGGGGCGTCGACCCGGCGCGGGTGCGGCAGCTCGACTGGTGGGACGAGACCACCGTCGGCGGCATCCGCCTCGCGGCCGTGCCCGCGCAGCACTTCTCGGGCCGCACCCTGCTCGACGAAGACCGCACCCTGTGGGCTTCATGGGTGATCCTGGCCGGCGACCTGCGGCTCTTCTTCAGCGGCGACACCGGCTACCACGCCGACTTCAAGACCATCGGCGATCGCTACGGTCCCTTCGACGTGACCCTGCTCGAGACCGGTGCCTACGACAGGCAATGGGCCGACGTCCACATGCAGCCCGAGCAGACGCTGCAGGCCCACCTGGACCTGCGCGGGCGCTGGCTGCTGCCGGTGCACAACGGCACCTTCGACCTGGCGATGCATGCCTGGAACGAGCCATTCGAGCGGATCCAGGCGCTGGCACAGGCGCGCGATGTGAAGCTGGCCACGCCGGTGATGGGGGAACGGGTGGCGCTGGAGGCGCCGCGCACGGGGCGTGCGTGGTGGGTGGCCGGCGGGAACTGAGGGGCATCGCGGCGTCGGCATTGGGATATCGGTAAATTCCGATACGATCGGCGCATGGAACTGCTCGAAGTCTTCAAGGCCCTCTCGAACCGGACGCGCCTCGACATCCTCAAGGGCTTGAAGGATCCCGCGAAGAACTTCCCGCCGCAGGACGAAGGCGACGTCCAGACGGTGGGCGTCTGCGTCAGCAGCATCCAGGAAGGCGTCGGGTTGTCGCAGTCGACGGTGTCGGACTACCTGGCGACCCTGCAGCGAGCGGGCCTCGTCGAAGTCCGGCGCATCGGCCAGTGGACCTACTACAAGCGCAACGAGGCAACCATCAGCGCCCTTGCCGAGATCATCGGCAAGGAGCTTTGACCCTTTTTTACCCCAATACATCGGAAATTCCCGATATCCCTTTTTACAGAAATGAAGGACATGCCATGAAAGCCCTGAGACTCACATCGTTCGGTGGCCCCGAAGCGCTCGAACTGTGCGACCTGCCCCGCCCTGTGCCCCAGGCGGGACAGGTCCTGGTCCGGGTCCACGCGACCTCCATCAATCCCTTGGACTACCAGGTCCGACGTGGCGACTATCCCGACCTGGTGCCACTGCCGACCATCACCGGCCACGACGTATCGGGCGTGGTCGAAGAAGTCGGGCCGGGCGTGACGGCCTTCTCTCCCGGAGACGAGGTCTGGTACACGCCGCAAATCTTCGACGGGCCGGGCAGCTATGCCGAGTACCACGTGGCCGCCCAAGGCATCGTCGGGAAGAAACCTCCCTCGCTGAGCCATCTCGAGGCGGCGAGCCTGACTTTGGTGGGTGGCACGGCGTGGGAAGCGCTGGTCGTGCGCGCAGCGCTCAGGGTGGGCGAAAGCATCCTCGTGCACGGCGGCGCGGGAGGCGTCGGCCATGTGGCGATCCAGCTCGCCAGAGCCATCGGAGCCCGGGTGTTCACCACCGTGCGCCAAGCCAACTTTGAGTTCGCACGCAGCCTGGGTGCCGATGTGCTCATCGACTACGAGAAGGAGGACTACGTCGACGCCGTCCTGCGCGAGACGGGTGGCCGCGGCGTCGATGTCGTGTTCGACACCATCGGCGGCGACACCCTGTCGCGCAGCCCCGACGCGCTGGCCCAGCTCGGCCGCGTCGTCAGCATCGTGGACATCGCCCGGCCGCAGAACCTCGTTCAGGCCTGGGGCAAGAACGCGAGCTACCACTTCGTCTTCACGCGACAGAACCGCGGCAAGCTCGACGAGTTGAGCGCCTTGATCGAGCGCGGGCAGCTACGGCCGCATGTGGGTGCCGTCTATTCGCTGGCCGACATTCCGCTTGCCCATGCGCGGCTGGAAAGTCCCAACAACGGGGTGCGGGGAAAGATCGCGATCGAGGTCGGGCCGTCGGGCTCCTGAAGGCCGCCTCGCTCAAGCCTGCCGCGCATCCAACGCGTTTGGATGGGCCTTGATCAGTACCGCGGCAAGCACACAGACTTCGTCGCTCCGGACGCTCCATGAATGAACGGTGCCGCGCTGCACCAGGACATCGCCTGCCTTGAGCAGGGTCTCGCCGGTATCGAGCATCGCGTGGATCTCGCCCTTGAGGATGATGATGTAGTCGATGGTGTCGGTCCTGTGCCGCATGGGGTCTTCGGAATCGCCGACGGGCGCGTGCGGCGCGCCGATGGATTCGAAAGCAGCGGTGGCGTCCGCACCACGCCAGGCGCTGTCCGGCGGGAACTCGACGATGCGAAAGATGCTGCCATTGCCGGGCGGCTCGAGCCGTACCGGTCGCGCCACTGCATCGGCGCTGCCGCTGTTGTCGGCTGGCGCCGACGCTGTCTCCCAAAGGTCGGTAAGCACCACGCCCGGCATCGAGGCCACTTCCTGCACGCAGGTGCCCAAGCCATCGAAAAGAAAGGTGGAGCGGCCTGCGTCGTCCAGCCCCGTGACGACGCGGCGGATCTTGTGGAATGTCATGGCTGTTCCGCCTCTCTGTTGAATGAAGAACTGTCGGTGCGCGCCACGAGGCGGTTGCGAAGCACGCCCAGCCCCTGAACCTCGAGTTCGACCACATCGCCCACCGAGAGGAACCGACCCTGCTCCAGTCCGCATCCGTCGCCGACGGTGCCCGACCCGAAGAACTCGCCTGGGTGAAGGGTCTCGTCTCGCGAGACGTGGACCAGGATGTCCTCGAAGCGGTGATGCATCGTGCTGCTCGACCCTGTCCCCCAGGTCTCCCCATTGACCCGCGCTGTCATCGTGAGCGCGTAGGGATCTGCGATCTCGTCGGCGGTGACCAGCCACGGCCCCAGCACATTGCCGGTATCGAAGTCCTTGCTCTTGGTCGGTCCCAACGTGCCTTGCATCTCGCGCATCTGTTGATCGCGCGCGCTGAAGTCGTTGAAGATGGTGTAGCCAAAGATGTGCCTGCGCGCATCCTCGCGCGCGATATCGCGGCCGCCCAGACCGAGCACGATGCCGAACTCGAGTTCGAAATCCAGCATTCGCGTGAACGACGGAATGACGACGTTCGCCTCCGGCCCGACGACCGAGAAGCGGTTGCCTTTGTAGTAGATGGGCTCCTCGTACCAGATGGCCGGAATCTGAATCTTGGCCGGGTCGCGCTCCGCGCCCTCCAGCGCGCCGATCACCGCGCCGTTGGCGCGCGACTGGCGGAAGTGCTTCTCGAAGCAGAGGAAATCGCGCATCTGGCGCGGACGCGGCAGCGGAGCGAGTAGCCGCGCCTGTCCCGAGGAGTGAACCACGTCGCGCCGGTTGAAGAGGTCGCCGGCATGCGCCAGTGCCGCTTCTCCACCGTCGATGAGCGCCAGCATCGAGCGCATGGCCGGGGCGCCGCTCGCGGCGCTGAAGTCGACGATGGCGCCATCGTCGAGGACAGCACCGATGTGCGGTGCCGATCTGACGGGCGAGCAGAAGGTAACGAGTTTCATGGTTGGTCGGGTTGGGGGGAAAGCAGGCTGCAGAACTTCCATTCGCCGATGGCCACGAGGTGCGCGGCAGCCTCGAAAACGAGGCTGCGAAAGGCTCGCGCCGCCAGCGAGAGTCCGAAATTCCGGGCATGGACGAAGGACCAGTCGATCCAGAGACCGTCGATGGGCGCGGCACGCACCCGGCCTTCCGCCAGCGCCCAATGGACGGAGGAATACGGGACGACGGCATGCAGGCCGTTGAGCGAGATGCAGCCGAGCATGACCGCGACATCGTTGACCTCGAAGGCCACCGGCGTCGATGTTTCGATGTCGGCCGCGGCGCGATCTATCCGCCTGCGAAGCGGACTGTTCCCACCCGTGGTGGCCAATGGCTGGGCCAGGGCCTGGGCGATCGAAACCGGCTTCTCCATCGACAGGTCGCTCGTGCGCGGCCCCACGTACAGCAGCGGCTCGCGGACATAGGGCTCGGCGATCAGCGGCTCGTCCGCGTCCACCTCGAACAGCAAGGCGCAATCCAGGGAGCCGAGCTTCACGTCCTCGACAAGCGGCCCCGTGATCCCCTCGCGTACATGCAGACTCACCCGGGGATAGCGCTGAAGGTAGCGGCTGACCACGGGCACCGTGACGATGTCTCGCGCGGAGATTCCCATTCCCACCATCAGAGGTCCACCGGGCTCCTGGGTGGCGCATGCCTGCAGGTCGTTGCGCAGAGACGCGATTTCCTCGAGCACATGCGGGGCGCGAGCGTGCAGCAACTCGCCCGCGTCGGTCAGCTTGACGCCACGGTCGGAGCGGATGAACAGCGCGGTGCCGAGCTCCTCCTCCAGCAGGCGCATCTGCTTGGACAGCGCCGGCTGCGAGACGTAGAGCGCATTGGCCGCATTGGTGAAGCTGCGCAGTTGCGCGATCTTCAGGAAGTAGGTGATCTGACGCAGGTTCATGAGGCTCTCGAATTGACCGTGGCTCCGAGCGAGGGGCGCGCTGTACGGGCGCTTCAATCCGCCCGTATATCGTTGTCCTTGACCACCTTGGCCCAGACCCTGGCGTCGTCCACCATGAACTTCTGGAATTCGGCAGGGCTCTCGTGCACCGGCATCAGTCCCAACTCGCGCGACCTGGCCTGGAATTCGGTCGAGCCCAGGATCTCCTGCGAAAGGGCCGCAATCCTGTCGATGACAGCCGGCGGGGTACCTTTGGGCGCGAGCAGCCCCTGCCACGAGTTCGCCTCGAAGCCGGGCAGCCATTCGGCCACGGTGGGCACGTTCGGCAGCACGGGAAGACGCCCCGTACCCGTGACAGCCAGGCCACGCAACCTCCCCGCGGCAATCTGCGGTATCGCCGTGGTGCTGGGCTCGAAGGATGCGGCCACCCTTCCGGAGATGAGGTCCGGAATGCCTCCATCCTTGTAAGGGACATGGGTCATGCGGGCGTCGGCCGCCTGAAGGAAACGCGCCATCACCACCTGGGTGGTCTGGCCCACGCCATGGCTGGCGTAGTTCAGCTTGCCCGGCGTCTTTCTTGCCGCGCTGACCAGTTCGGCAGTCGAACCAAAGGGCGACGCCGCCGACACGACGAGCACATAGGGCACGGTCACGGTCCGCACCACGCCCACGAAGTCCTCGAACCTGTAGGGCAGCTTCGGGTAGACCGCCGGATTGATGGAGGTCGTGCTGCCCACCGTGTACAGGAAGGTGTATCCATCGGCCGGCGCCGTCGCGACCATTTGAGCGCCGATGATCGTGGCCGCACCCGGCCGGTTGTCGATCACGACCGGCTGGCCCAGCGCGCGGCCGAGCTTGTTGGCCCAAATCCGTGCGATCACATCGGGAGAGGATCCCGCCGGGCTCGGAATCACCACGCGAACCGGGCGCGTGGGGTAGTCGGCATTGGGCCACGCCAAGGATGCCGCCCCGCATGCGGCGGCGAACAGCAAGCCGGCGCGCAGGCGCTCGAAGAACCTCCTGGCAGTGCGACCGACCGACGGTGAAGCCAGCCCGGGCAGGAGCATCGAAGGCAAGAGATCGGCGGCGGCACTCGCGCCGGTGTCCGGCACCTCCCGTTCGCTGAATGACGTAGTCGTCACGGCATGGTCTCCTTTTGTCTCAACTTTTTCTAGTTGCAGTCAGGATATCCAGCGCCGGACGGCCGGACCAATACCGTTGCCTCATGCGTCCGATGAGAAACGGTTATGCCGCGAGACGCGGCATTGGTCCGTCGAATATCGGCCCGCGACATCCGGGTCGGAGACGCGGGCGAGACGCTCCGTGGCGTTGGCGGTCTGATCGACTTCGTCTTGTTGGACGGCGCGTTCAGCCTCTACTTGCCGGTGCTCAAGCTACTCGAATCCTGGACCTGCGCAGGCGTTGGCTGCTGCCGGTGCGTAACGGCACCTTCGAGCTGGCCGAAATTCATTGGCTAGAAGTACGGGCTGCCCAATTGGCGAGAAATTGGGTAATCCTCTCCTCGATTCCGCTTTCAACTGTCCTGAGGCGCAACAACGGAATATTGCTCTTCTCCAAGATACTGTTCTTCAACGCATCTCGCCGGGCCTGTTCAGGCTTGTCATGTGAGCCTCCATCGACCTCGATCACACCCAGTGGCATCTTCCCTACTTTGAAATAAACCACGAAATCACAACTTGCGCCATTTCCCATGAACGCCTGCTCCTGCGGAGTCAAGGCTGTATTGGTCGATGAGGCCACTTGGTTCAGCAAGATTTGGTAGTGAAACTTGAGCGCTCGGAGTGAGGTGTGAGATATCGCGTCGCGCAGCAGTTGGGCCACGATCTGCTCAGATTTAAAGCTTGAATCTGTGGGGCGTAGTCTGGCATTGAGCCGCGCCAGAGATTCGTCGAACTCTTGGTACAGCAGATCGAATGCCGAAACGACGGGTGCACGCAGGATCTGCTTTTGGTCCGCGTAGTACTCGACGTAGCGCAACAGCGCGGCAATGGGGCCGTTGTTCGCTACGAACACATCGTCGCCGGTCACCAGAGTGAACTTTTTCTTGGCCCTCGATACCGCCACATTGACCATACGCGCGTTATCCACGAAATCCAACCGAGCCAGACTTCCCCGCTTCTTGTCCAGTACTGTAGAGAAGACGATTTCATCGCATTCTCTGCCTTGGAACTTGTGCACGGTGTCCTTCACGAAATCCTCAGGAAGACATTCCCCCGAGAGAACGACCTGCGCTTTGAAAGGAGCGATAAACCCCCTGCCATCATCCCCAAGCTCAACGGATTCTCCTTCATGAGTGAGCACTTTGCACAGCGAATCCAGCTCTCTCAGATTGGTGTATCCCCGCGTATGGTTTCCCTTCGCGGTGACGAGCAGGCTCAAGGCCTTTTCTCCCTGGTCCTGCGTCATCGGAATCAGTTCGTTCTCATAGAAAAGCTGATTACAGAACTGAATGATTTTGGGGTGGCATCTGTAGTGCTCTTTAAGCAATGTCTTCGGTAGCGATTGCTTGAAGACGCCAATGCACGAGTCGAGAAGGCTGTACTTCTCGCAATCGTATGCATCATCAGGCGCCTCCAGACCCAGCTTCACGGGGATATGTGCCAACTGCTTTCGATCGCCGACGATAACCAGATTTTTTGCACAGCCGAGCGCCAGTATCCCTGGAACAACGTCTTGCTGGGATGCCTCGTCAATGATGACGTAGTCGAGCAGCGCTCCCGTCTTCATTGAGTTGACAATGGAATGCGTACTGCTACCAATGATCGGAAATCTCTTCAAGAATGCATCGAAATCATTGAGATATGTCGCCTCTCCAAATGAATTAGATCCGGCAATACTTTCTTGAAGATAGCGCTTTAAGTACCCCATTGAATCTGCTGTCGATGTCTCGAGCAATCTCGCGAATTGTCCGCGCTCCAACGATTCTTGGCATACAGCCAAAGCCGCGCTCTTCTCTCCCAGCAGCTTCTCGTAGTAGTGCAACTGCAGCGCGTGAAAGACGGCCCGACGCCTTTGCCCGTCTCTGATGGGCTTGGTTCGAAATATCTTGAAGTTGACCAGCAACTCAATCCTGTCCTTGAGGCCAACGCGCCGCTGTGCAAGGTGTGATAGATAGGCCATCAGATCGGCCGTCTTTCGCGGGGACAAGCCATATTTTTTCAACGGCACAGGACTCTGCATTCCATTCTCCTGTTGCCACAGCAAGAGATGGCGTTGCTCCACTCGCAGTTCATCGATCTCGGCGCGAAGTTGCGCAGCCATGCTCTGAGCGCGCAGATGCTGTTTCAGCGTCGCCAGAGTCGCCTGAAGCGCCTCCATCGTCGGCGCTACCTCAAGCTCGCCCTCAGGCAGGGCCGGAATGTTGGCGAAAAAGCTTTTTCGGTTGTCCCTGCTCCCCAGTCGGGCGACCAGGTAGTTCAGGCCACTTCCTTCCAGCTTCTCATAGACATTCTTCACCGCGGCATTGTTGTTGGACAGTACCGCGACAGTTTCGCCGCGCAGAAGAGCGTTTGCGATGATGTTCAAGATCGTCTGCGTCTTGCCTGTTCCAGGCGGCCCCTCGATCAAGCTGATCTGCGCATTGAAAGCCTGCTCGACCGCTGCAAGCTGGCTTTCATTGACACCAAAGGGATAGATCAACGGCCCCGCCGGCTCTCGCCGGGCATTGATACCCGTGCAATAGGCATGCAATGCAGTACCCGGACGATCAGGCAGTTTCTCCAATTGCCGCAGTACATTGCTTGCGATCTTCTGATCGTCCAGCTTCCCTTTACTTACCCTCGCCTCCGCCACGGCAACGAAGTAGCGGAATATCGAACCGCTCTTCATCCCCGCCTTTGGTACAAGCTCGATGTCATCAAGTTTCCTGATGTAGGCTTTGGAGCCCTCGGGGTACTGGATAACGGCGTACTTATCGCCGTAGATCACGGCCTTCTCGAGGCGCTCGACGACCGAACTTCCTTTTTCTTTCAGAAAGAGATCGCTCAGCTCCCGAGTAGGGTCGATCCTGCAATCAATGAGCGGGCGAGTGAATTTTTTATTGGAGAGAAAGTGGCAGGTCAGCGCCAAAACTTTCCCATCTTGCACCCAATGAATGGTCCAGTCCCTGATTTGCCGGGTCTTGTCTTCGCCACAGACATGAATGGAAACCAGGGATATCACTTACACCCCCGATCTCACTCCCACTCGATCGTCGCCGGCGGCTTGCTCGACACGTCGTAAGTCACCCGATTGATCCCCCGCACCTCGTTGATGATCCGCCCCGACACCTTCTTAAGCAGCGCATACGGCAGCTCGGCCCAGTCTGCGGTCATGAAGTCGCTGGTCTGCACGGCGCGCAGCGCGACGACGTAGTCGTAGGTGCGGCCGTCGCCCATCACGCCGACGCTCTTCACCGGCAGGAACACGGTGAAGGCCTGGCTCGTGAGGTCGTACCAGGTCTTGCCGGTCTCGGCGTCGGTGAAGTTGCGCAGTTCCTCGATGAAGATCGCATCGGCGCGGCGCAGCAGGTCGGCGTATTCCTTCTTCACTTCGCCGAGGATGCGCACGCCCAGGCCCGGGCCGGGGAACGGATGGCGGTAGACCATCTCGGGCGGCAGGCCGAGCGCGACGCCGAGTTCGCGCACCTCGTCCTTGAACAGGTCGCGCAGCGGCTCGAGCAGCTTCAGGCCGAGTTGCTCGGGCAGGCCACCGACGTTGTGGTGGCTCTTGATGGTGACGGCCTTCTTGCTCTTGGCACCGCCGCTCTCGATGACGTCGGGGTAGATGGTGCCTTGCGCGAGGAAGGTGGCGCCCTTGTGGCCGCCGCCGCCGGCCTTGAGCTTGGCGGCTTCCTGCTTGAACACGGTGACGAACTCGCCGCCGATGATCTTGCGCTTGGCTTCGGGGTCGCTCACGCCGGCGAGCTTGCCGAGGAACAGCTCGCTCGCATCGACGCGGATGACCTTGGCGTGCAGCTTGCCCTCGAACATCTCCATGACCATGTCGCCTTCGTTGAGGCGCAGCAGGCCGTGGTCGACGAAGACGCAGGTGAGCTGGTCGCCGATGGCGCGGTGGATCAGCGCGGCGGCCACGCTCGAATCGACGCCACCCGAGAGGCCGAGGATGACCTCCTCGTCGCCCACCTGCTCGCGGATCTTCTGCACGGCCTCGGCGATGTGGTCGCGCATGACCCAGTCGGGCTTCGCTTCGCAGATGCCGAGCACGAAGCGCTCGAGGATGGCCTTGCCCTGCACGGTGTGGGTGACCTCGGGATGGAACTGCACGGCGTAGTAGCGGCGCGCCTCGTCGGCCATGCCGGCGATGGGGCAGCTGTCGGTGCTGGCCATGAGCTTGAAGCCCGGCGGCAGCTCGGTCACCTTGTCGCCGTGGCTCATCCACACGTTGAGCATGCCGTGGCCTTCGGGCGTGGCGAAGTCGGCGATCTCCTTGAGCAGCGCGGTGTGGCCGTGGGCACGCACGGCGGCGAAGCCGAACTCGCGCTTGTGGCCGCCCTCGACCTTGCCGCCGAGCTGGTGCGCCATGGTCTGCATGCCGTAGCAGATGCCGAGCACGGGAATGCCGAGGTCGAACACGGCCTGCGGGCACTTGTCGGTGGTCTCCTCGTACACGCTGGCATGGCTGCCCGAGAGGATCACGCCCTTGAGGTGGCCGTCGGCCGCGTACTCGCGCACCCACTCGTCGCTGACGTCGCAGGGATGCACTTCGCTGAGCACATGGGCCTCGCGCACGCGGCGCGCGATGAGCTGGGTGACCTGCGAGCCGAAATCGAGGATGAGGATCTTGTCGTGTTGCATGGGCTGGGACTCAGAGCGTTGAAATGTCGAACAGCCGGACGCCCGCTTGCGGCGCCGCCTGGATGAGTTGCTCGTCGAAGGTGGCGAGCGGAAGACCGAGCGAGCGCGCGAGCCAGAGATAGCCCGCGGCATAGAGCGACACGCCGGCATCGATGGCGACGGCGAGCACGGCCTTGTGCTGTGCCGGCGCGAGCTCGTGCAGCTCGACGCGATGGCGGATGGCATCGAGCACGCTCCACAGGCCCTCGACGGCCGAGGACGGAATGCGGCCGCTGCGCACGCCGTTGGCGATGACGTTGGCGCACTCCCACTGCCAGGCATTGGGCGCCTGCGGCTCGACCTCGTCGCGGCGGATGGCGGCGTAGAGCCTGCGCGTGTGTTCGTTGGCGTGGTCGGGCAGCAGCCAGGCGGCGGTGACCGAGGCGTCCATAACGAAGGCGGTCATGGCTGGCGGCCCTGGTTCAGCAGCGCGCCGGCCGGGGTGCCCGGCAGGATGGCGGCATGCAGCGCATCGATCTGGCCCAGTTCGCGCGCGATCTGCTCGTCGGTGATGACCGGCTTGCGCCGCACCGGCAGCATGCGCACCACCTCCTTGCCGTGGCGGGTGATGCGCACCTCCTCGCCCTTCTCGACCGAGTCGATCAGGGCCGAGAAGTTGTTCTTGGCTTCAGCGATGCCGATGGATTGCATTGGGGCCAGAAAATTTGAATCTGGCCCGAATTCTAAACCTGATCTGGCCCGACTTTCAAGGTCTGGCCAGAATCAGGTTCGGACACCGCGTTTACTCGGCGCGGTAGTTCGGCGCTTCCTTCGTGATCTGCACGTCGTGGACGTGGCTCTCGCGGATGCCGGCGGTGGTGATCTCGACGAACTCGGCCTTGTTCTTCATCTCTTCGATGGTGCCGCAGCCGCAGTAGCCCATGCTGGCGCGAACGCCGCCGGCCATCTGGTAGATGATCGAGACGATCGAGCCCTTGTAGGGCACGCGGCCCTCGATGCCCTCGGGCACGAGCTTGTCGGTGTTGGGATTGCCGGTGGTCGATTCCTGGAAGTACCGGTCGGCACTGCCCTGCTGCATCGCGCCGATGGAGCCCATGCCGCGGTAGCTCTTGTAGCTGCGGCCCTGGTACAGCACGATCTCGCCGGGCGCCTCTTCGGTGCCGGCGAACATGCTGCCCATCATCACGGTGCTGGCGCCGGCCGCGATGGCCTTGGCGATGTCGCCCGAGTAGCGCACGCCGCCGTCGGAGATCAGCGGCACGCCCGTGCCCTGCAGCGCGGTGGCGACGCTGTCGACCGCCATGATCTGCGGCACACCCACGCCGGCCACGATGCGGGTGGTGCAGATCGAGCCCGGGCCGATGCCGACCTTGACCGCGTCGGCACCGGCCTCGGCCAGCGCGCGCGCGGCGTCGCCGGTGGCGATGTTGCCGCCGATCACGTCGATCTGCGGATAGTTCTGCTTGACCCAGCGCACGCGGTCGATCACGCCCTTGCTGTGGCCGTGCGCGGTGTCGACCACGATGGCGTCGACGCCGGCCTTGACCAGTGCCTCGACACGCTCCTCGGTGCCCTCGCCCACGCCGACCGCCGCACCCACGCGCAGGCGGCCCGAGGGGTCGCGCGCGGCATTGGGGAAGGTGGTCTGCTTGGTGATGTCCTTGACGGTGATCAGGCCCTTGAGCTCCCAGTCGCTGTTGATCACCAGCAGGCGCTCGAGCTTGTGCTTGTTGAGCAGCGCCTTGGCCTCGGCCAGCGTGGTGCCGTCGGGCACGGTGATCAGCTTCTCGCGCTGCGTCATGATCTCGCTCACGGGCACGTCGTAGCGGCTCTCGAAGCGCAGGTCGCGCCCGGTCACGATGCCCACGACCTTGCCGGCGTCGACCACCGGGAAGCCCGAGATGCCGAGCTGGTCTGACAGCGCCATCACCTGCCGCACCGAGTGCGTCGGCGTGATCACCACCGGGTCGCGCAGCACGCCCGACTCGTAGCGCTTGACCTTGGCCACTTCGGCGGCCTGCTGCTGCGCGGTGAGGTTCTTGTGCACGATCCCGATGCCGCCTTCCTGCGCGATGGCGATCGCGAGGCGGGCTTCGGTCACGGTGTCCATCGCCGCCGAGACGAGCGGGATGTTCAGCGTGATGTTTCGGGAGAATTTGGTGGCGAGGGAGGTGTCCTTGGGCAGGACCTGGGAGAACGCTGGCACCAGCAACACATCGTCGAAGGTGAGCGCTTTGCCGAGAAGGCGCATGGGTGAGGCTCCAAAAGACGGATTGTAACGAGGCGGCGGGGTATGCTGCCGGGCTCAGCGCGGCTCGGCCCCGCGCGGTGCGGGCCTATCGCCCGGCCGTCGCATCCCGCGTCGCCATTTGCCCACTGCCCGCTGCCCGGTCTGCGGACCGCGGCGAAAACCAATCACTGCCTGTTGCAAAACGTAAGGCATCGCTAGACTTGCGCCCCATGAAGTTCCTGCTCAGCCTCCTGCTCGGATCGATCTGCCTGCTGCCCCTGGCCGCGGATGCCCAGTGGCAATGGATCGACAAAAACGGCAAGAAGGTCTTCAGCGACCAGCCGCCGCCGACCGACATTCCCGAGAAGAACATCGTGCGCCGCGCCGGCCCGCCGGCGCGCACCGGCTCGGGCGTGGCGGCGCCCGAGGGCACGGCCACCACCGACAAGCCGGCCGAAGCCCCCGCCGCGCCGGCCACCCCGAAGGCGCCGACGGTCGACAAGGACCTCGAGGAAAAGACGAAGAAGGCCGAGGCCGACGAGAAGGCGAAGCAGGCCGCCGAAGCCGCGAAGCTCGCCAAGGCCAAGGCCGAGAACTGCAGCCGCGCCCGCGAGAGCAAGGCCACCATGGACAGCGGCATGCGCATCGCGCGTGTCAACGCCAAGGGCGAGCGCGAGATCCTCGACGACAACCAGCGCGTGGCCGAGCAGCGCCGGCTGCAGTCGGTGATCGACAGCGACTGCAAGTAAGCCGCGCCGAGCGGCTCAGTACCCCGCCTTGCCGCCCTGGCGCCGGTTGGCGAACAACCCGGTGCCGCGCGCGCCCTGCCGCTGGAAACGCTCGCGCCGCGCCACCTTCGGATCGACCTCGAGCGCGCGGCACAGCTCGACGCGATCGCCGTCTTCGAGGGCATCGTCCCAGTCGGCGCTGCGGCCCCAGATGCCGGGCGTCATCGTCTCGCGCCAATCGAGCGCGGGAAAACGCTGCGCCAGGGTGCTGGCGCGGATCGCATCGTTCACGGTGGCGCCGGCGGCGAGGCGCAGCGGCTCCTCGAACACCTCGCGCGGCGCCGGCGAGCAGCTCAGGGTCACCTCGATCATCGGTGGCTCAAGACGCGCCGTAGACCTGCTCGGCGCGCTTGACGAAGGCCTCGACCAGGCTCGAGGCGATGGTGTCGAACACCGGGCCCACGAGGGCCTGCAGCGCGAAGTTGCTGAAGCCGTAGCTCAGGTGCAGCTCGACGCGGCAGGCGCGTTCGCCGCCCTCGCCCACCGGCACGAATTTCCAGTTGCCGTCGAGGTTGGAGAACGGCCCGTCGACCAGCTTGAGCTGCACCTCGCGGCCGGGCACGTGGGTGTTGCGCGTGGTGAAGCTCTGGTGCAGGCCCGCGAAGGCCAGGCCGACCTCGGCGGTCATGCCGGCCTCGTCCTGCTCGATGACGCGCGCCTTGTCGCACCAGGGCAGGAACTGGGGGTACTTCGCCACATCGGTGACCAGCGCGTACATCTCTTCGGCGCTGTACCAGATGAGAACGGACTTGTTGACTGTTTTCATTGAATCGGATCGAGAGACCGATTCATTGTAGGGAGCCTCCGTGGCTCCCTCCTCTCGCCGGACGAGAGCCCGCCACCTCAACCCGACCGCGACCAGGCCGCCATCAGCGTGTTCGATGGCAGCGTCTCGTTGAGCAGCTTGCGCGCGGTTTCGACGCCGGCCACCGGCAGGCCCTTCGGATCGAGCAGTCCCACCTGCACCAGCACGCTGGCCTGGTCCCAGTAGATGTGCTCGTGGTAGAGCTTGTCGCCGCGGAACTTCACGATCGCCACCAGCGGAATCTCCACCGGCCTGCCCGTGGGCGCCACGCCCGGCAGCAGCCAGTCGATCTCGCAGGTATGGGTGAAGCTGAACAGGATCTCGTCGACGATCTGCGTCGCGCCCACGGTGCGCGAGATCGGCACCAGCCGCGTGTCGGGCGGATTGCTGTTCACGAAATGGTGCTGGTAGAAGCGGCTCAGCATCGCGTGCCCCACGCCGCCGGTCATGGTCGGGATGTGGTTGACGTAGGGCTCGGCCACCATGGTGGCCATGGTGTCGGCCACGTTGCGGGTGGCGAACTCGTACTCGCAGTGCTTGTCCCACAGCGCCGAGAAGTCGTAGTGCGGCCCCATCTCGCGGCGGAACGCGGCCACGCTGCGCTCGTGCGCCATCAGCGCCGAGGGCTTGTGGTAGTGGTCGCCGCCCAGCCGTGCGAAGGCATGGGCGACGCCCGGATAGACGTAGAGCTCGCACCCGGACCGCGCTCCAAGCGTCTCGACGATGCGCGAGCGCGCCTCGGGCGGGCAGAAGCCGTCGAGCTCGGGGATGTGCAGCACCAGCCGGCCCTGGATGCGGTCGGCCTCCTCGAGCCGCTGCTCGATGCCCACGCCGTAGTAGCCCACGCAGACGTCGGCGTCGGTGCGGCAGGCCGCGAGGTAGGCGAGCTTGCCGCCCATGCAGAAGCCCAGCACGCCGGCCTTGCCCTGCTGCTCGGGCAACGAGCGCAGCAACGCCAGCGAAGCGGCCACGTCCTCGGTGCCCTTGTCCTCGTCGAAGCCCTGGTAGAGCGCGAAGGCCTTCTGCCAGTCGTCGGGTGCATAGCCGAGCTCGACCTCGGGCTGCTGGCGCCAGAACAGGTCGGGCGCGAGCACCACGTAGCCTTCCTCCGCGTAGTAGTCGGCCACCTGCCGCATGGTGGCGTTGACGCCGAAGATCTCCTGCGCCAGCACGATGCCGGGGCCCTTGCCCGAGGCCGGGGTGGCGAGGTAGGCGCGGAAGCTGCCGCTGCCGTCGATGGCCGGCACCTGCAGCCAGCGGCCCTTCTGAGCTGTCATGTCTTTCTCCTTGTTCCGAATCTCTGGATCGTGGGGTGGTACGGCCGGCGCTCAGGCCGGCACGCACTCGTCGCGCAGGGTGGTGAACTGGCCGCAGGCATAGAGCAGCGGCAGCCCCTGCGCATCGGTGATGCGCGCGGCCTTGACCTCGCCGATCAGCATCGCGTGGCTGTGCGCCACCATCATCTCGTCGACCACGCAGTCGAACACCGCGAGCGCGCCGCGCAGCACGGGCGCGCCGGTCACCAGCGTCTCCCAGCGCGCGGGATCGAAGCGCTCGCCGGCCTCGCCCTGGCGCGAGAAGGCCAGCGCCAGCGCCGACTGGTCGAGCGCGAGCAGGTTGACCGCCATGCGGCGGCTCTGCGCGATGGTGCGGAAGCTGCTGCCCTGCAGGTTGACGCAGGCCAGGATGCGCGCGGGCTCGGCCGAGAACGAGGTCACGGCCGTGGCCGTGAGGCCCACGGGCGTCTGCCCGTCGGTGCTCGTGACCACGGTCACGGCGCCGACCAGGCAGCGCATGGCGCGCCGGAAGTCGCCCGCGCCCACGTTGGGCTCGCAGCGCAGCGACTCGATGGCCCGGAACTCGCCGCGCATGGTCAGGCCGCCTCCGGTTGCGGCGCCAGCGAGCGCAGGTAGGCGCTGCTCGCGTCAGGCGTCATGAAGAACTCGGCGTAGTCGCGCGGATCGTTGAAGCCGTTGACGAAGCGCCGTGCCACGGCCGCGTTGCCCTGGGCCGCGCCCAGCACCTCGAGCACGTGCGGGGGCGGCGGCTGCAGCATCGCGTTGGTCCACTCGACGACGTGGCGCGCATAGCGCCAGTAGCCGTCGAAGGCCGACTGCATGAAGTCCGCGTCGAAGGCGCCCTCGCCCTGCGCGAGGATGGCGCGCAGATAGGCATCGGCGCACTTGGCGGCGTTGTTCGAGCCCTGGCCGGTGATCGGGTCGTTGAGGCACACCACGTCGCCCATGCCGAGCACGGCGCGGCCCGAGGGCAGCCGCCCGACCGGCTTGCGCACCGTGGGCGCGAAGCGGCCGGCCAGGATGCCGTTGTCGTCGGTCAGGCGCACGTCGCGGCAACGCTCGGCCTCCCAGGGCGTGAAGGTGTCGAGGATCGACAGCGAGCGCTCGAGGTGCTGCGCGGGCGTCTTCACGTCGCCCCAGCAGTCCATCGGGCCGCCGGGCACGCCCTCGAACACCATGATCTCGCACGGCCCCGTCACGGTCAGCGCGGGGAACACGAAGTACTCGCCGACGCCGGGGATCAGGTTGAAGTTGACGGCCGAATGCTCGGGGCGCGGCGTCATGCCGTGCACATAGGTCAGGGCCAGCGCGCGCTGCGGCTTGTCGTAGGGCGAGCGCTGCGCGTCGCGTTCGAACATCTGCGCGATCTCGCCCTTGCCGGCGGCCACGATCACGAGGTCGTGCGACTGGGTCCAGCGCTCGAGGTCCTCGATGCCCGCGTCCTGGAACAGGATCTGTCCGCCGCGTTCCTCGAAGGTCTTCATCCAGGCCGGCACCTTCACGCGCTGGTCGACCGAACGCGCGGGCGCGTCGAGGCGGTGCGACCAGCCGAGCAGCTTCTCGCCGGGCTTCTCGGGATGCGGCACGGCGAAGCCGATGCCCTCGACCGGCGGGCAAGCGTCGGCCCACTGGTCGATGCCGAGGTCGCGTTCGATCTGCAGGCTGGCGTCGAACATGCACTGGCTCGACATCACGCGGCCGGTTGCGATGTCCTCGGCGCTGCGGTTCGAGACCACGGTCACCTCGTGGCCCTCGCGCTGGAGGCCCAGCGCCAGTTGCAGGCCCGACTGGCCCGCGCCGACGATCATGAAACGGCGCGGCTTGGCGCCCTGCGATGCGGTGTTGCTCATGGGTATGCCTCGTTCGTGGGTGGGGTGATGAAAGCGATGCGCCGGCCGCCTTCAGGCCGCGAGCTTGGGAATGGCCGGCTCGCCCTGCTCCGGGCCCAGGGCCGAGTAGCCGCCGTCCACGGCCCAGTCGGCGCCGGTGACGAACGAGGCCTTGTGCGAGCACAGGAAGGCCACCACGTGGCCGACCTCGACCGGGTCGCCGACGCGGCCGAGCATGTGGAAGGGCCTGGCCACCGCATCGGTCCTGGCGCGGTCGCCGCCGGTGAGCTGATCCATCACGGCCGACCAGGTCCAGCCCGGCGAGACGGAATTGACGCGCACCTTCATCGGCGCCAGGTCCAGCGCCATGTTGCGCGTGAGCTGCACCAGCGCGGCCTTGCTCACCGGATAGAGCCAGCGGCCGGTCTGGGCCACGCCCGAGGAGATCGAGGTGAAGTTGACGATGGCGCCGCCGCCCGCCGCCTGCATGAAGGGCAGCGTGGCGCGCGCCATCATCACGGCCGAGACCACGTTGACGTCGAGCGCGGTCTGCCATTCGCCGCGCGGCGAGGCCAGGCCGTTGTCGAGGTAGCTGCAGGCCAGGTTCACGAGCGCGTGAATGCGGCCCTCGGCATCGGCCGCTTGCTCGACGCAGGCCTGCACCGCGGCGTCGTCGGTGATGTCGGTGGCAATGAATTTCGCACCGATCTCGCGCGCCACCGCCTCGCCGCGCGCCACGTCGATGTCGGCCAGCACCACGCGTGCACCGGCATCGCGCAGGCAACGGGCCACGCCCGCACCGATGAGGGTCGCGCCACCGGTGACGAGCACCGTCCTGTCCTGCAAGTCCTTGTCGCTCATGCCTTTTCTCCTGGTTGGTCCCGTTGTCAATTGCTTGCAGTTACTTTAGATTTGAAGGATTCAGCCCCCAATCCGGATTGCGCAGCCGCTGTCCGCAAAACGCATTTATTCGCTGCCCCCACGCCGCCCCGCATGGAACACGCTGTCGCTGCATCGGCCTCGCTTCCCCTGTCGCGCTATGCCGTCATCGCCACGCCCGACCTCGACGAGGCGCGCGACGAGGTGGCGCGCATCTTCTGTCCGCACCGGCTGCACCTGGGCCACGGCAGCTCGCGTTTCGACGCGCGCCACCACGTCGCGCCGCTGGGCGACATCTCGCTGAACTACGTGCAGTACGGCGCCGAGGTCGAAATCGATCCCGGCTGCCTCGGCGACTTCTATCTGCTGCAGATCCCGCTCAGGGGCAACGCCCGCATCGAATGGGCCGGCCAGAGCTTCACCTCCGACGCGCACCGGGCCTCGCTGGCCTCGCCGAGCCAACCGCTGCGCATGCGCTGGGGCGACGACACGCCGCACCTGATCGTGAAGATCGGCAAGGCGGTGGTGCAGCGCCACTGGGAATCGCTGTGCGGCGAGCCGGCCGGCGCGCGGCCGCTCGAATTCGAGCCCGAGATCGCGCTCGACGAGGGCGCGGGCGCGAGCGTGAAGCACCTGGTCGAGTTCCTCGCGCAGGAGCTCTCGTGCGGCCGCACGCCGCTGACCACGCCCTTCCTGGCCCAGGCCGAATCGGGCCTGATCCACACCCTGCTGGGCCAGTTGCCGCACAACCAGAGCGCGCGCCTGGGCGCCGAGCGCGGCGACGTCTCGCCGCGCGCGCTGCGCCGCGCCCGCGAGTACATCGAGGCGCACCTGCCCGATGCGCTCACGGTCGACGAGATCGCCTCGACCAGCGGGCTGTGCGTGCGCAGCCTGCAGGTGGCGTTCCGCCAGCATGCGGGCCAGACGCCGATGGCCTACCTGCGCGAGCGGCGGCTGCTCGCGGTGCACGAGCGCCTGAGCGACCCGGGCGCCGACACCACCGTGACCTCGGTCGCGCTGCAGTTCGGCTTCGCCCACCTCGGGCGCTTCGCGCAGGACTACGCGCGCCGCTTCGGCGAATCGCCCCATCGCACGCTGCAGCGGCACCGCTGAAGGCACCCGCGGCCACTTTCATAGAATCCACGCCCTGTGCATGCCGGGCGGTTGTCCGGGCGCCATGCGCCCCCAAATGACAACGATGGCCACCAAGAAACAAGACACCTCCTCCCGCATCGCCGACAACAAGAAGGCGGCGTACAACTATTTCTTCGAGGAACGCTTCGAGGCCGGCATGGTGCTGGAAGGCTGGGAAGTGAAGGCGCTGCGCGAAGGCAAGGTGCAGCTCACCGACGGCTACGTGGTGATCCGCGACGGCGAGATGTTCGTGCTGGGCTGCCAGATCAACCCGCTCAAGAGCGCCTCGACCCACGTGACGCCCGACTCGGTGCGCACCAAGAAGCTGCTGCTGCACAAGGAAGAGATCCGCCGCCTGACCGGCAAGGTCGAGCAGAAGGGCTACACCCTGGTGCCGCTGAACCTGCACTGGAAAGCCGGCAAGGTGAAGTGCGAGATCGCGCTGGCCAAGGGCAAGGCCGAGCACGACAAGCGCGACACCATCAAGGACCGCGAAGGCAAGCGCGAGGTCGAGCGCGCGATGAAGAGCCGCAGCCGCTGAGTTTGCGCTTTTTTTGCGCGGCCCTGGAATAAACGCGGCCCCGCGGGCGTTCATGCAGGTGTCGCCGGATCGTCCGGCGCCACAACCAGGAGCTCTTCCATGCCGCTGACCTCGCGCCATCTTCCCTTCCTCGCCGCCACGCTGCTGGCCGCCGGTTTCCTCTCGCTGCCCGCCGCGGCCCAGCCCAAGGCCGCCGACGGCGCCCTGGTCGGCCCCAACGGCATGACCCTCTACACCTTCGACAAGGACACGGCCGGCAACGGCAAGTCGGTCTGCAACGGCCAGTGCGCCACCAACTGGCCGCCGTTCATGGCGGCCGACGGCGACAAGGCCGCGGGCGACTTCAGCATCGTCACGCGCGACGACGGCAAGAAGCAGTGGGCCGCCAAGGGCTGGCCGCTGTATTACTGGATCAAGGACACCAAGCCCGGCGACAAGACCGGCGACGGCGTCAACGGCAGCTGGAAGACCGCCAAGCCCTGACCTCCGACCCGCCCGCCTTCCATGGACGCCCGCCAGCTCGCCCCGCACATTCCCGGCCTGCGCCGCTATGCGCGCGCGCTGACCGGCAATGCCTGGGCGGCCGACGACCTGGTGCAGGACACGCTCGAGCGCGCCTGCAGCAAGTGGCGGCTGTGGGTGGCGGGCAGCGACCTGCGCGCCTGGCTGTTCGCGATCATGCACAACCTCTTCGCGAGCCAGGTGCGCCGCGCGCCGCCGCCGCATGCGGCCGTGCCGCTCGACGAGCTGCCGCCCGAACAGCAGGGCGGCGTCGACCCCGGCCGCGACCACGGCGTGCGCCTCGACCTGCAGCGCTGCCTGCTGCAGCTGCCGGAAGAGCAACGCGCCGTGCTGCTGCTGGTGACGCTCGAGGACCTGTCCTATGCCGAGGTCGCGAAAGTGCTCGGCATTCCGCTGGGCACCGTGATGTCGCGGCTGTCGCGCGCCCGCGTGCGGCTGCAGGAACTGCTCGACGGCGCGGCCGCATCCGGCACGGCGGCGGGCACACTGGCGGGCAGTGCGGCCCCGCGCCCCGGCCTGCGCCGCCTCAAGTAACGCCATGAACCGCCCCGCCCCGCCCCCTTCCGACGACGAACTGCATGCCTGGGTCGACGGCCGGCTCGCGCCCGAGCGCCGCGCCGCCGTCGAGGCCGCGCTGGCGGACGATCCGGCCCTCGCGGCGCGGGTCTCGCTCTGGCAGGCGCAGCGCGACACGCTGCGGCAGCTGCATGCCGAACTGCTCCACGAGCCCGTGCCGGCCCACCTGTCGGCCGTGCTCGAACGCGAGGCCGCGCCGCGCGACGGCTGGTGGCGCTGGGGCGGCATCGCGGCCGGCCTGCTGGTCGCCTTCGGCGCCGGCTGGCTCGGCAATGCCCAATGGAGCGCCAGCCAGCGGCCGGGCACCGCGCTGGCGCGCGCGCCGGCGGTGCGCGAGTTCGTCCATGCGGCCTCGCTCGCGCACCAGGTCTACACGCCCGAAAAACGCCATCCGGTCGAGGTGGCCGCGGCCGAGCAGCAGCACCTGGTGCAGTGGCTGTCGCGCCGGCTCGATCGGCCGCTCAAGGTGCCGGACTTCTCGACCCTGGGCTACACGCTGGTCGGCGGCCGGCTGCTGCCCGGCGAGAACGGCGCGCGGGCCCAGTTCATGTTCGAGGATGCGGCCGGCGAGCGCGTCACGCTCTATGTCGGCCAGCTCGATCCCAAGACCGCGGGCGGCCCGCCGGCCCCCGTGCCCGAGACCGCCTTCCGCTTCGCCGCCGAGGGCGCAGTGCCCAGCTTCTACTGGGTCGACCAGGGATTCGGCTACGCGGTGGCCGGCCGGCTGCCGCGCGAAACGCTGATGAAACTGGCGACGCTGGCCTACCGGGATCTGTCTTGAGCGCGGCATACACTCGGCCGGTTCGCGCATGCATCCCCCCATTTCCATGTTCGCGATCACTCAACGAAGGAGAAACTGCATGAAATTGCTCAGCGCCTCGATCCTCGCGGCCGCCCTGCTCGCCGGCTGCGGCAGCATGTCCAACCAGAGCGCCAGCGCGCCCGACACCCCGACGCGCACCGCCGACGGCGTGCTCGTCGGCCCGAACGGCATGACGCTCTACACCTTCACCAAGGATGCCGCCGGTTCGGGCACCTCGGCCTGCAACGGCCAGTGCGCGACCAACTGGCCGCCGCTGGGCGTGGCCGAGACCGCCAAGCCGATGGGTGGCTACACCATCATCATCCGCGAGGACGGCAAGCGCCAATGGGCCTACAAGGGCTGGCCGCTGTACTACTGGGCCAAGGATGCCAAGCCGGGCGACAAGACCGGCGACGGCTTCGGCAACGGCGCCTGGAAGCTCGCGCGCCCCTGAGACAGCGCCCATCGCCCGGGCTCGCGCCCGGGCGATCCACGCCAGGAAGGCGGCCCGCAGCGGCCGCCTTTTTCGTTTCCGGACCCGCCGCGCGCAGGCGGCAGAATGACCCGATGCCCCTGAACGCCAACCTCGACGCCTTCGCCGCCCTGCTGCCCCTGGGATTGATCACCGACGAGCAGCACGATGCCGTGCTGGCCCATCCCGGCTTCCCCACGCTGCCGGCGCTGCCGAGCCCGGCGCACGCGCTGGACTGGATGCAGCAGCAGGGGCTGATCGACCCCGTGGCATCGCACGTGCTGCGCATCCAGCTCGACCGGCGCGTCGAACGCAACGCCCTCGACCGCGGCACGCGCGACGAGGCCGTGGCGGTCGCCGAACAGGCCGAGGCGCTGCACCGGCTCGGCGAGCGCGGCATCGTGCGCGAGGCCGTGCTCGCGCTGCATGCCCATGGCCGCATCGACGCCGATGCGCGCGACGAGGCACTGGAGCGCGTGCCGGTCGGCGGCGCCGAGCCCGATCCCGAGGCCACGCATGCCTGGCTCGACCCCGAGCCCTTCGAGGCGCTGGTCCTCCAGGGCCTGGTCGACGCGCCCCGGCTCGCCACCGCGCGCGCCCATCCCGAATACGCGAGCCTGCCCAGGCCGCCGACGCCGGCCCATGCCTATGCCTGGATGCGACTGCGCGGGCTGCTGCCGGTCGAGAACGAGGACGAAGACGCGCTGGTCGAGCGCATCGTCGCGGCCCACGGCGAATCGGCGGCCGAGGATGCGGAGGACACGCTCGACGAATCCGAGGAACTGCTCGAGGCCGGCGCGCTCGGCCTCTCGCATGCGGTGGTGCAGGCGCTGCGCGACGACGGCCTGCTCGACGCCGAGGACCTCGAGGAGGCGCTGCCGTGGGTGCCGCTGGTGTCCGACAAGCGCGCCGACCCGGCCACCGCCCTCGCCTGGCTGGTGACCGACGGCTGGCTCGAGGAAGAGCGCTTCGAGGCCATCGCCGCGCGCGTGGAGGCCGAGCCGGCCTTCGTCGGCGCCGACGAGCGGCGACAGATCATCGCGCAGGCGCGCGAGCGCATCGCGGCCGAGACCGCGAGTTCGAAGGCCGCGACGCGCAAGCGCTCGACGGGGCTGCGCCCGCCGCGCTGGCTCGGCGTGCTCGCGGTGATCGCGATGGTCGGCGCGGCAGGCGCCTACCTGTGGCAGCTGAACGGCCTGCCGGCCTGCAACAGCGACCTGGCACGGCGCGAGCTCGACGGCCTGGTATCGAGCACCAGCAACGACGAGCGGCTGCGTTCCGAGCCCGGCGTCGAGGCCCGCGTGAGCGCGCTGCGCGAGATCGGTTTTCTCAAGCCCGACAACGTGCGCGGCTGCCTGGCCACGCTGTCGCGCGACGGGAAGACCGAGGCCATCGGCTTCACCATCGGATCCGACAGCGGCGGCTCGGGTGGCGGCACGGTGGTGCGCGGCGCCGAGGCGGCGATCGTCGAGGCGCGCTTCGGTGCGCTCGATGCCGAAGGCCGCCCGCAGCACAACGCCGAGCCGGTCGGCCGGCCGGCGCTCGCGGACGCGCTGCGCGAAGGCGTGGACAACCTGGAAGCGCGCATGCGGGCGCCCAAGACCCTGCAGGAACGCCTGCGCGCGCTGCGCGAAATGCCGCTCATGACGATCGACCCCGACCCCAGGCTCGCGCTGACCGAAGTCGAGCCCGCCGGCGCCTGCCAGGCCGGGGACGGGCAGCAGCAGGTCTGCCCGGTGGTGATGGTCTACGACGACCGCCGGCTCGGCGCCATCGGCGGCGTGCGCGCCAGCGGCGCCGCGTCGCTGCCGCTGCGCGCCGAGATCACGCTGGCGCCCGACGACATCGGCGTCTGGCGCGTGGATGGGGATTTCGATCGACGCTTCGCGATGGCGGTGGTCGAGGCACGGCTTCACAAACAGGGCGCGACCGATGCCGCCTTGGGACCGCTCGAGCTGCCCGAGCCGCCACCGCCCCCGCCGCAGATCGTGCTGCCGAAGCTGCCGCCACCGAAGGTGGCGCGCTGAGCGCCGCGCCCGGCCTGGCCGGCCGGGGCGCGGCGACCGTCCTCAGACGGCCGATTCGCGGCTCGCGCGCTTGCGCTCGTGTTCCTTCAGGAAGCGCTTGCGCAGGCGCACGCTCTTGGGCGTGATCTCGACCAGCTCGTCGTCCTCGATGAACTCGACGCCGTACTCGAGCGTGAGGTCGATCGGCGGCGTGATCTTGATCGCGTCTTCCTTGCCCGAGACGCGGAAGTTCGTGAGCTGCTTGGTGCGGGTGGCGTTCACCACCAGGTCGTTGTCGCGGCTGTGGATGCCGACGATCATGCCTTCGTAGACCGGATCGTTCGCCTTCACGAACATGCGGCCGCGGTCGTCGAGCTTGCCGAGGGCGTAGGTGAAGATTTCACCGTCGTCCATCGAGATCAGCACGCCGTTCTTGCGGCTGCCGATCTCGCCCTTGTGCGGCTCGTAGCTGTCGAAGATGTTGCTGATCAGGCCCGAACCGCGCGTCAGGTTCAGGAATTCGTTGGTGAAGCCGATCAGGCCACGCGCCGGGATGCGGTACTCGAGGCGCACGCGGCCACGGCCGTCCGGTTCCATGTTGACCAGCTCGCCCTTGCGCTCGCCCAGGGCCTGCATCACGCCGCCCTGGTGCTGCTCTTCGATGTCGGCCGTCACCAGCTCGATCGGCTCGTGCTTCTCGCCGTTGACGTTGCGGAACACCACGCGCGGCTTCGAGACGGCCATCTCGTAGCCTTCGCGGCGCATGTTCTCCAGCAGGATGGTCAGGTGCAGTTCGCCGCGGCCCATGACCTCGAACACGCCTTCCTCGTCGGTCTCGTTCACGCGCAGCGCCACGTTGTGCTGCAGTTCCTTCTGCAGGCGGTCCCAGATCTGGCGGCTGGTGACGTACTTGCCTTCGCGGCCGGCCAGCGGGCTGGTGTTGACGCAGAAGTTCATGGTCAGCGTGGGCTCGTCGACCTTGAGCATCGGCAGTGGCGCCGGGTTCGCGGGGTCGGTCACCGTGACGCCGATGCCGATGTCGGCGATGCCGTTGATCAGCACGATCTCTCCCGGGCCGGCTTCGGTGGCCTGCACGCGGTCCAGGCCCTGGAAGGTCAGCACTTGGTTGATGCGGCCCTTGATGGACTGGCCGTCCGGGCCTTCCATCACCAGCACGTCCATCATCGGCTTCAGGGTGCCCTGGCTGATGCGGCCCACGCCGATGCGGCCGACGAAGGTCGAGAAGTCGAGGGCCGAGATCTGCAGCTGCAGCGGCGCGGCCGGGTCGCCCTTCTGCGAGGGCACGTGCTTCAGGATGGTGTCGAACAGGGCCGACATGTCCGGGCCCCACTGCTCGCCGGGCGCACCCTCCTCGAGCGAGGACCAGCCGTTGATGCCCGAGGCGTAGACCACGGGGAAGTCGAGCTGCTCGTCGGTCGCGCCGAGCTTGTCGAACAGGTCGAAGGCGGCGTTGACCACCTTGTCGGGGTTGGCACCGGGCTTGTCGACCTTGTTCACCACCAGGATGGGCTTGAGGCCCAGGGCCAGCGCCTTCTTGGTCACGAAGCGCGTCTGCGGCATCGGGCCTTCCTGCGCATCGATCAGCAGCACCACGCCGTCGACCATCGACAGCGCGCGTTCCACTTCACCGCCGAAGTCCGCGTGGCCGGGGGTGTCGACGATGTTGATGTGCGTGCCCTGCCAGGTCACGGCGCAGTTCTTCGCCAGGATCGTGATGCCACGTTCCTTTTCGATCGCGTTGTTGTCCATCACCGTGTCGACGACCTTCTCGTGCTCGGCGAAGGTGCCCGATTGGCGCAGCAGCTGGTCGACCATCGTGGTCTTGCCATGGTCCACGTGGGCAATGATGGCGATATTGCGGATTTGCTTGGTCATGGTGTCGCTTCGGTCTGTGGTGCGTTCAAAAGAATTTGCTGGATTTCGATGGGGTTCAGCAAGCGCCCCGGGATCAGTTCATGGGCGGCCACGTGGGCCGTGCCGAGGAAGGCCGGGGGCGATTCGCCGAACACCGCGACCCGGGCCGCATCGGCCCACGGCCCGCGCCGACGCAGGCCGGACAGAAAGCGCCCTGCATCCTCGCTGCCCAGCGTGACGATCGTGTGGCCCTCGACCAGGCATTCGGCAGGCAACAACCGGGCCAGCCGCTCGTCCTCGTCCATGGCCTCCAGGGCCTCGAGCGTGATGCACTGGGCCGCCACGAAGCCGCCGGTGGCGGTGCGGCGCAGCGAGCTCAGGTGGGCGCCGCAGCCCAGCGCCTCGCCGATGTCCTCGCCCAGGGTGCGGATGTAGGTGCCCTTGCTGACCGAGGCCTCGATGCGGATGGCAGCGGCCGCGGTCTGCGCGATCCTCAGCGCGTGGATGACGACGTCGCGCGGCGCGCGCTCGACCTCGATGCCCTCGCGCGCGTATTCGTAGAGTGCCTTGCCGTCCTTCTTGAGCGCGCTGTGCATCGGCGGCACCTGGCGGATCGGGCCGGTGAACAGGGCCTCGGCGCGCGCCAGGTCCTCGGCCGCGACCTGGACCGGGCGTTCGGCGATCACCTCGCCCTCGGCATCGCCGGTGGCGGTACGGATGCCCAGCCGCGCGGTGGCGACGTAGGTCTTGTCGGCGTCGAGGTGCAGCTGGCTGAACTTGGTGGCCGCGCCGAAGCACAGCGGCAGCACGCCGGTGGCCAGCGGATCGAGCGTGCCGGTGTGGCCCGCCTTCTCGGCGCGCAGCAGCCACTTGGCCTTCTGCAAGGCCTGGTTGCTGGACAGTCCCAGCGGTTTGTCGAGCAGCAACACCCCATGCACAGGGCGCCGCTGCACCCTTGTGCGTGGCGCATTCATGGCTAGTCGTCTTTCGAACGCGAAGCGACGGCCTGCGCGATCAGCGCGTTCATGTCGGCGGCACGCTCGGTGGTGCGGTCGAACACGAAGTGCAGCGTGGGCACGGTGTGGATGTGCAGGCGCTTGAACAGGCCGTTGCGCAGGAAGCCCGCGGCCTGGTTGAGCGCTTCGGTGGTCTCGGCCACGTCGCCGGTGAGCAGGCTGAAGAAGACCTTCGCATGCGCATAGTCGGGCGTGACCTCGACCGCCTGCAACGTGACCATGCCCACGCGCGGGTCCTTCAACTCGCGCGCGATCAGCTCCGTCAGATCGCGCTGGATCTGATCGGCGACCTTGAAGGCGCGGTTGGGAGTAGCGGCTTTTCTTTTGGGCATGTCAGGAATGCGGGAGCGACATCGGATTCAGAACGCAGAAGCCGCGAAGACTGCGCAGAGGTCGCAGAAGGAGCAGAAGAAATCTCTTTCTTGCTTCTGCGACTTCTGCGAGACCTTCGCGACTTCTGCGTTCGGTTGTCCGTATTACAGGGTCCGCGCGATCTCCTTGATTTCGAAGAACTCGAGCTGATCGCCCTCTTTGATGTCGTTGTAGTTCTTGAGCTTGATACCGCACTCGAAGCCTTCGCGCACTTCGCGGACATCGTCCTTCATGCGCTTGAGCGAGTCGACTTCGCCGGTGTAGACCACCACGTTGTCGCGCAGCAGGCGGAAGTGCGAGCTGCGGGTGACATAGCCCGAGGTGACGTACGAGCCGGCCACGGTACCGATCTTCGAGGCCACGAACACCGTGCGGATCTCGGCCGAGCCGATGACTTCCTCGCGGCGCTCCGGCGCCAGCATGCCCGACATGGCGACCTTGATCTCGTCCACCGCGTCGTAAATGATGCTGTAGTAGTTCAGCTGGACACCATTGCCTTCGGCCAGCTTGCGCGCGCCGGCATCGGCACGCACGTTGAAGCCGATCACCACCGCCTTCGAGGCGATCGCGAGGTTGATGTCGCTTTCGCTGATACCGCCCACGCCCGCATACACCACCTGCACCTTGACCTCGTCGGTCGCGAGCTTGAGCAGCGATTGCGCGAGCGCTTCCTGCGAGCCCTGCACGTCGGCCTTGATGATGATGCGCAGCGTCTGCACCTCGCCCGCCGACAGGTCGGAGAACATGTTCTGCAGGTTCGCGGCCTGGGCCTTCGCCAGCTTGGTGTTGCGGAACTTGCCGGCACGGTAGGTCGCGATTTCGCGCGCACGGCGCTCGTCGCCCATCACCATGAACTCGTCGCCGGCCTGCGGCACTTCGGTCAGGCCCTGGATCTCGACCGGGATCGACGGACCGGCCGTCTTGGTCGGCTTGCCGTCCTCGTCGAGCATGGCGCGCACACGGCCATAGGTCGAGCCGGCCAGCACCACGTCGCCGGTCTTGAGCGTGCCGGACTGCACCAGCACGGTCGCGACCGGGCCGCGGCCCTTGTCGAGCTGGGCTTCGATCACCAGGCCCTTGGCGGCGGCATCCACCGGCGCCTTGAGTTCCAGCACTTCGGCCTGCAGCAGCACCTGCTCGAGCAGGTCGTCGATGCCCTGGCCGGTCTTGGCCGAGACGCCGACGAACGGAACGTCGCCGCCGTACTCTTCGGGCACCACCTCCTCGGCCACCAGTTCCTGCTTCACGCGGTCCAGGTTGGCATCGGGCTTGTCGATCTTGTTGATCGCGACCACGATCGGCACACCCGCCGCCTTCGCGTGCTTGATGGCTTCCTTGGTCTGGGGCATGACGCCGTCGTCGGCCGCCACCACCAGGATCACGATGTCGGTGGCCTGCGCACCGCGGGCACGCATGGCGGTGAACGCCTCGTGACCCGGGGTGTCGAGGAAGGACACCATGCCGCGTTCGGTTTCCACATGGTAGGCACCGATGTGCTGCGTGATGCCGCCGGCTTCGCCCGCGGCCACCTTGGCGCGGCGGATGTAGTCCAGCAGCGAGGTCTTGCCGTGGTCGACGTGGCCCATGACGGTCACGACCGGTGCGCGCGGCAGGGCTTCCGCCGTTTGCGCCGACACGTCCTCGTCGGTGAAGGCTTCGGGATCGTCGAGCGCGGCAACCACCGCGTTGTGACCCATTTCCTCCACCACGATCATCGCGGTGTCCTGGTCGAGCGCCTGGTTGATCGTGGCCATCTGGCCCAGCTTCATGAGCTGCTTGATCACCTCGGAGGCCTTGACCGACATCTTGTGCGCGAGCTCGGACACCGTGATGGTTTCCGGCACGTGCACCTCGATGATGCGGGCCTCGACCGGCGCCGCCGGTGCGTGCTGCTGGTCGTCGTGGCCACGGTCGTTGCCACGGCGCCCGCGCGGACCGCCGCGCCAGTTGCCACGGCCCACGCCGCCGCTCGCGTCGCCGCGGGTCTTGATTTCCTTCTTCTTGGCGGTGTCGCCGGCCCAGCTCGACGAGAGCTTGGCCGACTTCACTTCCTTGCCGGCGGCACCGCCGGCGGGCGCCGCCGTGGCGGCACCCGGCGCGGCCGGAGCCCCGGCGCGGGCCGCGGGCGCGGTCGGCTTGTGCAGCGTGCCCTTGACACCACCGGCGGGCTTGACCTCGGCGGGCTTCTCGGCCTTGTGCGGCACCAGCACGCGGGCCGGCGCATTCATCATGGCGCGAATGGCTTCGGCCTCGGCCAGGGCCTTGCGACGGCGCTCGTCGAGGTCGCGCGCACGCGCGGCTTCCTCGTCGGCACGGGCCTTCGATTCGGCGGCGGCCTTGGCCTTCGCGTCTTCCTTGGCCTGCGTGGCGGCGGCCTGGGCCGTGGCCTTGGCCTCGGCGGCCTGCTTGGCGGCGGCGACCTGCGCCTCCGCGGCTTCCTTCAGCGCGGCGACTTCGGCCTCGGCCTTGGCGGCGCTGTTGGCGGAGCTGCGAACGACCGGCTTGGCCGCTTCGGCCTCGGTCTCGGCCTTCTTCTGGGCTTCCTGGCGAGCCGCCTGCGCGGCTTCCTGGCGTGCCTGCTCGGCCTGTTCGGCCTGCTCGGCGCGTTCCACCTTCTCGCGTTCGCGGGCTTCGGCTTCCTCGCGCTGGCGGCGCTTCTCGGCCAGCTCTTCTTCCTGGCGACGGATCAGCTCGGCCTGGCGGCGGGCTTCCTCCTCGCGACGGGCGAGTTCGGCTTCATCGATGCGCGGCGCGGCCGGCTCGGCCGGAGCGGCGACGGGCGCGGCAGCCACCGGCGCCGGAGCCTCGACGGCACCCGCGGGGCCTTCGTCGCGCTGGATGAAGGTGCGCTTCTTGCGCACCTCGACCTGGATCGTGCGGGCGCGGCCGGTGGCGTCCGCCTGCTTGATCTCGCTGGTCGACTTCTTGGTCAACGTGATCTTCTTGCGCTCGGGCTCGACGGTGCCGTGGCTGGCCTTCAGGAAACCCAGCAGGCGCTGCTTGTCCGACTCGGTCAGTGCGTCGCTGGCGGCCGCTTTGGGCACACCGGCGCTGCGAAGCTGGTCGAGCAAGGTTTCGGGAGTCTTCTTGAGTTCATTCGCGAACTCGGCGACAGTGGTACTGGACATATTCGTTTCGTGCCTCCATGACCATCACTCTTGGCCGGCGAACCAGTGTTCGCGGGCCTTCAAGATGAGGGTTTTGGCGTCATCGGCGCTCAGGCCGGTGATCTCGGTGAGTTCATCGACCGCGAGGTCGGCCAGGTCGTCGCGGGTGTTCACCCCCGCCTCGGCCAGCTTCGGAATCAGGTCGGGGTTCAGGCCTTCGAGGTCGCGCAGGTTCTGCGAGACGGTTTCGACGCCCTCCTCCTTGGCGATTTCCATGGTCAGCAGCGCATCCTTGGCACGCGAGCGCAGTTCGTTGACCGTGTCTTCGTCGAAGGCTTCGATCTCGAGCATCTCGGAGATCGGCACGTAGGCCACTTCCTCGAGGCTGGTGAAGCCCTCGGAGATCAGGATGTCCGCGATTTCCTCGTCGACGTCGAGCTTCTCCATGAACAGGCGGCGCGCGGCGTCGGTCTCGTTCGCCTGCTTCTGGGCCGACTCGTTGGCGTCCATGATGTTGATCTTCCAGCCGGTGAGCTCGGAAGCCAGACGCACGTTCTGGCCGCCACGGCCGATCGCGATCGCGAGGTTTTCCTCGTCGACCACCACGTCCATGGCGTGCTTCTCCTCGTCCACCACGATGGAGGACACGTTGGCCGGCGCCAGGGCGCCGATCACGAATTGGGCCGGATCCTCGCTCCACAGCACGATGTCCACGCGCTCGCCGGCGAGCTCGTTGGTCACGGCGTTGACGCGCGTGCCGCGCACGCCGACGCAGGTGCCGATCGGGTCGACGCGCTTGTCGTGCGAAAGCACGGCGATCTTGGCGCGCGAACCGGGGTCGCGGGCGCAGCTCTTGATCTCGAGCAGGCCCTGTTCGATCTCGGGCACTTCCTGGCGGAACAGCTCGATCATGAACTCGGGGGCCGAGCGCGACAGGATGATCGGCGCGCCGCGCAGCGTCAGGTCGACCTCCATGATCATGGCGCGCACGCGGTCGCCGTTGCGCAGGTTTTCCTTGGCGATCATCTCGCTGCGGCGCAGGCGGCCTTCGACTCGCCCGGCCTCGACGATGATGTCGCCCTTGTCCAGGCGCTTGACGGTGCCCACGAAGATCTTGTCGCCGCGCGACATGAAGTCGTTGAGCAGCATCTCGCGCTCGGCGTCGCGGATCTTCTGCAGGATCACCTGCTTGGCGGCCATGGCGCCGATGCGGCCGATCGGCACCGAGTCCACCGCTTCCTCGATGTACTCGTCGACCTCGATGTCGGGCATCTCTTCCTTGGCTTCGAACAGCAGGATTTCCTGGTCGGGCTGCTGCAGGCCGGCTTCGTCGGGCACCACGTGCCAGCGGCGGAAGGTCTCGTAGTCGCCGCTGTCGCGGTCGACGGCGACGCGGATGTCCACCTCGCCCTGGTACAGCTTCTTGGTGGCCTGCGCCAGCGCGGACTCGACCGCGCCGAAGACGACGTCACGCTCGACGTTCTTCTCGCGCGAGATCGCATCCACCAACATCAACATTTCGCGATTCATGCCACCACTCCTCTAGTCAGTCCGGAACCTTTGTTCCGCCAATGTCCTGCGAGCCCTGACGGGCCCTGGGCTTGCGCCCCTTGAAATCCACGATGGGTGCCAGCCGCGCCTCGCGCAGCTCGTCCAGCACGAAGCCCAGCGCCTGCAACGGTGCCGGCGCGCGCTTCTTGCTGACCTTCTGACCCGGCTTGGGCTCCGGCTCGTCGCTCCAGACGATCTGCCAGCCCCGGGGGCCGTCGCCCCCCTCAGCCTGTGCGGCCCGCTCAAGCGTGCCGCGAAACTTCTTGCGATTGGCCGACACCTGGCCGGCCGCCGCCTCGCCGATCGGCGCCTTCAGCGTGATGTCGATCACTTCGCCCTCGAAGCGCTCGAAATCCTTCTCGTGGCGCAGCGGACGATCGATGCCCGGCGAGGACACCTCGAGCCGCTTGTAGTCGGCGCCATCGACCTCGAGCGCAAACTGGAGCTGTCGCGTGACCTTCTCGCAGTCCTCGACCGTGACGAAGGGCTCGGGCGTGCCGGCGGCGAGAGCCTCCGATGTGGGGGCCGTCCACGGCAAATCAATCGTCACGCGCAGCAATCCTCCCGCCGAGCGTTCGATCTCGACCAGGTCATAGCCGAGACCGGCCACGGTTTGTTCCACTGTCTGCTGCAATGCCACGTGTTCGAAGGTGCCTTTTTTATTCAATCGACGATGTGCAATAACCCGCCCGCCAGGTACCGCGCCATCGATAAAAATCGCTTCGGCGAGAAATCGCGAGGAAACCGGAAATTGCTGCCGCCCGGAATTCCACTCGATAACTCAATACCGGATGGACCATAAAAAAACGGGCGGTTGGTACCCGCCCGTTTGGTCGTGAGCCTCCAATTATATGCCACTTCTGTGATAAATGAAGGGGCACTTCTGCACGCGGACCACGCCCGTTCGCGGCTCAGGGCGTGGCGGCCCCTTCCCGAGCGGCGGCGACGCGCCTGGAGCGCGCCCAGACGGCCGCGAACAACACCGATCCCAGCGCCAGCGCGGCCGCCGCGACCAGCAGCGGAATCTGGAACGAGCCGGTGCGCTGCGCCAGTGGCGCCGCGAACAGCGGGCCGATGATCTGACCCACGCCGTACGACGCGGTGGCATAGCCGATCAGCCCGGCCGCCGCATTGCCACGCAACCGGCGCGCGTCGCGCACGGCGAACAGCGTGATGGCGGTGAACGGCATGCCCAGCAGCAGGCTGCCGAGGGCGAAACCGACCACGCTCGGCCAGGCCACGGACAGCACCACGCCGACCGCCTGCAGCGCATAGGCGATCGCCAGCAGCAGGCGGTTGTCCCAGTGCATGGGCGCGCGCGAGCCGATCAATGCGCCCGGAATGATCGCGGCGCCGAACAGCGGCCAGAAATAGTCGGGCCAGAACGAGCCCGGCAACGCCTGGCGCGCGATCACCGGCAGGAAGGTGGCGGTGATGATGTAGCCGAAGCCCGCCAGCCCGTAGAGCGCGACCAGCCAGATCGCGTCGGAACGCGCCGCGGCCGACTCCTGGGCGCTCGGCGCCGCGACGGGCGCGGGCGCCGCGCCGCCGGCCACGGCCTGCTCGCCGTCGTTGAACACGCGCCAGATCGCCGCGATCAGCACCAAGGCGAGCACGCCCAGGCCGATCCAGCCGGCTTCGGAGCCCCAGCGGCCGAGCGCCCCGCCCAGCAGCCCGGTCATCGCGATACCGACGCCCGGGCCGGTGTAGATCACGCCGCCGAGCGCCGGCGAACGCGTTTCGGCCAGCCGGCGCAGGCCCCAGCTCGAGGCGAACACGAACACCCAGGCGCTCATCACGCCGGCCGCCGCGCGCAGCACGCCCCAGGCGGTGAAGCTGTGCAGCAAGCCCATGCCGACCAGCAGCGCCGCGGTGGCCAGCAGGCCGCCGCGCACCATGGTCTTGGCGCGCACGCCGATGGCCGCGCAGCTCACCGCGCCGACGAAATACCCGAGATAGTTGAGCGAAGCCAGCAGACCGCCGGCCTCGAGCTCGAGCTTGCCCTCGTGCAGCATGATCGGCAGCATCGGCGTGAAGGCGAAGCGCCCCAACCCCATGGCCACCGCCAGCGTCACCATGCAGGCGAGCGCCGCCCGCCAGGCGCCGCGCCTGTCTTGTCCGATTTCCGACATCTTTTCGCGCAATGCTCGTTGTTGTAGGTCGCGTTCGCCGTCAGGCCAGCTGCGCGGCGGCCACCAGTTTCTGCGTGTAGAGGTGTTCGGGAGCGTCGAGCACCCGGTCGACCGGGCCCGACTCGAGGATCGCCCCGTCCTTCATGACGATGACCTGGTGCGCCATGGCGCGGATCACCTCCACGTCGTGCGTGATCAGCAGATAGCTCAATCCGCGCTCGCGCTGCAGCCGCTGCAGCAGCCCCAGCACCTGCTTCTGGATCGTGACGTCGAGCGCGCTGGTGGGCTCGTCGAGCACCAGCAGGCGCGGATCGACGATCAGCGCGCGCGCGATCGCCAGCCGCTGCCGCTGCCCGCCCGAGAACTCGTGCGGATAGCGGTCGAGCAGCGCCGGGAACTGCGCCTCGGTCAGCCCGACGTCGGCCAGCGCCTGCAGCGCCCGCGCGCGCCGGTCGGACGCCTTGAGTTCGGGCGCATGTACCAGCAGGCCCTCGCCGACGATCTGCTCGACGGTCATGCGCGGCGACAGCGAGGAGAACGGATCCTGGAACACCACCTGCATCGCGCGCCGCAGCGCGAGATCGGACGCCTGGCCCTGCCCCCAACCCTGCCCCTCGACCTTCAGCGCGCCCTGGAAGCGCAGCAGCCCCAGCGCGGCCAGCGCCAGGGTCGACTTGCCCGAGCCCGACTCGCCGACCACGCCCAGGGTTTCGCCGGGCGCGATGCGGAACTCGGCACCCTGCACCGCCACAAACTCGCCCTTGCCGAACCAACCGGCGAAGCCGGGCCTGGGCACCGGATAGCTCACGCGCAGTCCCGTGGCCGAGAGGATCGGCGCCGCGTCGGGCCGCGCCGGCGCGGGGGTCACGTCGCGCGTGGGATGGCTGTCGATCAGCTTGCGCGTGTAGGGGTGTTGCGGCGCCTCGAACACGTCCGCCACCGGGCCGTGCTCGACGATGCGGCCCTGCTCCATCACCGCGACGCGGTCGGCGAAATGGCGCACCAGGTTCAGGTCGTGGGTGATCAGCAGCACCGCCATGCCGTACTTGCGCTGTAAATCGGCCAGCAGCTCGAGGATCTGGGCCCGCACCGTCACGTCGAGCGCGGTGGTCGGCTCGTCGGCCAGCAGCAGGCGCGGCCGGCAGGCCAGTGCCATGGCGATCATGGCGCGCTGGCGCTGGCCGCCCGAGAGCTGGTGCGGCAGCGCCCGCGCGCGCCGCGCGGGCTCGGGAATGCCGGTGTCGGCCAGCAGTTGCACCGCGGCCTCCTGCGCGGCGCGTGCCGGCAGGCCCTCGTGCAGCTGCAGCACCTCGGCGATCTGGTCGCCCACGCTGTAGAGCGCGTTGAGCGCGGTCATCGGCTCCTGGAAGATCATCGCGATCTCCTTGCCGCGGATGCCGCGCAGCTCGCGCTCGGGGATCGACAGCAGGTCGCGCCCGTCCTGCGCGCGCTCGGCATCGAACAGCCGCGCCGAACCCGAGAGCTCGGCGTTCTGCACCAGCCGCAGCAGCGACAGCGCGGTGACGGTCTTGCCCGAGCCCGATTCGCCCACCAGCGCGAACTTCTCGCCGGCCGCGATCCGGAAGTCGACGCCATGCACCACCGGCTTGCCGCCAAAGGCCACGCGCAGGCCGCGCACATCGAGCAGCGGCGCGCCGGCCGCGAGGGAGGATTGGCCCGGCTTCACTTGTCGGCCTTCCGTGGATCGAGGGCGTCGCGCAGCGCGTCGCCCATGAAGGTCAGCAGCATCAGGGTGAAGACCAGCACGCCGAAGGTGGACATCGAGATCCACCAGGCGTCGATGTTCGCCTTGCCCTGGTTCAGCAGTTCGCCCAGCGAGGGCGTGCCCGGCGGCACGCCGAGCCCGAGGAAGTCGAGCGAGGTCAGCGCAAGGATGGCCGCGCTCATGCGGAACGGCAGGAAGGTGACGACCGGCACCATGCTGTTGGGCAGGATGTGGCGCCGCATGATCTGCAGGTTGCTCACGCCGAGCGCGCGCGCGGCGCGCACGTAGTCCATCTGGCGGTTGCGCAGGAACTCGGCGCGCACGTAGTCGGCCAGCGACATCCAGCCGAACAGGCTCAGCAGCACGAGCAACAGCAGCACGCTGGGCGTGAAGATGGCGCTGAAGATGATCAGCAGGTAGAGCTCGGGCATCGAACCCCAGATCTCGAGCAGCCGCTGCAGGAACAGGTCGGTCTTGCCCGCGAAGAAGCCCTGGATCGCGCCGATGGCGATGCCCAGCACCACGCCCACGGCCGTGAGCGCCAGCGCGAACAGCACGCTGACGCGGAAACCGTAGATCAGCTGCGCCAGCAGGTCGCGCCCGCGGTCGTCGGTGCCCAGCAGGTTCTCGCCCGAGGGCGCAGCCGGGTTGGGCTGCTTGGCGAAGTAATTGAGCGTGCGCGGGCCGTAGGGATTGGGCGCGTAGAGCGCCCAGTTGGCGCCGGCCGTGATGCGGTCGCGGATGAAGGGATCGAGATAGTCGGCCGGAGTCTCGAAGTCGCCGCCGAAGGTCTTCTCGGAGTAGTCGCGCAGCACCGGGAAGTAGGTCTGGCCCTCGTAGCGCACCACCAGCGGCTTGTCGGTGGACAGCAGCTCCGCGAACAGGCTCAGCACCACGAGCACGGAGAACAGGACCAGGCTCCAGAAGCCCAGCGGATTGCGGCGGAAGCGGCGCCAGGCGCGCCGGCCCGGGCTGTCCGACTTGGCCGGCGGATGCGGCGCGGCGGGGGTGGGCATCGATTCAGTCAAACTTCACCCTCGGATCGACCCAGACGTAGCAGAGATCGGAAATCAGCTTGGTCACCAGCCCGATCAGCGTGAACAGGTAGAGCGTGCCCAGCACCACCGGGTAGTCGCGCCGGATCACGCTCTCGTAGCTTAGGAGGCCCAGGCCATCGAGCGTGAACAGGGTCTCGATCAGCAGCGAGCCGGTGAAGAAGGCGCCGATGAAGGCGGCCGGAAAGCCCGTGATGATCGGGATCAGCGCATTGCGGAACACGTGCTTCCAGAGCACCTGCCGCTCGGCGAGGCCCTTGGCGCGCGCGGTCAGCACGTACTGCTTGCGGATCTCCTCGAGGAAGGAGTTCTTGGTCAGCATCGCCGTCACGGCGAAGCTGCCGATCACCATCGCCGTGACCGGCAGCGCGATGTGCCAGAGGTAGTCGACGATGCGCGCGCCCCAGCTCAGGCTCTCCCAGTTCGGCGAGGTCAGGCCGCGCAGCGGGAACCACTGCAGTTGGCCGCCGAAGATCACCAACAGCGCCACGCCGAGCACGAAGCCCGGGATGGCATAGCCGATCAGCACGATCAGCGTGGTGAGGAAGTCGAAGCGCGAGCCCGCGCGCACTGCCTTGGCCACGCCCAGCGGCACCGCGATCAGGTAGCTGATGAAGAAGGTCCACAGGCCCAGGCTGATCGAGACCGGCATCTTCTCCTTGACCAGTTCCCACACGTCCTTGCGCTGGTAGAAGCTGGTGCCGAGGTCGAAGCGCGCGAAGGACTTGAGCATGGTCCACAGGCGCTCGTGGGCCGGCTTGTCGAAGCCGTAGAGCTTCTTGATCTCCTCGATGCGCTGCGGATCGAGGCCCTGGCGGCCACGGTAGCCGGCGCCGCTGCTCGCGGCCCGCTCGCCGCCCGAATCGCGCCCCTGCAACTGCGCCACCATCTGCTCGACCGGACCGCCCGGCACGAACTGGATCACGCCGAAGGTGATGATCAGCACGCCCAGGAGCGTGGGGATCATCAGCAGCAGTCGCTTGAGGATGTAGCTGGCCATGCGGTTTGTCGTGCTCCGGATCTGTTCGGGTGCGGCTGGCGCTACTTGTTGGCCGGCGAGGCCCACCACGTCGCGAGGGCCCAGTCGCCGACATCGTAGTACGGCGGAACGGTCGGCGGCAGCACCACGCCGGCCGGCCGGTAGCCGACCAGGAAGGCGCTGCCGTAGTACATCGGGATCGAGTAGTAGCCGGCCGAGAGCACGCGGTCGAGCACGCGCAGGGCCGTGGTGAGCTCGGGGCGCGTGGTGGCCGACACCACCTTGCCGACGATGGCGTCGACCGCCGGATCGGCGATGCCCCAGTAGTTGGAAGAGCCCGGCGTCTCGGCCGACTTCGAACCGAACAGCTCGAACAGCTCGCCGCCCGGCGCGCTGTTGCCCGGCAGCCGCATCGAGGTCATGTCGAAGTCGTAGTTCTGCATGCGCTGCTGCGAGAGCGAGAAGTCGACGGTGCGAAAGCTCATTTCGATGCCCAGCTTCTTCAGCGCGGTCTGCAGCGGCGTCGCCACGCGGATCAGCGAGGGCTGGTCGTTGAGGAACTCGATCGTGAAGGCCTCGTTCTTCGCATTGCGCAGCGCGCCGTCGCGGTAGGTCCAGCCGGCCTCGGCCAAGAGCGCCCTCGCCTTGCGCAGGTTCTCGCGCAGGCTGCCGGGCGGATCGGTGCTCGCGGGCACCGGCGCGGGCCCGAACACCTCGGGCCGGAGCTTGGCGCGCAGCGGCTCCATCAGCGCCAGTTCGTCGGGCCCGGGCAGGCCTTCCGCGTGGAAGTCGCTGTTCGGGAAATAGCCCTGCACCCGCGTGTAGATGCCGTAGAACAGCTGGCGGTTGAGCCACTCGAAGTCCATCGCGAGGCCGATGGCCTGGCGCACGCGCACGTCCTTGAACTTGTCGCGGCGCGTGTTGAAGATGTAGCCCTGGAAGTCGCCGGGGTTGTGGTTCTCGAAGCCGCGCTTGACGATCTCGCCGCTGTCGAACTGCTTGCCCTTGTACTGGCGCGCCCAGTTGCGCGAGACGAACTCGCGCATGAAGTCGAACTCGCCGGCCTTCAGGCCCTCGAAGCGCGCGGTCTCGTCGAGATAGACCTTGTAGGCGATGCGGTCGAAGTTGAACAGGCCCTTGCGCACCGGCAGGTCCGCGCCCCAGTAGTCGGCGCGGCGCACGTAGGTGATGTCGCGGCCCAGCCGGTCGCTCGCGGGCTTGTAGGGACCGGAGGCGATCGGCACCTCGGTCACGATCTGGTCGAAGGGTTTGCCGCCGCCCCATTGGCGGCTGAAGACGGCCATGCTGCCGACCACCAGCGGCAGCTCGCGGTTCGGGCTCGCGAAGTCGAAGCGCACCGTGCGTTCGCCGAGCGCGGTCGCCTTCTTGACCTCGGCATAGATGGTCTTGAACTGCGGCGCCGCGAGCGGGCCGATCAGGGTCTGGAACGAATGGACCACGTCGGCCGCCAGCACCGGCGAGCCGTCGTTGAAGCGGGCCTTGGGATTGAGCCTGAAGGTCACCGAGAGCCGGTCGGGCGCCACGTCGATGTCCTCGGCCAGCAGGCCGTAGACGGTGGTCGGCTCCTCGGAGTTGCCGGTCATCAGGCTCTCGAACATCAGCGCGCCGAGGCCCGAGGGCCCGGTACCCTTGAGCGTGAACGGGTTGAACTTGTCGAAATTGGTGGGCCGGGTCGGCGGCACCAGCCTGAATTCACCGCCCTTGGGCGCGTTCGGATTCACGTAGTCGAAGTGCGTGAAGCCCGGCGCGTACTTGATGTCGCCGAATTGCGCGTACGCATGGGCGGCCCACGAAGGGGCCGCCGAGAGCGCCAAACCGAACCAGAGCAGCCAACCTCGCATGCGAGAATTCTGCCCCGAGATTTTCACGAGGCAACTCCATGGGCTTTCTTTCCGGCAAAAAACTCCTGATCACCGGCGTGCTGAGCAACCGCTCCATCGCCTACGGCATCGCCAAGGCCTGCCATGAACAGGGTGCCGAGCTCGCCTTCAGCTATGTCGGCGAGCGCTTCAAGGACCGCATCACCGAGTTCGCGGCCGACTTCGATTCCAAGCTGATCTTCGACTGCGACGTCGGCGACGACGCCCAGATCGAGAAGCTGTTCGCCGACCTGTCGCAGGCCTGGCCGAAGTTCGACGGCTTCGTGCACAGCATCGGCTTCGCGCCGCGCGAGGCGATCGCGGGCGACTTCCTCGAGGGCCTGTCGCGCGAGGGCTTCCGCATCGCGCACGACATCAGCGCCTACAGCTTCCCGGCGATGGCGAAGGCGGCCCAGCCCTACCTCGACGACCGGTCGGCCCTGCTCACGCTGACCTACCTGGGCGCCGAGCGCGCGCTGCCCAACTACAACACCATGGGCCTGGCCAAGGCCTCGCTCGAGGCCTCGGTGCGCTACACGGCGGCCTCGCTGGGCCCGAAGGGCGTGCGCGTCAACGGCATCAGCGCCGGCCCGATCAAGACGCTCGCGGCCAGCGGCATCAAGGGCTTCGGCAAGATGCTCGGCGCCGTGGCCGAGGCCTCGCCGATCCGGCGCAACGTGACGATCGAGGAAGTCGGCAACGTGGCGGCCTTCCTGCTGAGCGACCTCGCCAGCGGCGTGACGGCCGAGATCACCTACGTCGACGGCGGCTTCAGCAACGTCGTCGGCGGCATGGCCGAGTAAGCGGCCAAGCTGCTCACGGGCGCGGCCTCGCGCCCGTCGGACGGCGATGCGCGCCGGTCGCGCCGCGCTTGCCCCGCCATGGAACTTCGGCCACAAATGGGCATCCATCGGTCGTTTCCAGCTACTCATTTCATAGCACCCGTGCTCCATCGACGTTCCCTGCTGCTCGCCACCCTGGGCCTCGTGCTGGCCTTGCCCGCGCGCGCCGGTGCGCCGGCCCTGATGCTGGCCGAGGTCTACAAGCCGGGCATGTCGCTGGCCGACTACTGGGTCAGCGAGAAATACGACGGCGTGCGCGCGTACTGGGACGGGCGGCAGCTCTACACGCGCGGCGGCGAGCGCATCGTGGCGCCGGCCTGGTTCACCGCGACGCTGCCCAAGCAGCCGCTCGACGGCGAACTCTGGGCCGGCCGCGGACGCTTCGCGCATGCGGTGTCGACGGTGCGCAGCCAGACGCCCAACGACATCGCCTGGCACGAGATGAAGTTCATGGTGTTCGACCTGCCGGCCCAGGGCGGCGACTTCACGGCCCGCCTCGGCGTGCTGCGCAGGCTGCTGCCGATCACCGACGCGCCCTGGGTGGTCGCGGTGCCGCAGGAACGCGCGACCACGGCCGAGGCGCTGCAGGCGCTGCTCGACAAGACCGTGAAGATGGGCGGCGAAGGCCTGATGCTGCACCGCGGCGCCTCGCTCTACCGCGCCGAGCGCAACAACGACCTGCTCAAGGTCAAGACCCACGACGATGCCGAGGCCCGCGTGGTCGGCCACGTGCCCGGCAAGGGCAGGCATGCCCAGCGGCTCGGCGCGCTGCTGGTCGAGATGCCCGGCGGCCAGCGCTTCAAGCTGGGCACCGGCCTGAGCGATGCCGAGCGCGAGCATCCGCCCGCGATCGGCACCTGGGTCACCTACCGCTACAACGGGCTCACGGCCGGCGGGCTGCCGCGCTTCGCACGCTTCATGCGCGTGCGCGAGGACGGCTGAGCCGCCCTGCGCAGCCTTCTCCCCTCGCGCTTCGGCGCTCAGGCGCTCTTCCGCACGCAGTCGGCGTAGTAGCGCTTCTTGCCCGTCTCGTCGACACGCGCCACCAGACCGTGGATGTCGGTCTCGAAACCCGGGCACTGCGTGTTGAACTCGCGCGAGAACTTCAGGTAGTCGACGATCTTCTTGTTGAAGACCTCGCCCGGGATCAGGAGCGGAATGCCCGGCGGGTACGGCGTGATCAGGCTGGTGGTGATGCGGCCCTCGAGTTCGTCGATCTCCACGCGCTCGGTCTTGCGGTGCGCGATGTGCGCGAAGGCGTCGCTGGGCTTCATCGCGGGCGTGAGGTCGCTCAGGTACATCTCGGTCGTCAGGCGGGCTACGTCGTAGCGCGCGTAGAGCTGGTGGATGTGCTGGCACAGGTCGCGCAGGCCGAGGCGCTCGTAACCGGTGTGCTGCTGGCAGAACTCCGGCATGATCCGCCACATCGGCTGGTTGCGCGCGTAGTCGTCCTTGAACTGCTGCAGCGCCGTCAGCAGCGTGTTCCAGCGGCCCTTGGTGATGCCGATGGTGAACATGATGAAGAAGCTGTAGAGGCCGGTCTTCTCGACGATCACGCCGTGCTCGGCGAGGAACTTGGTCACCACGCTGGCGGGAATGCCGCTCTCGGCGAAGTTGCCCTCGAGGTCCAGGCCCGGCGTCACGATGGTCGACTTGATCGGGTCGAGCATGTTGAAGCCGTCGACCAGTTCGCCGAAGCCGTGCCAGTTGCGCGGCGACTTCTTCGAACGGCTCTTGCCGTTCTTCTCGCCGTGCATGATCCAGTCGTCCGGCACGCCGATGCCCTCGTCCACGAGCTTCTCGGGACCCCAGACCTTGAACCACCACTCGTCCTTGCCGAACTCCTCCTCGACCTTGCGCATGGCGCGGCGGAAGTCGAGCGCCTCGAGGATGCTCTCCTCCACCAGCGCGGTGCCGCCGGGCGGCTCCATCATCGCGGCGGCCACGTCGCAGCTCGCGATGATCGCGTACTGCGGGCTGGTCGACGAGTGCATCAGGTAGGCCTCGTTGAACAGGTCGCGGTCGAGCTGGCGGTTCTGCGAGTCCTGCACCAGCACGTGGCTGGCCTGGCTGATGCCGGCCAGCAGCTTGTGCGTGGACTGGGTCGCGAACACCAGCGACTCCTTCGGCCGCACGCGGCGCTTGCCCATCGCGTGGTAGGAGCCGTAGAAGGGGTGGAAGGCGGCGTGCGGCAGCCAGGCCTCGTCGAAGTGCAGCGTGTCGACGTAGCCGTCGAGCGTGTTCTTGATGGTCTCGGTGTTGTAGATCACGCCGTCGTAGGTCGACTGCGTGAGCGTCATCACGCGCGGCTTGACCTTGTTGGCATCGACGTCCGCCAGCAGCGGATTGGCCTTGATCTTGGCCTTGATGGCCTCGGGCTCGAACTCGCTCTTGGGGATCGGGCCGATGATGCCGAAGTGGTTGCGCGTGGGCTTCATGAAGACGGGGATCGCGCCCGTCATGATGATCGCGTGCAGGATCGACTTGTGGCAGTTGCGGTCCACCACCACCACGTCGTCGGGCGCCACCGTGTGGTGCCACACCATCTTGTTGCTGGTGCTGGTGCCGTTGGTCACGAAGAAGCAGTGGTCGGCATTGAAGATGCGCGCCGCGTTGCGCTCGCTGGCCGCCACCGGGCCGGTGTGGTCGAGCAGTTGGCCCAGTTCCTCCACCGCGTTGCAGACGTCGGCGCGCAGCATGTTCTCGCCGAAGAACTGGTGGAACATCTGGCCCACCGGGCTCTTGAGGAAGGCCACGCCGCCCGAGTGGCCCGGGCAGTGCCACGAGTAGGAGCCGTCTTCCGCGTAGTCGATCAGCGCCTTGAAGAACGGCGGCTGCACGCTCTCGAGGTAGCTCTTGGCCTCGCGGATGATGTGGCGCGCCACGAATTCGGGGGTGTCCTCGAACATGTGGATGAAGCCGTGCAGCTCGCGCAGGATGTCGTTCGGGATGTGGCGCGAGGTCTTGGTCTCGCCGTAGATGTAGATCGGCACGTCGGCGTTCTTGCGCCGCACTTCGCCGATGAAATTGCGCAGGTTCAGCACCGCCGGATCGAGGTCGGGCCCGATCGAGAATTCCTCGTCGTCGATCGACAGGATGAAGGCGCTGGCACGGCTTTGCTGCTGAGCGAACTGGCTCAGGTCGCCGTAGCTCGTGACGCCCAGCACCTCGAAGCCTTCCGTCTCGATGGCCTGCGCGAGCGCGCGGATGCCGAGGCCCGAGGTGTTCTCGGAGCGGAAGTCCTCGTCGATGATGACGATGGGGAAGCGGAATTTCATGGGGCAGAGCTCCGGGACAGGCAATGAGGCGCGAAGTGTACGGAATTCAGATGAAGAATTCGCCCGCGCGCGCAATGCCCGCCGAATGTCGCCGCGATGCGTCCCGCCGCGCCGCGCCGGGAGCCCCCACAAAGTGCAGGCGAGTCCGGGCGCGCGGGAGCGCATGCCTCAGAATGGGGTCGCCTGAAACAAAACAAGGAAGGAGATGTCAATGGCGAATTCCACGATCTGGTGGTTGATCGCTGGCGCGGCAATCGTGGTCGAGCTCCTGTCCGGCACGATCTACCTGCTGCTGCTGGCCGGCGGATTCGCCGCCGCGGCGATCTCCGCCCACCTGGGCTTCGGCACAGTCACCCAGCTGCTGGTGGCCGCCGTCGTCGGCGTGGTCGCGGTGCTGTCCTGGTACTCGATCCAGCGCAAGCGCCCGCCGCCCCCACCCACCGAAGCCAACCGCGACCTCAATCTCGACATCGGCGAGCGCGTGCAGGTCGAGGCCTGGAATCCCGACGGCACCGCCACCGTGCGCTACCGCGGCGCCCAGTGGACCGTCGTGCAGCGCGCGGGCCATGCGCCCTCCACCGGCGAGCACCGCGTGGTGGAGGTGGTCGGCAGCCGGCTGGTGGTCGACAAGATCTAGAACCCGAGAACGAAAGAGGAAAGGTACAGAAGCCATGGAATATTCGGTCCCCGTCATCATCCTGGTCATCGCGATCATCTTCATCAGTCAGTCGGTGAAGTTCGTGCCGCAGCAGAACGCCTGGGTGCGCGAGCGCCTGGGCAAGTACCACGGCACCATGACGCCCGGCCCCAACTTCCTGATCCCGTTCATCGACCGCGTGGCCTACAAGCACAGCCTGAAGGAAATCCCGCTCGACGTGCCGAGCCAGATCTGCATCACGCGCGACAACACGCAGCTGCAGGTCGACGGCATCCTCTACTTCCAGGTCACCGACCCGATGCGCGCGAGCTACGGCTCGTCGAACTACATCGTGGCCGTGACCCAGCTCGCCCAGACCTCGCTGCGCAGCGTGATCGGCAAGCTGGAGCTCGACAAGACCTTCGAGGAGCGCGACGTCATCAATGCCCAGGTGGTCGCGGCCATCGACGAGGCGGCGCTCAACTGGGGCGTGAAGGTGCTGCGCTACGAGATCAAGGACCTGACGCCGCCGAAGGAAATCCTGCAGGCGATGCAGCGCCAGATCACGGCCGAACGCGAGAAGCGCGCGCTGATCGCGGCCTCCGAGGGCCGGCGCCAGGAGCAGATCAACATCGCCACCGGCGAACGCGAGGCCTTCATCGCGCGCTCCGAGGGCGAGAAGCAGGCCCAGATCAACAACGCCCAGGGCGAGGCGGCCGCGATCACCGCGGTGGCCACCGCGACGGCCGACGCCATCGAACGCGTGGCCGCCGCGATCCAGCAGCCGGGCGGCGAGCAGGCGGTGCAGCTCAAGGTGGCCGAACGCGCGGTCGATGCCTACGGCAAGGTCGCGGCCGACTCCAAGACCACGCTGATCGTGCCGAGCAACATGACCGAGACCGCGGCGCTCATCGCCTCGGCCATGCGCATGGTGCAGGCCGGCAAGTCCTCGGGGCCGACGGCCTGAGGCTTTCCGGAAACGGCCCCGGCGACTGCTACAATCGTGGGCTTCGGAGCGGTGGATGAGCGGTTTAAGTCGCACGCCTGGAAAGCGTGTGAGGGTTAATAGCCCTCCGCGGGTTCGAATCCCGCCTGCTCCGCCAGAGAGTCTTTGTTCGCAACCGTTCGCGAACATGCAGGAAGCCCGAGTTGCCATTGGCACTTGGGCTTTTTTGTGGGCGCCCGTTGCTCGCGCGCGACTGGCGTACGATCCGCAGGTTCTCAGTTCCCAGGAGGCGCCGCATGGCAGGACACCCCAGCACCAAGCCGCTCGGCAGCACGTCGCTCGACCGCACCCTCGAAAAGACCGAGCAGGTCGCCGCCGACGTGCAGAAGGCCTCCGACAACCTCGCGGTGGTCAACACCGTGCTCGAGCAGGAGCTGCCCGAGGAGGTACAGGTGGGCGACGTGGCGCTGGCCATCGCGCACACCAGCCAGCTCGAGGAAAAGCTCGCGCAGTCGGCCGAGCAGCTCGCCGAGGTCAATGCCGCGCTCAGCGAGGAGATCGAGAAGCGCATCGAGGCCACGGCCCAGCGCGACGAGAGCGTGGCCCGCGCGAAGAAGCTCGAGCAGGCCGCCGGCACGGGCAAGAGCGCGAACGACTGACGCCGCGCGCTTGGGCGATGCCCGAGCGCCTCGGTCATCGCATGAAATAGGGACACGCCGCGTTTCTCCGTCTCCTTTCTCCTACGCGGCAAGCTCGCGCGGCACGCTACGCTATTGGTTCTCACACCCTATCCGTGGCATGGCCCTCATCACGTTCCTCGTCGAGGACAACAAGACCATCAGGGACAACCTGGTTCCGGCACTCGAGGACCTCGTGAATGCCCAAGTCGTTGGCTTTGCCGAAACCGAATCCGAAGCGCTGGCATGGCTGCGCGACCATCCGGCCGAGTGGCAGCTGCTGATCGTCGACCTGTTCCTCAAGGAAGGCTCGGGCCTGGGCGTGCTCGCGGGCTGCAAGGAACGTCGTCCCGGCCAGCGCGCGGTGGTGCTGAGCAACTACGTGACGGCCGACATTCGCACGCGCTGCGAGACCCTCGGCGCCGACGCGGTCTTCGACAAGTCGCGCGACCTCGACGCCTTCATCGAGTACTGCAACACCGACCGCCCCTCGGGACTCGCGCCGCTCTGAAGCCACGGGCGCCCATCACCCTCCTCTTCATTTTCTTGCGCCGTTTCGAACGCCCATGGAAAAAAGGGCCCGAAGGCCCTTTCTCGTTGGAACGCGGATCGCAGCCGATCAACGAACCACGGCGATCTGCGTACGCTGGCCACCCTTGTAGGTGTAGAGCGTCAGCGCGCCGTTCTTGATGTCGCCCTTCTCGTCGAAGGCGATCGGGCCGGTCACGCCCTTGTACTGGATCTTGCCCACTTCGGGCAGGTACTTCTCGGGGTCGGACGAACCGGCCTTGACCATGGCTTCGGCCAGCACGTTGACCGCGTCGTAGACGTACGGTGCGTAGATCTGGACGTCGACACCGTTCTTGGCCTTGAACTTGGTCTTGAAATCTTCGAGCGGCTGCTTGAAGTCGCCGTCCACGCCGCCGGCTTCGGCGCACACCACCATGTCTTCGCCGATGGCATCGCCAGCGAGCTTCGGCAGTTCGCCGGTGCACAGGCCGTCGCCGCCCATGAACTTGACGTTCAGGCCGAGCTGCTTGACCTGCTTGAGCATCGGGCCGCCGACGGCGTCCATGCCGCCGAAGAACAGCACGTCGGGCTTGGCCGACTTGAGCTTGGTCAGGATGGCGTTGAAGTCGGTCGATTTGTCGGTGGTGAATTCGTGGCCCACGATGGTGGCGCCGGCGGCTTTGGCCGACTTCTCGAATTCTTCGGCGACGCCCTGGCCGTAGGCCGTGCGGTCGTCGATCACGGCGATGTTCTTGCCCTTGAGCGTTTCGACCGCGTACTTGCCCAGCGTGCCGCCGAGTTGCGTGTCGTCGGCCACCACGCGGAAGGTGGTCTTGAAGCCCTGGCGGGTGTACTTGGGGTTCGTCGCCGACGGCGAGATCTGGGGGATGCCGGCGTCGCTGTAGAGCTTCGAGGCGGGGATGGTGGTGCCCGAGTTCAGGTGGCCGACCACGCCGTTGACCTTGCTGTCGACCAGCTTCTGGGCCACGGCCGTGCCTTGCTTCGGATCGCCTGCGTCGTCTTCGGCGACCAGTTCGAACTTGGCGACCTTGTCGCCGATCTTGAGACCCTTGGCATTCAGTTCCTCGATCGCCATCTTGGCGCCGAACTCGTTGTCCTTGCCGAGGTGGGCAATGGGACCGCTGGTCGGAGCCACGTGGCCGATCTTCACGACCAGTGCATCGGCGGGAGGTGCAGCGGGTGCCGGGGCGGCCGCGGTGGGCGCCGGGGCAGCAGCGGGTGCCGCAGCTTCTTCTTTCTTGCCGCAAGCCACCAGCGTGAGTGCAGCCAGAGCGACCGCAGTCCATTTCAATTGCATGAGAACCTCCAGAACATGGATGATGAGATTGAGAAACCGGTCGTGTGATCCGGGCGCTCCTGACCTCGCAAGTTCCGCGCCGCAGACCCGGGCCACCCTAACCCTCCAGCTTTGGCCCACCCGACCTGGCGCGCAGTTTAGCCGAAGCATCACCCCTCGAAAGTTGGCGTAGACCCTGGGTTTTCCGAGAGTTCGGCGGCCATCGCCTCGATCACCAGAGCGCGCAAAACGGCTTCGATTTCGCCGCGCAAACGCGGCACCATCGCATCGAGTTGCTGCTGCACGGCGGCGGCCACCGTATCGCTCAAACGCTCCTCGAGCGAGAAGTCCACGCGCTGCAGAACGCGGTGCAGCAACTGCTCCTCGAGCCGCACGATGTCGGCCTCGGAACGCTGCACCGCGGGCGGCAGTGCGACGGCCTGGGCCGGGTCGGGCATGGCCGGCGCGTCGGCGTCCGGACCCGCGTGGTCCGTCGATGGCGAATGCGCCGCGACCGGCTCGGCGGGCAGGTCGAGCACCGTCGTCAGGGTGGGAACGAAACGCGGCGGCGTGCGGGTCGGACTGGCCATCAGGATGCGCTCCTCGCGAAGTCGTGCGGCTGGATCGTGTAGCCGCGGTCGGCATAGTGGCGCCAGCGCGCGCGGCCGATCTGGCGGTCGTCGGGTTCGTTGCTCACGATGTCGATCAGGCGCTCGTAGCGCTCGAAGCCCGCGGGCACCTGTGCCCCGAGATTGACCAGCAGTTCGCGGTGCGGCAGCGCCGCCGATTCCGCGCCCTCGTCGGCCAGGATCACGGGCGAGCGCGACAGCACGTGGGCCGGCGCGTCGGCTCGGCAATGCGCGACGAACTCGGTCGGCGCCAGTTGCCAGAGCCCGGCATCGACCGCGTCGAGCCATTGCGCCTCGCCGACCACCACCACGCGCATGCCGCGCGTGGCGACGGCCTTGCGCACGAGCCGGCAGGCGTAGCTGAGCTTGTCGGGCGCGTTGTAGTGAAAGCCGATCTCCGTCACTGCACCGAACGCGCCTTGCGGGCCGCCGCCTTGCTCTCGCCCTTGCCCTCGTTCTTGCGCTCCGCCCTGGCCTTCGCCTTGGCGCTGTCGGCGGCGGCCGCGCCGTCCTGCGCGCGGCGCGTCAGGTACGAGACCAGCAGGCCCACCGGCCGGCCCGTCGAGCCCTTGGCCGCGCCGCTCTTCCATGCGGTGCCGGCGATGTCGAGGTGCGCCCAGGCGAAGTCGGCCGTGAAGCGCTGCAGGAACTTGGCCGCGGTGATGGCACCGCCCGCACGGCCGGCCACGTTGGCCACGTCGGCGAAGTTGGTCTTCAGGCCTTCGGCATATTCGTCGTCGAGCGGCAGGCGCCAGCAACGGTCCTGCGACGTCTCGCCGGCCGCCTCGAGCGCCGCGGCCAGCGCGTCGTCGCTCGAGAACAGGCCGCTGCGCACGCCGCCCAGGGCCACCACGCAGGCGCCCGTGAGCGTCGCGATGTCGATCACGGCGGCGGGGTCGAAGCGCTTGGCGTAGGTCAGCGCGTCGCAGAGGATCAGCCGGCCCTCGGCATCGGTGTTGAGGATCTCGATGGTCTGGCCGCTCATGCTGGTGACCACGTCGCCGGGCTTGATGGCGCGGCCGTCGTTCATGTTCTCGCACGAGGGGATCAGGCCGACCACGTTGATCGCGGGCTTGATGCCGGCGAGCGCGCGGAAGGTGCCGAGCACGCTCGCGGCGCCGCACATGTCGAACTTCATCTCGTCCATTTCGGCCGCCGGCTTGAGCGAGACGCCGCCGGTGTCGAAGGTGATGCCCTTGCCGACCAGCACCACGGGCGCCTGGTCCTTGGGCCCGCCCTGGTAGCGCAGCACGATGAAGCGCAGCGGCTCGGCCGAGCCCTGGGCCACGGCCGCGAAGGCGCCCATGCCGAGCTTGTCGACCTCCTTGGGACCGAGCACCTCGCACTTGATGCCGGGCAGCTTGCCCAGGCCCTTGGCGGCCTCGGCCAGCATCGTCGGCGTGGCATGGTTGGCGGGACGGTTGCCCCACTCCTTGGCGAACTCGATGCCCTCGACGGTGGCGCGCGCCTGCTCGAAGGCCGCGCCGACCGCGGCCGCGTCGGCCACGCCGACGATCAGCTGGCGGATGGTGCGCGGCTCGGCCTTGGACTTGGTGGCGGTGTAGACATAGCTGGCGTCGGCGGCCGCGGTCACGGCGCTCGCCACGGCCGCGGGCGCGGCGTCCTGGGCGAAGGCCAGCACCACGCGCTTGGGCGACTGGGCCTTGGCGGCGTTGACCGCGGCGATCACGCCGCTGCGCACCGAGGCCGGCTGGCCGTCGCCGATGGCCGCCAGCACCACGCGGTTGGCGGCCACGTCCTCGGGCCGGTACAGGGACAGCAGCTTGCCGGCCTTGTCGGGCAGGTCGCCGGCCTTGCGGGCGGCCGCGATCTGGACGGAAAGAGGGTCCTTGGACGCGAGCGGCGCGCTGCCCACGAGCACGATCAGGACGTCGGATTTTTCGGCCGCTGCGCGGGCGACGGTGAGGGTCTTGAGTTGAAAGTCCATAATCCTTTTTTTCCTCGAACGATGTTATTCCATTCTTCCCTACGCAAGGAGCTGTCCCGCAGCTTCGGAGCGACCCTCGTGGTCCTGGTCACCATCGTGATGACCATGATGCTCATCCGTACGCTCGGACTGGCCTCCAAGGGCAGCGTGAACCCGTCCGAAGTGTTCCTCGTCATGGCCTACACGGTGCTCGGCTACATGCCGACCATCCTGAGCCTGAGCCTGTTCATCGCCATCGTCGGCACCCTGTCGCGCATGTACCGCGACAGCGAGATGGTGATCTGGTTCTCCAGCGGCCGCGGGCTGTCCGACTTCGTCGAGCCGCTGTTCCGCTTCGCCTGGCCGGTGCTGCTGCTGATCGCCGCCATGGCGCTGATCGGCTGGCCCTGGGCCAACTCGCAGACCATGGGCATGCGCCAGCAGTACGAGCAGCGCGGCGACCTCGAGCGTGTCTCGCCCGGCGAATTCCGTGAATCGGCCGGCCGGCTGCGGGTGTTCTTCATCGACAAGGACTCCGCCGACAGCGCCACAGCCACCAACGTCTTCATCTGGTCGGTCGAGCGCAACCTGCAGATCACGACCTCGGCGCGCAGCGGCCGCATCGAGAACGTCGGCAATTCGCGCTACCTGATGCTGAGCAACGGCCAGCGCCTGGAGCGCCCGCTGCTGCCCAACGGCGCCCTGAAGATCAGCGAATTCGAGACCTACGGCACGCGTGCCGGCGGCAGCAGCGCGGGCTCCAGCGACGCCACGCCGCCGCGCGCTCGCACCACGCTGTCGCTGCTCGGCGACTTCAACACCAGCGCGGCGCGCGGCGAACTCGCCTGGCGCCTGGGCATGCTGCTGGCGGCCATCAACTTCGTGCTGCTGGCCCTGGCCGTCTCCAGCGTCAATCCGCGCGTGGGCCGCAGCGGCAACCTGCTGTTCGCGCTGTTCGCCTTCGTCATCTACTACAACCTGCTGAACCTGGGCCAGAGCTGGATCAGCTCGGGCCGCTACGGCATGGGCGGCTTCATGCTGCTGCTGCACGGCGGCGTGGCGCTGTTCGCCGTCTCCTGGCTGACGCTGCGCAACAACAACTGGACGCGCCGCAAGAACCGCGGCACGGGCGCCGCCCCGCCGCCGCCCTCCACCACCCGGCTGGAGCCCACGCCATGAGAACCATCCGCCGCCTGATCTACATCGAGGCGCTGAAGGCCGTGGCCTTCGTGACGCTCGGCTTCCTGAGCCTGTTCTTCTTCTTCGACTTCGTCGACGAGCTGCAGGCCGTGGGCCGCCCCGAGAGCCTGGCCTACGGGCCGGCGCAGGCGCTGCTCTACGTGACCTTGCTGCTGCCGAGCCATCTCTACGAGCTGCTGCCGATCACCGTGCTGATCGGCTGCATCTTCGTGATGGCGCGGCTCGCGCAAAGCTCCGAATACACCATCCTGCGCACCAGCGGCCTCGGCCCCTGGCGCGCGCTGCGCACGCTGCTGGTGCTCGGCCTGGGCTTCGTGGTGCTGACCTTCGCGGTGGGCGACTACCTCGCGCCGGCCGCCGAGCGCGCCGCGCAGCTCGTGAAGTCGCGCTACCAGGGCACCTTCACCTTCGTGGGCAACACCGGTGCCTGGCTCAAGGAGCGGCAGGACAAGGCGTCCTACGCCGTCAACGTGCTGTCGATCTCGCGCAACGGCGCGCTCAAGACCGCGCGCATCTTCGAGTTCGACGACAAGGGCTACCTGCGCAAGCAGATGACCGCCGCCACCGCACGCATCGAGCGCGGCTACTGGGTGCTGTCGGAGATCGAGCAGCAGGACTACGACACCCGCGCCGCCGAGGGCAAGGCGCACGTCGCCACCACAAAAATGGCCGAACTCAACTGGCCGACTTCACTGACGGCCGAGATGGTGTCGGTGGCGCTGCTGCGGCCCGACCGCATGAGCACCATCGACCTGTTCGACTACATCCGCCACCTCGACGCCAACGGCCAGACCGCGCAGCGCTACGAGATCGAGTTCTGGCGCAAGGTGTTCTATCCGCTGTCCTGCCTGGTGATGGTGGTGCTCGCCCTGCCCTTCGCCTACCTGCACTTCCGCCAGGCCGGCATCACCACCTACGTGTTCGGCGGCGTGATGATCGGCATCAGCTTCTTCCTGCTGAACAACGTGTTCGGCTACCTCGGCAACCTCAGCAACTGGTCGCCCTGGATCACGGCGGCGGCGCCGGGGCTCATCTACTCGGTGATGTCGCTGGCGGCCTTCAGCTGGCTGGTGCTCAGGCGCTGATGGCCACGCCGACGGTGCAGGGCATCGTGCTGCTGGCGCACGGCTCGCGCGACCCGCGCTGGCGCGCGCCGATCGAGGCCGTGGCGGCACGAACGCAAGCGCTGTCGCCCGAGGCCCGGGTGCGCTGCGCCTACCTCGAGCTGGCCGAGCCCGACCTGCGCGGCGCGGTGGCCGCGCTGGCCGGCGAAGGCGCCAGCGCGATCCGCGTGGTGCCGCTGTTCCTCGGCATGGGCAAGCATGCGCGCGAGGACATCCCGCGCCAGCTCGACGCGCTGCGCGCCGAATGGCCCGCGCTGGCCTTCACGCTCGGCCCCACCGTGGGGGAATCGCCGCAGGTGATCGACCTGCTGGCCCGAATCGCGGTGGAAAACTGAACATCCGGACATTTCCATAGATTCCGAAGGCATAATAAATTCCGTAATAAGACGGAATTTGATATGAATCTGCACCAGTTCAAGTTTGTTCAGGAAGCCGTGCGGCGCAACCTGAACCTGACCGAGGCCGCCAAGGCGCTGCACACCTCCCAGCCCGGAGTGTCGAAGGCGATCATCGAGCTCGAGGAGGAACTCGGCGTGGAAATCTTCGCGCGCCACGGCAAGCGCCTCAAGCGCGTGACCGAGCCGGGCCAGCACGTGATCGCGAGCATCGAGCTGATCATGCGCGAGGTCGGCAACCTCAAGCGCATCGGCGAGCAGTTCAGCGCGCAGGACAGCGGAACGCTGTCGATCGCCACCACCCACACGCAGGCGCGCTACGTGCTGCCCGTGCCGGTGGCCAAGCTGCGCGAGGCCTATCCCAAGGTCAACGTGAGCCTGCACCAGGGCTCGCCCGACCAGGTGGCACGCATGGTGATCGACGAGGTGGCCGAGATCGGCATCGCGACCGAATCGCTCGCCGACTACGCCGAGCTCGTGACCCTGCCCTGCTACGAGTGGCAGCACGTGCTGGTGCTGCCCAAGGAACACCCGCTGGCGACCAAGGAGCGCATCTCGCTCGAGGACCTAGCCTCCGAGCCGATCATCACCTACCACCCCTCGTTCACCGGCCGCACGCGCATCGACCATGCCTTCGCGCAGAAGAAGCTCGCGCCGCGCATCGCGCTCGAAGCCATCGACTCCGACGTGATCAAGACCTATGTGCGCCTCGGGCTCGGCGTGGGCATCGTGGCCGAGATGGCGGTGCGCGACGAATCGAACGCCGACCTCGTGGTGCGCCCGATGGGCCAGGTGTTCGGCCAGAACATCGCGCGCGTGGCCTTCAAGCGCAGCGCCTACCTGCGCAACTTCGTGTTCAAGTTCGCCGAGCTGCTGTCCGACCGGCTCGACCGCAACCTGATCGCCAAGGCCCTGAGCGGCCACCAGCAGGACTACGACCTCTGAGCGGCCCACGCGCTCGCCCGACCTTCCTTCCACGCATCCCACCATGAGCACCGCCCCTCCTCCCCGCACGCCCGAGATCGCGACCAAGCTGCCCGCCGTCGGCACCACCATCTTCACCGTGATGTCCGCGCTCGCGGCCGAGAAGAACGCGGTCAACCTGGGCCAGGGCTTCCCCGATTTCCATTGCGATCCGCAACTGCTCGAGGACGTGACGGCCGCCATGGCCGCGGGCCACAACCAGTACCCGCCGATGCCGGGCATCCCCGCGCTGCGCGATGCCATCGCGGCCAAGATCGAGGCGCTCTACGGCCACCGCTACAGCGCCGCGGCCGAGATCACGGTGACCGCGGGCGCCACGCAGGCGATCATCACGGCCATCCTCGCGGTGGTGCGCGCGGGCGACGAGGTGATCGTGCTCGAGCCCTGCTACGACAGCTACGTGCCCAACATCGAGCTCGCGGGCGGCAGCGTGGTGCGCGTGCCGCTGGTGCCGGGCAGCTTCCGCCCCGATTTCGACCGCATCGCCGCCGCTTTAAGCCCACGCACGCGCGCGATCATCATCAACACGCCGCACAACCCCAGCGCCACCGTGTGGACCGAGGCCGAGATGCGCCGGCTCGAGGAACTGCTCGCGCCCACCGAGGTGTTCGTGATCGCCGACGAGGTCTACGAGCACATGGTCTACGACGGCGCGCGCCACGAGAGCGTGGCGCGCTTCCCCGGGCTGGCGGCGCGCAGCTTCATCGTCAGCAGCTTCGGCAAGACCTACCACGTCACCGGCTGGAAGGTCGGCTTCGTGGCCGCGCCGGCGCCGCTGATGGCCGAGTTCCGCAAGGTGCACCAGTTCAACGTGTTCACCGTCAACACGCCGATGCAGCACGCGCTGGCGCGCTACATGGCCAACCCCGCGCCCTACCTCGAGCTGCCGGCCTTCTACCAGCGCAAGCGCGACCTGTTCGCCGCCGGCCTCGCCAGGACCCGCTTCAAGCTGCTGCGCAGCGAAGGCAGCTACTTCCAGTGCGTCGACATCTCGGCGGTCAGCGATCTCTCCGAAGCCGACTTCTGCCTCTGGCTCACGCGCGAGATCGGCGTGGCCGCGATCCCGCTGTCGGCCTTCTACGGCGACGGCTTCGACCAGCGCGTGGTGCGCTTCTGCTTCGCCAAGAAGGACGAGACGCTGGTCGCCGCGCTCGAGCGGCTCGCCAGGCTCTGAGCCCATCGATCGGCGCCGGGCCACGGGACCGCACGCGATGAAGGCGCCACGGCTGCTCCTCGGCGCGCTCGCGCTGTCCTTCTTCGCCGCCGGCGTGGCCGACGCCTTCGTGCCGCTGCTGCCGGGCCGGCAGTACTCAGCCGTCGACATGCTGCACATGCCGCTGATCACCGCGCTGTGCTACGCGTGGTGCCGTGCCGACCTGCTCGCGCGCGGCCAGGTGCCGCGCGGGCGCATCGCGCTGTTCGCGGGCCTGTTCCCGCTGCTGGGCGTGCCCGTGTTCTTCCTGCGCACGCGGCCCTGGCGGCAGGCGCTGCTCGGCCTGCTGCGCACCGCGGGCTTCCTCGCCTTCTGCCTGCTGCTCGCGAGCCTCGGCGGCCTGCTCGGCGACTTCGCCGCGGGCGCCTCGCACCGTGGCGGCTGAGGGAGGCACGCGCGCCATGGCGAATCCCCAGCTTCGCACCCTGCAGAAAATCTTCGGCGGCGTCGGCGCGGCCCTGTTCGTGGTGGCGCTGCTCGTGGCGGCCCACACCCTCTACTTCATCCGCTCCGCGGTACACGCGCCCGGCGAGGTGATCGACCTGCTGCACGTGGAATCGGACGACGACGGCGACGGCACCTGGAAGCCGCGCGTGCGCTTCCGCACGGCCGCAGGCGAGACGATCGAGTTCGAGTCCTCGACCAGCAGCAACCCGCCCTCCTACGAAATCGGCGAAGCGGTGCAGGTGCTGCATGCGCCCGGCAATCCGCGCAACGCGCGCATCGACGGCTTCTTCTCGCTCTGGGGCATGTCCATCGTCTTCGGTGCCATCGGCACGGCCTTCCTGGTGGTCGTGCTGGTGCTCGCCATCGTCGCCGCCGCTACGCCGGCGCAGTCCACCCGGCGCGGGCGCCGACGCCCACGGTAGGACAGTCCTGACCGGCGAAGGCGCGGCTCTCTTGCGCTGCGCGCACCCCGGGGTCACGAGCATCGAGGCTCGATAACAACGTCCCTGGAGAAAACATGTCGCTCTCGTTCATCCTGCTGATCGTCCTGATCCTTCTGCTGATCGGCGCGCTGCCGAGCTGGGGACACAGCCGTACCTGGGGCTACGGACCCAGCGGCGGTCTTGGTCTCGTGCTCGTGATCGTGATCATCCTGGTGCTGATGGGCAGGATATGACGCGCGGGCCAGGCGGCACGCCGCCTTGCCCTTCATGACGAGGTGAAGGCCTCTTCGGACGAAGCCCGCGGCAGCGGGCTTTTTCTTTGGAACGTCGAAAGGACCGTCAGGCCTGCAGCTGCGCCCAGGCCTTGTCGAGCCGCTTCACGCTCACCGGCTGCGGCGTGCGCAGTTCCTGCGCGAAGAAGCTCACGCGCAGTTCCTCGAGCAGCCAGCGGAACTCGAGCATGCGATCGTCGACCACGCCCTTGCGCTCGGCCACCAGCCGCCAGTAGCGCTGCTCGTGTGGCCGCAGCTCGGCCAGCTTGGCGGTGTCGCGCGCCGGGTCGCCGCGCAGCTTGTCGAGCCGCAGCACGATGGCCTTGAGGTAGCGCGCGAAATGCTGCAGCTGCGTCCACGGCGCATCGGCGATGAAGCGCTTGCCGACCAGCTTCTGCAGCTGCTGCGCGGCGTCCTGCACCGACTCGGGCTGGATCTTCGTGTCCTTGATCTTGCGCGCGGCCGCGGCGTACTCCACGAGGATCGTCGCGGCCAGCCGTGCCACCTCGCTGGCGATCAGGGTCAGCCGGCCGCGCCCCTCGTCGAGCCGCCGCTTGAACGCGAACTCGTCGGCCGGCAGCGGCTCCTGCAGGAAGGCACGGTCGATCGCCACTTCGACGATCTGCGCGCGCAGCTCGTCGGCGGTGCCCAGCGGCATGTAGGCCACGGCCATCTTCTGCAGGTCGGGGATGTTCTTCTCGAGGTACTTGAGCGCGTCCTTGAGCTGCAGCGCGAACAGCCGTCGCAGGCCCGCGCGGTGCTTCGCGACCGCGACCGCGGGTTCGTCGAAGACCTCGATCGTGACGGCATCGCCCTCGTCGCGCAGCGCGGGAAAGCCCACCAGCGACTGGGCGCCGCGGCGCACCTCCATCAGCTCGGGCAGTTCGCCGAAGCTCCAGGCGGTGTAGCGCTGGCCGGCCGGCAGCGCCGGCGTGGCAGGCGCGGCCGGCGCGGCCTCCTGGGCGCGGCGCGCGTCGGCGGGTGCCGCGGTCTTGGCGGGTTCGGCCGAGGCCTTCACGTTGAGCCCGGCCAGCGCCTGGAACGCACCGCGGGCCTTCGCGCCGAGCTCGGCCTTGAGCGCGCCGAGGTTGCGCCCCATGCCGAGCTGGCGGCCATGCTCGTCGACCACGCGCAGGTTCATGAACAGGTGCGGCGCGAGCATGTCGAGCTTGAAGTCGGCGCGCTTCACGTCGATGCTGGTCATGTCGCGCACGCGCTTGAGCAGCACGTCGGTCAGCGAGCCCGTGCCGAACAGCTCGGGCGCCGACAGCGCCTCGGCCAGCTTCGCCGCCGACTCGGGCAGCGGCACCAGCCGCGAGCGCGGCCGCTGCGGCAGGCTCTTGAGCAGCGCCTGGATCTTGTCCTTGAGCATGCCCGTCACCAGCCATTCGCAGCGTTCCTCGCTGACCTGGTTGAGCACGAACAGCGGCACGCTGACCGTGAGGCCGTCCTTGGCATCGCCGGGTTCGTGCAGGTAGCTCGCGGCGCAGTCCACGCCGCCGAGCCGCAAGGTGGGCGGGAACGACTGGGTGGTGATGCCGGCCGCCTGGTGGCGCATCAGCTCGTCGCGCGTGAGGAACAGCAGGCGCGGCTGCTCCTTCGAGGCCTGCCGGTACCAGTTCTCGAAGGTCGTGCCGCTGGCCACGTCGGCCGGCAGCTGCGCGTCGTAGAAGGCGAAGATCAGCTCGTCGTCGACCAGCACGTCCTGCCGGCGCGACTTGTGCTCGAGGCCCTCGACCTCGCGCACCAGCTTGCGGTTGGCCGCGAGGAACGGAAAGCGGCTGTCCCATTGCCCGCCGACCAGCGCCTCGCGGATGAAGATCTCGCGCGCGGCGACCGGGTCGACGCGCGTGAAGTCGACGCGCCGGCCGCTGTAGACCACCAGGCCATAAAGCGTGGCGCGCTCGAGCGCGGCCACCTGCGCGTTCTTCTTCTCCCAGTGCGGATCGAGCAGCTGCTTCTTCAGCAGATGGCCGCCCACCTGCTCGAGCCACTGCGGCTCGATGTTGGCGATGCCGCGGCCGAACAGCCGCGTGGTCTCGACCAGCTCGGCCGCCACGATCCAGCGCCCGGGCTTCTTCTTCAGGTGCGCGCCGGGGTGCTTGTAGAACTTGATGCCGCGCGCGCCGAGGTAGGCCTCGTCGTCCTCGAGCTTCCAGCCGATGTTGCCGAGCAGGCCCGCGAGCATCGACAGGTGCAGCGGCTCGTAGCCCGCGGGCTCGGCATTGATGCGCCACTTGTGCTCGGTGACCACCGTGAGCAGCTGCGAATGGATGTCGCGCCATTCGCGCACGCGGCGCACGTTGATGAAGTTCTGGCGCAGCAACTGCTCGTACTGGCGGTTGCTGAGCTTGTGGCTGTCGCCGTGGCCGCCGCGCGCGTCGGCGATCCACTTCCACAGCCGCAGGTAGCCGCTGAACTCGCTCTTCTCGTCATCGAACTTCGAATGCGCCTGGTCGGCCTGCTGCTGCGCTTCCATCGGGCGGTCGCGCACGTCCTGCACGCTGAGCGCCGAGGCGATCACCAGCACCTCCTCGAGCGCGCCGCGCGCACGGGCCTCGAGGATCATGCGGCCCACGCGCGGGTCGAGCGGCAGCTTCGCGAGCTCGGCGCCGGTGGCGGTCAGCTCGTTGGCATCGTCGACCGCGCCGAGCTCGTTGAGCAGCTGGTAGCCGTCGGCGATGGCGCGCGGCGACGGCGCCTCGAGGAAGGGAAAGCGCGACACGTCGCCCAGCCGCAGCGACTTCATGCGCAGGATCACGCCCGCGAGCGACGAGCGCAGGATCTCGGGATCGGTGAAGCGCGGCCGGCCCTCGAAGTCCTTCTCGTCGTAGAGGCGGATGCAGATGCCGTTGGCCACGCGGCCGCAGCGGCCCGCGCGCTGGTTGGCGGCGGCCTGGCTGATCGGCTCGACCAGCAGTTGCTCGACCTTGCTGCGGAAGCTGTAGCGCTTCACGCGCGCCGTGCCCGCGTCGATCACGTAGCGAATGCCCGGCACGGTGAGCGAGGTCTCGGCGACGTTGGTGGCCAGCACGATGCGCCGGCCGGTGTGGCCGTCGAAGATGCGGTCCTGCTCGGCCTGCGACAGCCGCGCGAACAGCGGCAGCACCTCGGCATTGCGGTAGAGCGGCTGGTGCGTCAGGTGCCGGCGCAGGTGGTCGGCCGCCTCGCGGATCTCGCGCTCGCCGGGCAGGAAGACCAGGATGTCGCCCGCGTGGTGCGGATCGCGCCAGAGCTCGTCGACGCCGTCGGCGATGGCGTCGTTGAGGTCGTGGTCGCGCGACTCCTCGAAGGGCCGGTAGCGCTGCTCCACGGGGAAGGTGCGGCCCGACACGAACACCGTGGGCGCCGGTCCCTTGGCCGAGGCGAAATGCTGCGCGAAGCGGTCGGCGTCGATGGTCGCCGAGGTCACGATCACCTTGAGGTCGGGCCGGCGCGGCAGGATCTCGCGCAGGTAGCCGAGCAGGAAGTCGATGTTCAGCGAGCGCTCGTGGGCCTCGTCGATGATGATGGTGTCGTAGGCCTTGAGCAGCGGATCGGTCTGCGTCTCGGCCAGCAGGATGCCGTCGGTCATCAGCTTGACCGAGGCATCGCGCGACAGGCGGTCCTGGAAGCGCACCTTGAAGCCGACCACCTCGCCCAGCGGCGTCTTGAGTTCCTCCGCGATGCGCTTGGCCACCGAGCTCGCGGCGATGCGGCGCGGCTGCGTGTGGCCGATCAGGCGGCCCTTGCCGGGCTCTGCATTGAGCTTGCCGCGGCCCAGCGCCAGCGCGATCTTCGGCAGTTGCGTGGTCTTGCCCGAGCCGGTCTCGCCGCAGACGATCACCACCTGGTGCGCCTGGATGGCGGCCATGATCTCGTCGCGCCGGGCCGAGACCGGCAGCGATTCGGGGAAGTCGATGCGAAGGAGGGAAGTCGTCGTGGTCGTCAAGGGAGGGGGTCGCAAGCGCAGGCGCCCGTGCTCTTCGGGCAAACCGTCGATTATCGGCGCGCACCACGGATGTTGCAGCGCTTCCACACCGCGGCGTAAATATTCTTTACGCGCCGGCCGCGCGCCGCTACGATCGCGGCCATGACCACCATCCTTGTACCCCCTTCGCTGCGTTCACGCGCAGGCCACGTGATTGCACGTGGCGGGGTCAAGTCGACCCGCCCGGCCTGACGAAGCCCGCGCGCGCCGCGTTCCCTCCCCTCACGGAACGCCGCCGCCCGCACGCTTCGGAAGCGATCCGAAGCGCGCCGCCCTGATCCCTCCCAGTGCATCGCATGCAGCCCTCCCCGTTCGCGGGGAAGCGGCCGCGTTCCCGTCTCCCGACCATTCATCCGAAGAAGAAAAAGACCGCCATGTCCAACGACATCCATTCCGACCTGCATGCGACGCTGGCCCAGCGCTCGCGCCACCTGCAGGCCGTGGCCCAATCGCTGAAGACCGAGCTCTTCGGCATCGACGACATCATCGATCGCGTGATCGATTCGCTGCGCGCCTGGTACGTGCTGCCGCAGCTCATCGGCCGCCCGGTCGTCATCTGCCTGTGGGGCCTCACGGGCACCGGCAAGACGCAGCTGGTGCGCCGCCTGGCCCAGCACCTGGGCTTCTACGACCGCTTCATCGAAGTGCAGATGGACGGCTTCAGCCACGGCTCGGGCCACCGCAGTGCCGGCTCGATCTCGGCCATGCTGGCCGAGTCGGGCATCGCCGAGGGCGAGCGCGGCATCCTCGTGCTCGACGAGTTCCAACGCTTTCGCACCGTCGACAAGCGCGGCAAGGAGACCAAGGTCGAGCGCTACCAGGACGTCTGGGCGCTGCTGTCCGACGGCCGCCTGCCGCCCTCGCTGTCGGTGCTCGGCGAGATCGAGTCCTCGCTGGCCTGGGCCGAGTACGACCAGGATCGCAAGAGCGCGGACGAAGACGATGAGGAAGACGACGAGAAGGACGGCAAGCCGCGCCGCAAGCGCCGGCTGCAGCTCTCGCCGTGGGAAGCGCAGGAGTTCAAGCGCTGCCTCAAGCTGCGCGAATCGCTGCTCGAGATCATGACCTGGAAGCCGGCCGAGATCCAGGAACGGCTGCGCGCCTTTCGCGCCTCGCAGCAGAGCTGGGAGAGCGACTACTCGAAGCTGCTGGTGTTCGTCTCGGGCAACCTCGACGAGATGTATGCCGAGACCGCCAAGCGGGTCGAGGACTGCGACACCGACGCCGACATCTTCCACGCGCTGACGAAGAAGCTGTCGCTGATCGACGTCAAGAAGGCGCTGGCCGAGCGCTTCAAGCCCGAGCAGATCGCGCGGCTCGGTAACGACCACGTGATCTACCCTTCGTTCGACCGCGCGACCTACGTGCGGCTGATCCTCTCGATCTGCGACCGCTACGTGGCCGAGATCCAGGAAAGCTCGGGCGTGCGCTTCGTGCTCGACGCCAGCGTCTACGAGCAGATCTACGCCAACGCGGTGTTCCCCGCGCAGGGCACGCGGCCGCTGTTCTCGTCGATCCACGCGATCCTCAGCGCGACCCTGGTCAACGCAGCGCTCTGGGCGCTCGAACAGGGCGCCAACGGCGCCGAGCCGGTGTGGCTGATGCTCGACGCGGGCGACGGCGCGCAGGGTCAGGCGAGGATGGTGGCGCGCCATCGCCTCGCGCGGCGCGAGTTCCCGGTGGTGCTCGAGCTCAACCGGATCAAGCAGCGCGCCAATGCCGACTTCCGCGCGCTGCTGGCGGTGCACGAGGCCGGCCACGGGCTGGTCTATGCGCTGCTGTTCGGCCGCGCGCCGCAGGAGATCCGCATCAACGTGGCCTCGTTCGAGGGCGGCTACAACAGCTACGTGAAGCGCAAGGCCTGGTCGAAGCAGAACACGCTCGACAGCATCTGCGTGAGCCTGGCCGGCCGCGCGGCCGAGCGGCTGGTGTTCGGCGACGCCGGTGCCACCACCGGCGCCGAGCAGGATCTCGCGCAGGCCACCGCGACCGCGGCGCGCCACGTGCGGCACCACGGCTTCGGCAGCCGCTGGAGCCGCACCGATGTGACCACCGACGCCAACGACAACCTCAACACCGACGTGGCGGCCACCAACCGGGAGATCGAGCAGATCCTGGCGCGCGAGCACATCCGCGCGCTCGAGCTGATCGAGTCGCACGCGACGGCCTTCCTCGCGGTGGTCGATGCACTGATGGCGCGAGGCTCGATCGCGCCGGCCGAACTCGCCGGGCTGCTCGGCCTGCCGCTGGCCGCGGCGGCACCGGCGGCCGCGCCGGAGCCCGAGCCGCTGGAGGCCTACGCCACGCAGCTCGCGTCGTTCAAGGCCCGCGGCACGCCGCCGGCCGGGGCCGCCGCGCGGCTGCTTCGCGCCCTGGCCTGATGCGCTGCACCAAAACGCGTCCAAGAATGCACAATCACGCCCCATGTCGACCGTCTTCAATTTCACCTTCGTGCCCTGGTTCCGCTCCGTCGCGCCCTACATCCACACGCACCGTGGCAAGACCTTCGTGGTCGGGCTCGCGGGCGAGGCGATCGCGGCCGGCAAGCTCCAGAGCATCGCGCAGGACCTGGCCCTGATCCAGAGCATGGGCGTGAAGATCGTGCTGGTGCACGGCTTCCGCCCGCAGGTCAACGAGCAGCTCGCCGCCAAGGGCCACGAGGCCAAGTACTCGCACGGCATCCGCATCACCGACGCGGTGGCGCTCGACTCGGCGCAGGAAGCCGCGGGCCAGCTGCGCTACGAGATCGAGGCCGCGTTCAGCCAGGGGCTGCCGAACACGCCGATGGCGGGCTCGACGGTGCGCGTGATCTCGGGCAACTTCATCACCGCGCGGCCCGTGGGCGTGGTCGACGGCGTGGACTTCAAGCATTCGGGGCTGGTGCGCAAGGTCGACTCCACCAGCATCCGCCGCACGCTCGATTTCGGCGCCATGGTGCTGATCTCGCCGTTCGGCTTCTCGCCCACCGGCGAGGCCTTCAACCTCACGATGGAGGACGTGGCCACCAGCGTGGCGATCGCGCTGCAGGCCGACAAGCTGATCTTCCTGACCGAGATTCCCGGCATCCGCATGGACAGCGAGCTGCCCGAGAGCGAGGACAACCCGATCGACACCGAGCTGCCGCTGGACGCCGCCGAGAAGCTGCTGGCCTCGCTGCCGCCGCCGCAGAAGCCGACCGACACCGCCTTCTACCTGCAGCACTGCGTGAAGGCCTGCAAGGCCGGCGTGGAGCGCAACCACATCCTGCCGTTCGCGCTCGACGGCTCGCTGCTGCTCGAGGTCTACGTGCACGACGGCGTGGGCACCATGGTGATCGACGAGAAGCTCGAGAGCCTGCGCGAGGCGACCGTGGACGACATCGGCGGCATCCTGCAACTGATCGAGCCCTTCGAGCGCGACGGCACGCTGGTCAAGCGCGACCGCACCGAGATCGAGCGCGACATCCACCAGTACACGGTGGTCGAGCACGACGGCGTGATCTTCGGCTGCGCCGCGCTCTATCCCTATCCCGAGGCCAAGACCGCCGAGATGGCCGCGCTCACCGTCTCGCCGCAGTCGCAGGCCCAGGGCGACGGCGAACGCATCCTCAAGCACATCGAGCACCGCGCCAAGGCCATGGGCATCGAGAGCCTGTTCGTGCTCACCACCCGCACCATGCACTGGTTCCTCAAGCGCGGCTTCCAGCAGGTCAACCCCGACTGGCTGCCCGAGGCGCGCAAGCGCAAGTACAACTGGGACCGCAAGAGCCAGGTGCTGGTGAAGAAGATCTGAACCCTTCCATCGATTCCGCGCGCGAGAAACCATGACGCTCACCACCGCCTTGCTGTTCTCCATCGTGGCCCTGGCGGCCATCGCCACGCCCGGCCCCACCGTGCTGCTGGCGCTGAGCAACGGCTCGCGCCGCGGCGTGCGCGGCGCGCTGCCGGGCATGTTCGGCGCGATGCTGTCGGACTTCGTGCTGGTGGGCGCGGTGGCGCTGGGCCTGGGCGCGCTGCTCGCGGCCTCGGAATTCTGGTTCTCGATGCTCAAGTGGGTGGGCGCGGCCTACCTCGCCTGGCTCGGCGTCCGCATGCTGCGCTCGAAGGGCGGCAGCTTCGAGCGGCCCGCCGAGGGCGCGGCCGCCGCGCCGGGCAGCGGCCGGCAGGTCTTCCTCAAGTCCTTCCTGGTGGCGGTGACCAATCCCAAGGGCTATCTGTTCTGCTCGGCCCTGCTGCCGCAGTTCATCGATCCCGCCGCGTCGCAGGGCATGCAGTACGCAATCATCGCGGTGCTGTTCGCGGGCCTCGACATGGCCGTGATGCTGGTCTATGCCTTCGTCGGCGCCAAGGCGATGCAGCTGCTGACCGCGCGCGCCGCGCGCTGGATCGACCGCACCTGCGGCGCGATGCTGCTGGCGCTGGCCGGCTCGCTGGCCTTCTACCGCCGCGCCACGCCCTGAGCCCGCGCCGGGGCGGCGGCGGTCCGTGTCGCCGATAATCGCGCCCCATGAATCCCCTGCTTTCCAGGCTCCAGCCCTACCCCTTCGAACGGCTGAAGCAGCTGTTCGCCGGCGTCACGCCGAACCCCGACCTGAAGCCCATCAGCCTCGGCATCGGCGAACCCAAGCACGCGACCCCCGAATTCATCAAGGAAGCCCTGAGCGCCGGCCTCGGCGCGCTGGCCGCCTACCCCGCCACCGCCGGCGACCTGAAGCTGCGCACCTCGTTCACCGACTGGCTGCGCACCCGCTATGGCCTGGCGCTCGACCCGGCCACCCAGGTGCTGCCGGTCAACGGCTCGCGCGAGGCGTTGTTCTCGCTGGCCCAGACCGTGATCGACCCCAGCGACACGGCCCATCCGCCGGTGGTGATCTCGCCCAACCCGTTCTACCAGATCTACGAGGGCGCGGCCTTCCTCTCGGGCGCCGAGCCCTACTACGCGCCCAGCGTGCCCGCGCGCAACTTCGCGGTCGACTGGGACAGCGTGCCCGAGGCGATCTGGCAGCGCACCCAGCTGGTCTTCGTCTGCTCGCCCGGCAACCCCACGGGCGCCGTGATGCCGCTGGACGAATGGCGCAAGCTGTTCGAGCTCTCGGAGCGCCACGGTTTCGTGATCGCCGCCGACGAGTGCTACAGCGAGATCTACTTCCGCGACGAGCCGCCGCTCGGCGGGCTGGAGGCGGCGGCCAGGCTCGGCCGCGGCGACTTCAAGAACCTGGTCGCGCTGACCTCGCTGTCCAAGCGCAGCAACGTGCCGGGCCTGCGCAGCGGCTTCGTCGCGGGCGACGCCGAGATACTCAAGAAATTCCTGCTCTACCGCACCTACCACGGCAGCGCCATGAGCGGCGTCGTGGCCGCGGCCAGCATCGCCGCCTGGGGCGACGAGGAACACGTGGTGCGCAACCGCGAGATGTACCGCGCCAAGTTCGCGGCCGTCACGCCGCTGCTCGAGCCGGTGCTCGACGTGCGCCTGCCCGACGCCAGCTTCTACCTCTGGGCCGGCGTGCCCGAAGTGTGGGCCGGCGACGACGAAGGCTTCGCCCGCGCCCTTCACGCTCAATACAATGTCACGGTTTTGCCGGGGAGCTATCTGGCACGCGACACGCACGGCCCGCAGGGCGGCGCCCCCGTCAACCCGGGCAAGGGCCGCATCCGCATGGCACTGGTGGCCGAGACCGCCGAGTGCGTCGAGGCGGCCGAACGCATCGTGCGCTTCGTGCAGGGCGGCCGCTGATCCTGCCTCTCCCCGCCCCCCATTTTTCGCTTCTTCATCCGAGAGTCCTCATGACCCAGCAACTGCAACAAATCATCGACGCCGCGTGGGAAGACCGCGCCAACATCTCCGCCAGCGCCTCCTCGGCCGAAGTGCGCGATGCCGTCGAGCACGTGATCGTCGAACTCAACAACGGCAAGCTGCGCGTGGCCACGCGCGAGGGCGTGGGCCAGTGGACGGTGCACCAGTGGATCAAGAAGGCCGTGCTGCTGTCGTTCCGCCTCAAGGACAACGAGCAGATCCAGGCCGGCTCGCTCGGCTTCTACGACAAGGTGCCGACCAAGTTCTCGCACCTGTCGGCCAGCGAGCTCAAGGACTCGGGCGTGCGCATCGTGCCGCCGGCCGTGGCTCGCCGCGGCAGCTTCATCGCCAAGGGCGCGATCCTGATGCCCTCGTACGTGAACATCGGCGCCTACGTGGGCGAAGGCACCATGGTCGACACCTGGGCCACCGTGGGCTCGTGCGCGCAGGTCGGCGCCAACGTGCACCTGTCGGGCGGCGTGGGCCTGGGCGGCGTGCTCGAGCCGCTGCAGGCCAACCCGACCATCATCGAGGACAACTGCTTCATCGGCGCGCGCTCCGAAGTGGTCGAAGGCGTGATCGTGGAAGAGAACTCGGTGCTCGGCATGGGCGTGTACATCGGCCAGAGCACGCCGATCTTCAACCGCGACACCGGCGAGATCTCGTACGGCCGCGTGCCCAGCGGCAGCGTGGTGATCAGCGGCAACCTGCCCAAGAAGACCAAGTCGGGCCAGGACTACAGCACCTATGCCGCGATCATCGTGAAGACGGTCGACGCGCAGACGCGTTCGAAGACCAGCCTCAACGACCTGCTGCGCGACTGATCGAAGATCGATCCGGGCGGCCCGAGGGGGCCGCTTTTTTTCCGTTCCACCAGAGCGCCACGACGGCACCGCCGAACGACCGAGGAGAAGGAGAGCGACGATGAACATGATGGAGCGAATTCTTCGGCTGATGGCCGAACGCAAGGCCTCCGACATCTACCTGTCGGCGCACTCCCCGGTGCAGATCCGCATCAACGGCGTGTGCGTGCCGGTCAATGCGCAGGTGCTGCCGCCGGCCGCACCGCTCGCGCTGCTGGCCGAGGTGGTGCCGCCCGCGCGCATCCAGGAGCTCGAGGCCAACGGCGAGCTCAACATGGCGGTGGCGATCGAGGGCGCCGGCAACTTCCGCATCAGCGCGATGCGCCAGCGCGGCACCTATGCGGTGGTGGTGCGGCACATCGCCTCGGTCATCCCGGGCTTCGACGAGCTCAACCTGCCCGACATCCTCAAGACGCTCATCATGGAGAAGCGCGGGCTGATCCTGATGGTGGGCGCCACCGGCGCCGGCAAGACCACCACGCTGGCCTCGATGCTCGACTACCGCAACGAGCACGCCAGCGGCCACATCCTCACGGTCGAGGAGCCGATCGAGTTCACCTACACCAACAAGCGCTCGCTGGTGAACCAGCGCGAGGTGGGCAGCGACACGCAGTCGCTGCAGACGGCGCTGAAGAACGCGCTGCGCCAGGCGCCCGACGTGATCCAGATCGGCGAGATCCGCGACCGCGAGACCATGACCGCGGCCATCGCCTATGCGCAGTCGGGCCACCTGTGCGTGGCCACGCTGCATGCCAACAACAGCTACCGCGCGCTCAACCGCGTGCTGAGCTTCTTCCCGGTCGAGGTGCGCCCCACGCTGCTGGGCGACCTGGGCTCGGCGCTGCGCGCCATCGTCTCGCAGCGGCTGCTGCGCACGCCCCAGGGCGCGCGCGTGCCCGCGCTCGAGGTCATGCTCAACACCGCGCTGGTGGCCGAGCTGATCGAGAAGGGCGACTTCTCGGGCGTCAAGGAGGCGATGGAGAAATCCATGGCCGAAGGCTCGCAGACCTTCGAGGAAGACATCGCGCGCCTCGTGATCGAGGAGCGCATCACCCGCGAGGAAGGGCTGGCCCATGCCGATTCGCCCACCAACCTCATGTGGCGCCTGCAGAACCGCCAGGCGCCCAAGCCCCAGGCCGACGAGCGGCACCTGACCGACCAGCTCGACGAGCCCACCTTCACCGACATCACGCTCGACGTGAAATTCTGAGAACCGCCCACCCGATGTCCCGCACGCTCCAGCTCGCCGAACAACTGATCTCGCGCCCTTCCGTCACCCCCGACGACGCGGGCTGCCAACAGATCCTGGGCGAGCGGCTCGCGCGGCTGGGCTTCGCGCTCGAGACCATCGAGAGCGGTCCGGCGGACTTCCGGGTCACCAACCTGTGGGCGGTGCGCCGTCCGGCCGACGCCTCGGCCGCCACGAAAACGCTGGTGTTCGCGGGCCACACCGACGTGGTGCCCACCGGCCCCGTCGAGCAATGGACCAGCCACCCGTTCACGCCCACGCACCGCGACGGCAAGCTCTACGGCCGCGGCGCCTGCGACATGAAGACCTCGGTGGCCGCCTTCGTGGTCTCGATCGAGGAATTCCTGCAGGCCGTGCCCGATCCGCGCCTGAGGCTGGCGCTGCTGCTCACGAGCGACGAGGAAGGCCCGGGCGTCGACGGCACCGTGGTCGTGTGCAATGCACTGGCCGCGCGCGGCGAGAAGCTCGACTACTGCATCGTCGGCGAGCCCACGGCCGTCGAGCGCTGCGGCGACATGATCAAGAACGGCCGCCGCGGCACCATGAGCGGCAAGCTCACGGTCAAGGGCGTGCAGGGCCACATCGCCTACCCGCACCTCGCGAAGAATCCGGTGCATGCGGTGGCGCCCGCGCTGGCCGAGTTGGTCGCGATCAACGCAGCCGGCGGCTGGGACGCCGGCAATGCCTGGTTCCAGCCCACGAGCTGGCAGATCAGCAATTTCCACGCGGGCACCGGCGCGAGCAACGTGATCCCGGGCAGCGCGGTGATCGACTTCAATTTCCGCTTCTCGACCGAGTCCACCCCCGAGTCGCTGCAGCAGCGCGTGCAGGCCGTGCTCGATGCGCATGGCGTCGACTGCACGCTGGCCTGGACCGTCGGCGGCCTGCCCTTCCTGACCACGCCGGGCGAACTGGTCGCGGCCGTGCAGGGCGCGATCCGCGACGAGACCGGCATCGAGACCGAGCTGTCGACCAGCGGCGGCACCAGCGACGCGCGCTTCATCGCCAAGGTCTGCCCGCAGGTGGTCGAGCTCGGCCCGGTGAACGCCAGCATCCACAAGATCGACGAGCACATCGACGTGGCCGAGATCGAGACGCTGAAGAACATCTACCTGCGCACCCTGAAGCAGCTCGACGCTGCGCTCGCGCCATGAAGACCGTCATCGCGCTGATCGAAGCCGGCGCCGAGCAACTGGAACAGGCCGGCGTGGCCTTCGGCCATGGCACGGCCAACGCCTTCGACGAAGCGGCCTGGCTGGTGCTGTGGCGCCTGAAGCTGCCGCTCGACGAACTCGACGCCGTGGCCGACACGCCGGTGGCGCCGGCCGACGCGGCCAAGGTCGAGGCGCTGATCGCCGAGCGCATCGCGAGCCGCAAGCCCGCCGCCTACCTCACCAAGGAAGCCTGGCTGCAGGGCGTGTCCTTCTACGTGGACGAGCGCGCCATCGTGCCGCGCAGCTTCATCGCCGAGCTGATCGCCGACGGCTCCATCGACTACTGGCTCGGCGAGCACACGCAGCGCGTGCTCGACCTGTGCACCGGCAACGGCAGTCTCGCGGTGCTCGCGGCGCTGACCTATCCCGAGGTGAGGGTGGACGCGGCCGACCTGTCGGTGGCGGCGCTCGAGGTGGCGGCGATCAACGTCACGCGCCACGCGCTCGACGCGCGCGTGACGCTGATCGAATCCGACGGCCTCGCGGCCACTCCCGGCCCCTACGACCTGGTGCTGTGCAACCCGCCCTACGTCAACAGCGACAGCATGGCCGCCCTGCCCGCCGAATACCGCGCCGAGCCCGAGCTGGCACTGGCCGGCGGCGCCGACGGCATGGATTTCGTGCGCCGGCTGTTCGCCGACGCGCCCGCGCGCATGAGCGAGCACGCGGTGCTGGTGCTGGAGATCGGCAACGAGCGCGAGCACTTCGAGGCGGCGTTTCCGCAGCTCGAGGTGGTATGGCTCGAAACCTCGGCCGGCGACGACCAGGTGCTGCTGGTCACGCGAGATGCGCTGTTGAAAGCGGGCTGACCGGACGCGAAGAACGCGAAGATTTCGCGAAGGACGCGAAAGAAACCAGGAAATCTCTTTTTTGCGTCCTTCGCGAAATCTTCGCGTCCTCTGCGTCCGGTACCCGTATTCCGCCCCCCTTTCGGCCCAACTCGGATAATCCGGGGTTGGGCTCCATTTCATGATCACTCTCAAGAACGTCATTCTTCGCCGCAGCGCCAAGGTCCTGCTCGACGGCGCCACCGTCACCCTCAACCCCGGCGAGAAAGTCGGCCTGGTGGGCCGCAACGGCGCGGGCAAGTCCACGCTGTTCGCGCTGCTCAACGGCACCCTGCACGAGGATGGCGGCGATTTCTCCGTGCCCAAGCAGTGGCGCATGGCGCAGGTCGCGCAGAACATGCCCGAGACCGAGGAGTCGGCCACCGACTTCGTGGTAGGCGGCGACACCCGCCTGGTCGAGCTGCGCGAAGCGCTCGCGCTGGCCGAGGCCGCGCACACGACCGATCCCGACGATGCCGACGCGGGCATGGCGCTCGCGCATGCCTACACCGACCTGGCCGATGCCGGCGAGCACGACGCCGTGCCGCGCGCGCAGGCGCTGATCCTGGGCCTGGGCTTCAAGGCGCACGAGCTCGACGCGCCGGTCAACAGCTTCTCGGGCGGCTGGCGCATGCGGCTGCAGCTCGCGCGCGCCCTCATGTGCCCGAGCGACCTGCTGCTGCTCGACGAACCCACCAACCACCTGGACCTCGACGCCCTGGTCTGGCTCGAAGCCTGGCTGCAGCGCTACGCGGGCACCATGATCGTCATCAGCCACGACCGCGAGTTCCTCGACGCCGTGACCGACGTGACCCTGCACATCGCCAACGCCCAGCTCACGCGCTACGGCGGCAACTACAGCAAGTTCGAGGACATGCGCGCACTGCAGATGGAGCAGCAACAGCAGGCCTTCGTCAAGCAGCAGGACAAGATCGCCCACCTGCAGAAGTTCATCGACCGCTTCAAGGCCAAGGCCAGCAAGGCCAAGCAGGCCCAGAGCCGCGTGAAGGCGCTCGAGCGCATGGAGCGCGTGGCGCCGCTGCTGGCCGAGGCCGACTTCAGCTTCGAGTTCAAGGAGCCGGGCAACATCCCGAACCCGATGCTGTCGATCAGCAACGCGAGCTTCGGCTACGAGATCGAGAACGAGGAACCCAAGACCATCCTGCGCGGCGTCAACCGCTCGGTGCTCGCGGGCCAGCGCATCGGCATCCTGGGCGCCAACGGCCAGGGCAAGTCGACGCTGGTGAAGACCATCGCGCGCGAGATGGGCGCGCTGGCCGGCCAGGTCACCGAGGGCAAGGGCCTGAACATCGGCTACTTCGCGCAGCAGGAACTCGACGTGCTGCACCCCGAGAGCAACCCGCTCGAGCACATGGTGCGCATGGCACGCGAACTCGGCAGCAGCGTGAAGGAAGCCACCGGCGAACAGGCGCTGCGCGGCTACCTCGGCAGCTTCAACTTCAGCGGCGACATGGTGAAGCAGCCCGTGGGCACCATGAGCGGCGGCGAGAAGGCGCGGCTGGTGCTCGCGATGATGGTCTGGCAGCGGCCCAACCTGCTGCTGCTCGACGAACCCACCAACCACCTGGACCTCGCCACGCGCGAGGCCCTGGCCGTGGCGCTCAACGAGTTCGAGGGCACGCTGATGCTCGTGAGCCACGACCGCGCGCTGCTGCGCTCGGTCTGCGACGAGTTCTGGCTCGTGGGCCGCGGCGTGGTCGGCGATTTCGACGGCGACCTCGACGACTACCAGCGCTACCTGCTCGACGAGGCCAAGCGGCTGCGCGAGGAAGCCAAGGTGGCGAACGCAGCCGCCGCCGCGCCGGTGGCCGCGCCCGCCCCCGTGGCACCGCCGGCCGCGTCTCGCAAGCAGGACGCCCAGGAGCGCCAGCAGCGCAGCGAGCAGGCCAAGCCGCTGAAGCGCGAGCTCTCGAAGATCGACGAGCGCATGGCCGCGGCCGGCAGCGAGCGTACCGCCCTCGAGGCCCGGCTGGCCGAGCCGCTGCCGCCGGCCGAGATCGCCGAGGCCGGCAAGCGGCTCAAGGCGCTCAACGACGAGATCGGCCAGCTCGAGGAACGCTGGCTCGCGCTGTCGGACCAGCTGGAAGCCCTGAGCGCGTGACGGGCCTGAAACGCCTGTAACGCTTGCAGGCCTTGAACCACCGCCCGGCCGGACCATCTATCGGAAGATCCCCATCCATCCGACGACCACCCGGGAGGTGCATCGCATGCCATCCGCCATCGAACTGGCCCAGGGCGACGAGAAGCTGATCGCCGCCATCCACCGCAGCCGGCGCCTGCTCGGCCGCAAGGCCCTGATGGCCGCGGCCGCCAGCGCGGTGCCGCTGCCGGGCGTGGACTGGATGGCCGATGCCGCCCTGCTCTCGCGGCTGGTGCCGCAGATCAGCGCCGAATTCGGGCTCTCGGTGACCCAGATCGACCGCCTCGGCACGCACCAGCGCGAACGCGTGCAGAAGGCCGCCACCACCGTCGGCGCGCTGCTGGTCGGCCGGCTGGTCACGCGCGAGCTGCTGATCAAGCTCGCGCGCCATGCCGGCATGCGGCTCACGGCCAAGCAGGCCACCAAGTACGTGCCGATCGCCGGCCAGGTGGTGTCGGCCGCGCTCGGCTATGCCGCGCTGCGTGCCCTGGGCGAACAGCACATCAAGGATTGCGTGCGCGTGCGCACCGTGCTCGCGCTGCCGCCCGCCGAAGCGCCCGCGTCCGCCTGAGCGATTCGCGATCGGGCGCGGCCAGCGCCAGCGCCGCGCCGAGGGCCAGGCCAAAACCGCCGAGACCGAGGGCCAGCATGTTGCCGGCCTGCCAGCCGGCACAGATCACCGCCGCCGACACCAGCAGCAACAGGATGCGCAGCTTGCCCTCGAAGCCCTGGCACGGCATGGCCTGCCCGGCGCATCGATCAGTCGCGGTGCATCGCGGGCCAAGGCAGCGGGCCGCGCGGAAAGGGGCGCAGCACCACCGGGGGCAACGCGGGCCGGCGACGGGACGAGGTGCCGGCCCTGGCCGGCGTGGACGCCGGTGCGGGAGCAGAAGCCGCGGGTGCCGATCCCGGTGCGACGGGCTCGGCCGGCGCGGCGCGCGTCGAAGGTCGGCCCCTGGGCGCCCGCGGCGCCACCGGCCCTTCCTTGAGCTGCTGTTCGTAGGCGGCGCGCAGCGCGTCGTAGGTGCGCAGCATCACGTCGCGGTCGCCGTAGCGACCGATCTTGCTGATGGTGGGTTGCGGAATGCCGGTCCGTTTCTGGATCTGCTTCTGCGTAAGTCCCATGGCGCGAAGCGCCAGTACGAGCTCTTGTGGCTTCATGGCTGACTCCCTTTCGCCCATTCTAGAGTTGAGAGTGAATATTCCCTCACGCTTAAATTCGCGCCCATGGAAGATCCACTCGCGGCACGGGCGCTGGCGGCTCGCAAATACGCCAAATTGACTCAACGGCAAGCCGAGGAACTCTCGGGCGTGCGGCAATCCGACATCTCGAAGATCGAACGCGGAGAGACCGTACGGCCCTCGGGTCTGGTGCAACTCGCGCGAGCCTACGGCTGCGATCCGATCTGGCTGGTCACCGGCGAGTGCAGCGCGCCCTGGGAAGAAGCAGCCCTGCCGCGCTCGAACTACACCGCGAGCGAACGCGACGGCCCCTACCGCGTGACGCGCGTGCCGCCGCCGATCCCGTTCTACCGTCCCGGCACGCCCGGCACCGTGCCGTTGATCACCTGGGAGCAGGCCGCCACCTGGACCGGCCCGACCATCCCCGAACCGCCACCGCCGGCCCCGCCGCCGCTGCCACTGAACGTGCGCGAGCTGCGCAAGGGCAAGCTGCCGCCCGCGCCGCCGCCGCAACCGGTGCCGGCCGAGATGTGGATTCCCTGCGTGAGCCGCCACAGCGAGCTGGCCTATGCGGTTCGCGTGCGCGGCGACAGCATGACCGCGCCCAGCGGCCACCTCAAGAGCTATCCGGTCGACGCGATCATCTTCGTCGACCCGCAGCGCGTGCAGCCCATGGATGGCGAACGCATCGTCGCCAGGCTCGACGCCAGCGGCGAGGTCACCTTCAAGGCCTTCAAGCAGGAGGACGGCCGGCGCTGGCTGCAGCCGCTCAATCCCGCGCACGAGCCGATCCGGCTCGCCTTCACCGTGCTGGGCACGGTCATCGGCAAATGGGAAGACGAGGACTGAACCGGGCGCCGTCGCCACGAAGAATGAGCCCAGAATGAGCGCGCGCCTCAAAGGGCCAAACGGCGCGTACGGTCAGGTTGCATGCAGGTTCGGAGCGCACATTAAGGGCTCTCCCTGTGACCTGTACCTCTGATCCTCCCTCCTCCGCAGGTCACCTTCCAGCCCGCCTCGTGCGGGCTGTTTTTTTTGTGGCGCGACCCGATGCGAAATGCCAGGGCGCATCGCCCTACGCGCATGCGCGCCGCGTCGCCGCATACTCGGCGCATGAACGCAGCTTCCGACCGCGTGCGGCGCGTCTACCTCGCCGGCCCCGATGTCTTTCGCGCCGATGCCACCGAACGCCTGCAGCGCCTGGTCGAGGCCTGCGCGGCGCGCGGCTTCGAGGCGCTGCCGCCGGCCGAGGACGCGAGCGGCCCGGCCACGCCGCCGGCCGAGGTGGCGCAGGCGATCTACGACACCAACATGGCGCTCTTGCGCCGCGCCTCGGGCGTGATCGCGGACCTGTCGCCGTTCCGCGGCACCGAGCCCGATTCGGGCACGGTGTTCGAGGTCGGCGTGGCGATCGCGCTGGGCCTGCCGGTGGTGGGCTACGGCATTCCCGAGGGCAGCTACGCGGCACGCGTCGAAGCCGCGTTGCCCACGCGGCGCGATGCGAACGGCACGCTGCGCGACGCGAACGGCATGGCGGTCGAGGGCTTCGAGCTGCCGCTCAACCTGATGCTGGCCTGCTCGATCCGCATCGCGCGCACGGCCGAAGAAGCGCTCGAGCTGCTGCGCGAGCGGCTGGGCTGACTCAGCGCCCGCCCGCGGCGGTCGTGATCATGCGCTCCATCAGCGCGAGCAGCGGCTGCTCCATCATCGGCAGCACCAGCGCGATGCCGGCCAGGCCCGCGGTCAGCGTGACCGGGAAGCCGATGGCGTAGATGTTCATCTGCGGCGCCACGCGCGAGACGATGCCCAGCGTGAAGTTGACGAACAGCAGGAGCCCGATCATCGGCAGCGCGATCCACATCGCGCTCGCGAACAGGTCGGTGCCCAGCTCGTGCATGCGCGTGCGCGCCAGCGCCTGCAGCAGGCTGCCGCCGACCGGGAAGGCCTCGAAGCTGCGGATCACCGCCATCAGCACCGTGAGGTGGCCGTTGATCACCACGAAGAACAGCACCGCGATGTTGCCGAAGAAGCGCGACACGGCGCTGGTCTGGCCGCTGCTCACGGGGTCGAAGAAGGAGGCGAAGTTCAGCCCCATCTGCAGCCCGACCAGCTCGCCCGCGAACTCGACCGCCGCGAACACCATGCGCACCGAGAAGCCGATCGCCATGCCGATGCCCACCTGCTGCACCAGCGTGCCGAGCATCGCGGCATCGTTGAGGCCGATCATCGGCGGCGTGTCCAGCGTGGCCTGCGCGCACAGCGCGACCATGAAGGCCAGCCCGATGCGCGCGCGCACCGGAAAGGCACGCGAGGAGAAGACCGGTGCCGTGGTGAACACGCCCAGCACGCGCAGGAAGGGCCACAGCACGGGCGTGACCCAAGCCATGAGCTGGGCTTCGGTGAAGGTCAGCACGGCAACGGAAGAAGGCGCGCTACAGCACCATCTGCGGAATCGACTCGATCACGCGGCGGATGTAGTCGACCAGCGTGGCAAGCATCCACGGCCCGGCCAGCGCGAACACCGCCACGGCCGCCACCAGCTTGGGCACGAAGGCCAGCGTGGCCTCGTTGATCTGCGTGATGGCCTGGAAGATGCTCACCACCAGGCCCACGACCAGCACCACCAGCAGCACGGGCAGCGACACGGTCAGGAGCATGACCAGCGCCTCCTGCCCCATGGTCAGGACCATCTGCGCGTTCATGTGGCGAAGCTCGCGGCGAGCGAGCCGATCAGGAGGTTCCAGCCGTCCGCGAGCACGAACAGCATGAGCTTGAACGGCAGCGCGACCAGCACCGGCGACAGCATCATCATGCCGAGCGACATCAGCACGCTCGAGACCACGATGTCGATCACCAGGAACGGGATGAAGATCATGAAGCCGATCTGGAACGCCGACTTGAGCTCGCTGGTGGCGAAGGCCGGGATCAGCACGCGCATCGGCGCGGTCTCGGCCTTCACGTCGGCCGGCAGCTTGGCCAGCCGCGCGAACAGCGCGAAGTCGCTCTGGCGCGTCTGCTTGAGCATGAACTGGCGCATCGGCGTCTCGGCGCGCTTGAGCGCCTCCTCGAAGCCGATCGCATTGGTGCTGTAGGGCTTGTAGGCCTCGTCGTAGACGCGGTCCAGTGTGGGGCCCATCACGAACACCGTGAGGAACAGCGACAGGCCGATGATCACCTGGTTGGGCGGCGCCGATTGCGTGCCCAGCGCCTGGCGCAGCAGCGACAGCACGATCACGATGCGCGTGAAGCCGGTCATCATCAGCACGATGGCCGGCAGGAACGACAGCGCGGTGAAGAACAGCAAGGTCTGCACCGGCACCGAGAAGCTGGTGCCGCCGCTGCCCGAGCCCACCAGCAGCGGCAGCTGGCCGCCGGCCTCCTGCGCGAAGGCGAACGCGGGCGCGAGCAGCGCGACGGCCGCGAAGGCCTTAGCGCGGCAGTTGCGCATGCGGCACCTCGGAAGACGCGGCCGGCAGCGTGTGCAGGCAGGTGATCGACTGGCCGGTCACGCCCAGCACCAGCCAGGTCCGCGCGCCCTCGGGGCCGACCTCGACCGTCACCACGCGCTGCTGCGGCCCGACCGCCACCGCCGACAGCAGGCGCGAGGCGGAACCGCCCGCGCCGGCCGCACCGAGCCCGCGGCGCTGCTGCAGGCGGCGCAGCACGAAGGGCACGGCGCAGATCAGGCCGATGAAGACGACGATGGTGAGCAGGCTCTGCGTCATGGAGACAAACGGAGGGAAGGCCGCCTCAGACCCGGTTGAGCCGGCGCAGCCGCTCGGCCGGCGCGACCACGTCGGTCAGCCGGATGCCGAACTTGTTGTTGACCACCACCACCTCGCCCTGGGCGACCAGGTAGCCGTTGACCAGCACGTCCATCGGCTCGCTCGCGAGCGTGTCGAGCTCCACGATCGAGCCCTGGCCCAGCTGCAGGATCTGCTTGATCGGCACCTTCTTGCGGCCCAGCTCCACCGAGAGCTGCACCGGGATGTCGAGCACGCGCTGGATGTCCTGCAGCGGTGCCGCGCCCGCAGCGGCGGCGCCCGCGGGCACTTCCTCGAGCGCCTCGGCCCAGCCGCCGGCGGCGTTGTCGGGGGTGGCTTGATCAGTGGACATGTGAACCTCCAAGCCAGTGCGGGTCGTCGCCGCGCAGGCATTCGTCGATGCGCAAGGCGTAGCGCGCGTTGTGGGTGCCGTAGTGGCAGATGAAGACGGGGGCGCCCTCGACCGAGGCCACCAGCTGCGGCAGGCGGTCGAACTGGATGAAGTCGCCGGGCTTCATGCTCATGAGCTGCGCCACCGTGACCTCGGGATGGGCCAGCTCGGCCACCAGCGTGACCTCGGCGGCCTGGATCTCGCGCGTGAGCATGGTCACCCAGCGCCGGTCCTCGGCCATCTCGCGCGCCTGCTGCGCGCCGTAGAGCACCGAGCGGATCGGCTCCAGCGAGGCGTAAGGCAGGCAGACGTGGATGTGGCCCGTGACGCCCGCCACGCTGACCTTGATCAGGTTGACCAGCACCGTGTCGCCGGGCGCGGCCACGTCGACGAACTGCACGTGCGTCTCGGAGCGGTCGGGCACCAGCTTGAGCGGATACACGTCCTGCCAGGCGGTGTTGTAGGCCTGGCAGATCGCGCCGAGCGCGCGCTGGATCACGCGTTGCTCGGTCGGCGAGAAGTCGCGGCCCTCGATCGGCGCATGCACCGTGCCCGAGCCGCCGTACAGCGCATCGACCAGCGCCGAGATCAGCGTGGACTCGCAGACCACCAGCGCGCGGCCGCGCAGCGGCGGCATCGCCACGATGTTGAAGTTGGACGGCAGCGGCAAGGCACCGAGGAAATCGGAGAAGCGCAGCAGCTGCACCGGCTCGATGGCGATGTCGGCGCTGCGGCTCACGAGCTGGAACAGGCCCTGGCGCAGGTTGCGCGCGAAGCGGTCGTGCACCACGTCGAGCGTGGGCATGGGACGGCGCACCAGCCGCTCCTCGCCGGCCGTGATGTCGTAGTCGCGCGCGGCCGCGTCGGCCATGCGCTCGGCGGTGTCGGCGGGGGCCGCCGCCTCGGGCGCGGCCTCGGTGTCCTGTTCGCTGCTGCTCATGGGCGCGTCGGGCTCACTGCACGATGAAGCTGGAGAACAGCACGCCGCGCACCGGGCCGTTCGCGCGCGGCTTCCTGCGGCGCGGCGCCTCGTCGTCGTCGCCGCGTGCCGACTCGGGGTTGAGCACGCGCGTCACCTCGAGCATCACGTCCTCGGCCAGCTTCTCCTTGCCGTCGCGCTTGAGCAGTTCCTCGGAGGTGCGCTGCGACACCAGCATCAGCATCTTGCTGCGCACCACGGGCATCAGCGTCTTCAGGCGCGCGGCGGTCTTCTCGTCCTTCACGTCGAGCGTCATGCCGATCTGCGCCACGCGCTCGCCGCCCGGGTCGGCCAGGTTCACGATCAGGTTCTCGAGCGCCAGGTAGGTGGCATCGGCATGCTTGGCCTCGGGCTCGGGTTCCGCATCGGCGGCGGCGGCCGGTGCCGCGGCGCCGTTCTTGTTGAGGAAGAACCAGGTGCCGCCCGCGGCGGCGCCGCCGGCCAGCAGCACGGCGACGACGATGCCGAGCATGAGCTTCATCCTGCCCTTGGGCGGCGGCGCGGCATTGGCCATGGCGGGGTCGGCGGCTTTGGCGGACACGGTGGATTTCCTTGGGGGCACGGACGGCGGCCATCGCCATCCTCGTGCGGTCGATTATTCGATCGCGAGGGCCGCGGGAAGGGGCGGAAAAAAGGGGGGAAAACCGCTCAGACGTACAGATCGAGCGCACGCCCCGCCGGCAGCGGCGCACGCACGACCGCTGGCGCGGGCGCCGAGGCGGAGGCCGCACCGAGCCGCGCGACCCCGCGCACCACGCCACGCGCATCGGGCCGCCCTTCGCCCTCGCCGCGCTGCTGCGTGCCCGCGGACTGCGCATCCACGGTCACGCCCGACAGCAGCAGCCCCTCCTGCCCGAACAGGTCCTTGAGCTGCGCCGCGGCCTGGCCCAGCATCTGGCGCACCTCGGGCTGGTCGCTGCGGAACGCGATCTGCGCCTCGTTGCCCTGCACCTGCACGCTGAACGACACGGTCTGGCCCGGCGCGAGCTCGAGCGAGACATCGGCGCCCTGCGACTTCTGCGCCAGCCACCAGCTGACCTGCTCGGTCATGCGGTCGGCGAGCATGGCGCCGCCGGCCGAGGCGGCGGCGGAGGCCGCATCGACGGGCGCCATCCAGGCCGACGGTGCCGGGGCGGAGGAGGACGTGCCCGCCGTCGCGCTGCCGGGATCGGCGAGCGTGCCGGTGGAGCTGCCGCGCTCGGTGCTTTTCTCGGCGCGGCGCGGCGCGGCCACGGTGGCGACGGTTTCCGTCACCGCGGCCTGGATCGTTCGCGCCTGCGCGGACAACGAGGCGGCGGCGAGTTCCTCCTTCGGCGGCAGGGGCTGCGACGGCGCGGTGCGTGGCGGCGCGGCCGCGGCATCGGCCGCCGCCAGGTTCGCCAGGCGCTGCGCCGTGCCGCGCACGGTCGCCGTTGCATTCGGCTTGGCGGCGGGCGCGGCGAGCACATCGGCAGCGGCGTCCTGCGTGGTGCCAGGCGTCGTCGGCAACGCGGGCGTTCCCTTGGCGGGCTTCGGCCCCGCTCCGGCGCCGTCCACGGCATCGACAGCGGCCTCGGCCGTGGCGACGTGCACGTCCCCCGCCTTGCCCTCGCGGCTCACGAAGGCGCCCTGCGCCAGCAGCATCCAGGGCTCGACGGCCGGCTGCGTGGTTGCGGGCACGGGTGCGCCGGCAAGCACCTCGTCGGCCTTCTCGTCCTCTTTCGCCGTACCCGCGGCGGCTGTCTTCGCGGGCCTCGAAGCGCCCTCCTCGCCGGCCGCTTCCGCCGCCTCCGAGGCCTGTGATTCATTCGCGCCCTCGAGCGCCCGGTCGAAGGCATCGGCCGCGCCGCCTGGCCCGCGCGCTGCCGGCGCACGCGCGGGCAGCAAGGGATCGACGCTCGTGCGCGCGACTTCGACGCTCATCGCCATTCCTCCGACCGTTCGCCGTGCCGCCGATGCTGCAAGGCCGCCTGCTCGTCCGTCTGCTTCTGCGCGCGCCGATCGGCCTGCAGCTGGAGCTCGCGTTCGCGCGCCTGCACGAGTTGGCGCAGGCTCTCGAGCCGCGCCTCGGCCTCGCGCACCGGCACGGCCGCGCGCTCCACGCCCTGGCCGAGCTCGCGCACGATGCCGGTCTGCAGCGCGATCGCGTGATCGAGCCGCTCCATGAACTGGTAGTGGTGCCGCATCAGCTCGGGCGTGCAGTTGAGCGAGCGCGTGGCCCAGCGCGCGGTGCATTCCTGCGCGTAGCTCTCGAGCTGGTCGAGCTGCACCTGGCCCGCGAGCCACTTCTGGCGCGCCTGCGCGAGCACCTGTACCGCGGCGTCACGCCGGTCGCGCGCCATGTCGGCGGCTATCTCTAGGCCGCTCATGGCTGCCGTCCCTCGAGCACGTCGGCCATGCCGCCGAGGCTGACATCGAAGGGCGCGCTCTCGTGCATGCGCTGCTGCAGGAACGCGGTCATCGCGGGCTGCAGCCGGATGGCCTGATCAAGCGCCGGGTCGCTGCCCGCGGCATAGGCGCCCACGCGCACCAGGTCGCGGCTCTTGCGGTAGCGCGAATAGATGGCGCGGAAGTGGCGCGCGCATTCGAGGTGGCCGGCCGAGGCCACGTTGTGCATCACGCGCGAGGCCGACTGCTCGATGTCGATGGCCGGGAAATGCGCCTCCTCGGCCAGCGCGCGCGACAGCACGATGTGGCCGTCGAGGATGGCGCGCGCGGCGTCGGCGATCGGGTCCTGCTGGTCGTCGCCCTCCGACAGCACGGTGTAGAAGGCGGTGATCGAGCCCACGCCGTTGAGACCGTTGCCGCTGCGCTCCACCAGCCGCGGCAGCTTGGCGAAGCACGAGGGCGGATAGCCCTTGGTGGCCGGCGCCTCGCCGATCGCCAGCGCGATCTCGCGCTGCGCCATCGCATAGCGCGTGAGCGAGTCCATCAGCAGCAGCACGTGCAGCCCCTGGTCGCGGAAATGCTCGGCCACAGCGGTGGCATAGCTCGCGCCCTGCATGCGCAAGAGCGGCGGCGAATCGGCCGGCGCGGCCACCACCACCGAGCGCGCGCGGCCCTCGGGGCCGAGGATGTCCTCGATGAATTCCTTCACCTCGCGGCCGCGCTCGCCGATCAGGCCGACCACGATCACGTCGGCGGCGGTGTAGCGCGCCATCATCCCGAGCAGCACGCTCTTGCCCACGCCCGAGCCGGCGAACAGGCCGATGCGCTGGCCACGGCCGACGGTCAGCAAGGCATTGATCGCGCGCACGCCGGTATCGAGCGGCTCGCGCACCGGGTCGCGGTCCATCGCGTTGATCGGCGCGCGTTCCAGCGGCTCGGCGCTGACCTCCGTCAGCGGGCCCAGGTCGTCGAGCACATGGCCCTGCGGGTCGACCACGCGGCCCAGCAGGCCATCGCCCAGCGGCAGGCGCAGCGCGCCCACGCGCGGCGCGATGCCGGGATCGGCCTCGCCGAGCCGCGGCACCGGCACATAGGGGGCGGCGGGCACCACGCTGGCGCCGCTCGACAGGCCCTGCACCTCGCCGGCCGGCATCAGGAAGGCGCGGTCGTTCGAGAAACCCACCACCTCGGCCAGCACCGCGGGCTGGCTGCCCATGCGCACCAGGCACTGCGAGCCCACGGGCGCGCGGATGCCCGAGGCCTCGAGCACCAGGCCGGTGAGCCGGGTCAGCGTGCCGCGCGCCTCGAGGCCGGCGTCGTGCGCCAGCCGCGCCTGCGCGTCGGCCATGAACTGACGCCAGTCGAGCGGGTCAGCCAGCCGCATCCGGGTCCTTCGGCGCCGCGTCGTCCTGCCACGGCATCGCCAGGCCCAGCGCCGCGACCGCGCGCGACCAGCGCGTGGCCACGCCGCCATCGATGACGGTGCCAGCCGATTCGACCAGGCAGTCGCCGGGCGCGATGCCCGCGTCGGCCACCACGCTCACGGGCTGGCCCTCGAACTCGGCGCGCAGGGCAACGCCCAGCCTCTCGAAATCGGTGGGTGACAGCCGCACGGCGCTGGCCTTGCCATCGACCGCGAGCATCGCGAGCGCCTCGCGCACCACGGGCTCGAGCACGGCCGGCCGCGTCGCGATCTCCTGGCGCAGCACCTGGCGCGCGAGCGCGCAGGCGATCTCGAGCGTGCCGCGCGCGAGCTCCTGCTGCACCTCGGCCAGTTGCGCCTCGGCGCTTGCGAGCAAGGCGGCCACGCGCTGCGCGGCCTCCAGGCCCTCGTTGGCCTGGTAGGCCTCCATCTGTTCGCGCGCCTCGGCCTGCGCGGCGGCGCGGCCGGCCGCATAGCCTTCGTCGCGGCCCTGCTGGCGCGCCTCCTCGATCGCCTCGGGATCGACCACGCCGCCGAGCACGTTGCCCTCGGCACCGACGGCGGCGAACTGCCAGCGCGCGAAGCGCGCGACGTCCTCGCCGCGGATGAAGGCACCGCGGCTCACGCCCGGACCTCCGTCGTTTCAGCAAGCGTCATGCGCGCGCCCATCAGACGAACCCGCCATCGCCGCCGCCCAGCATGATCTGGCCTTCGTCGGCGAGCCGGCGCAGCGCCTTGAGGATTTCCTTCTGCTGCGCCTCGACCTCCGACAGCCGCAGCGGCCCGCGCGCCTCGAGGTCCTCGCGCAGCGCCTCGGCCGCGCGCGAGGACATGTTCGAGAGGAACTTGTCGCGCAGCGGCGGCGCCGCGCCCTTGAGCGCGACGATCAGCGTCTCGGACGCGATCTCCTTCATCACCAGCTGCAGCGACTTGTCGTCGAGCTTCATCACGTCGTCGAAGACGAAGGTCAGGTCGGCGATCTGCTGCGCCAGCTCGGCATCGTGGTTGCGGATCGCCGCGATGGCCTGCGCATCGGCGCCGCTGCCCAGCAGGTTGATCATGCCGGCGGCCGTGCGCGGGCCGCCCAGCGAAGGCTTGCGCACCTTGGCACCGCCCGAGAGCACGCGGAACATCACCTCGTTGAGGTCTTCGAGCGCGGCCGGCTGGATGCCCTCGAGCGTGGCGACGCGCAGCAGCACCTCGGCGCGCTGCAGGTCGGGCAGCTGCAGCAGGATCGCCGAGGCGTGCTCGGGCTCCAGGTGCACCAGGATCGCGGCCACGATCTGCGGATGCTCGAGCTTGAGCACCTCGGCCACCGAGGGCGCGTCCATCCACTTGAGGTTCTCGATGCCGCTGAGGTCGGCGGTCTGCAGGATGCGGTCGACCAGGATCGAGGCCTTCTCCTCGCCGAGCGCGTGGCGCATCACCGAGCGCACGTAGTCGCCCGTGTCGGCCGCGAACAGGCTCTGGCCCGCGGTGGCGGTGATGAAGCGGTCGGCCACCTCGCCGAGGCGCTCGCGCGACACCGCGCGGGTCTTGGCGATGGTCTCGCCGATCTTCTGCACCTCGCGCGGCGACAGGTGCCGCAGCACCTCGCCGGCTTCCTGTTCGCCGAGCGACATCAGCAGGATCGCCGCGTCGTTGAGTCCCTGTTCGTCCATCTGTCTGGTTTCCGCTCAGCCGTGGACCCAGGTCTTGACGATGTTCGCCACCGCCACCGGGTTCTGCCGCGCCATCTGGCGCGCGCCCTCCAGGCGCATCTGCTCGGGCACCTGTTCCTGCGGCGAGGGCACGGCCACCGCCTCGGGCGCGCCGAGCGCGGGCCGCTCGGGCGTGTCGGCCACCATCGCGTTGAGCTGGCTGCCGGTGGCGGGACCGCCGAGCGCCGGCGTGATGCTGCCGGGCAGCGGCTTGGCCGCGGCCATGGCCTTGAGGCCGGGGCGCACCATGCCCAGGAGCACGATCGCGCCGATCAGCACCAGCCCCACGGGCCAGGCGAAGCTGCGCGCCAGCTCGAGCGTTTCGGGGCGCTTCCACAGCGGCAGTTCGACCTGCACCGGCGCGTCGACCAGGAACGGCGTGTTCATCAGGTTCACCGAGTCGCCGCGTTCCTTGTTGAAGCCGATGCTCTCGCGCACCAGCGCCGTCATCTGCTCGACCTGCTGCGCCGACAGCGCGGTCGGCACCACCTTGCCCGCGGCATCGGCCACGCCCTGGTAGTTGACGACCACCGCCGCGCTGAGCCGGCGGATCTGGCCGGTGGCGCTGCGCACGGTCTTCACGGTCTTGTCGACCTCGTAGTTGATGGTGGACTCGCGCTTGCCCGGCGGGCGCTGCGCCGCGGCTCCCGCGGCCGCCGCACCGGCCGGCGCGAGCGCCGCGGCCGGGCCGTTGACCGGCGCCGACGAGGCACCGGGCGGCTGGTTCGAGGTCGCGCCCGGCACGCCCGCGGGCGGCGTGGCGCCGGCGCCGGTGGTCTCCACCGTCTGCTGGCTGCGCACGGCGCCGGCCTCGGCCGCCTGGTTCGGGCGGTGCTCCTCCATGGTCGCCTCGCTCTGCGAGAAGTCCACGTCGGCCGTGACCTGCGCCTTCACGTTCTGGCGCCCCACCACCGGCTCGAGGATGTCGAGGATGCGGCGCATGTACTGCTGCTCGATCTGCTGCACGTACTGCAGCTGCTGGCCCTCGCCGGCGCCCGCGCCGCCGGTGGCGCCGTCGCCGGTCTGCGACAGCAGCTTGCCGCTGTCGTCGACCACGCTCACGGCCGAGGGCGCGAGCTCGGGCACGCTGGAAGCCACCAGGTGCACGATGCCCGCGATCTGGCTGCGCTCGAGCGTGCGGCCCGGATGCAGCGTCAGCAACACCGAGGCCGAGGGCTTCTGCTGCTCGCGGAAGAAGCCGTTCTGGTTCGGCAGCGCCAGGTGCACGCGCGCGCTCTGCACCGAGGCCAGGCCCTGGATCGAGCGCGTGAGCTCGCCCTCGAGGCCGCGCTGGAAGCTCAGCTTCTCCTGGAACTGGGTCATGCCGAAGCGGTTGTTCTCCATCAGCTCGAAGCCGGCCACCGAGCCCTTGGGCAGGCCCAGCGAGGCCAGGCGCAGGCGCACGTCGTGCACCTTGTCGGCCGGCACCATCACGGCGCCGCCGCCCTCGGTGTACTTGTAGGGCACGTTCATCTGGGCGAGCTGGGCGACGATCGCGCCGCCGTCCTTGTCGCCGAGGTTGGCGTAGAGCACGCGCCAGTCGGCCTGGCGGCCCATCACGATGGCGGCCACGGCCAGCGCCACCAGCAGCGCGGCGCCGATCGCCAGCCGCAGGCGCTGGCGCCGGTCGAGCGACGCGAGGCGGCCCTGCCAGGCCGGGGCGGCAAGGGACGCGGACTGGGCGGCGGGAAGTTCGGCGACGGCGGTGGACATGGGCTCGGCGGTGCGGGTCGGTTCGCACGGCGCGGAAGGCGCTTCGTGCTCGCTGCGATTATTCGGGCCGCCCCCGTCCCACATAAGCCCGATAAAGGGCTGCTTTCCTGCCCATTTCCCCGCGATCGCGAACGGCCGAGCGCCCGTAGCATCGGTGCCCATGGACCTCCGACTCGCACCGCTGACTTCGCCCACCCCGGCGCAGGCCTTCGCGCGCACGGCGCGCACCGCGCCCTCGGCCGCCGAGGGCAGCGGCGGCGGCTTCGCCGGCGCGCTCTCGGGCGCGCTGCAGTCGGTGAGCGCCGCCCAGAACCAGGCCGGCGCGCTGCAGCGCGAGGTTCAGCTCGAGAACCCGAACGTCAGCCTGGAGCAGACCATGGTCGCGATCCAGAAGGCGCAGATCGGCTTCCAGGCCACGATGCACGTGCGCAACCGCATGGTGCAGGCCTACAGCGACATCATGAACATGCAGGTGTGAGGCGACGGGCGCCCTGCCCGCCTGTCTTGCCGGACCGTGCCGCCGCCTTGCCGGCGGTGTCGGACCTTCCTCTTCAGTGGATCAGCTGCAGCCGCGAATCGAACAGGTGGTCGAGGTCGGCGATCCACGGCTCGGCCAGCAGCCGGATCTCGGCGTCGTTGCGCAGGATGCGCTGCATCACGCGGGTCTTCTCGGCGCGGTCGGTGCGCGGCAGCTCGAGCGAGGTGGCCTTGAAGCGCAGCTGCTCGATCAGCACGGCGCAGGCGCCTTCGCAGCGCACCACGCCTTCCCAGTCTTCCATGCGGGCGGCCTCGAGCATCTGCTTGCTCGCGGCTTCGATCGCTTTGTAGTAGTCGAGCAGTCGCTCTTGCATGAAGGACTCCAAGGACGCCTCAGGCGGCCTGCGCGGGCTGGGACGGCCCGATCTGTTTCCAGCTCTGTGCGACCGGTGCGATCAGCGAGGCCACTTCCGCCAGGGCCGCCCCGTCGTTGCGGAGGTTGGCGACCGTCAGGCGGTTGATGCAATAGTCGTACAACGCGCGGAGTGTAACCGCGAGTTCTCCACCCCGGGCCTCGTCGAGCCCACCCTTGAGGCCCTCCTCGAGGAATCGCACCGCGCGCATGATCTGCTGGCCCTTGGCCGCGACGTCGCCGCGCGCCAGCGCGCCGCTGGCGGCATGGATGGCCTGCAGCAGGCCGTCGAACAGCAGCTCGATGAGCCGGTGCGGAGAGGTCGAGGCGTCCACGCCCGATTCGGCGCCCACTCTGGAGTAGGCCTGGGCGGCGCGGGCTGCGGGCGAGGTGTACATGGTGCGGCTTCCTGTTCCGGTGTCTATGCCTTCTTTATCGGCATTCCGGCGCGGAAGTTGAGGCCCGCGGGCCCGGCGCTTCAGCTGGTGGACTTGTTCCACTGCGCCACCTGCTGGGTGATGTAGGTGTTGAGCGCGGTCAGCGAGGCCATCTTGGTGTCCAGCGCCGTGTACTGGGCGCGCAGCCGCTTCTCGGTCAGGGTCAGCCGGTCGCTGAGGTTGTCCTGGCTCTTGTCGTTGTCCTTGCGCTGGGCCTTGAGCGACTGGGTGCGGGTGTCGAGCGTGCCGTCGGTGGCGATCGCGGCCTGGGTGAAGGCCGACAGCCGCGTGGCGAAGCCGGTGGCGCTGGAGTCCAGGGTGTTCTGCGGCGCGGCGAAGAACTGCTGCACGGCGGCCGGGTTCTTCAGTGCCGTGTCGAGCTTGGCGGTGTCGAGCGCGAGGTTGCCGGCGCCGTCCTTGGCGACCGTGATGCCGAGGTCGCTCAGGCGCTGGATCGCGCCGCCGCCCGAAGGCGCGCCGACCAGGCTGCGCAGCGCGTTCTGCAGGCTCACGGCGGTGGAATCGCCCTGCAGCAGCGCCGCGGTCTTGCTCGCCGCGTCGTAGGCGGTGGCCGAGTTCAGCGTCTGGTTCATCGTGTTGTAGGCCGTCACGAAGGCCTGGATCGTGCCGCGCAGGCCCGAGGTGTCGGTGGCCACGGCGACCTCGACCGGCGAAGTCGTCACCTGCGACAGCGTGAGGCTCACGCCGGGCACGGTGTCGGCCAGCACGTTGGTGGCCGAGCGGATCGTCACGCCGTTGATGGTGGCCTCGGCATTGCGCGCGTACTGCACCGGGTTGGCGCCCATGCCCTGCCCGGTGCCGTCGAAGGCCAGCAGGCCGAGATCGGCGCCGTCGCCCGAGCCCAGCGGCGTGGCCGTGACGCGGAAGCCCGCGGCCTCGCCGGTGCTGCTGGAGCGCAGCATCAGCCGCTCGCCCGAGAGGTCCTTGAGCACGGTGGCGCTCACGCCCGCGCCGGCCCCGTTGATCTTGGCCGCGATGGCCGAGAGGCTGTCGCCCTCGTTCACGCTGATGTCGATGGCCGGCTTGTCGCCGGCCGCGAAGTTCGGGCCGCCCGCGTCGGTGTCGTTCCAGTCGCCGAGCTGGATGCTCAGGGTGCCGAGCCCGAAGCCGGTGCCCGTGGCCACCGCGTTCGAGGACACGGCCTGCGCGCGCGCGAGCTGCGATACCTGCATGGTGAAGCTGCTGGCCACGGCGTCGCCGGCATTGGTGACGCTGGCGCTCAGCGCGGTCGCGTTCGAGCTCGAGGCGGTCTTGGCGTTCCAGGTCGCGGCGGCCGCCAGCTTGGTGGCCGCGTCGGACAGCGCCGAGAGCTGCGACTTGAGCGTGCCGAAGGCCGAGATCTTGCTGTCGAGCGTGCTCGCCGTGGTCTGCAGCGCGGTCAGCGGCTTCTTCTCGATCGCCATCAGCTGCGTGATGATGGATTCGACGTCGAGCTGGCTGCCGATGCCCGTCGATGTGATGCTGGCCATGTCTTTTCTCCGATGCTGGAATCGCTTGCCGCCCACGGAAAAAACGCGGGGCGGCGAACGGAATTGTCCGTTCGCCGCCCCGCGATGAAGCGTGCAGGAGGCCGGCCTTCGGCCCCCTGTTCCTGCCTTAGCCGCGCAGCAGCGACAGCACCGTCTGCGGCAGCTGGTTGGCCTGCGCCACCATCGCCGTGCCGGCCTGCTGCAGCACCTGGGCGCGCGACAGGTTGGCGGTTTCGGCCGCGAAGTCGGCGTCCTGGATGCGGCTGCGCGAAGCGGTCAGGTTCTCGGCCGAGGTCGAGAGGTTCGAGACCACCGATTCGAAGCGGTTCTGGATCGCGCCGAGGTCGGCGCGCGAGGAGTTCACGGCCTTCAGCGCGGCGTCCATCGCGAGGATCGCGTTGTCGGCGCCGTCCACCGTGTCCACCGTCAGGCCGGAGAAGCCGGTCTGCGCGCTGCCCGCGGCGGTGACGGTCGCGGCCGTCTGGCCGGCGGTCAGGCCGGTGTTGGTCAGCGTGCCGCCGACCGTGATGGCCGTGCTGCCGCTCGAGGTCAGCGTGATGGCGCCGCTGGCGGCGGCCGTCGCGACCACGCCGGTCTCGCTCGACTTCTTGTTGATGGCGGCCGCCACGTTGGCGCCCTGCGTCGCCGCGTCGGTGCCGGCATTGACCGCGCCGATGCCCACGCCGTTGATCGTGAAGGCGTTGGCGGTGATGCCGCCGAAGCCCGCGGGCGCCGCGCCGGTCACCGTGGCCGAGTAGGTGTCCACGCTGGTCCAGCTGCCCAGCGAGTTGATGCTGGCGTTGGCGATCGAGTCGATCGAGATGGTCTCGCCCTGGTTGGCGCCGACCTGGAACGACTGGGCGCTGAAGCTGCCGTCGAGCAGCTTGGTGCCGTTGAACGAGGTCTGCTTGGCGACGCGGTCGATTTCGCTCTTGAGCTGCGTGACTTCCTTCTGCAGCGAGGCGCGGTCCTCGGTCGAGTTGGTGGCGTTGCGCGACTGCACGGCCAGTTCGCGGATGCGCTGCAGGTTGTTGCCGATGGTGCTCAGCGCGCCTTCGGCCGTCTGCGCCAGCGAGATGCCGTCGTTGGCATTGCGGCCGGCTTGCGTCAGGCCGCGGATCTGGGCCGTCATGCGCTCGGAGATCGCGAGGCCGGCGGCGTCGTCCTTGGCGCTGTTGATGCGCAGGCCCGAGGACAGGCGCTGCATCGAGGTCGCCAGCGAGGATTGGCTGCCCGAGAGGTTGCGCTGCGCGGTGAGCGAACTGATGTTGGTGTTGATGATCGAGGCCATGAGAGCTCCTTCAAACTGATAAGTCGGGCATCGCTGCCAAAGTCGCGCCAGCGAAGCGCTGGCTGCCTGACGAACCCTGGTGCAAGGCCCGTTGCACTGGTTTTCGGTGGGTCCCCGCCGGCTCTTTAGCGATTTATTTTTGCGAGCGCACCCTCAAGATTTCCGAGCGGATGCAGACGGGTGCCACAGCGATTGCGCTGCCGGAGCCACCATGTTCCGCGTGTTACCCCCACGGAAACACGTAGCTTCCCCACCACGCAAGACAACTTCGCCCCCACGGGATTTCGTGGTCTGTGCACCACGGGCGGTCACACTCGTTAACAGCTTGTAAAGCGCGCGAGGAAAGCCATGAATGTCTTGATATCGATAGATTTATCTATCCCTGTCGAAATAAGTCTTTCGCCATGCGTGCCTTAGTATTCGTTTTGGTCGACAACGTCACAGTTTTGGGGCGCTGCGGTTGCAAGCACTTACCATCGGACAACGTCAGGCCAAAGTTTTTTTGTAGGAATCCACCTACTGCTGTACATTTTTAACAAATGTTTACTGAAGCTGACATTTGTGATTAAACTGAAAGTACACGGTCGCCAAGGGCACTTTTGCCCGCCTAGGAGGAGGCACTCATGACCAATGAACAGCTGCTCGCCGAGATCAAGGAAGCCAACCTCACCTACCTGATGCTGGCGCAGAGCCTCATCCGGGAAGACAAGGCACAGGCCCTGTTCCGGCTCGGCATTTCCGAGGAATCCGCGGACCTCATCGACACGCTGTCGCCGGCGCAGATCATGAAGCTGGCCTCCAGCAACATGCTGCTGTGCCGCTTCCGCGCCACCGACGACATGGTCTGGGGACTGCTCACCAACCACAACGTGCGCACCCGCACGGCCAACGACGAGACGCTGAAGCTGCACGCCAACATCGTCATGTCGAGCCGGTTCGCGGAAACCTCGTACTGAGGCGCCGCGTTCCGCGAGCTGACAAGGCATGGCCAATCCGAAGAGCGTGCTGGGCGAGTCCCGGCAGATCGAGCGCGCGGTCCATCTGATCGAGATGGGCGCCCGCCTGCAGGTGCTGGAGAGCGAGACCGAGCTGTCGTACGAACGGCTGCTGCGCCTCTACAAGGAAGTGGCGGGCAAGTCGCCGTCGAAGGGCCAGCTGCCCTTCTCGACCGACTGGTTCCTCACCTGGCAGCCGAACATCCACGCCTCGCTGTTCCACAACATCTACACCTACCTCCACAAGACCAGCGAGCTCGAGCCGGTCGACGCGCTGATCAAGGCCTACGGCCTGTACACCGAGCAGACCGGCGCCTGCGGCCTGGAGCCGCAGCTGTCGATCACGCGCGCCTGGCGGCTGGTGCGCTTCATGGAGAACCAGATGCTCGCCATGACGCCCTGCTCGCGCTGCGGCGGCCATTTCGTGACCGAGCCCTACGAGAACGCGCAGCACTTCGTCTGCGGCCTGTGCGAACCGCCGGCGCGCGCCGGCAAGGGTTCGGGCGCGGGCGGCATCCAGCTGCAGTGACGAACGCCGAGGCCGCCGCGGCAAACAGAAGATAAGGGCCCCCGCAGGGCCCTTTTTTCATGGAATGCGCGGGGCGTCTCCGAGGCCCAATAGGGGTTCCAGGAACTCGTCTCGCCCCATGTCCGTCATCCTCGGTTACCTCGTCGCGCTGGGCTGCATCTTCGGCGGCTACATCATCCATGGCGGCAACATCGGCGTGGTGCTGCACGCGCTGCCGATCGAGCTGATGGTGATCGGCGGCGGCGCGCTCGGCGCCTTCGTGGTGAACAACCAGCGCAAGGTGCTGATGGCCACGCTGAAGGCGCTGCCGACCGCGCTCAAGGGCTCCAAGTACACCAAGGCGCGCTACCTCGAGCTGATGGCGCTGCTCTACGACATCCTGCAGAAGGCGCGCAAGGAAGGCCTGATGTCGATCGAGAAGGACATCGAGGCGCCGCAGGATTCGCCGCTGTTCCAGAAGCACCCGAACGTGGCGAAGGACCACCACGTGGTCGAGTTCACCACCGACTACCTGCGCATGATGGCCTCGGGCAACCTCAACAGCCACGAGATCGAGTCGCTGATGGACAGCGAGATCGAGACCCACCACCAGGAATCGCATGCGCCCGTGGCCGCCATCGCGCGGCTGGCCGGCGGCCTGCCGGCCTTCGGCATCGTGGCCGCGGTGCTCGGCGTGGTGAACACCATGGGCTCGGTCGGCCAGCCGCCGGCGGTGCTCGGCGCCATGATCGGCTCGGCGCTGGTCGGCACCTTCCTGGGCATCCTGCTGGCCTACGCCATCGTCGAGCCGCTGGGCGGCCTGCTCGAGCAGAAGGCCGAGGAAGGCACCAAGGAACTGCAGTGCATCAAGACCACCCTGCTGGCGAGCATGCAGGGCTACAACCCCACGACCGCGATCGAGTTCGGCCGCAAGGTGCTGTTCTCGACCGACCGGCCGAGCTTCACCGAGCTCGAGACCCACGTGAAGAAGAAGTAGAGCGCCCAGCGCAAGAGGCAACGCCATGGCCACCACGCCCGGGACCCGCAAGCTCCAGCCGATCATCATCAAGCGGGTCAAGAAGACCACGCATGCGCACCACGGCGGCGCCTGGAAGATCGCCTACGCCGACTTCGTGACGGCCATGATGGCCTTCTTCCTGCTGATGTGGCTGCTGGGCTCGACCGCCAAGGGCGACCTGCAGGGCATCGCCTCCTACTTCAACTCGCCGATGAAGGTCGAGATGGCCGGCGGCTCGGGCGCGGGCAGCGCCTCGAGCGTGGTGCCCGGCGGCGGGCGCGACCTCACGCGCACCACCGGCGAGGTGCGGCGCACCGACGGCAGCACCATGGACCCGAAGAAGATCGGCCAGGACAACAGCCTCAAGCTCGAGCAGGCGCGCCAGGATGCGCGCCGCATGGCAGCGCTGCGCGCGCGCATCGAGGAGATGATCGAGAGCAATCCCAAGCTGCGCGAATTCCGCTCGCAGATCAAGCTCGAGGTGACCTCCGACGGCCTGGAGATCCAGATCGTCGACGCGCAGAACCGCCCGATGTTCGACACCGGCAGCGCGATCGTGAAGCCCTACATGCACGACATCCTGCGCGCGGTGGGCGGTGCGCTCAACGGCATCGAGAACCGCGTGAGCCTGGCCGGCCACACCGATGCCGCGCCCTACGGCAACGGCGACCGCGGCTACGGCAACTGGGAACTGTCGGCCGACCGCGCCAATGCCTCGCGCCGCGAGCTGGTGGCCGCCGGCATGCCCGACGACAAGCTGGTGCGCGTGGTCGGCCTGGCCGCGAGCGACCTGCTCGACAAGAAGAATGCGCTGGCCCCGCTGAACCGCCGCATCAGCATCGTGGTGCTCACGCGCGACGCCGAGTCGCGCCTGTTCGGCAACGCGCGCCTCGAGGGCAACGATGCGGTGAAGGCCATCGCCACCGAGCTCGCCAAGGAACAGAAGAAGCCCGAGGGCGCCGATGCGCCCGCCGCACCCGCCGGCGCGGCGCCCGCCGCCACCCCGGGCCGCACCCAGCCCTGAGCGAGCGCCACCGCCATGGAATCGAACAGCCAGGACCGCCAGCTCCCCGCCTCGCAGCGCAAGATCGACCAGGCGCGCCGCGACGGCCAGGTGCCGCGCTCGAAGGACCTGTCGCACCTCGCGGTGATGGGCACCGGCGCGGTCGCGCTGCTGCTGCTCGCGCCCACCGCCTTCGAGCAGATGCGCGGCACGCTCGCGCAGGCGCTGGTCTTCAACGCGGCCAGCGTGCAGGACCCGGCCGACATGCTGTCGCGGCTGTCGACCTTCGCCGGCCTGGGCCTGGTGGCCTGCGTGGTGTTCGCCGCCATCGTGCTGAGCGCGGCGGTCGCGGGCAGCCTCGCGGTCGGCGGCTGGGTCTCGAGCACCAAGGCGATCACGCCCGACCTCTCGCGCCTGAGCCCGTTCAAGGGCCTGGGCAATCTCTTCAGCCGCCAGCAGCTCGCGCAGGTGGCCAAGCTGGTGCTGCTGGCGGCCATCCTCGGTGCCATCGGCTGGTACTACGTGGCCGGCTCGATCGGCGAGGTGGTGCGCACGGTGCTGCAGCCCTCGCCTTCGGCGCTGCGCGCGCTCGGCGACTGGCTCGCCACCGGCGTGGGCCTGCTGCTGCTGGTGGTGTTCGCCACCGCCGTGATCGACGTGCCGCTGCAGCGCTTCTTCCACCTGTCGAAGCTCAAGATGTCGCACCAGGAAGTCAAGCAGGAGCACAAGGAATCCGACGGCGACCCGCATACCAAGGGCCGGCAGCGCAGCGCGGCGCGCGCGATCTCGCAGCGCGCCAGCATCACGGCCGTGCCGCGCGCCGACTTCGTGTTGATGAACCCGACCCACTACGCGGTGGCACTGCGCTACGACGAGGCCACCATGAACGCACCGCAGGTGGTGGCCAAGGGCGCCGACCTGCTCGCGATGAAGATCCGCGAGATCGCCAATGCCAACGGCATCCCGGTGGTGCAGTCGCCGATGCTCGCGCGCGCACTGTTCGCCCATGCCGAGATCGACCAGCCCATTCCCTCGAGCCTGTTCACCGCCGTGGCCCAGGTGCTGGCCTACGTCTACCGCCTGAAGGCCGCGCTGCGCGGCGAGGGCCCGATGCCGCAGGGCGTGCCCGATCCCTACGTGGCGCCCGAGCTCGACCCGCACCGCAAGCTGCCTGCAACGGCAGCCGCCGAACCCGTCGCCGGAGTGCGTCCATGAACCCGCTCGCCCTGCGCCAGTGGCTCGGCGAGCGCGGCGGCATGTTCCAGCGCGCGGCCGCGCCGCTGCTGGTGGTGGCCATCCTCGCGCTGATGGTGCTGCCGATCCCGCCCTGGCTGCTCGACGGCTTCTTCACGCTCAACATCGCGGTCGCGCTGATGGTGATGATGGTGGCGGCCTACATGGTGCGCCCGCTGGACTTCGCGGCCTTTCCCTCGGTGCTGCTCTTGACCACGCTGATGCGGCTGTCGCTCAACGTGGCCTCCACGCGCGTGGTGCTGCTCGAGGGCCACACCGGCCCGGGCGCCGCGGGCGCGGTGATCGAATCCTTCGGCCACTTCCTGATCGGCGGCAACTTCGCGGTCGGCCTGATCGTGTTCGCGATCCTGGTGGTGATCAACTTCGTGGTGGTCACCAAGGGCGCCGAGCGCATCGCCGAGGTGTCGGCGCGCTTCACGCTCGACGCCATGCCCGGCAAGCAGATGGCGGTCGACGCCGACCTCAACGCCGGCGTGATCGACGAGAAGGAAGCTCGCCGCCGCCGCGCCGAGGTGGCCGAGGAAGCCAACTTCTTCGGCTCGATGGACGGCGCCTCCAAGTTCGTGCGCGGCGATGCGATCGCCGGCATCCTGATCCTGGTGATCAGCATCGTCGGCGGCTTCGCCATCGGCGTGCTGCAGCACGGCCTGTCGGCCGGCAAGGCGGCCGACACCTACGTGCTGCTCGCGGTCGGCGACGCGCTGGTGGCGCAGGTGCCGGGCCTGCTGATCTCAGTCGCCGCGGCGATGGTGATCTCGCGCGTGGGCCGCGAGGACGACGTGGGCCGCCAGATCGTCGACCAGCTGCTGACCTCGCCGCGCGTGCTGGGCCTCACGGCCGGCATCCTGGGCCTGCTGGGCGTGATCCCGGGCATGCCGCACGTGGTGTTCCTCTCGATCGCCTCGCTGCTGGGCTGGGGCGCCTGGCGGCTGTCGCGCCGCCCGCCGCCGGCCGCGCCCGCGCCGCCGGCACCGCCCGCGCCCGATGCCGAGGCCAGCTGGGACGACCTGCAGCCGGTGGACCTGCTGGGCCTGGAACTCGGCTACCGCCTGATCGCGCTGGTCGACAAGAGCCGCCAGGGCGACCTGCTCACGCGCATCAAGGGCGTGCGCCGCAAGTTCGCGCAGGAGGTGGGCTTCCTGCCGCCCGCGGTGCACGTGCGCGACAACCTCGAGCTCAAGCCCAGCAGCTACCGCGTCACCCTGCGCGGCGTGGTGGTGGCCGAGGGCGAGGCGCATCCGGGCATGTACCTGGCGATCAATCCGGGCGGCATCACCACCCCGCTGATCGGCACGCCCACCACCGATCCGGCCTTCGGCCTGCCGGCGCACTGGATCGAGGAGCGGCAGCGGGAAGCCGCGCAAATGAGCGGTTTCACCGTCGTTGATTCGGAGACCGTGATGGCCACCCACCTGTCACATTTGATGCAGGTGCAGGCGGCGCGCCTGCTGAGCCGCACCGAAACCCAACAACTGGTCGAACACGTGAACAAACTGGCGCCCAAGCTGATCGAGGAAGTCGTGCCCAAGCTGGTGCCGCTGTCCACGTTCCAGAAGGTGCTGCAACTGCTGCTGGAAGAGTCGGTGCACATCCGCGACATCCGCACCATCGTCGAGACGCTGGCCGAACATGCCGGCAGCACCACCGACCCGGCCGAACTCGCGCGCCGCGTGCGCGTGGCGCTGGCGCCGGCCATCGTGCAGCAGATCTACGGCCCGGTGAAGGAGCTCGACGTGATCGCCATCGAGCCCGCCTTCGAGCGCCTGCTGATGCAGGCCCTGGGCAATGCCCAGGCGCCCGCGCTCGATCCGGGCGTGGTCGAGATCTTCACGCGCACCGCCGCCGAGGTCGCGCTCAAGCAGGAAGAGCAAGGCGTGCCGGCCTGCCTGCTGGTGCCCGACGCGATCCGCAACGCCATCGCGCGCATGGTGCGCCGCGCCGCGCCGCGCATGCAGGTGCTCGGCCACAGCGAAATCCCTGAAACCCACACGATCCGCATCGGCCCGATCCTGCGAGGAGCCTCCGCATGAACATCCAACGTTTCACCGCACCGACCGCCCGCGAAGCGATGGCGCTGGCGCGCAATGTCTTCGGCGACGGCACGCTGATCCTCTCGAACCGCCAGCTCGACGACGGCGTGGAAGTGGTGGCCGCGGCCGAGGACAGCCTGAGCGCGCTCGAAGCCGGCCGCGCGATCCTGCAAGGCACGCAGGGCACGCTGTCGGCGCCCGCGTGGACGCCGCCGAAGCCGGTGCCCGCGCCCGCCATCGCGCAACCGCAACCCGCCGCGCCGGCACCCGCACCGGCCCCGCTCGCGAGCGCCGAATCGCGCGCGATCGTCGAGGCCGACGTGGCCGAGCTCGGCATGAGCACGCTGTCGTTCCAGGACTACGTGCGCGAACGCATGCTGCGGCGCCAGCAGGAGGCCGCATCGCCGGCGCCCGTGCCCGCCACGCCCTCGGCAGCGCCGGCCCGCGCGGCCTTCGCGCCCACCGCCGCACCCGCCGCCACCGAAACGCCACGCCCCGCTCCCGTCGCCGCGCCGGCCCCCGTGACCGACACCGCGAGCGAAACGCAGCAGGCGCTGATGGCCGAACTGCAGGCCATGCGCACGCTGATGGAGAGCCGCTTCAACGCCCTCGCCTGGCTCGGCCCGGCGCGGCAGAACCCGGTGCATTCGAACCTGATGCTCAAGCTGCTGCGCGCCGGCTACTCGCCCGCGCTCGCGCGCAGCGTGCTCGAATCGATCGCGCTCGACAACGACGCGGCCGGCGCGGTGCGCCGCATGATGGGCGCGCTCGAGACCATGCTCGGCCTCGACCCCGCCGCGCCCACGCTGGCCGAGGAAGGCGGCGTCTACGCGCTGGTCGGCGCCACCGGCGTCGGCAAGACCACCACCGCCGCCAAGATCGCGGCCCAGTGCGTGCGACTGCACGGCCCGGCCAGCGTCGGCCTGATCACGCTCGACATGCACCGCGCGGGCGCGCACGAGCAGCTGCGCGCCCACGGCCGCGCCATGGGCGTGGTGGCGCATCTCGCGCACGACCGCGCCGCGCTGCAGGAGCTGCTCGCGCTGTTCCACGGCAAGCGCATGGTGCTGATCGACACCGCAGGCCTGGCGCCGCGCGATCCTCGCCGGCGCGACCTGCTGGACCTGCTCGACCTGCCCGGCGTGTCGCGCCTGATGGTGCTCAACGCCGGCGCGCACGGCGACACGCTCGACGAGATGGCCGCCAGCTTCAAGATCGGCGGCGCGCGCCAGGCCGTGCTGAGCAAGACCGACGAGGCCGTGAAGCTGGGCCCGGCGCTCGACACGCTGATCCGCCACCAGCTGGTGCTGCGCGGCGTGGCCCATGGCCCGCGCACCTCGCAGGACTGGAAGCCGGCGCTGGCCGCCGAGCTGGTGCGCGACTCGATGCGCGCGGCGCAGCGCTCGCCCTTCGATCCGCAGCCGGCCGACCTCGAACTGTTCTTCTCGCCCGGCGCGGGCGAACTCTGAGGAGCGTTCCGCCCCACGACACGACATGCAGGCCGCTTCCCCGCTCTCCCAGATGTACACGCCCAAGGGCCGGCTCGACCGCGATGCGCTGATCCGGCAGCACGTGCCGCTGGTGCGCCGGCTGGCGCATCACATGATCGCCAAGCTGCCGCCCAACGTCGAGCTCGACGACCTGATCCAGGTCGGAATGATCGGCCTGGCCGATGCGCTGTCGCGCTTCGAGGCCAGCCAGGGCGTGCAGTTCGAGACCTTCGCCACCCAGCGCATCCGCGGCGCCATGCTCGATGAGCTGCGCGACGGCGACTGGCTCTCGCGCGGCTCGCGCAAGAGCCAGAAGCAGATCGAGCAGGCCGTGCGCGCGCTCGAGCAGAAGCTGGGCCGCGCGCCCGCCGAGTCCGAGATCGCCGAGGCGCTCGAGATGCCGCTGGCCGACTACCAGAGCCTGCTGGGCCGCGTGCGCGGCACCCAGCTCGTGTACCTGGAGGACATGGGCGGCGGCACCGATGCCGAGGGCGAGTCGGGCTTCCTCGACCGCCACCTGGCCGATGCCGACGCCGACCCGATGAGCCTGCTCAAGGACCAACGGCTGCGCCAGGCGCTGGTGGGCGCCATCGACAGCCTGCCCGAGCGCGAGCGCCACATCATGGGCATGTACTACGAGCAGGACATGAACCTCAAGGAGATCGCGGCCGTGCTCGGCGTGACCGAGTCGCGCGTCTCGCAGCTGCACAGCCAGTCGATCGCGCGGCTGCGCGCGAAGATGCGCTCGCACTGACGCTCACCAGGCGCCGCGCCGCGGTGGTGCTTTTTTCATCGCGCGCCGAGGATCGCGGCGAGCTGGCTTTCGAGGCTTCGGCCGGGCGCCGGAAAGCACCCGTCGAGCGCCGCCGTGCCCACCGTGAAACCCGCGGCACCGCTGGCGCGGATCGCCGCGATGCGTTCGGGTGTGTCGATCGAGCCCGCCACGATCACCGGCTTGCCCGCGGCCGCGCACACCGCGCGCATCAGCCGCGGCACGTCGAGCGCGGCGCGGTAGGCCAGCAGGTCCAGCCCCGCCACGCCGGGCCGGCTCTCGATCGCGCGGGCGCTGGCCACGATCTCCTCGATCGAGCCGCCGAGCACGCTCGGATGCCCCGAGACCCGGCCCGCGAACGGGTAGTAGCGGATGCCCGTGCCCTCGAGCAGCGGCAGCACGTCGTCGACGTGCGTGCCGCCGAGCAGGTGGTCGACGCCGAGCCGGCACGCCATCTCGACCGAGGCGATCTCGCTGTCGCGGTCGAGCGAGACGACCTCGAGGTAGCTCGAGGCGCCGTGGTCGCGGATGCTTCTGTGCAGGCCCTCGAGCTCGGCCATCGGCAGCCCGATGTCCTTGAAGCCGATGTGGCGCACGCCGGCCGCGAGCGCCGTCGCCAGGTGCCGTGCCGCGTCGGCCACGGTGCGGTCGTGGCGCGTGAGCATGAAGATGAATTCGAAGCCGCTCATGGTCCGGTCTTTCTCGTGGTTCGGTGGGCAGCCGCCAGGCGCGCGGCCATGTCGAGCGCGGCCTCGAGGCTGGCGGCGTCGGCGATGCCGCACCCCGCGATGTCGAAGGCGGTGCCGTGGTCGGGGCTGGTGCGAACGAAAGGCAGGCCGAGCGTGATGTTCACGCCCTTGTCGAGCCCGAGGTACTTGACCGGGATCAACCCCTGGTCGTGGTACTGCGCCACCACCACGTCGAAGCGCCCCTGGCGCGCCTGCATGAACACCGTGTCGCCGGGCCAGGGTCCGCTGGCGTCGATGCCCTCGCGCCGCGCGGCGGCGATCGCGGGCGCGATGGTGCGTTGCTCCTCGTCGCCGAACAGACCGCCCTCGCCCGCATGCGGATTGAGCCCGGCCACCGCGATGCGCGGCGCCACGATGCCGAAGGCCCGGGCGCCCCGGTGCGCGAGCCGGATCGCCGACACCTGCGCCGCGAAGTCGGCGCGCTCGATGGCCTCGCGCAGCGCGCAATGGGCCGTCACGAGCACGGTGCGCAGTTCGTCGTTGGCCAGCATCATCGCGACCCTGCAGCCGGTGCGCTCGGCCAGGATCTCGGTGTGGCCCGGATAGCGCAGGCCGGCGGCGACCAGCGCTTCCTTGTGGATCGGCGCGGTGACGATGCCCGCGACGCGGCCCGCCTGCGCGAGATCGATCGCGGCCTCGACCGCGTCGAAAGCGGCCCGGCCACTGGCCGCATGCACGGCGCCCACGGGCGGCAGCGCCTCGAGCCGCGACGCGGCCAGCAGGTTGACCGTGCCGGGCGAGTGCGCCATGTCGTCTATCGACGCCGCCACGCGCAGCCTCGCGCCGGCATCCAGGGCCTCGAAGGCCTGGCGCATCACGCGCGGATCGCCGACCAGCACGCAGCGCCGGGCCCATTCGGCGTTCAACAAGGTACGGGCCACGATCTCGGGGCCGATGCCCGAGGGATCGCCCATCGTCAGTGCGAGCCGCTCGGGCTGGGTGAGTTGTGCTGACAGTTCCTGCATCATGGGGATCGGGTGGACGGCGGGGCCGGACGCTCAAATCTATGCAGAGACCCGCCCCAGGACAAACGATGATTGCTGACACCAACGGTGAGCCTGGCTCACAACAGAATTCCTCGCGCCTGCCTTCGCTGATGGCACTGCGCTGCTTCGCGGCCGCGGCCCGGACCCAGAACTTCAGCCAGGCGGCCGACAGCCTGCATCTGACCCATGGCGCGGTCAGCCGCGCCGTGCGCATGCTCGAGGACGACCTGGGCCTGGCCTTGTTCGAGCGGCGCAACCGCGGTGTCTTTCTCACCGAGGCCGGGCGCCGGCTCCAGCTCGCGGTGGACGAGGGCTTCGGCCTGATCGAGGAGGCCACGCGCGAGCTGCGGCACTCGGCGCGCGAGACGCCGCTCGTGCTCTCGTGCGAGCCGACCCTGCTGATGCGCTGGCTGATCCCGCGCTGGCCCGATTTCCAGGCGCGCCATCCCGAGGCCGCGGTGCATCTCGTGGCGGGTGGCGGGCCGTTCTCCTTCGACGACGGCATCGACCTCGCGATCCGGCGCAACGATTTCGCATGGCCCGCGAGCGTGCACGCGCAGCCGCTGTTCGAGGAGAAGATCGGCCCGGTGTGCAGCCCGGGCCGGGTCGACGCCTTCTTCGACACCGCCGGCGCGGGCCCCTCGCTGCGGAGCGACGCGGTGCGCCTGCACACGCGCACGCGGCCGCAGGCCTGGCCCTCGTGGACCCGGTTGCGGGGCGCCTCGGCCGGCGCCGGCGGCAGGGAACAGGTCTTCGAGCATTTCTATTTCAGCCTGCAGGCGGCGGTCGCCGGGCTCGGCGTGGCGATCGGGCCCTGGCACCTGGTTTGCGACGACCTCGAAAGCGGCGTGCTGGCGGCGCCGCTGGGCTTCGTCGCGGACGGCTCGGGCTATTTCCTGCTGTCGCCGCAGAAGCCGGCTGCGGGCCGGCAGCGCCAGTTGCTCGACTGGCTTCTCTCGGTGGTCTGAACGCTAGACTCCGCCCGCATGACCCGAGCCAGATCCCGCAAGACCCTGTTCCTGGCCATCGTGCTCGCATTCGGCGTGGCCTTCGGCTGGTACTTCAAGGTGCCCGCGCTCGGCTACTACTGGCTCAGCACCACGCTGGGCGCGGCGCAATGGGCGAACAATGCGCTGTGGCTGCCGGACTACCGCGTGGCGGTCGAGGGCTTGCCGATCCAGGGCCTGACGCGCAATGCCTCGGGCCTGACCTTCAACACCGAGACCGGCACCCTCTTCACGGTCATCAACCGCCCGCCGCAGATCGCCGAGCTCGACACCGAGGGCCGGCTGCTGCGCGTGATCGGGCTCGACGGGGTGAAGGATCCGGAGGGCATCACCTACGTGCAGGGCGACGGCTACGTGATCTCCGACGAGGACAGCCACCGCATGTACTGGGTGCGGATCGGGCGCGACACGCAGCGTGTGTCGGTGGCCGGCCGACCGAGCCTGGGCATCGGCATCGACCGGCTGCACAACAGCAGCTTCGAGGGCATCTCCTGGGACGGCGTGCACAGGCGCCTGTACGTGGTGCGCGAGAAGCTGCCGATGCGCGTGCTGGTGATCACCGGGCTCGATCCCGACGCGCCCTCCGCGAGCGGCTTCAACATCGACATCAGCGAATGGAAGTCCTCGCGCGCGGGCTCGCTGTTCATGAGCGACCTGTCCTCGGTCACGCTGCACGATGCGACCGGCCACCTGCTGCTGCTGAGCGACGAGTCGGCACTGGTGGTGGAGTACGCGAGCGATGGGCGCCCGGTCAGCATGCTGCCGCTGTGGCGCGGCTTCGGCGGCCTGCAGCGCAAGGTGCCGCAGCCCGAGGGCGTGGCGGTCGGGCCCGACGGGCGGCTCTACCTGCTGTCGGAACCCAACCTGTTCTACTGCTTCGAGCGCGCGCCGAAGCCTTCGTAGCCGTCGCGGTCAGTGCGCCGGCACGTGGGCCGAGCGCAGGCCCGCGAACATCCTGCGCTCGCCGGGCATGGTGTAGGTGGCATCGGGGCGCGGCCCCAGCAGCGAGGCCAGGCTGCGGTCGACGATGACGGTGCGGCGCGCGACGCTGTCGCGCTGGTTCGACAGCCGCTGGGCCACGGCCTCGACGCGGCGGCGGAATTCGGCGTCGAGCGCCTCGGCCGACAGCGCGGCCTCGAGGGCGCGCGCGAAACCGGTGGCGCAACGGCGCAGCTCGCCGCTGGCCTGCAGCAGGTCCGAGGGTTCGGCGCAGCGCAGGCCGGCATCGACCCGGTCGAGCTGGTCCTCGACCTCGCTCAGCAGCATCTCGGCGGAAGCACGGGTATCGGGCATGGCATCAGTTCCTTGCGCGGCTCAGGAATTCCTGGGCGTTGGCCAGGAGCTTGTCGGCGATGGCGCCGGAATCGACCTTGAAGCTGCCGTCGGCGATGGCGGCGCGCACCGCGGCCACCTTCGCCTCGTCGATGCCGTTGCCGGCCGTGGCGGCGGCCTCCAGCGTGCGGGCCGAGGCCGACACGCTGACCGGCGTGCCGGTGGCGTCGCCCGCATCGGCCACCGCGGGCGTGGCGCCCCGGCCGGTCTTCGCGGCCGCGGCCACGCCGGTGGCGGCCGCGACGGCGGGATCTTGCAACGGGTTGATCTTCATGGCGGCTCCTGGCCCCGGGCGGGGGCTTCGTCCCCAGGATTTCGACCGCCGTTCGACGGACTTGAGGACTTTTTCGAAGTTTTTTGCGCCGCGCCGGTCACATCGAGAGGCGCACGGTACGCGGATCCTGCACCACGCCGGTGGTGATGCGGCCATTCTCCATGCGGATGCGCACCATCTGGCCGACCACGCCCGGCGTCAGCGCCTGGGCCTCGGTGGCGATCTCGAAGCCCTGGCCCTGGGCCACCACGCGCACCTGGGTGCCGGCGGCGAAGGCCTGGGCCGGCTTCACCATCGACTGGCGCAGCGGCTGGCCGGCCTGCAGCGAGCGCGAGGCGACCTGCCCCACCCACTGGGTGGCGTCGGCCATCACGGGCGAGGGATCGGCGGCCCAGTCGGCCTCGGCCTCGACCGCGTCGGCCGCGCTCAGCACGGTGCCGGGCAGCACGTTGTCGCGCAGCACCCAGGCCGGCCCGAAGGCCTTGATGGTGACCGGCAGGAACACGTTCCAGCGCGCGCCACCCTCGACGCAGCGCAGCCCGAGCCGGGTGCGGCCCCACAGGCGCAGGCCGGTGGGGATGTAGGGTTCGACGCGGCTGCAGGGCGCCAGGCGCAGACGGTTGTCGAGCGCGCCGATGGCGACCTCCATGCGCAGCGGCGCGGGATTGGCCGACTGGGCCTGGGCCACGGCATCGTCGAGCCACTGGCGCGTGCTGGCGGCGAAGGCCTCGCCGGCCTCGGCGCCTTCGGACGGCGCCTGCTGGGCGAAGGCGCTGAAGGCTGTGCAGGCGGCGAGCAGCAGCGCGCCGGCGGCGAGAGGGAATGCGGGGATGGCCATGGGCTCCTCCGGGGGGTGTGCGGCAACGGAAATGCGGAACGCGCGCGCCTCGGCCCGGCGCACCGCGACCCGCACTGTAGGCAGTGCGCCCCGACCCCAAAGCCGCGATAAGGCCGAAAAAGCCGCCTTTCATCCGCGCTTCCGAAATCGGCGCGGCTCCCACAATTTCCGCACGGGCGCTCACGCCCACCCCCTTCGCGAGGACCCTGGCCCATGCTCGACAAACTGACGAACTCACTGGATTTCCAGGCGAAAGCGCTGGTGCTGCGTGCCGACCGCCAGCGCGACATCGCGAGCAACATCGCCAACGCCGACACGCCCGGCTACGCGGCGCGCGACTTCAGCTTCGCCGACGCGATGCGCGAGGCCACGGGCGGCGGCACGCCGCGCGCCGCCTCGGGTGCCAGCGCCGATGGCCGCACCGACGCACGCCACATCCCGCTGACTTCGGGCGGCGGAACCGGTGGCAGCGGCGCGAGCGGCGGCTACGCGGTCCAGACCCAGCCCTCGCTCGACGGCAACAGCGTCGACCTCGACCGCGAGCGCGCGGCCTTCGCCGACAACGCGGTGCGCTACGAAGCCACGCTGCGCTTCATCAACGGCCAGGGCAAGACGCTGCTCGCGGCCATCCAGGGGCAATAAGCCATGTCGATGTTCTCGATCTTCGGCATCTCCGGCAGCGCGGTCAGCGCGCAGTCGCAGCGCCTGAACGTGGTGGCCAGCAACCTGGCCAATGCCGACGCGGTGGCCGGCCCCGATGGCCAGCCCTACAAGGCGCGCCAGGTGGTGTTCCAGACCGTGGCGCTCGACGGCGAGACCGGCGCCGGCGTGCGCGTGGACTCGGTGACCGAGAACCAGACGCCCGGGCGCAAGGTGCACGAGCCCGCCAACCCGATGGCCGATGCCCAGGGCTACGTGACCCATTCGAACGTGAACGCGGTGGAGGAGATGGTCAACATGATCTCGGCCTCGCGCTCCTACCAGAACAACGTCGAGGTGATGAACACGGCCAAGAATCTGCTGCTCAAGACGCTGCAGATCGGCCAGTGAGCGCCACCCCACCGCACACCCTTCTTCCGGACGCCCGCGCATGACCTCCACCGCCGCCACCTCCAACCTCACCGGCACCACCTACGTGCCGAGCTCGAGCGCGGACAGCAAGTCGATCTCCGCCAGCGGCACCGCCGAGGCGCAGGACCGCTTCCTCAAGCTGCTGGTCGCCCAGCTCGCGAACCAGGATCCGATGAATCCGATGGACAACGCGCAGATGACCTCGCAGATCGCGCAGATCAACACGGTCACGGGCATCCAGCAGCTCAACGACACGATGAAGAACATGAACACCCAGATGTCGGCCATGCAGGTGCTGCAGGCCGGCAACCTGGTGGGCCGCGGCGTGCTGACCGAGGGCAACCAGCTGGCCTTCGACACCACGGCCAAGACCGCGGTGGGCGCGATCGAGCTGCCGGCCAAGGCCACCAGCGTGAAGATCCAGGTCACCACCGCCGGCGGCCAGGTCATCGACACCGTCTCGCTCGGCGAACTCGACGCGGGCCAGCACGGCTTCACGCTCGACTCCTCCACGTACCCGGCCGACACGCCGCTGCAGTTCAAGGTGATTGCCACCAACGGCAGCGACAAGGTCGACGCGGTCGCGCTGATGCGCGACAAAGTGGTGGCCGTGGGCAGCGATGCCAGCGGCGGCCTCTCGCTCACGCTGCTGACCGCGGGCAAGACGCCCTACGCCAACCTGCACGCCGTTCTCTGACAGACATCCCTTCCATCCAGCACACAGGAGCCACTCCATGAGCTTTCAACAGGCACTCTCGGGTCTCAACGCCGCCAGCCGCAGCCTCGACGTGATCGGCCACAACATCGCCAACGCGGGCACCACCGGCATGAAGTCCTCGCGCGCCGAGTTCGCCGAGATCTATGCCAGCTCGGCCGGCGCCATCGGCGGCACCAACGTGGGCCTGGGCGTGGGCGTGGCCGATGTCTCGCAGCAGTTCTCGCAGGGCTCGCTGTCGATCACCGGCAACGACCTCGACGTGGCGATCAACGGCGGCGGCTTCTTCCAGGTCAGGGCCCCCGACGGCACCACCGCCTACACCCGCGCCGGCAACTTCAAGCAGGACAAGGAAGGCAACATCATCACCAACAGCGGCGCGCAGGTGATGGGCTATGCCACCGACGCCAACGGCGTGCGCCAGAGCTACGACGCGATCCCGCTGAAGCTGCCCACCGGCGCGCCCATCCCCGCCAAGCAGACCACCAAGATGGCGGCCGAGATCACGCTCGACGCCAGCGCCGTGGTGGCTTCCACCGCCACGCCGCCGACGCCGATCCGTACCTACGGCACCTCGCTGACCGCCTACGACGCGCAGGGCCTCGAGGTGCCGGTCGGCCTGTACTTCCAGAAGACCGCCAACAACAGCTGGAACGTCTACACCAGCGTGAACGGCAGCGACCCCGCGGCCTCCACGCCGTTCCAGCTCAACTTCAACGCCGACGGCAGCCTGAACACCACCACCTCGACGGTGCCTCCGCTCACGCTGTCCTCGCCCAACGACCCGACGCGCACCTTCACCGCCTCGCTGGACCTGAGCCGGATGACCCAGGTCAACGCGCGCTTCGCGGTGTCCGACCTCACGCAGGACGGCTACACCGCCGGCCAGCTCACCGGCATCAAGATCGAGGACACCGGCGTCATCACCGCCACCTACTCGAACGGCCAGACCCAGGCCGCGGGCCAGGTCGCGCTGGTGAGCTTCCGCAACGCCCAGGGCCTGGCGCCCAGCGGCTCGGGCTACTGGGTCGAGACCGCGTCCTCGGGCCAGCCGGTGCGCGGCGCGCCCGGCGAAGGCACCTTCGGCCAGTTGCGCTCGGGCGCGCTGGAGGAATCGAACGTCGACCTCACGGCCGAACTGGTCAACATGATGAGCACGCAGCGCGCCTACCAGGCCAACGCGCAGACCATCAAGACGCAGGACCAGGTCATGTCCACGCTGATCAACCTGCGCTGATCGAACGCACCGGAAGCGACGCGCGATGGACCGCCTGATCTACACCGCCATGAGCGGCGCGAGCGCCGCAGCGCAGCGCCAGGGCGTGCTCGCCAACAACCTGGCGAACGCCTCGACCCAGGGCTTTCGCGCCGAGCTCTCGACCTTCCGCGCGGTGCCGCTGCGCGGCGACGGCGCCACCACGCGCGTGTTCGCGATGGAAGCCACCTCGGGCCACGACGACAAGCCCGGCGCGATCCAGCGCACCGGCCGCGCGCTCGACATGGTGGCGCAGGGCCGCAGCTGGTTCGCGGTGCAGGGCCTCGACGGCACCGAGGCCTACACCCGCGCCGGCGCCTTCCAGGTCTCGCCCGAAGGCACGCTGATGACCAGCTCGGGCCTGCCGCTGCTGTCCGACGGCGGCGCGCCGATCGACGTGCCGCCGGGCTCGGAGCTGTCGGTGGGCAGCGACGGCACGGTCAGCGCCAAGACCGGCGACCAGCCCTCCTCCACCCTGGGCCGCCTCAAGCTGGCCACGCCCACGGCCGACGACCCGCTGCGCCGCGGCGAGGACGGCCTGTTCCGCACCGCCTCGCAGGAGCCGCTGCCCTCGGACGCCACCGCGCGCGTGGAGACCGGCGCGCTCGAGGGCTCGAACGTGAACCCGATCGAGACCATGGTCGGAATGATCGCCGCCGCGCGCCAGTTCGACAGCCAGCTGCGCCTGCTGCAGTCCGCGCAGGACTCCGACAAGTCGGCCGCGCAGCTGCTCAACGTCCAGGGCTGATGCCCATCGCAAGAGAAAGACCCTCGCCATGATCAATTCGCTCTGGATCTCCAAGACCGGCATGGAAGCCCAGCAGACCCAGCTGGACGTGATTTCGCACAACCTCGCCAACGTCTCGACCACGGGCTACAAGCGCGCCAACGCGGTTTTCGAGGACCTGATGTACCAGAACCTGCGCCAGGTCGGCGCCAACAGCACCGAGCAGTCGCAGCTGCCCACCGGCCTGCAGCTGGGCCTGGGCGTGCGCACGGTCGCCACCAGCCGCTCGTTCTCGCAAGGCAGCATGCAGCAGACCAACAACCAGTTCGACCTCGCGATCAAGGGCAACGGCTTCTTCCAGGTCACGCAGCCCGACGGCACCATCGGCTACACGCGCGACGGCTCGTTCCAGGTCGACGCGCAGGGCCGGCTGGTCACCTCCTCGGGCCTGCCGGTGGCCAACGGCATCACGGTGCCCGCCACCGCGACCAGCGTCAGCATCTCGAGCGACGGCACGGTCTCGGCCACGCTGTCGGGCAATGCCACGCCGCAGAACATCGGCTCGCTGGCGATCGTCAACTTCATCAATCCGGCCGGCCTCGAGCCGCTGGGCGAGAACCTCTATGCCGAGACCGCCGCCTCGGGCCAGCCCAACGGCGGCACCGCGGGCACCAACGGCCTGGGCACGGTGATGCAGGGCTTCCTCGAGACCTCGAACGTGAACGTGGTGCAGGAGCTGGTCTCGATGATCCAGACGCAGCGCGCCTACGAGATGAACTCGAAGGCCATCCAGACCAGCGACCAGATGCTGCAGAAGCTGGGGCAGCTGTGAGACTTCCACTGTTTCGCGCGGCCTTCGCCGCCCTCGCCCTCGTCGTGGCCGGCGGCTGCACCACGCTGGCCAACACGCCGCAGGTCGAGATGCCCTCGACCGCGCCGCCGCCCGTGAGCGCCTCGCCGATGGCGGCCGTGCCGCGCCAGGCCACGGGCAGCCTGTTCCGCACCGCGAGCTACCGGCCGCTGTTCGAGGACCGGCGCGCGCGCATGATCGGCGACACGGTGACGATCTCGATCGTCGAGAACGTGAGCGCGAGCCAGAAGTCGACCTCGACCATCGGCAAGACCAGCAGCATCGACACCGGCATCTCGGCCCTGCCCTTCTTCGCCGCCAACTCCTTCGGCCGCGCCGGCGCCAATGCCGAGTCGGCCCACAACTTCGCGGGCAAGGGCGGCACCGAGAGCGCCAACACCTTCCAGGGCTCGATCACCGCGACGGTGATCGACGTGCAGCCCAACGGCCACCTGGTGGTGACCGGCGAGAAGCAGATCGGCGTGAACCAGAACGTGGACGTGCTGCGCTTCTCGGGCACCATCGATCCGCGCTCGATCCAGGCCGGCAGCAACGTGCTGTCGACGCAGGTGGCGAACGTGCGCATCGAGTCGCGCGGCCGCGGCGCGCAGCAGGAATCGCAGGTCATGCCCTGGCTGGGCCGCTTCTTCATGAGCGTGCTGCCGTTCTGAGGATGAACGACGCCATGTCCCTTTCACCGAAGCACCGCCTGCGCCGCCGGCTCGCCGCCTTCTCCTTCGGCGTGGCCGGCATGCTGCTGCTCGCGCTCGGTCCCGCGCAAAAGGCGCATGCGCTGCGCATCAAGGAAGTCGCCGCCGTGCAGGGCGTGCGCAGCAACCAGCTCACGGGCTACGGCCTGGTGGTCGGCCTCGACGGCACCGGCGACCAGACCACGCAGATGCCCTACACCACGCAGAGCGTGGCCAACTACCTGCAGCAGCTGGGCATCACGCTGCCCGACAACCGCGCCTCGCAGCTGCAATTGAAGAACGTGGCGGCGGTGATCGTCACGGCGCAGCTGCCGGCCTTCGCGCAGCCGGGCCAGCAGCTCGACGTCAACGTCTCCTCGATGGGCAATGCCAAGTCGCTCAAGGGCGGCACGCTGGTGGCCACGCCGCTGCGCGGCGCCGACGGCGAGATCTACGCGCTCGCGCAGGGCAACATGGTGGTCGGCGGCGCCGGCGCCGCGGCCGCGGGCAGCAAGGTGCAGATCAACCACCTGAGCGCGGGCCGGGTGCCCAACGGCGCGCAGGTGGAACGCAGCGTGCCCTCGCCGCTGCTCGACGGCGACAGCGTGAACCTCGACCTCAACGCGGTCGACTTCCAGACCGCGCGCCGCGTGGCCCAGGCCATCGACCGCAAGCTCGGCACCGGCACCGCGCGTGCCATGGACGGGCGCACGGTTCAGGTGCGCGCGCCCACCGACGCCAATGCGCGCGTGAACTTCATCGCCGAGCTCGAGGAGCTCACGCTCGAGGCCAGCACGCCCGCGGCCAAGGTGGTGATCAATGCGCGCACCGGCTCGATCGTGCTGAACCAGGCCGTGACGCTGGGCCCCTGCGCCATCGCGCACGGCAACCTGTCGGTCACGATCAGCTCGGCGCCGGTGATCAGCCAGCCCGCGCCGCTGTCGGGCGGACGCACCGTGGTGGCCGAGCAGGCCTCGATCCAGATCAAGCAGGAGCCCGGCACCATGATCCAGGTGCCGGCCGCGCCGCTGCTGGCCGACGTGGTGCGCGCCCTCAATTCGCTGGGCGCCACGCCGCAGGACCTGCTGGCGATCCTGCAGGCCATCAAGGCCTCGGGCGCGCTCAACGCGGAACTCGAGGTGATCTGATGTCGATGCAGACTTCGCTGTCCGCGATGTCCATCTCGCCGTCCACCGGCCAGGGGCTGGCGGCCGACGCGCGCTCGCTCGACGCGCTCAAGCTCGCGGCCAACGGCAACGACCCGAAGGCGGTGCGCGAGGCGGCCAAGCAGTTCGAGTCGCTGTTCATGCGCGAGCTGATCAAGAGCATGCGCGAGGCCACCATGAAATCGGGCCTGCTCGACAGCGACGGCGAGAAGCTCGGCACCGACCTGCTCGACCAGCAGTTCGCGGTGCAGCTCTCGGGCCTGCCCGGCGGCCTCACCGACGCGATCACGCGCCAGCTCACGCAGCAGATGAGCGGCGCCGCCAAGGCCCCGACCATCGCGCTGGGCGCCGAGGCCGCGCGCATCAAGCCGGCCGCCAACCAGCGCAGCTTCGTCGAGCAGCACGACGACGCGGCCGAGCGCGTGTCGCGCGAGACCGGCATTCCCGCCAGCTTCATGATCGGCCAGGCCGGCCACGAGACCGGCTGGGGCCGCAGCGAGATCCGCCACCGCGACGGCACCCCCTCCCACAACCTGTTCGGCATCAAGGCCGGCGGCAGCTGGACCGGCCCCACCGTGGCCGTGACCACCACCGAATACATCGGCGGCGAGCCGCGCAAGGTGACGGCGCGCTTTCGCGCCTACGACTCCTACGAGGAGTCGTTCCGCGACTACGCGCGCCTGATCGGCAACTCGCCGCGCTACGAGAAGGCGCGCGCCAGCGTGAGCTCGGTCAGCGCCTACGCGAGCGAGCTGCACCGCGCCGGCTATGCCACCGACCCGGCCTACGCGGCCAAGCTCAGCCGCGCGATCCACACCACGCTGAAGATCCAGCGCACCTGAAGCGCACAGGCCAGTCCTCGAGAAAGATCCCGCCATGAGTCTGCTCAACGTCGGCGCCCGCGCCCTGCTCGCGAACCAGGTCGCGCTGTCGACCACCGGCCACAACATCGCCAACGCCAGCACCGTCGGCTACTCGCGCCAGACCGCCGTGATGGGCCAGGTCGCGGGCCAATACACCGGCAGCGGCTACATCGGCAAGGGCGTCGAGGTCACGACCATCGAGCGCGCCCACAACGAGTTCCTCACGCGCCAGGCCGCGGCCGCGCAGTCGGTGCAGGCCATGGACGAGACGCGGGCGGCACGCCTGTCCTCGCTCGAGGACATCTTCAAGGGCGGCAAGACCGGCCTGGGCGCGGCCGTGTCGGACCTGCTCAACGCCTTCTCCGACATCGCGAGCACGCCGACCGACGTGACGGCGCGCAACGTGGTGATCACCCGCGCCGACGAGATGGCCGCGCGCATGCGCGACGCCCAGACCCGGCTCGACGACCTGCAGAAGGGCGTGAATTCGCAGCTCGGCGACGCGGTGCGCAGCATCAACGGCCTGGCCGCGCGGCTGGCCACGCTCAACGAGCAGATCGCGCGCGCCAGCGGCGGCGGCCAGAGCCCGAACGACCTGCTCGACCAGCGCGACCAGCTGCTGCGCGAGCTCAACCAGCAGGTGCAGACCACCACCGTGCAGGCCGACGACGGCTCGCTCAGCGTGTTCGTGGGCAGCCAGGCGCTGGTGCTGGGCAACAAGGCGGCGCAGGTCGCGATGAGCACCGACGACGCCAACCAGAGCAAGCTGACGCTGATGCGCAGCGGCTTGTCGACCACCATCGACGAGGCCACGCTCGGCGGCGGCGCGGTCGCGGGCCTGCTGCGCTTCCAGAACAGCGACCTGGCCGAGGCGCGCGACGGCCTGGGCCGCATGGCGCTCACCCTGACGACCGAGATCAATGCCCAGCACCGGCTCGGCGTGGACCTCGACGGCAACCCCGGCGGCGACTTCTTCAAGCCGATCGCGATCCCCGATGCCATGGGCGCCGCGAGCAACACGGGCAACGCGGTGATCGGCGCCACGGTATCGAACACCTCGGCGCTCTCGGCCTCGAGCTACCAGGTCAAGTTCGGCGCGGGCGGCAGCATCGAGGTGCAGCGGCTGTCGGACGGCAAGACCACCAGTTTCACGGGCCCGATGCCGATCGAGATCGACGGCCTCAAGCTCGACCTGAAGTCGGGCAGCGCGGCCGAGGGCGACAGCTTCGTGCTCAAGCCCTATGCCTCGGCCGCCGGCGACATGGCGACCGTGCTGCGCTCGGCGCGCGGGCTGGCCGCGGGCAGCCCGGTCGAGGCGCGCGTGGGCACCGGCAACACCGGCGGCATGGCGGTCGGCAGCCTGGCCGCGACCTCGGCCAATGCCAACCTCAGCCAGCCGGTCACGCTGACCTTCAACGGCGCGGGCGGCTTCGACGTGTCGGGCAACGGCACCGGCAACCCGACCAGCGTGCCCTACGTGGCGGGCCAGCCGATCAGCTACAACGGCTGGACCATCGTGCTGTCGGGCACGCCCAAGGCCGGCGACACGATCACCGTCCAGGCCGCCACCACCGCCTACGGCGGCAGCAACGCCGGCAATGCGCAGGCGCTCTTGGCCCTGCGCGACAAGACGGTGTTCGACGGCGCCCCCATGACCGACGGCTATGCCGCGCTGATGGCGCAGGTCGGCGTGCGTTCGCAGAGCGCGCAGTACGCGGCCGAGATCTCGGGCTCGATCGCCACCTCGCTCGAGACCGACCGCACCAGCCAGGCCGGCGTGAACCTCGACGAGGAAGCCGCCAAGCTGCTGCAGTACCAGCAGGCCTACCAGGCCTCGTCCAAGATGATCCAGATCGCGCAGAGCATCTTCGACTCGCTGCTGCAGAACATGAACTGACCCGGGAGACAGGAACAACCATGACAGCCACCCGCCTCGCCAGTGCCACCACCTACGACAACGCGGTGCGCCAGCTCACCACGCGCCAGTCCCAGCTCTCGAAGCTGCAGGAGCAGCTCAGCGCCAGCAAGAAGGTGCTGCGCCCCAGCGACGACCCGACCGGCGCCGCGCAGGCCGAGCGCGCCATCACGCGCATGGCGCGCGTCAGCACCGACCAGCGCGCGCTGGAGCTGCAGCGCAACGCGGTCTCGACGGCCGAGTCGACCCTGGGCAGCGCGACCGCGGCCATGGCCGAGTTCCGCACGCTGGTGGTGAACGCCGGCAATGCCACGCTGTCGGCGGCCGACCGCGCCACGATCGCGCAGCGCCTGACCACGCTGCGCGGCCAACTGCTCGGCTATGCCAATGCGCAGGACAGCAACGGCCAGTCGCTGTTCGGCGGCCTGGGCAGCACCGCGGCGCCCTTCGTCGACAACGGCAGCGGCGTGCGCTTCGACGGCATCGCGGGCCAGGCCGGCGCCGCCAGCGACACCGCCATCCCCTCGATGCTCGACGGCTACGCCACCTGGATGGACGTGCCCACCGGCAACGGCGTGTTCACCGTGGGCCAGGAAGCCGGCACGCGCAACGTCTACAGCGACGCCGGCAAGGTGGTCGATCCCTCGGCGCTGACCGGCCACGGCTACCGCGTCGCGTTCAGCGTCGCCAACGGCGTGACCACCTACGACGTGATCGACACCACCACGCAGGCCACGCTCAAATCGGGCCAGCCCTACACCGCGGGCCAGGCGATCGAGTTCGCCGGGATCTCGCTCACGGCCAGCGGCGTGCCGGCCGACGGCAATGCGCTGAGCGTCGCGCCCAGCGGCAAGACCAGCCTGTTCGGCGTGCTCGACCAGGCGATCGCGGGCGTGAAGGACGGCAGCAACAGCAGCGGCCAGCTGGCGCAGAACGTGGCGCAGTCGCTGGTGCAGATCGACGCCGCGAGCGCGCGGCTGTCGGCCTCGCGCGGCCGCGCGGGCGACCTGCTGAACCAGGTCGACAGCATCTCCGACCGCCAGTCCTCGCGCAGCCTGCAGCTCGAGGCCGACCGCTCGCGCGCCGAGGACCTCGACACGATCCAGGCGCTGTCCGACTTCAAGACCCAGCAGACCGCCTACTCCGCGGCCCTCGGCTCCTATGCCGAAATCCAGAAACTCTCGCTGTTCAACTTCATCGGCTGACGTGGCGTGACCGCCCTTTCGTTCCTTCTCTCCTTCTCGTCTTCATGTCTCAATCGGTACTCGGCAGCCTGACCTTCGGCTACCGCCCGTTCTGGAACCGTCCGCGCGCGCTCGCGGGTGTCCAGCTCTTCGTCCACGAGGACCGCCAACGCATCGACGGGCGCCACCTGCTGCGCACGCTGGCCGAGACCTGGAACGCCGATTCGCCGACCCTGCTGCTGTCGATCCAGACGCCCGAGTTCCTGCGCGACATCGCGAGCAACGCCGAGGCGGCCGGGCCGATGCTCGAGATTCCGCTCGGCTGGATGCAGGACGCCGGCCTGCGCCCCGCGGTGCGCGCCGCCGCCCGCCGCGGCGTGCGCATGGTCGCGAGCGGCGTGCCGACCCAGATCCCCGACGCCGAGGCAGCGCCCTGGTTCGAGCGCCGGCTGCTGCGGCTGGCACCGGAAGACGCGATGGACGCGCTGCGCCTGGCGCAGGTGGAGCGCGACACCACGGTGTTCGACCGCGGCATGACGCATCCCGGCGAAAGCAGCCCGGTGCGCCCCGATGCGCTGATCGACGGCGTGGCCAGCCGCGCGCTGGCCGAGCATGCGCTCGACCAGCAGAACGCCTGGGCCGTGGCCGGCTGGCCCAGCGAGGACGTGCTGCACGGCTACGGCGGCCAGCCGCTGCCGCCGACGCGGCGCGCCATCGTGCGCGTGATGAACGCGATCGACGCCGAGGAATCGCTCGAGCGCATCGACCAGCTCGTGAGCCGCGAGGCCGCGCTGGTCTACGCGCTCATGCTCTACCTGAACTCGCCGGGCCTGGGCCTGCCGAACCGCGTGGCCTCGCTGCGCCACGGCTTCATGATGATCGGCTTCCAGCGCCTGAGCACCTGGCTGTCGCAGCAGTTGCCGACCGCCAGCGAGGACGGCAACCTGCGCCCGCTCAACACCTCCATGGCGATGCGCGGCCACCTGGTCGCGCAGCTGATGGACGCCGGCATCGAGGACGACCTCAAGCGCGAGGTCTATCTGTGCGGCCTGTTCTCGCAGCTCGACCTGGTGATGGGCGAGCCGCTGCGCACCAGCTTCGGCCGCATCCCGCTGACCGACCGCATCGTGGCCGCGACCATCGCGCAGAACGGCCCTTATGCGCCCGCGCTGCAGCTCGCGACCGCGCTCGAATCGAGCAACCCGACCGCGCTGCGCAACCTGCGCCGCACCCATGCGGTCGATGCCGAGGAAGTCAACCGCGCGCTGCTGCGGATGATCGCCGCGGGCGGCTTCTAGGCCGGCCCTCCTCTATTGGGAGGAAGCCGCGCTTTTTTTGCCCGCCGGCCCCTTTTTCTCCTCAAGTCTTCCGCCGCCGCGCCGAAAAAGCGGACATGCGGTCCCGCGGGGCCGCGCCCAGGAACCGGAGAACACCATGTCGGGCATCCCGCAACGACTTTTCATCCACGGCCCCCGGGTCTGAAGGCCATCCGTGTCCAGCCTGGCACCGACTTTGGCCCGCGATTTCAACGCCCGTCCGCCGGGCTACTGCAGCGCCGCGCGCGCGCTGACCATCAACCGCCTCCAGCAGCCGGCCACCCAGGCCAGCAACGATGCCTCGGCCGTGCCCGACTTCGCCGCGAGCTGCCCGGCCTTCACCATGGCCTTCCAGCCGATCGTCGACGTCGACAAGGGCGAGGTCTACGCGCACGAGGCGCTGGTGCGCGGCATCCACGGCGAAGGCGCCGGACACATCCTCGGGCTGGTGCATGCGCGCCATCGCGTCGAGTTCGACCGCGCCTGCCGCGCCAAGGCGATCGAGCTCGCGGCCGGGCTGCGCATGGCTTCGCGGCTGAGCCTCAACGTGATGCCCAACGATGCCGGGCGCCAGGGCGAATGCTTCCAGAGCGCGGTCGAGACCGCCGAGCGCTTCGGCTTCCCGAAGGAGCGGCTGATCTTCGAGGTGACCGAGTCGGAGCGCGTCGAGGACCTGCCGCACCTGGTGCGGGCCTTCGAGATGCACCAGCAGCACGGTTTCTCCTCGGCCATCGACGACTTCGGCGCCGGCTTCGCGGGCTTCGAGCTGTTCGTGGCGCTCAAGCCGCACATCGTGAAGCTCGACATGGAGCTGATCCGCAACATCCACACCGACGGCGTGCGGCGCGCCGTGGTCAAGGGCTTCGTCTCGACCTGCGGCGAGCTCGGCATCCACGTGGTGGCCGAGGGCGTGGAGGTGATGGAAGAGGCGATGGCGCTGCGCGAGCTCGGCATCCGGCTGTTCCAGGGCTACCTGTTCGCGCGGCCGGTGGTCGAGACGCTGCCGGCCGTGAACTGGGAGTGGGAGAAGCGTTTCGACTAGGGCATGCCGGCCGCGAACCAGTCGCGCGCCGAGCGCCCCTGGTCCGGGCCCAGCATCGAGAAACCGCCGTCCACCGGAATGTCGGCGCCGGTCACGAAGCGTGCCGCGTCCGAGCACAGGAACAGCACCACCTGCGCCACGTCGTCGCCGTCGCCCGCGCGGCCCAGCGGATGCAGCGGCGCGGCCATGCGGTCGGCCTTGGTGCGGTCGCCGCCGGCCATGCGCGAGAGCGCGTCCGACCAGGTCCAGCCGGGCGACACCGAGTTCACGCGGATGCGCCGCGGCGCCAGGGTCGCGGCCTGGTTGCGCGTGAGCTGCAGGATCGCCGCCTTGGCCGCGGGATAGAGCGCGCGGTCGGCCGTGCCGAACTTGCCGCCCACGCTGCCCATGTTGACGATGGCTCCGCCCTGCGCGGCCAGCGCTTCGGTGGCCTTGTGCACGAGCAGCGCGCCCGAGACCAGGTTGACGTCGAGCGCGGCCAGCCATTCGGCGCGCTTCGCGCCCATGCCGCCGTCGTTGTAGACCACGGCGTTGTTGACCAGGCAGTCGAGGCGGCCCTCGATGCGCAGCGCATCGGCCACCAGCGCGTCGAGCGCCTCGTCGTTCGCGATGTCGCAGGCGGCGAAGCGGCAGGCCGCGCCGAGTTCGGTCGCCAGCGCCTGGCCGCGCGCCGCGTCGATGTCGACCGCGACCACGCGCGCGCCGGCCTGGGCCAGCGTGCGCACGATGGCGCTGCCCAGCATCGCGGCGGCGCCGGTGACGATCGCGACCTTGCCTTGCATGTTCATGAGATGTCCTTCATCGGTTCAGGGGCCCATCTGGGCGAGTGCGTCCTCGACGCCGATCACCTGCGCGAGCATCGACAGATTCTCCAGGCTCGCGGCATGCAGGTGCGGCTGCGCCGTGTTGCAGGCATCGGCCACCACCGCCACGTCGTAGCCCAGGTCGCTCGCATGGCGCGCGCCGTGCTCGACCACGTGGTTGGTCGCGATGCCCGCCACGTAGAGCCGGTCGGCGCCGGTGGCGCGCACCGCCTGCTCGAGCCCGCTGGCCCAGAAGGGGTTGTTGCGCTTGTGCGTGACCACGGCCTCGCCGGGCAGCGGCGCGAGCTCGTCGTAGAACTCGGCGCCCCAGCTGCCCTCCTGCACCGCGCCGCTCTGCGCGACGCGCCGGAACAGCGTGCAGTTGTCGAGGCAGTCGACGTAGCCGGGCGCGAAGGCGATGCGCACGAAGATCACCGGCACGCCGGCGGCGCGCGCCCCCGCGATCAGCCGGCCGGCCGAGGCGATCAGGCGCGGCCGCGCCGGATCGTCGGCCGCGACGCCCACGCGCACCTTGCCGTCGGCGTGCAGCACGTCGTTCTGGTAGTGCATCGCGAGCAGCGCGGCCTTCACACGAACACCTGCAGCGCTTCGTGCGCGGCGTCACAGTTGACCAGCTCGACGCGCTTGAGATGGATGCGCAGCTCGCCCTCGTGGCGGCGCAGCGTGTGCAGCACGCTGCCGCCGAACATGCGCTGCTCGGTCTTGCGCCATTCGAGCAGCACGAAGGTGGAGCGCACGGTGAGGCCGCCCAGCGCGCCCTCCTCGCGCGCCTCGATGCCGATATTGCCCACCACGTGCACCGTGCGCGTGGGCGGCTGCTGCGAATAGGCGCGCGCCTGCTCGAGCCGGCGCGCGCGCATCGAGCGCAGCAGCGCGTCCTCGCAGAACAGCGAGGCGTGGTTGAGGTGGTCGGCCTGGCCGTGCACCAGCGGCACCCAGTACAGGCCGTCGGGCGTGAACAGGCGCTGCCATTCGTCCCAGCGGTGCTCGTCGAGCAGCCGCGCCTCGTGGTGCAGGAACTGCGCGATCTCCTGCTGTTCGTTCCAGTCGAGGAAGTTCATGCGGCGCTCCCGGTGTCCACGCCCATGTACTTCGACCAGGCACCGAACATGTTGCGCGCCGGCATCTCGCTGTTGCCGTTGGAGGCGCGCCCGCCCGGCAGCGGCTGGTCGCGTCCCACGGCGCGGTGCATGCTGACCCAGTCGCCGCCGTCCGAACCCAGGCCCTCCTGCACCCGGTTGTAGGCCTCGAGGTCGTCGGGCATCACGTTCGACGAGGGCGAGTTGACGATGTTGGTGTATTTCAGCGTGCGCTGGAAGGTGGCCTCGGGCGCGCCCTTGAGCCGGAAGCTGAAGATCTCGACCAGCGTGCGGTCGACCGACAGCGGCCGGATCACGCGGATCTGCTGGAACGAGGTGTGGGGCGAGCAGCTCGGGTAGACGATGGTGTTGTGGCGGTTCACGCGCAGGATCTGGTCCGCGCGCTCGGCGCCCTGCGCCGCCTCGAGCGCGGCCACATAGGCCAGGCTCACCGGGTCGGTCGGCGGCACGAAGATGCCTTCCATGAAGCCGTGGCCGTTGTCGTAGCCCTTGAGCTCGAGCTTCTCCCAGAACTCGAGCGGCTCGCCGTTGCCGTCGACGATCACCACCTCGAAGGGCTTGCGCGTGCCGGCCGGCATGGCCTCGAACTCCTCCTTGGCCGCGCGCCACGACGACTCGTGCGTGGCCACCGCATGGATGGTGTCGTGCAGGTTCTCGAAGAAGATCTTCCAGTTGTTGCGCTGGATCACGCGCTGCACGCCGCCGGCCACCTCGACCTCGCCCTCGGGCGCGCGGTCGCAGAAGTTGTCGAGCGAGGTGGCGACGCCGCCGAGGAACTCCTCGAGCCCGGGTCCTTCCTTCGACAGGCTCGCGAACACGAAGCCGCGGTGCGTGGCGACGCGCGCCACGTTGCGCACGCCGTACTGCGGGTCCTTGAGGTCGAGCCCCGTGTCCTCGTAGCCGCTGCGCAGCGGCACCGACAGCAGGCTGCCGTCGCACTTGAAGGTCCAGCCGTGGTAGAGGCAGCGCAGGAACTTGCCGGCGCTGCCGCTGCCGTCGGGCACGATCTTGGCGCCCTTGTGCGGGCAGCGGTTGTACATCACCTGGATCCGGCCGTCGGTGTGGCGCACCATCACCACGGGCTCGCGGCCGAGCCGGGTGGTGAAGTAGTCGCCGGGCTTGGGCACCTGGCTCTCGTGGCCGACGTAGAGCCAGGCCTGGCCGAACACGCGGTCCATCTCGAGCTCGAAGATCGCGGGGTCGGTGTAGACGCGCTTGTGGACGCGGTCGGGCTGCACGAGGGACTGCAGGTCGATGGTCATGGATGGGTCTCCTGGAATCGTGGGATCAGAGGTCGAGTACCAGCTGCGGCGTCCTGGCGCGCGACACGCAGGTGCAGATGGTGCGCCCGTCGGCTTTCTCGCGCGGGCTCAGGTTGTGGTCGCGGTGGTCGGGCACGCCCTCGACCACGTCGACGGCGCACACGCCGCAGTCGCCCTGGCGGCAATCGTAGAGCGGGTCGAGCCCCGCGGCGATCAGCACGTCGAGCAGGCTCCGGCCCGGCGGCACCGTCAGCAGATGGCCCGAGCGCAGCGTGCGCACCTCGAAGGCGGCGTCGCCGGCCTGCGCGAGCGCGCCCGCGAACAGCTCGAAGTGCACGTGGTCGTCGCTCCAGCCCTGGGCGCGCGCGGTGTCGACCACCGCCTGCACCAGGCCGCGCGGACCGCAGACATGCAGATGGCGCCCGGGCACCGGCACGGCCAGCAGCGCGCGCAGGTCGAGGCCACGCGCGGGATCGCCGCCGTCGTGCACCACGCGGCCGCCGAGCGCGCGCACCTCCTCGAGATAGGCCGTGGCCTCGGGGCTGCGCGTGGCGTAGTGGAACTCGAAGGCCCGGCCCTCGGCCGCGAGCGCGCGCGCCATGCACAAGAGCGGCGTGATGCCGATGCCGCCCGCGATCAGCAGCGGCGCGGCCTCGCCCCGGCGCAGCGCGAAATCGTTGCGCGGCGCCTGCGCGAGCACGCGCGCGCCCTCGGCCAGGCCATGCATCCAGGCCGAGCCGCCCGCGCCGTCGGGCTCGTGCAGCACGGCGATCTCGTAGCGGTCCGAAGCGTCATGCGGCCGCGCGAGCGAATAGGCGCGCTGACCGGCCTGCCCGTTGGGTTGCATCACCTGCACGCCCAGGTGCGCGCCGGGTTCGAACGGCGGCAGCGCCTCGCCGTTCGCGCTGCGCAGCACGAAGGCCTTGATGGCCGGCGTGAGCGCGCTGGCCGAGGCCACCACCAGTTCGAGCATGGAAGGCGCGGCGTTCATCCGAGCGGCAGCGCCGGGTCGGCGATGGTCAGGGCCGTCGATTTGGCCCAGCGCGGCATCAGCGTGTTCGAGGGCAGCGTCTCGTCGACCAGCTTGCGCGCGGTCTCCACGCCGGCCACCGGCAGGCCCGTTGCATCGAGCAGGCCGATCTGCGCGAGCACGCTGGCCTGGTCCCAGTAGATGTGCTCGTGGTAGAGCTTGTCGCCGCGGAACTTGACGATGGCCACGAGCGGGATCTCCACCGGCCGGCCCGTGGGCGCGATGCCCGGCAGCATCCAGTCGATCTCGACCGTGTGGGTGAAGCAGAACAGCATCTCGTCGACGATCTGGGTGGCGCCCACGGTGCGCGAGATCGGCGTGAGCCGGGTGTCGGGCGGCGTGGTGGGAATGAAGTGGTGCTTGTAGAAGCGCGACAGCTCCTTCGCGCCCACGCCGCCGGTCATGGTGGGGATGTGGTTGACGTAGGGCTCGGCGACCATGGTGCCCATGGTGGCGACCACGTCGCGCGTGGCGAACTCGTACTCGCAGTGCTTGTCCCACAGCGCCGACAGGTCGTAGACCGGGCCGATCGCCTCCTTGAACAGCGCCATGGAACGCTGGTGCGCCATCAATGTCGAGGGCTTGTCGAAGTGGTCGCCGCCGGTGCGCGCGAAGGCATGGTCGACGCCGGGGTAGACGTACATCTGCGCGCCGGGCCGGCCCGCGAAGGCCTCGAGCACCTGGGCGCGCGCCTCGGGCGGGCAGAACTTGTCGAGCTCGGCGAAATGCAGCGCGATCGGGCACGCGATCTTCGGCACCAGCTCGAGCGCGCCCTCGATGCCGACACCGTAATAGCCGACCGCCGCGTCCACGCCCGAATGCGCGGCCGCGAGGTAGGCCAGCTTGCCGCCGAGGCAGAAGCCCAGCGCGCCGACCTTGCCGGTGCAGGCCGGGTGCGCGCGCAGCGTCTGCACGCTCGCGGTCACGTCGGCGATGCCGGCCTCGATGTCGAACTGCTGGAAGAAGCCGAAGGCGCGCTGCCAGTCCTCGGGCGAGTAGCCGAGCTCGACGCCGGGCTCCATGCGCCAGAACAGGTCGGGCGCGAGCACCACGTAGCCTTCCTCGGCATAGAGGTCGGCCACCTCGCGCACGTAGTCGTTGATGCCGAAGATCTCCTGGCACAGCACGATGCCGGGGCCGCGGCCCGAGGCCGGCAGGGCCAGGTAGCCGCGGAAGCTCTGCGCGCCGTCGCCGGCCGGGATGTCGATGTAGTGGCTCATCGGGGTGTCTCTCTCGAAGGGGTGGATCGGGATGGCGGCGATTCTGGAGACGACGCGTGGCGGCTGTCTGTCCATTTCGTGCAGCACGCCGCGCTGCACGAAACGGATAGCCGCGGCGCGCGGCGCTGCCAGACTGCGGCCTGCGACCGTTTGCCCGGTCTCTTTCGGCCACCCGCTTCCCACCCACGTTCGGCGTATCCATCGCCAGAGGAGTTTCTCGATGCCGCTCAGCCGCCCGCGCATGGCGACCGTCCCCTCGGTCCTTGCCCTCGCCGCCTTCTCCACCCTGCTGGCCCTGACGCCGCACGCCGATGCGCAGACCGTCAAGGTCGGCCTCGCGATGGACCTGTCGGGGCCCTTCGCGGTCGGCGGCGCCGAATCGAAGGCCGGCTTCGCGGTGGCGATCAAGCAGCTGGGCGGCAAGCTCGGCGGCGTGCCGGTCGAGTTCGTCGAAGCCGACACCGCGGGCAACCCCGAGACCGCGCGCCAGGTGGTCGAGCGCATGCTGATGCGCGACAAGATCGACCTGTTCACCGGGCCGGTCGGCTCGTCGGTGGCGCTGGCCGTGGCGCCGCCGCTGTTCGCGGCCAAGGTGCCCTACCTGTCGAGCAACACCGGGCCGAGCGACCTCTCGGGCGCGCGCTGCAATCCCTACTTCTTCGGCGCCTCGTACCCCAACGATGCGTACCACGAGGCGGCCGGCAAGTTCGCGGGCGACAAGGGCTTCAAGAAGGTGGCGCTGATCGCGCCCAGCTACCCGGGCGGCAAGGACGCCATCACCGGCTTCAAGCGCACCTACAAGGGCGGCACGGGCGACGAGCTCTACACCAAGCTGGGCCAGCTCGACTACTCGGCCGAGCTCGCGCAGATCCGGGCCTCGAAGCCCGATGCGCTCTACTTCTTCCTGCCGGGCGCGATGGGCGTGGCCTTCATCAAGCAGTTCGTGGGCGCGGGCCTGTCGAAGGACGTGGCGCTGATCTCCACCGCCTTCTCGGCCGACGAGGACATGATCCCCGCGGTCGGCGAGCCGATGCTCGGGCTGTTCAACACCGCGCACTGGTCCTTCGACCTCGACAACCCGGCCAACCAGCGCTTCGTGGCCGCGTTCCGGCAGCAGAACAACGGCCGCAACCCCTCGTTCTACGCGGGCCAGGCCTACGACGTGCTGATGGCGATGGACGCGGCAGTGCGCGACGTCGGCGGCAAGGTGGCCGACAAGCCGGCGCTGCTGAAGGCGATCAAGGCCGCCAACTACAAGTCGGTGCGCGGCGACTTCCGCTATGGCGCCAACAACTTCCCGGTGCAGAACTACTACTTGCGCGTGATCGCCAAGGACGGCAGCGGCCGCATCGCCAACAAGGTGATCGGCACCGTGCTGACCAACTACCAGGACACGACCGCGGCGCAGTGCGCGATGAAGCCGTCCTGATCCGGTGCCTCAATGCCGCGCGGTCTCGCGCGGCAGGTGGCCGAAGCGCTCGCGGTAGCAGGCCGCGAAGCGGCTCAGGTGCGAGAAGCCGCAGTTGAGCGCCACCTCGGTCACGCTGGCGCCGTCGTGGCGCGCGAGCTGCGCATGCGCCGCATCGAGCCGCATGTTGCGCAGCACCTCGCCGGGCGAGAGCTCGCGGTAGCGTCGGAACAGCAGCGCCAGCCCGCGCCGCGTGAGGCCGGCGGCGCGCGCCACCTCCTCGAGCGACAGCGGCGTGTCGAGCCGCTCCTGCATGAACTCCTCGGCGCGCCGCAACTGGCGCAGGCTCGCGGCCTCCGAGCCATGCCGCGCCTCGTCGTGCCGCTCGCGCACCGAGTTCGGCCGGTGGCACAGCAGGTAGAGCATCAGGTTGTCCTCGCAGTGCGAGAGCCAGCGCGCGTCGTAGCCGGCATCGCCCGCCGCGGGCAGCAGCGAGGCGAGGCTCGCCACCATGCGGCGCCATTGCGTGCCCGCCGTGTCGTCGAGCGAGAACGGCATCTCGAAGTCGATCTCGCCCACCGCATCGGCGCCGCGCAGCGGGAAGGCATGGCGCGCCACCTCCTGCAGCCGGCTCAACTCGATCTTGAGCATCAGCTGTTCGCAGTCGGCATGCCAGCGCAGCCGCACCGGCTTGTGGGCCGAGATCACCGCGCCCTGTCCCGGATGGATCTGCAGGCTGCCGCCCGCGTGATGGATGTCGGCATGGCCGCGCAGCGGCATCTGCACCAGCACGAAGTTGCCGAGCGCATCGGGCTCGATGTCCACGTCGCAGCCGTAGCGCAGGATGCACAGCGAGAGTGCGCTCAGCTCGGCGCGGCAGAAGATCGCATCGACGTCGCCGCGATGCCAGACGCTGCGGTGCGGCTTCAGCTCGCAGGCGATGCGCGCATGGGTTTCGTCCGCCGCGCGGGAACGGAAGACCTCGCGCCCGTACAGCGGCGAGAGTTGCTGGCTCGACCATGCTTCCACGGACACTCCTGCGATTTCAGGTGGGGGATCGGACGCTTGTTGTGCGCGCCAATCTACGGGCAATCGGCGCGAGCCGCCATGGCGGTTGCCCGGGGTGCGGGCGGCCCTGGTGCCGTGCAAGAAGCCTGCCCGCCGGGCCTCGTTCGCATAATGGCCGGCCGTCCATAGCCAGGGAGATCGTCGAATGAGGAAAACCACCGCCGTCGTGATGCTCGTGGCGTTGCTGCAGGCCGCCGTGCCTGTCGCGGCGCGGGCCGCCGCCGATCCAGGCACGTCGAGGAAGCAGGCGCAGCAGCCTCTCTACGACCTGAGGGTGTCGAGCGAGAAGCTGGCGTTCCGGGTGTACGTCAACGACCTGCCGATCTCGGTCCTCCCCACCAAACGCATCGGCACGATCGGCATGCCGCTCAATCCGGCGATCCTGCGCAGCGGTCCGCAGAAGCTCACGATCCGCCTGCTGCCCGCCACCGGCCAGCAGCGCTTGCCCGACACGGACGACCTGAAGGTGGAACTGGTCGTGCGCAGCAAGACCGAGCCGCCGCGCAACACCACGCTCTATGAGTTGCCCCCGCTGCGCGACGGCAGGCAGGCGCTGTTCACCGACCCGCAGGGCTTCAGCCAGACCGTGCAGTTCGAGGCCCAGGTGCCCTACAGCCTGGCCGGCTGGGAGCGCAGCGTGCCGCTGGATGCGGCCGACCCGAAGCTCGAAGCTGAAGCGCTCGAGGTCTATCGCCGGCTGATCGCCGACATCGGAAACAGGAAGGGCGAAGCCTTCATTGGCGCGCTGGCCAAGGCCCAGCGGCTGCTCTACCCCGCCATCTACCTCTCGTCCGCGGAGGCACGGGAGCGGGATGCCGAATGGGTGAGCTTCATCGACAAGGGCACCGGCACCGTCGCGCCGCTCGAGCACCATGCGCTCGAGATCCGCGGCGACGGCAAGCTGGTGCGGCTCAAGCGCACCGACCCGGCCAGCGTCGACGAGGGCGTGGTGCGCATCGCCTACAAGCGGGGGCCGCAGCCCCGCACCATCGTCTACGACATCTACCTGCACCGGCCCGCGCCCGGCGCGAGGCTGGAGCCGATCTGGTACTTCATGACCGACTTCAACTGAAGCGCCCCGCGGTGGCGGCGGCACCCACGGAGACCGGTAGCAATAAAACGAGAACCAAGGTACTATTTCCTGGCTTCGCAGGCCTCTGGTGCCTACGCTTGCCTTCCATGCAATCAGCGCACATCTCCGTCGACCTCCAGGATGGCTGGAACGGCTCCTTCTTCTGCAAGGAGACGATGCGCGGCAGCTATTCGGGCGTGGCCCGGATCACCTGGCGCGGCATTCCCAAGGGCGACCTCGTCGTGATGCGGCAGCCCTCGCTGGAGGCGGCCATCGAGCGCGTGCGGGTGCGCGGCGGCCAGTTCATCAAGGCACGCACCCAGCCCTGAGCCCGGCCTACGCGCCGTCTCGTCAGCCGAGGCTCGAGCGCTTGCAGTTGAACACCGTGCCGCCATCCACGCTGCGCAGCATGGGCACCTTGCCCACGATGCTCAGCGTGGCGCTGGTCAGGCGCCACTCGCCGGCCTTCGACAGCTTGAAGAGCGTGGTGGTCTCCACCTCGGAGGTCGGAATCGAATTGAAGACATAGACCGGCTCGCCCGACGACTCGTCCAGGCCGACGAGGTCCGCGCGCATCTTGCCCAGGGTCTCGGTCTCGCGCGTCTTCGAGCGCACCACGTCGAGGTTGACCGTGCGCGAGAACTCGTCGATCGCGATCCTGCGCACCGCGTTGAACGGCGCATTGCCCGCGGCCGGCCCCGGCGTGCAGACCATGGTGGCGGCCGATGCGGCCGTGCAGCAGGCCGCCAGCGCCAGGAGCAGGCAGGTTGGACGGCTTCGTCGGGTGGTCATGGATCGTCCCTGGTCTGTGTTTGCGGAGGAGGACCAATGTAGCGCGCGGCCATACCCCCGATCGTCGTGCGCTTCACCTTCCAGCACTTCTTCTCTTCCGAAGCCCCTTTCAACGGCCCCGCGGTAGCGCGGCACCGCTTCGCGCGTGGATCCTCCTCCCAACGGAGGAGAGATCGAACTCCCCTGCCGGCCCAGAATCGCGGCCAGCCCAAAGGAGTCATCGATGCTCGAGAACAAGACGCTGGTCACCGCCTGCCTTGCACGGGTCAGCGCCGGGGCGTGGCCCGAAGTCGAGGGACATCAACTCGAAGTGCTTCAGACCGCGGGGCTGATCGCGCTGGTCGATACGCCGTCGCTGCAGATTCAGGCGAGGCCCGCGCGGCGGTTCTCCTACCAGTTGACGCCGGCGGGCAAGGACCTGCTCTGGCCGCGCAAGAGATAGGCCCGCGACGCCCGGCTTCATCCGCTTGACCATCCGGACTCGGCGGACAAAGGCGGGCCGGCACGGTTATGGGTGTACATCCGGATGCATCCCGGCCATCGACATCCCCATGCGCATGCATATCTGGAACACCCGAAAACTCAGAGACGACCTGGTCCATGACAGGCTCGATGAAACCGATGGCCTGAAGTACATGCTGGCCGCGGCGCTGCTCTGGGTGATCCTCAACTATTCGGCGCTCTGGTTCGGTGGCTACAGGCACTGGACCTTGCTGTTCGAGGCCGGCCTCACTCTCGCCATCAGCCTCGTGGGCACGCACGAAGCATTCCTCGCGAACGGTGCGGCGTCCGGACGCGACTTCGTTCGCCGCTATTGCGTCATCGCGGTTCCGATCGGATTCAAGGTCCTGGCCCTCAATCTTCTGGTGGCGACCCTCATGTACTTCGGCCTGCCGCATGTGCTGACGAGCGGCACCTTTCGCGATCCCGCTTTCGTCTATCGCCTGCTCGTGTTCGCCACGTCGCTCGGCTACACCATCCTCTACTACACGCGAATTGCCCATCACCTGCGCAAGGTGGCGGTGGCGACCTCGACCCCGGCCTGAGAAGGATCGACCTGGGCCGCGCAGGGATGGCCCGCGGATGGCATCGTTCTTCATCGAGATGGGTCAGGGCATCCTGGCTCCCGAGCTCGAACACTCCGGAAGAGATCATGTTGAAGACCTCTCGCTGAGGCTATGACAGCGAGCTCGATGACCTGGATTGGTCTCTGGAGAATCCGTCGAACATCAAGAGGTTGCTCGAGCGCGCAAAAAAAATGCCCCAAGTGGCTGTTTCACTTGGGGCGGGTGGATCCATGTGGCTAGCCATGGATCTGGTTCTGGTAGGACGTACTGGATTCGAACCAGTGACCAACGGATTAAAAGTCCGCTGCTCTACCAACTGAGCTAACGTCCCGAATTCGGTTTTCCCTGGGCAGGGAGTTCCTCGTTCTTGTTTTTTTCTTGACGCTTCGCCGCTGTCAAATGCGGCAAAGCCAAAGATTATAGCGTGGTATTGACCGCCATCCGATCGAGCACCCACCCCGCCGCGCATTGCCCGAAGGTCGCGGTCACGCTGACCACCGACCCATAGCCATGGCAGTTGAGCGAACCATCGCCGCTCTCGATGGCGCACGAGGCATCGGGCGGGGCCACGCTCTCGCGGCTGAACACACAGGCGACGCCGATCTTGCGGCCCTCGCGCGGCGCGCCATGCGACTTGCGCAGGCGTTGCCGCAGCTGCGCGAGCAATGGGTCGTGCGTGACCTGCGAGAGGTCGTCGATGTCGACCTTGTGCGCGAGCCGCTTGCCGCCCGCCGCACCGACGGTGATGAAGTCGGTGCCACGCGCGACGCCGCGGGCCCAGGCGGCCATCGCGAGCTTGGCCTTCACCTGGTCGCAGGCGTCGATGACGGCATGCACGGGACCGTTGGCGGCCTGCGCGGCTTCGAGCAGCGCGGGCCAGTTGTCGGGCTCGACGAACTCGTCGACCGGCAGCACGCGGCACTCGGCGTTGATCTGCGCGATGCGCTCGCGCATGGCTTCGACCTTGGCCTGTCCGACGGTGCTGTCGAGCGCGTGGATCTGGCGATTGATGTTGGACTCGGACACGTGGTCGAGATCGACCAGCGTCAGGCGCCCCACCCCGCTGCGCGCCAGCGCCTCGACGGCCCACGAACCGACGCCGCCGATGCCCACGCAGAGCACGTGCGCGTTGCGGATGCGCGCGGCACCGCTCACGCCGTACAGGCGCTCGAGGCCGCCGAAGCGGCGCGCGAAATCAGGTGCCATGGCGTCGTCGCCAGACGCGACAAAACCGGCGGCTGCCTCGGGGGCAGTCGCCGGTTCGGTCGTGGAGACGGGCTCGTGAACAGCGCTCAAGCGGAGGGCTCCGCCGGCACTAGCGCAGTCGCGAGAGACGCTCGCGGCCGGCCTGCGCGGCTTCCGACTGCGGATAGGCCTTGGTCAGGTCTTCCAGCGTGCGGCGCGCGGCGCGCGTGTCCTTGAGCTCGATCTGGCAGTTCGCGATCGACAGCACGGCCTCGGGGGCCTTGGCATGGTCGGGCGCGAGCGAGAGCATCGAACGGAAGTTGGCGATGGCCTCGTTGTAGTTGCGCGTGGCGTACTGGGCATTGCCGAGCCAGAACAGGGCCGAGGCGTTGTAGCCGCTTTGCGGGTAGCGCTTGACGAACTCGGCGAAGGCGGTCTGGGCCTGCGCGAACTGGCCGGCGCGGAACACGCCGAGCGCGGCTTCGAAATCGGCCTTCTCGCGCGGATCGGCATTGAACTCGCGACCATCGACCGTGACCTTCGACGGCTCGTTCTGCTTGAGCCGGTCGTCGATGGTGGTCTGCTTGGACTGCAGCTCGCTCACGGCACGCGTGAGCTGTTCGTTCTGGCCGGTCATGCGCGCCAGGTCGCCACGCATCTGCTCGATCTGCGTCTGCAGGTCGAGCAGGCTGCGCCGCAGCTGGCCGTTCTCGTCGGTCAGGCGCTGATCGGTCTGCTGGCGCACGGCCTCCACGCGCTGGCGCAGATCGAGGATGGCCTTGCGGGCCTCGTCATCCTCAAACAGCGCGGCCTGCGATCCGGCCGAGGCGCACAACAGGGCGGCCGCCAGGGCCGCGCCACGCCACAGAGCGCGTTGGGCGGGCCGCATCACCGGGTGTAGCGGATTTCGGCGCGACGGTTCTGCGCCCAGACTTCTTCACCCGCGCCGGTCACGGCGGGCTTTTCCTTGCCGAAGCTCACGGCTTCGATCTGGCTGTCGTTCACGCCCAGCAGCGTGAGCGCGCGGCGCACGGCTTCCGAACGCTTCTGGCCCAGCGCGAGGTTGTACTCGCGGCCGCCGCGCTCGTCGGTGTGGCCTTCGATCGAGATGCGACGCTGCGGGTTGGCCTTGAGGAAACGGGCATGGCCGTCGATCAGCGACTGGAACTCCGGCTTGACCGTGTAGCTGTCGTAGTCGAAATACACGATGCGCTCGACGCCCATCGGACCTTGGGCGGTGCCGGCGTTGGGATCGATCGTGACGGGTGCCACGGCCGTGGCAGCGCCCTGGTTGCCAGCGCCACCGGCGGTACCGGTGCGGTCGGTCACGGGCGTTTCGTTGAGCTTGGTGCCCGACGAGCAGCCTGCGATCAGCGCCACGATGGCCAGCGAATAAATCGTACGTTTCAACATTTCGAACTCCTCAGATAAACCTAATCATTGCTTTTGAAACGGACCCCAGTCCGGTTCCCTGATGTCTCCTGCCTGACCCGCCAGCCGTGCCTTTATTTTTCCGTCCAGCGTGGTCGTCATGAGGGCCTCGCGACCTTGCAGTTGCGTGGCATAGACGATCAGCTTGCTATTGGGGGCAAAACTCGGACTCTCGTCCGCCGAGGTGTCGGTGATGGCGGTGACATTGCCGCTGGCCAACTCCATCACGTGGAGTTTGAACGCCCCGCCCACGCGGGAGATGTAGGCCAACCACCGGCCGTCGGCGCTGACGGAAGGAGAAATGTTGTAGGTACCGCTGAAGGTGACCCGGGTCGGGTTGCCGCCATTGGCGCCCATCTTGTAGATCTGCGGTGCGCCGCCGCGGTCGCTCACGAAGTAGATGGTGCTGCCATCGGCCGAGTAGACCGGTTCGGTGTCGATGCTCGCGCTCTGGGTCAGCCGGCGCGGCTCGCCGCCGCTGGCCGGGATGGTGTAGAGCTGCGAGCCGCCGTCGCGACTCAGCGTGACGGCGAGCGTGCTGCCGTCGGGCGCCCAGGCCGGCGCGCTGTTGGAGCCGCGGAAGTTGGCGACCAGCCGGCGCTGGCCGCTGGCCACGTTGTGCACATAGACGACGGGCTTGCGCGATTCGAAGGACACGTAGGCCAGTTGCTGGCCGTTGGACGACCAGACCGGCGAGATGATCGGCTCGGGACTGGCGAGCGCGGCCTGCGCGTTCTCGCCGTCGGCATCGGCCACCCACAGCGAGTAGCGGCTGCCGCCCTTGGTCACGTAGGCGATGCGGGTCGAGAAGATGCCCTTGTCGCCCGTGAGCTTCTCGTAGACGTAGTCGGCGATGCGGTGCGAGGCGAGCCGCAGGTCGCCCTGGGGAACGATGTAGCTCTGGCCACCGAGGTCACCGCCGTTCGGGCCACGCACCACGTCCCAGAGACGGAAGCGCACGTCGTAGCGGCCATCGGCCAGGCGCGTGACGCTGCCGACCACGAGCGAGTCGGCGGTGCGCTGGCGCCAGACGGAGAAATCGGGACGCGAGCCCTCGTCGAGCGCCTGGCCCGAGGCATCGACGCCGCGGAACTGGCCGCTGCGCTCGAGGTCGGCCTGCACGATCTCGGAGATCTTCTGCGGCGAGGAATCCTGGCCGCGGAACGGCACGAGCGCGATGGGCAACTGGGTCAGCCCCACGCCCGACACCTCGACCTTGAACTGGGCGAGTGCGGGCAAAACGGGGGAAGCTGCCAGGGCCGCGATGACCGTGCGGCGACCCAAAAGCGATGAAGAAGGAGTTGGAGAGAGGGCTTGCAACGGCTTGTTCATGCGGTTTCGGAGAGATCTCGGGTTGAAAAAGTTTCTCCCCTTGTAACGGGGCCACATGGTACACATTGCTTTGATGGGGCCATGGCAAAACGTTCCATGCGGCGCGGGGTCCTACACACAAAATGCTTCAGGAACGCGCCCTGGCACCCGGCCCCGGGCAGCCGAAAGGGCGTTCCGACCCGCCCCGTAGAATCCGCCGCCATGCAGACACCCCCCGGCAGCGAGACCGCACGCCCTCCCCTGATGCGCCGGCTGGCGCGGCTCATGACCTGGTTCGGCGGTTCGCGCCAATGGTGGGCGCTAGGGCTGATCGGCGCGATGCTCGCCGCCATCACCGAGCCGCTGATGGCGGCCCTCCTCAAGCCGCTGCTCGACCGCGGCTTCACGCGCGGCGAAATGCCTCTGTGGTTCGTGCCGGCCGCCGTGCTGCTGCTGTTCGCGGTGCGCGGCATCGCCCAGTTCATCTCGCAGTACGCGCTCTCGCGTATCGCCAACGAAGGCATGCAGCGGCTGCGCAAAGTGCTGTTCGACCGGCTGCTGGGCGCCGAGCTCGCGCTGTTCGCGCGCCAGTCGGCCAGCACGCTGTCGAACACCGTGGTCTATGAAGTGCAGACCGGCGCGATGCTGCTGGTGCAGGCGCTGCTGGGACTGTCGCGCGACGGCTTCACGCTGGTGGCGCTGCTGGGCTACCTGGTCTACCTGAACTGGAAGCTCACGCTGATCGTGGCCTTCCTGGTGCCGAGCATCTCCTGGATCATGAAGGTGTTCTCCAAGCGCCTCTACAAGCTGACGCAGCAGGGCCAGCAGGCCACCGACGAGCTGGCCTACGTGGTGGAAGAGAACGTGCTCGCCCACCGCATGGTGCGCCTGCATGGCGCCGAGACGGCCCAGGCCAGGCGCTTCGAGCAGTTGAGCCAGAAGCTCAACCGGCTGGCCGTGAAGTCCACCATCGCCCAGGCCGCGACCACCCCGCTGACGCAGATGATGGCCTCGCTGGCGCTGTCGGTGGTCGTGATGATCGCGCTCTGGCAGAGTGGCAAGCAGGGCTTCACGGTCGGCGGTTTCGTCGCCTACATCACGGCGATGCTGATGCTGATCGCGCCGATCCGGCGCCTCGCCGAAGTGGCCGGCCCGATCACGCGCGGCCTGGCGGCGCTCGAGCGCGGCCTGGCGCTGGTCGACGAGGTGCCGACCGAGCCGCAGGGCAGCTTCGGCATGGCGCATGCGCAGGGTCGCATCGAGTTCCGCGACACGCGCGTGAACTACCGCGGCGACGACGAGCGCCCCGCCCTCGACGGCGTGAGCCTCGTGATCGAGCCGGGCCAGAACGTGGCCTTCGTCGGCCCCTCGGGCTCGGGCAAGACCACGCTGATGAACCTGCTGCCGCGCTTCGTGCTGCCCAGCGGCGGCCAGGTGCTGCTCGACGGCCACGACATCTCGGAATGGGAGCTCAAGAGCCTGCGCTCGCAGTTCGCCATGGTGAGCCAGGACGTGGTGATGCTCAACGACACCCTGGCGGCCAACGTGGCGCTGGGCGCCGATGCCGAGATCGACCGCGACCGCGTGCTGGCCTGCATCGCGGCCGCCAACCTCAGCAGCCACGTCGAGGGCCTGCCCAACGGCATCGACACCGTGCTGGGCCACAACGCGACCCAGCTCTCGGGCGGCCAGCGCCAGCGCCTCGCGATCGCTCGCGCGCTCTACAAGGATGCGCCGGTGCTGCTGCTCGACGAGGCCACCTCGGCCCTCGACACCGAATCCGAGCGGCTGGTGCAGGACGCCCTGCAGCGCCTGATGCAGAACCGCACCACGCTGATCGTGGCGCACCGCCTGTCGACCATCCAGCATGCCGACCGCATCATCGTGATGGAACAGGGCCGCGTGGCCGAACAGGGGTCGCACGCGCAGCTGATGGCGCTCGACGGCCTCTATGCGCGGCTGCAGACGAACGCGGTGCGCAGCGCCGCCGCGGGTCAGGACCCGACGCTCTGATCCCGACCGCCGGGCGACGGCGGCCTTGAAGCGCCCTCCGCCACCAGCACGCCGGCCGAGAGGATGAACTCGGCCGCGCTGCGGATGTCGCCCTCGAGCGCGGCCCGGGCCTTGGCGCCGTCGCGCCGCTTCAACGCCGCGAGCAGCGCCGCGTGGTGCGCCACCGCCACCTTCTCGCCCACGCGGCGCGAACCGGCGCGCAGGTCGTAATTGAGGATCGGCCCGATGCGCAGCCACAGCGCCTCGATCATCTGCAGCAGCATCGGCATGTCGGCCGCGGCATAGACCGCGAAGTGGAATTCCTTGTTGAAGGTGACCAGCCTCGAGCCATCGGGACTCGCGGCCTTCATCTCGGCGACGAAGGCATCGTGGCACTCGGCGATCTCGCGCAGCGCCACGGTGCCGACCGCCGCGGCCGCCGCCTCGGTCGCCAGCCCCTCGAGGTTGGTGCGGATCACCGTGATCTCCTTGAACTGCGCGGCCGTCATGCGCGGCACGCGCAGGGTGCGGCTGGGCGTCAGCTCGAGCGCCTGCTCGGCCACCAGCCGCTGCATCGCCTCACGCACCGGCATCACGCTCACGCCCAGCGCCGCGGCGGCGCTGCGCAGCGATATCTGCTCGCCCGGCATCATCTGCCCGCTCATCACGAGATCGCGCAACTGGTCGTAGACGTTGGCGCTGAGCGTCTGGCGCTTGAGCGGGGTGACGAGATCGGAGAGCTCCATGCGGCGCAGTATACGTTTCAGGGTATACCCCATTAGATATCTGTGATCACAGATCTACGATGCCGACCATTCCCTGTCACACCCCAAGGAGCGATTCAGAAATGTGGAACGGCAATTCCCTCGCCGGCCAGCGCGTGCTCGTCACCGCCGGCGCCAGCGGCATCGGACTCGACATCGTGCGTGCCTTCGCCGCGGCCGGCGCCCGTGTCTTCGTCTGCGACGTGCAGTCCGAGAGCCTGGACCGGCTGTCGACCGAGCTGCCCGAGGTCGGCAGCTGCCTCGCCGATGTCTCGAACGAGGAACAGGTGGCGCGCCTCTTCGACGCCGCGGACCGCGAACTCGGCGGCCTCGACGTGCTGGTCAACAACGCCGGCGTGGCCGGCCCGACCGGCGGCGTCGAAACCCTCTCGCTCGACGACTGGAACCGCACGCTGGCCGTCAACATCACGGGCCAGTTCCTCTGCGCCCGGCTCGCGGTGCCGCGGCTGCGCCAGGGCCGCCATCCCTCGATCGTCAATCTCTCCTCGGCCGCCGGCCACCTCGGCATGCCGGGCCGCTCGCCCTACGCGGCCTCGAAATGGGCCGTGATCGGCTTCACCAAGACGCTCGCGCTCGAACTCGGCCCCGACGGCATCCGCGTCAACGCGATCCTGCCGGGCGCGGTCGACGGTCCGCGCATCCGCGCCGTGATCGCCGCCAAGGCCCAGGCGCTCGGCAAGCCCATCGAGGAGGTCACGCGCATCTACACCTCGCAGTCCGCGCTCAACCGCATGGTGACGGCCGGCGACATCGCGAACATGGTGCTGTTCGCCGCCAGCGACCTGGCCGCCAGCGTCACCGGCCAGGAGCTCGTGGTCGACGGCCACACCCAGGCGCTGAGCTGACCCGCCCTCTTCTTCTCTTTCCGACCTCACCCGAATCCCGACCATGGCCACCCGCACCAAAGCCATCATCACCTGCGCCCCCACCGGCGCGATCCACACGCCGAGCATGTCGCCGCACCTGCCGGTGACGGCCGACGAGATCGCCGCCGCCTCGATCGAGGCGGCGCGCGCCGGCGCCGCGATCCTGCACCTGCATGCGCGCGACCCGAAGGACGGCCGCCCCTCGCAGGACCCGGACCTGTTCCGGCCCTTCCTCTCGAGGATCAAGGCCGCCACCGATGCCGTGATCAACATCACCACCGGCGGCAGCCCGCACATGAGCGTCGAGGAACGCATGCGCCCGGCCACCACCTTCAAGCCCGAGCTGGCCTCGCTCAACATGGGCTCGATGAACTTCGGCCTGTTCCCCATGCTCGAGCGTTTCAAGTCCTTCGAGCACGAGTGGGAACGCGAGCACCTCGAGAACAGCCGCAACCTGATCTTCAAGAACACCTTCGCCGACATCGAGAACATCCTGCGCCTGGGCGAGGCCAACGGCACGCGCTTCGAGTTCGAGTGCTACGACGTCAGCCACCTCAACAACCTGCGCCACTTCATGGACCGCGGCCTGGTGCGCGCGCCGGTGTTCGTGCAGACGGTGTTCGGCATCCTCGGCGGCATCGGCGCCGACCCCGAGGACCTGATGCACATGCACCGCACCGCGGCGCGCCTGTTCGGCGACCGCTTCCAGTGGTCGATCCTCGGCACCGGCCGCAACCAGCTGCCGCTGGCCACCATCGGCGCGGCCATGGGCTCGCACGTGCGCGTCGGCCTCGAGGACTCGCTGTGGATCGGCCCGGGCCGGCTCGCCGCCTCGAGCGCCGAGCAGGTGCTGCGCATCCGCGCCGTGCTCGAGGCGCTGAACATCGACATCGCGACACCCGACGAGGCGCGCGAGATCCTCGGCCTCAAGGGCGCGGCCAAGGTCGACTTCTAGCCCTCGCATCCCCATCGCCCGCAGCGCCGTCGTCTCGCACGGCGCGCCGCTGCATTCCTTCACCAGAACAAGACTTCAGAGAGAGACACCGATGGCACACACCTCCATCCCCGGCGCCCGTCTCGGGCCCGCGGCCGACACGGCCACCACCGACGAGCAGGCCTCGCTCAATGCGCTGATCTTCCGCAAGCTGATGCCGCTGCTGGTGCTGGCCTACGTGATCAGCTTCATCGACCGCACGAACATCGCGCTCGCCAAGAGCCACATGGCGGTCGACATCGGCATCTCGGCCGCGGCCTACGGCCTGGGCGCGGGCCTGTTCTTCCTGAGCTACGCACTGCTCGAGGTGCCGAGCAACCTGGTGATGCACCGGGTGGGCGCGCGCTGGTGGATTGCGCGCATCATGATCACCTGGGGCCTGCTCTCTGCCGGCATGGCCTTCGTCACCGGCGAGACCTCGTTCTACGTGATGCGCGTGCTGCTCGGCGCGGCCGAGGCCGGCTTGTTCCCGGGCGTGATGCTCTACCTGAACTACTGGTTCGGCCGCAAGGACCGGGCACGCGCCACCGGCTACTTCCTGCTCGGCGTGTGCATCGCCAACATCCTCAGCGGCCCGGTCGGCGGCGCGCTGCTGCAGATGGACGGCCTGCTGGGCTGGCACGGCTGGCAATGGATGTTCGTGATCGAGGGCCTGCCGGCCGTGGCGCTGGCCTTCGTGGTCTGGCGCAAGCTGCCCGACGGGCCTGCCGATGCCAGCTGGCTCACGCCGGCGCAGGCGCGCGCCATCGAGCAAGGCCTCGCCGCAGAACGCGCCGAGGACGCGGCCCATGGCCAGGTCGGCGAATCGTTGCGCGCCTGCCTGGTCGACAAGCAGATCTGGCTCGCGATCTTCGTCTACTTCTGCCACCAGATCAGCATCTACACGGTGATCTTCTTCCTGCCGAGCATCATCGGCACCTACGGCAAGCTCACGCCGCTGCAGATCGGCGCGCTCAACTCGCTGCCCTGGGTCGCCGCCGCGGTCGGCGCGATCGCGCTGCCGCGGCTCGCGGTCACGCCGCAACGCGGGCGCCTGCTGCTGCTGATCGGGCTGGCCGCCATGGCCGTGGGGCTGTGCATCGCGGCCTTCGCGAGCCCGGCCGTCGCGCTCGCGGGCTTCTGCCTCACGGGCTCGATGTTCTTCGTGGTGCAGTCGGTGATCTTCCTGTTCGCCTCCTCGCGCCTGGCCGGCGTGGCGCTCGCGGGCGGGCTGGCGCTGGTCAACACCTGCGGCCTGCTGGGCGGCTTCATCGGGCCTTCGGTGATGGGATGGATCGAGCAGAGCACGGGCAGCACGACCAACGGCCTGCTCGCGATGGCCGTGCTGCTGGTGCTGGCGGCGCTCGCCAGCATCGGGATGCGCCAGGGCCGCGAATCGCGGCGTTGAAGGACTAGGGCCTCAGAGCAGCACGATGTCGTACTGCCCCTGCCCGATCGCCGGCTCGGACTGCAGCGAGATCGGCTTGCCGATGAAGTCGCTGAGCCCGGCCAGGTGCTGGCTCTCCTCGTCGAGGAACAGCTCGATCACCTGCGGCGACGAGACGATGCGGAACTCGCGCGGCGTGAACTGCCGCGCCTCGCGCAGGATCTCGCGCATCACGTCGTAGGCCACGCTGCGCGCGGTCTTCACGATGCCCTGGCCGCCGCAGGCCACGCAGGGCTCGCACAGCATGTGGGCCAGCGATTCGCGCGTGCGCTTGCGCGTCATCTCGACCAGGCCGAGCTGCGAGAAGCCGCCGGCCGTGGTCTTCACGCGGTCGCGCGCGAGCTGCTTGCGGAACTCGCCGAGCACCTGCTCGCGGTGGTCGTCGCGCGCCATGTCGATGAAGTCGACGATGATGATCCCGCCCAGGTTGCGCAGCCGCAGCTGGCGCGCGATGGCCTGCGCCGCCTCGAGGTTGGTCTTGAAGATGGTGTCGTCGAAGTTGCGCGCGCCGACGAAGCCGCCGGTGTTCACGTCGATGGTGGTCAGCGCCTCGGTCTGGTCGACCACGAGGTAGCCGCCCGACTTGAGATCGACCCGGCGACCCAGCGCGCGCGCGATCTCCTCGTCGACCGAATAGAGGTCGAAGATCGGTCGCTCGCCGCGGTAGTGCTGCAGCTTGCCGGACGCCTTGGGCATGAACTCCAGACCGAACTTCAGCAGCAGCTCGAACTGCTCGCGCGAATCGATGCGGATGGTCTGCGTGTCCTCGGTGGTGAGGTCGCGCAGCACGCGCTGCAGCAGGCTCAGGTCCTGGTGCAGCAGCGACATCGGTGGCAGCCGCGTCGAGGCCTCGCGGATGCGCGACCAGGTCTTGCGCAGGTAGGCGATGTCGTCGGCGAGCTCGGCGTCGGTGGAGTCCTCGCCGTTGGTGCGCAGGATGAAGCCGCCGGTGTTCTCGGGCACCACGCCGCCGCTGTCAGCCGCCGCGGCGGCCTCGATCAGCGCGAGCATGCGCGAACGCAGCGCATCGCGCAGGTCGGCCGGGATCTTCTGCGACACGCCGATGTGGTTGTCCTGCGGCAGGAACACGAGCAGCCGGCCCGCGATGCTGATCTGTGTCGACAGCCGCGCGCCCTTGGTGCCGATCGGGTCCTTGATGACCTGCACCAGCAGCGACTGGCCCTCGAACACCTGCTTCTCGATCGGCACCATGGCGCCGCCGTTGCGGTGGTCGCGTTCGGCCGGCGCGGCGCTCGGCCGCGAGCCCGGCGTGAAAGGCGCCACGATGTCGGCCACGTGCAGGAAGGCGGTGCGCTCCAGGCCGATGTCGATGAAGGCCGACTGCATGCCCGGCAGCACGCGCGAGACCTTGCCCAGGTAGATGTTGCCGACCAGCCCGCGCTCGAGCGTGCGCTCGACGTGCAGCTCCTGCACCGCGCCGTGCTCGACCACCGCCACGCGGGTCTCCTGCGGGGACCAGTTGATCAGGATGTCTTGCATGGAGTTCTCGGTTGTCTCGGTTGTCTCAAATGGGGAAACCGGCGCGCCGCAGCAGTTGCGCGGTCTCGAACATGGGGAGGCCCATGATGCCCGAATAGGAGCCGCTGATGTGCTCGACGAAGGCGGCCGCCGCGCCCTGGATGCCATAGGCGCCGGCCTTGCCCAGCGGCTCGCCGCCTTCGACGTAGCGGCGGATCTGCGCGCGGCTCGTGGGCGCGAAGCGCACGCGCGACACGCTCAGCGCGGCCTGCCGGCGCCGGCCCTGCTGCAGGGCCACGGCGGTCAGCACGCGGTGCGTGGTGCCCGACAGCAGCGCGAGCATGCGCTCGGCATCGCGCGCGTCCTCGGGCTTGCCGAGGATGGCGCGGCCCAGCGCCACGGTGGTGTCGGCGCACAGCACGGGCGCGTCGGCCAGGCCGCGGCGGCGCAGGCGCGCCACGGCGGCATCGAGCTTGAGCGCGGTCACGCGCTGCACGTAGGCTGTGGGCGATTCGCCGGGCAGCACGGTCTCGAGCGCCTCGGCGTCCTCGTCGTCGGCGGCCAGCAGCAGTTCATGGCGCACGCCGAGCTGGCCGAGCAACTGGGCGCGGCGCGGGCTCTGCGAGGCGAGATAGAGGAAGGTCGGGGTGGTCGGCACGGCGGTCGTTCCTGGGGTGCGGAAGAAAAGACGGAGTCGATGCGAGGACGTGGCGAGGCCCTCGCGCGCCGCTCATTCGCGGTGGTAGGGATGGCCCGCGTTGACCGACCATGCGCGGTAGAGCTGCTCCACCAGCAGCACGCGCGCCATCGCATGCGGCAGCGTCAGGTCGGACAGGCGGATGCGCTCGTGGGCCGCGGCCTTGAAGGCCGGGTCGAGCCCGTCGGGACCGCCGATCACCAGCGCGACGTCGTCGCCCTCGCCCTGCCAGCTCTGCAGCCGCGCGGCCAGGGCCTTGGTGGTCAGCGCGGTGCCGCGCTCGTCGAGCACCACGATGCGCATGCCGCGCGCGATGGCGGCCTCGATGCGTTCGCGTTCGGCGGCGTAGAGGGTCTCGAGCGACTTGGAACCGCGCGGCTCGGTCTTGACCGCGCGCAGTTCGAGCTTGAGTTCGGGCGGGAAACGCTTGGCGTAGTCGTCCCAGGCAGTCTGTGCCCAGTCGGGCATGCGCTGCCCGACTGCGACCACCAGCAGCTTCATGCGCTGCGCGAAGCGGTCTTGCGCGCGGGCGCCTTCTTCGCCGCGGGCTTGGCAACGGTCTTCTTGGCGGCGGCCTTCTTGGCCACCGGCTTGCCGACCACCACCACGGGCGCCTTCTTGGCCGGTGCCTTCTTCGCGGCGGTCTTGGCGGCGGTCTTGCCGGCCGCCTTCTTCGGCGCGGCCTTGGCTTCCTTGGCCTCGCGCTCGGCGGCACGGATCGCGGTCTTGGCGGCGCTCGCGCGGCGCAGCGAGGTCGGCGCCTTGGCGGCCGCGGGCTTGGTTTCCTTCTTGTCCTCGGAAGCGCGCGCGGGCTTGCTCGCGCCGAGCTTCAGGCGCACGGGCTTGTCGCCCCAGATTTCCTCGAGGTGGTAGTACTGGCGGATCGCCGGCTGCATGATGTGCGCGACGGCCTGGCCGCAGTCCACGATGATCCACTCGCCGTTTTCCTCGCCCTCCACGCGCGGCTTGCCGAAGCCGGCATCGCGCACCGCGTCGCGCACGCTCGCGGCCAGCGCCTTGGTCTGGCGGTTCGAGGTGCCCGAGGCCACGATCACGCGCTCGAACAGCGGCGAGAGATGCTCGGTGTCGAAAACCTGGATGTCCTGCGCCTTGACGTCTTCGAGCCCATCGATGATGGCTCGCTGGAGTTTCTGGGTGTCTTTCTTGGCGGCGGCTTCAGTGGTCATCAGGCAGGGCGATAGAGGAAGTGTTGGTCAATATAGCGTGCAACCGTGGGCGGAACCAGCGAGGAAATCTCCTCGCCCAGCGACGCACGCCGCCGGATGTCGGTGGCGCTGATGTCCATGGCAGGCAGTTCTAGCGCCTCGAAACGCGCGCCGGCGGGGAGGCCGGGCAGTGTATTCGGATCAAAACGGGCGGTGTCGGCCGTCGATAGTGCGCGATACGCTACAGAAATAGTAGCGACCGCGAGTATATCCTGCCAGCCGTGCCAGCTCGGCAGGGCCCGCGCCTGGTCGGCGCCCATGACCAGCACCAGCTCGGCATCGGGCCGCGCCTGCTGCAGTTCGCGCAGGGTGTCGATGGTGTAGGTGGGGCCGTCGCGCAGCATCTCGCGCGAATCGACGACCACGCCCGGGATGTCGCCGAACGCCAGCTGCGCCATCGCGAGGCGGTCTTTCGCCGGCGTGAGTTCGCGCACCTTGTGCCAGGCATGCCCGGTCGGGAACACGTAGAGCGCGGCGAGGCCCAGTTGCTCGAGCGCCGCCCGCGCGAGCGCCACGTGGGCGTTGTGCGGCGGATCGAAGGCGCCGCCGAACACGCCGATGCGCGGCGCGTTCCTCGAAGCGTTCACGGCAGCCACGCGCGACGCACGATGAAGTCGCTGTAGAGCGCCGCCTCGGGCGACCCCGGCTCGGGCTCGCGGCGATAGGCCCAGCTCGCCTGCGGCGGCATCGACAGCAGGATCGATTCGGTGCGGCCGCCCGACTGCAGCCCGAAGTGCGTGCCGCGGTCCCACACGAGGTTGAACTCGACGTAACGGCCGCGCCGGTAGAGCTGGAACGCGCGCTCGCGCTCGCCCCAGGCCATGCCGCGGCGGCGCTCCACCAGCGGCAGGTAGGCCGGCAGGAAGGCATCGCCCACCGAGCGGATCAGCGCGAAGCCGTTGTCGACCCCGCCCTCGGCGAAGTCGTCGAAGAAGATGCCGCCGATGCCGCGCTGCTCGTTGCGGTGCTTGAGGAAGAAATACTCGTCGCACCAGGTCTTGAAGCGCGGGTACTTGTCCTCGCCGAAGGGCGCGAGCGCATCGCGGCAGACGGTGTGGAAATGCACCGCGTCTTCCTCGAAGCCGTAGCAGGGCGTGAGGTCCATGCCGCCGCCGAACCAGCAGACCGGCTCGCCGCCGGCCGGCAGCGCCGCCAGCATGCGCACGTTCATGTGGACGATCGGCACGTAGGGGTTGCGCGGATGGAACACCAGCGACACGCCCATCGCCTCGAAGGGCGCGCCGGCCAGCTCGGGCCGGTTCTGCGTGGCCGAAGGCGGCAGCTTGGGGCCGCGGACCTGCGAGAAGCCGCAGCCCGCGCGCTCGAACAGCTCGCCGCCCTCGAGGATGCAGGTGAGCCCGCTGCCCTGCAGCGGCTCGTCGGGCGCCTTGTGCCAGGCATCGCGCACCGCGGTGCCGCCATCGGCCGCCTCGATCGCGGCGACGATGGCTTGCTGCAGCCCGCGCAGATAGTCGCCGACCGCCTGGGGATCGGAGGGTGGCCGCTGCATCAACCGTTGGTGCCGTGGCCGCGCGCCTGCACGGCGCGGAAACCGATGTCGCGGCGGTACTGGGCGCCGTCGAAGCGCACCCGCGCCGCCACCTCGTAGGCGCGCTGCTGCGCGAGCTTGACGCTGTCGGCCAGCACGGTCACGCAGAGCACGCGGCCGCCGCTGGTCTGGAGTTCGCCGTCCTTCACGGTGGTGCCGGCATGGAACACCACGGCATCGGGCGCCTCGGCGGGAATGCCGTCGATGCGGTCGCCCTTGCGCGGCGAGAGCGGGTAGCCGTGCGCGGCCATCACCACGCCGAGCGCGACGCGGCGGTCCCACTGCAGCTCGACCTGGTCGAGCGTGCCGTCGGTGGCGTGCCAGAACACCTCGAACAGGTCGGACTTCAGCCGCATCATGATCGGCTGGGTCTCGGGGTCGCCCATGCGGCAGTTGAACTCGAGCGTCTTGGGATGGCCCTGCGCATCGATCATCAGGCCGGCGTAGAGGAAGCCGGTGTAGGGAATGCCGTCCTTCTCCATGCCGCGGATGGTCGGCAGGATGATCTCGCGCATCGCGCGCGCATGCACCTCGGCCGTGACCACGGGCGCGGGCGAGTAGGCGCCCATGCCGCCGGTGTTGGGGCCCTCGTCGTTGTCGAGCAGGCGCTTGTGGTCCTGGCTGGTGGCCAGCGCGGTCACGTTCTTGCCGTCGCACAGCACGATGAAGCTGGCTTCCTCGCCCTGCAGGAACTCCTCGATCACGACGCGGGCGCCGCCCTCGTTGTGCGACACGCCGAACTTGTTGTCGACCAGCATGAAGTCGACCGCGTCGTGCGCTTCCTGCGCGGTCATGGCCACGACCACGCCCTTGCCGGCGGCCAGTCCGTCGGCCTTGACCACGATCGGCGCGCCCTTGGCGTCGATGTAGGCATGGGCCGCGGCGGCGTCGGTGAAGGCCTCGTACTCGGCCGTCGGGATCTTGTGGCGCTTCATGAAGGCCTTGGAGAAGGCCTTCGAGCTCTCGAGCTGGGCGGCGGCCTTGGTCGGGCCGAAGATGCGCAGGCCGTGCGCGCGGAATTCGTCGACCACGCCCGCGGCCAGCGGGGCCTCGGGGCCGACCACCGTCAGCGCGATCTTTTCCTTGAGCGCCCACTCGCGCAGCGCGGCGGGCTCGGTGATGTCGATGCCGTCGTAGCGCGGATCGGTGACCGTTCCGCCATTGCCGGGCGCCACGTAGATGCGGCTGACCCGCACGGCCTGCGCCAGCCGCCATGCCAGGGCGTGCTCGCGGCCCCCTCCCCCAATCACCAGTACCTTCATTCTCGGGCCTTCATACGCTGTGTTCTTTCCATCATTGCCGTTGCCGGGTGCCGGCCCTCATTCGGACAGCGAGGCGTTGTGATAGACATCCTGCACGTCGTCGAGGTCCTCGAGCACGTCGAGCAGCTTCTGCATCTTCGCGGCGTCCTCGCCGGTCACGTCGACGGTGTTCTCGGCCCGCATCGTGACCTCGGCCACCTCGGGCTTGAGGCCCGCCGCCTCGAGCGCGTTCTTCACCGCCTCGAAGTCGCCGGGCGCGGTGATCACCTCGATGGCGCCGTCGTCGTCGGTCACGACGTCTTCCGCGCCGGCCTCGAGCGCCACTTCCATCACCTTGTCTTCATCGGTGCCCGGGGCGAAGACGAACTGGCCGCAATGCTTGAACTGGAAGGCCACCGAGCCCTCGGTGCCCATGTTGCCGCCGTGCTTGGCGAAGGCGTGGCGCACTTCGGCCACGGTGCGCACGCGGTTGTCGGTCATGGTGTCGACGATGATCGCCGCGCCGCCGATGCCGTACCCTTCGTAACGAATCTCTTCGTAATTGACGCCTTCGAGATTGCCCGTGGCCTTGTCGATGTTGCGCTTGACGGTGTCGGCCGGCAGATTGACCGCCTTGGCCTTTTCGACCGCCAGCCGCAGGCGGGGGTTGGCGCTCAGGTCGCCGCCGCCGGCCCGGGCCGCCACCATGATTTCACGGATGGCGCGGGTCCAGAGCTTTCCTCTTTTTTCGTCCTGCCGGCCCTTCCGGTGCTGAATGTTTGCCCATTTGCTGTGTCCGGCCATGGCTTTTCTCTCGCTGTCCTGTGTTTTCGAAGCAGGTTGCGAGTTTACTGTCCGGCGCGCACAACGGACCGGCGCCGCGGCCGGGCGGACCGGTCAAACCTTTTGGTGATAATCCCTCGATGACGCCATTGCCTTTCGCCGGGTCGGGACATCCGACGCTGCCGCCCACCCGCCACGCGCCCCGCGCGACCGGGGCGGACCGCCCGCAGGCAGGCCCCGATCCCCTCGCAAAGGCTTCCTGATCGTGCGCTTCCAGGGCGAAACACCCTCTTCTTCCTCCTCCCTGCGCGTGGAGCGCCTGTCCTTCAGGGACAGCCTCGCGCTGGCCGCCGACGGGCCGGCACCCTTCGCCGCCATCGGCTACGGCACGCCCGAGCGCATCGACTGGATGCCGCCGGTCGACGCCAGCGTGCTGTCGGCACGCGGCGCCGTCGCCGACGTCTGGCATGCCACAGGGCCGGCCGTGCGGACCGGCCGCACCGGCCTCGTGCGCTGGCGCGCCGACGAGCACTGGCTGCTCGGCGCGATCGATCTCGACGAAAGCGTCGAGAAGCAGGGCCTGGCCGAACTGGCGCACCGGGCCTACCGCGACCTGTTCGCCACGCTCGACCAGAGCGGCATCGCCCATCCGCTGCGGATCTGGAACTACCTGCCGCAGATCAACGGCGACGGCGGCGGGCTCGAACGCTACCGCCAGTTCAACCTGGGCCGGCAGGACGCCTTCCTCGAGGCCGGCCGCGCCGCCTTCGAGGGCGCTCCGGCCGCCTGCGCGCTGGGCATCCACCGCGGCGCGCTGTCGGTCCGCTTCCTGGCCGGGCGCCGCGCACCGCTGCCGATCGAGAACCCGCGCCAGGTCTCGGCCTACCGCTATCCCTCGACCTACGGGCCGCGCGCGCCCACCTTCTCGCGCGCGGCGCTGGCCGACATCGGCGACGACCGCTGCGCGCTGTTCATCTCGGGCACCGCGAGCATCGTCGGCCACGAGACCGTGCACCGCGGCGACGTGCGCGAGCAGACCCGCGAGACGCTGCGCAACCTCGAGGCCGTGGTGAATGCCGCCAACGCGCAGGGATCGGCGCGCTTCTCGCTGGCCGCGCTCGACAGCGTGGTCTACGTGCGCCACCCGGCCGATCTGGAAGCCGTGCGCGGCGTGCTCGAAGACGCGCTCGGGTCCGACGCGCCGATGGTGCGCGGCGCGGTATACCTCGAGGCCGACATCTGCCGCGGCGACCTGCTGGTCGAGATCGAAGCCCATGCCACCGCCCCCGGGCGGCGGCGGGACTGACGCTCGAACGGCAGCCCCCACCCTTTCCCGATGATCCTCCGCGTGCTGCGCATTCTCACGGCCGTCCCGCTTGCGCTGATGCTCTATGCGCTGCTGCTGTTCCTCGGCCTGATCTCGCTGGTCTGGAACGCCTTCGCGATGCTGATCTACCCGGTGATGCCGGTGAAGCCGGCGCGCGCGCTGGGCCGCGCCACCATCGCATTCGCCTACCGCGCCTTCTGGGGCCTGGCCTCGGTCACCGGCATGATGCGCATCGACGCGAGCTGCCTCGACGCGCTGCGCGACGAGCCCGGCGTGATCTTCGTGGCCAACCACCCGACCATGCTCGACGCGCTGCTGCTGGTGGCGCGGCTGCCGCGCAGCGCCTGCATCATGAAGGCCGAGCTGCTGCACAACATCTTCCTGGGCGCGGGCGCGCGGCTGGCACGCTATATCAGCAACGAATCGGCACGCACCATGGTGCGGCTGGCGGTGGCCGACCTGCGCGAAGGCGGCCAGCTGGTGATCTTTCCCGAGGGCACGCGCACCGTCACGCCGCCGCTCAATCCGTTCCGCCCCGGCGTCACGCTGATCGCCAAGCTCGCGCAGGCACCGATCCAGACCGTGTTCATCGACACCGACTCGCCCTACCTCGGCAAGGGCTGGCCGATCTGGCGCGTGCCGCCGCTGCCGATCGTGTTCAAGCTGCGCCTGGGCCAGCGCTTCGCGCCGACGCAGGACAGCGACGTGTTGCAATCGGACCTCGAACAATATTTCCGCCACCAGCTCGAACGGCGCGCCGCCGACGCCGACTCTCCCGAATGCCAGACGCCTCGCGCACCCACCTTGTCCTGATCCCGAGCTACAACACGGGCGAGCGCCTGTTCTCCACCGTCGAGGCGGCGCTCGCGCAATGGAGCCCGGTATGGGTGGTGGTCGACGGCAGCGACGACGGCACCGGCGAGCGGCTGCAGCGGATGGCGGCCGACCGCCCCGGCCTGCGCGTGTGGCTGCTGCCCGAGAACCAGGGCAAGGGCGCGGCGGTGCTGCACGGGCTGCGCGCGGCGCGCGACGCGGGCTTCACGCACGCGCTCACCATGGATTCCGACGGCCAGCACCCGGCCCCGCTGATCCCGGCCTTCATGCAGGCCTCGCTGGCCCGGCCCGAGACCATGGTGCTGGGCCGCCCGGTGTTCGATGCCAGCGCGCCGCTGCTGCGCGTGCGCGGGCGCCGCGTCTCCAACGGCTGGACCCAGCTCGAGACGCTGTTCGCCGGCGTCGGCGATTCGCTCTACGGCTTTCGCGTCTACCCGGTGCAGGACCTGATCGCGGTGATGCAGCGCCAGCCCTGGATGCGCCGCTTCGACTTCGACACCGAGGCCGTGGTGCGGCTGGCCTGGCGCGGCGTGAAGCCGGTGAACATCGACGCGCCGGTCAAGTACCTGACGGCCGAGGAAGGTGGGGTTTCGCACTTCCGCTACGGACGCGACAACGTGCTTTTGACCTGGATGCACACGCGGCTCATGGTGGAGTTCGTGCTGCGGCTGCCGGGCCTGCTCTGGCGCAAGCTGCGCGGCGCGCCGCCGTTCCAGCCCTGACGAATCACTCCAGCGGCCCGCCACCGAGCGCCTTGTAGAGCGTCATGGTCGCGTTGAGCTGGTTGACCCGGTTCTGCGCCAGCGACACCTCGGCCGCGCGCCGCCGGTCCTTCGCATCGAGCACCGGCTGCAGCGCGGTCGCGCCCGCGCGGTAGCGCACCTCCGACAGCCGCTCGGCGCGCTGCGCCAGCTCCAGCGCCACCGCCAGCTTCGCGCTCTCGTCGCGCAGTTGCGTGCGCGACGAGAGCGCGTTCTCCACCTCCGACAACGACGTGTACAGCGCCTGGCGGAAGCCCACCACCGCTTCCTCGTACTGGCTCTGCGACACCGCCACCGTCAGCCGCGCCGTGTTCCATTGCAGGAACGGCAGCGCCAGCCCCGCGCCCAGCGTCGCGACCGGATTGCGCAGCAGCTCGCCCAGTGCCGTGCTCGAAGTGCCGAGCGAGCCCGTGAGGCTCAGCGCCGGATAGAAGCCGGTGCGCGTCGCGTCGACATTGGCGACCGCGCCGCGCAGCCGCTGCTCGGCCGCGCGCAGGTCGGGACGCCGGCCCAGCAGGCTGGCGGGCAGGCCCGCTTCGATGGCGGGCAGCGCCACGTCGGGCAGGCTCGCGGGCTCCTCGGCCGCCACCTCGGGCGGACGATCGAACAGGATCGCGAGCGCGTTGCGCGTTTCCACGCGCTGCTGCAGCAGCTGCGTGTGCGCCGCCTCCTGGCTCGCGAGGTTCTGGCCGGCCTGCGCCACATCGAGGCCAGACACAGCGCCGGCCTCGTAGCGCGCGCGCACCAGCGCCACGATGCGCCGCGCGTCCTCCATGCCGGCCTCGCTCAGCGCGATGCGCTGGTTCAGGTAGCCGGTCTGCCAGTAGAGATTGGCGGTGGTGGCGACCAGCGCCAGCGCCGCGGCCTGCCGGTCGGACTGGGTCGCCTTCAGTTCCCAGTCGGCCGCGCTGCGCACCGCCGCGAGCCGGCCCCAGAGGTCGAGCTCGTAGCTCAGCGTCACGAGCGAACTCGAGCTCGAGCCCGCGACGCCGCCGCGCTTGAGGTCGTAGCCGCGGCTGGTGGCAGCCTGCCCGACCACGCCGGGCGTGAGGTTGGTGTCGGCCAGGCCGGCCTGCAGCTGCGCGCGCTGCACCCGGATGCCGGCGGCCGCGAGGTCGTTGTTGACCCGCAGCGCCTGGTCGACCAGCGCATCGAGCCGCGGATCGCCGAAGGCCGACCACCACTTCGCCGGGAACACCGCCGCCGCGCTGGCCGTGCCCGGCTGCGGCTGCTGCCAGGCCGCGGGCAGCGCGAGCGGTTTCTCGGGCCGGCGCTCGGGCTGGAACGCGGTGCAGCCGGCCGCGAGCAGCGCGGCCACGAGGGCCAGGGGGAGCAGGCGCGCCTTACTCACGGGCCAGTGCCTCGATGGGATCGAGCCGCGCCGCATTGCGCGCCGGCAGGTAGCCGAACAGCACGCCGATCAGCGAGGCGCAGAAGAAGGCCGACAGCACGGCACCGAGCGAGAAGATCATCTGCCATTGCTTCACGAACAGGGAGAACAGGAAGCTGATGCCATAGGACAGCAGCACGCCGATCAGCCCGCCGACCAGGCACACCAGCACGGCCTCGGTCAGGAACTGCTGCAGCACGTCGCTCTGGCGCGCGCCCACCGCCATGCGGATGCCGATCTCGCGCGTGCGCTCGGTCACAGACACCAGCATGATGTTCATCACGCCGATGCCGCCCACCACCAGCGAGATCACCGCGATCAGCGACAGCAGCAGGGTCAGCGACTGGCTGGTGCGCTCGGCCGTCTTCACGATGCTGTCCATGTTGAAGGTGAAGAAGTCCTTGCCGCCGTGGCGCAGGGTCAGCAGCTTCACGATGCCGTCCTCGGCCGCCTTGGTCGGCTGCTCGTCGCGGATGCGCACCGTGATGCCGTCGAAGTGCTGCTGGCCGAACAGCCGGCTCGCCGCCGTGCTGTAGGGCAGCCAGATGTTGAGCTGCTTGTTCTCGCCGAACATGCTCTTCTTCTCCTGCGCCACGCCGATCACGGTGCACGGCAGGCTGCCGACCAGGATGATCTTGCCGAGCGGATCCACGCCCTCGGGGAACAGCTTGCGGCGCGTGTTCTGGTCGATCACCACCACCTGCGACTGGTGCCGCACGTCGTTGGCGTTGAAGGCGATGCCGCTGGCCATCTGCACGTCGCGCACGGCGAAGTAGTTGTCGCTCACGCCGTTGACGTTGCCGTTGATGTCGATGCTGCGGTAGCGCAGCCGCAGGCTGCGCATGGTGGCCGGCGTCACGCTGTGGACGAAGGGCTGCGCCGCGATCGCCTGCAGGTCGGCCGGCACCAGGGTGCGGATGCTCTGCGCCTTGTCGTCGCCGAAGTCGCGGCCCGGATAGATGTCGAGCGTGTTGGTGCCGATGGCGCGGATGTCGGACAGCACGAAGCGCTTGGCGCCCTCCCCGATCGCCACGATCGAGACCACCGAGGTGATGCCGATCACGATGCCCAGCATGGTGAGCGCGGTGCGCATGCGGTGCGACATCATCGAGCGCCAGGCCATGCGGAAGGCCTCGGCGAAGCGCGACCAGCCGGTGCTCAGCCGGCCGCCCGTGGCGGGCCGGGTCACGGGCCGCGGTACCTCGGCGGCGCCGGTGGCTTCGGGCGCGGCCACGGTCGGCACGTTGGGCCGGTCGCCCACGATGCGGCCGTCGGCGATCTCGATGATGCGCTCGGTGCAGCTCGCCACCTGCATGTCGTGGGTCACGATGATGATGGTGTGGCCCTGCGCATGCAGCTCGCGCAGGATCGCGATCACCTCCTGGCCGCTGCGGCTGTCGAGCGCGCCCGTGGGCTCGTCGGCCAGGATCACCTCGCCGCCGTTCATCAGCGCGCGCGCGATGCTCACGCGCTGCTGCTGGCCGCCCGAGAGCTGGCTCGGCCGGTGGTCGCCGCGGTCGTCCAGGCCCAGGCGCGCGAGCAGCTGCCGCGCCCTCGCCTCGCGCGCCGCGCCGTCGGTGCCCGCGTACACCGCCGGCACCTCGACGTTGCCGGTGGCCGTCAGGTGCTGCATCAGGTGGTAGCGCTGGAAGATGAAGCCGAAGTGCTCGCGCCGCAGCTCGGCCAGCGCGTCGCTGTCGAGCGTGCCCACGTCGTGGCCCGAGACCGTGTAGCTGCCGCTGCTGGGCCGGTCGAGGCAGCCCAGGATGTTCATCAGCGTCGACTTGCCCGAGCCCGAGGCGCCGACGATCGCGAGCATCTCGCCGTGGCCGATGTCGAGGTTCACGTCCTCGAGCACCTGCACCCGCGTCTCGCCCGAGGGGAAGCTGCGCCCGATGCCGCGCAGCGACAGCAGGGCCTGCCGTGGCGGCTGCGTCATGGGCCCTTGCCGCGGCGCTCGCCGCCGTTGGCCTCGCCCTCGCGCGGCTCCACGGCCGAGGCGTCGCCGGTGATGACCTGGTCGCCTTCCTTCAGCCCCTCGAGCACCTGGGCCTGGAAGTTGTTGGTGATGCCGGTGCGCACCTTGCGCGTCTCGGGCGTGTGGTCGGCCTTGAGCACGCGCACCTCGTAGCGGCCCTCCTTGTCGCGGTTGCCGAGCGCGGTCAGCGGCACGGTCAGCGCCTGCTTCGCCTCGCCGAGCATGATCGCGACCTGGGCCGTCATGTCCACGCGCAGGGTGCGGTCGGGGTTCGGCACGTCGAACAGCGCGTTGAAGAACACCGCGTTGTTGATCTTCTCGGGCGAGGGCTGCACCGCGCGCAGGGTGCCGTGGTAGCGCTTGTCGGGGTCGCCGAGGATGGTGAAGTAGACCGGCAGCCCGGCGCGCACGCGCACCACGTCGGCTTCGGACACCTGGGCCTTGATCGTCATCGTCGACAGGTCGGCCAGTGTCATCAGCGTGGGCACCTGGAACGAAGCGACCACGGTCTGGCCCTCGAGCGTCTTGATCGAGATCACGTCGCCGTCGATGGGCGCGATGATGCGGGTGTACGAGAGGTTGGTCTGGGCCGAGGACACGGCCAGGCGCTGCCGGCGGATCTGCGCGTCGAGCGACACCGCGTCGGCGCGCAGCGCGCGCAGTTCGGCGTCGGCGCTCTCCATGTCCTGCCGCGCCGAGGCGTCCTGCGCCAGCATCTCGCGCTGGCGCGCCCAGGCCAGCTCCGCCTGCCTGACGCGCACTTCCTTCGCCACCTTCTGGGCCTGCAGGTTGTCGAGCCGGGCCTGTTCCTGCGCCAGCGTGTTCTGCGAGATCGCGGGATCGATCTCGGCCAGCCAGTCGCCCTTCTTCACGGTCTGGCCCAGCGACACCTTGAGCGACTTGAGCTGGCCCGTGACCTGCGCGCCCACCTCCACCTGCTTGAGCGCCTGCAGCACGCCGGTGGCCAGCACCGCGTTCTCGAGGTCGGCGCGCTGCACCGTCGCCGTCAGGTATTCGGGTTTCTTGGCCGGCGTGAGCACGATCGCGGCCGCGATGCCGAGCACGACGAGGGCCAGGATGCCGTAGAGGAGCTTGCGCGAACGCCGGGGCGGAGTCTGGGGCATGCAGCGGGAAGGGAGTGGAACGGGCGGGGGATGCATTCGCCGGGCTCTGCGGCCGGGTCGCGATGCATGAGGGATGGGGTCATCCTAGTCCCGCTGTCTGAAGCGTTCCTAAAGGCGGAGTTCCGCCGCGGGGTTACTCCGCCCTCACCGCCTACATCACCGTGACGGGCGCCACAAAGACGAAAGGCGGACCCGCGGTCCGCCTTGGGAGGCCGATGCGGCGAATGCCGCGCTCAGCGCGCCGGACGCCGGCGCAACAGCAGCACCAGCAGCAGGACCGACAGCACCGTGAAGGCGATGAAGGACCAGTTCGCCAGCGTGAGGCCGAACAGCGACCAGTCGATCTTCGAGCAGTCGCCGCCGCCGCGGAAGATCATCGGCAGCGCCCGCTTGAGCGGGAAGGTCTCGATCATGCCGTAGAGGTCGCGCCCGCACGACACCACCTCGGGCGGATACCACTGCAGCCAGCTCTGCGAGGCGGCCGTGTAGGCACCGCCGATGGCGGCCAGCAGCGCCAGGAAGCCGCCGCCGAGTTGCAGCGCGCGGCCGCGGAAGGCCCCGGCCAACCCGGTGAACAGCGCCACCAGCACCAGCGCATAACGCTGGACGATGCACATGGGACAGGGCTCGAGCCCCACCACGTGCTGCAGGTAGAGCCCGAAGGCCAGCATGAGCACACAGGCCAGGCAGATCAGGCCGTAAGCGCGGCGCGGCGCGCCGAAGTACCAATCGATCAAGGAGACACCCAATCCTCTTCTACGAACACCCTGGCCTTGCGCGGCGTGGCGACCACGGTGTCGCCCTCCTTCAAGCCCAGGTCACGGAACTGTTGCGCAGGGAGTTGCGCCTCGATGATGGTTCCGGAGCCCGGATTGTCTGGATTCGTGTCGACGGGTTCAAGTTCCAGCCGCGCGATCGGACCGACGACGATCGCGCGCGCCAGCGTGGCGACGATGCCGCTCGTCGCGCCCGGCACGTGGCGTGTCACATCCAGGTCATGCGGACGGACGTAGGCCAGCGCCTTGGCGTCGCGCGCGCCGCTGTGCTCGGGCGAATCGAGGCGCAGGTCGCCCAGCTGCACCGAGCCATTGTCGGCGCGGCCGTGGAACAGGTTCACGTCGCCGAGGAAACCATAGACGAACGGGCTCGCGGGCTGGTCCCAGACCTCCTGCGGCGAGCCGACCTGCTCGATGTGGCCCTTGTTGATGACCACCACGCGGTCGGCCACCTCGAGCGCCTCCTCCTGGTCGTGGGTGACGAAGATCGAGGTGACGTGCAGCTCGTCGTGCAGCCGGCGCAGCCAGCGGCGCAGTTCCTTGCGCACCTTGGCGTCGAGCGCGCCGAAGGGCTCGTCGAGCAGCAGCACCTTGGGCTCGACGGCGAGCGCACGGGCCAGCGCGATGCGCTGGCGCTGGCCGCCAGAGAGCTGCGGCGGATAGCGGTCGGCCAGCCAGTCGAGCTGCACGAGCTTGAGCAGCTCGGTCACCTTGGACTTGATCTGGGCCTCGCTCGGGCGCTCCTTGCGCGGCTTCACGCGCAGGCCGAAGGCCACGTTCTCGAACACGGTCATGTGGCGGAACAGCGCGTAGTGCTGGAACACGAAGCCGACCTGGCGCTCGCGCACGTGCACGTCGGTGGTGTCCTCGCCCGAGAACAGGATGCTGCCGGCATCGGCCGTTTCCAGCCCGGCGATGATGCGCAGCAGCGTGGTCTTGCCGCAGCCCGAGGGGCCGAGCAGCGCGACGAGCTCGCCCGACTCGACGTTCAGGTTGACGTCGTTCAAGGCCCGGAAGGTGCCGAACTGCTTGCTGATGTTGCGGATTTCGATGCTCATGAAATTCTTTCTTCCTAGGCCGCCGTCGGCCGCTCCGGCGGCAACTCGGCGATCGCCTTCATCTCGCGCTCGTGGCGCCACTCGATCACCGACTTGATCACCAGCGTCACCAGCGCCAGGATCGCCAGCAGCGAGGCCACCGCGAAGGCGGCCACCGACTGGTATTCGTTGTAGAGCACTTCCACGTGCAGCGGCATGGTGTTGGTCTGGCCGCGGATGTGGCCCGAGACCACCGACACCGCGCCGAACTCGCCCATGGCGCGCGCATTGCACAGGATCACCCCGTACAGCAGGCCCCACTTGATGTTGGGCAGGGTCACGCGCCAGAAGGTCTGCCAGCCGTTCGCGCCGAGCACGATCGCGGCCTGTTCCTCGTCGGTGCCCTGCGCCTGCATCAGCGGGATCAGCTCGCGCGCGATGAACGGGAAGGTCACGAACACCGTGGCCAGCACGATGCCGGGCACGGCGAAGATGATCTTGATGTCGTGCGCGGCCAGCCACGGGCCGAACCAGCCCTGGGCGCCGAACACCAGCACGTAGATCAGGCCCGCCACCACCGGCGACACCGCGAACGGCAGGTCGATCAGCGTGGTGAGGAAAGCCTTGCCGCGGAACTCGAACTTGGCGATGGCCCAGGCCGCGGCCACGCCGAACACCAGGTTCAGCGGCACCGCGATGGCGGCCGTGATCAAGGTCAGGCGGATCGCGCTCCAGGCGTCGGGTTCCTTCAGCGCCTCGAGATAGGCGTCGAGGCCCTTGCGCAGCGCCTCGGTCGCCACGGCCGCCAGGGGCAGCACGAGGAACAGGAACATGAAGACCAGCGCGAGGCCGATCAGCAGCCAGCGGACCCAGGCGGCTTCGGTGGTGCCGGCCTGGGTGCGGCGGATGACTTTGGTAGGTGCGCTCATCTCAAGCTCCCGCGCGGCGACGCTGCCATGCCTGCAGGCCGTTGATGACCAAGAGCAGCAGGAACGAGATCACCAGCATCACCAGCGCGACCGCCGTGGCGCCCGCGTAGTCGTACTGCTCGAGCTTGCCGATGATGATCAGCGGCGTGATCTCCGAGATCATCGGCATGTTGCCGGCGATGAAGATCACCGAGCCGTACTCGCCGATCGCGCGCGCGAAGGCCATGGCGAAGCCCGTGAGCAGCGCCGGCGCGATCGAGGGGAAGATCACCTTGGTGAAGGTCTGCAGCCGCGTCGCGCCCAGCGAGGTGGCGGCTTCCTCGAGTTCCTTCTCGGCGTCTTCGAGCACCGGCTGCACCGTGCGCACCACGAAGGGCAGCCCGATGAAGATCAGCGCGATCACCACGCCCGCGGGCGTGAACGCGAGCTTGATGCCGTGCGGCTCGAGGTACTGCCCGACCCAGCCGTTGCCGGCCAGCAGCGCAGTCAGCGAGATGCCGGCCACGGCCGTGGGCAGCGCGAACGGCAGGTCGACCAGCGCATCGACGATGCGCTTGCCCGGGAACTTGTAGCGCACCAGCACCCAGGCCACGAGCAGCCCGAACACCAGGTTCACCAGCGCCGCGAGCAGCGAGGCGCCGAAGGTCAGCCGGTACGAGGCCAGCACGCGCGGCGCGGTCACGGCGACCCAGAACTGGTCCCAGTTCAGCGTGAAGGTCTTGAAGACCAGCGCCGACAGCGGGATCAGCACGATCAGGCAGAGGTAGAAGACCGCGAAACCCAGCGTCATCGAGAAGCCGGGCAGCACGCGCTTGGCGCCACCAGCGCCGACCGCACGCGAAAACGGCGCTGCCGGTGAGGACAGCGCCGAGGAGCTTGCCCCGCTCATTTACCGGGCGCCGGGCGTGTAGAGCTTGTCGAACTGGCCGCCGTCGTTGAAGTGCACCTTCTGCGCTTCGCCGAGGCTGCCGAACAGCTCCTGCACCGTGAACAGCTGCAGCGGCTTGAAGGTCGCGGCGTACTTCTTGAGCACGGTCTGCGAACGCGGGCGCAGCGCGTGCTTGGCGGCGATTTCCTGCGCTTCTTCGGAGTACAGCCAGTCGAGGTAGGCCTTGGCGAGTTCGCCGGTGCCCTTCTTGGCGACGGTGCGCTCGACCACGGCCACGGGGTTCTCGGCCACGATGCTGATCGACGGGTAGACCGAGTCGACCTTGCCGGTGCCGAATTCGCGGTCGATCGAGACCACTTCGGATTCGAAGGTGATCAGCGCGTCGCCGATGTTGCGTTGCAGGAAGGCGGTGGTGGCATCGCGGCCGCCGCGCGCCAGCACCGGCGTGTTCTTGAACAGCTTGCCGACGAATTCGGCCGCCTGGGCGTCGGTGCCGCCCTTCTTCTTGACGTAGCCCCAGGCCGCCAGGTAGGCGTAGCGGCCGTTGCCGCCGGTCTTGGGGTTGACGATCACGACCTGGATGCCGGGCTTGACGAGGTCGTCCCAGTCCTTGATGCCCTTGGGATTGCCGTTGCGCACCAGGAACAGCATGGTCGAGGTGGTCGGCGATGCGTTCTCGGGGAATTTCTTGGTCCAGTCCTTGGCGACCACGCCGGCGTTGGCCAGGAAGTCGATGTCGGTCGAGGTGTTCATGGTCACCACGTCGGCATCGAGGCCGTCGGCCACCGCGCGCGCCTGGGCGCTGGAGCCGCCGTGCGACTGGTCGATCTTGACGTCCTTGCCGGTGGCCTTCTTGTAGTGCGCCGTGAAGGCCGCGTTGTAGTCCTTGTAGAACTCGCGCGCCACGTCGTACGAGGCGTTCAGCAGGCCGGTGCCCTGGGCCAGGGCGCTGCTGCCGGCGAGTGCGGAGGACGCCAGCGCGAGCACGGCGGCGAAGGTCTTGATTCTGGAAGTCATGTGGTTGCCAAGGTTTCTGAAAAATCACGGCCCGCCGGTCAGGCGGCGGGCTCGTCGGTCAGCGACTGGAGCAGGGCCAGGCCGAGCGGCCATTCCCCGTGCCCCGAGTCGACGTTGATGTGGCCCGCATTCTGCATGCGAACGAACTCGCTGCCCCAGGCGCGCGAATATGCGCCCGCAAGGCGGATCGGGCAGAAGGGATCGTTGCTGCTGGCCACAACGATGCTGCGGTACGGCAGCGCCGCATAGGGCACGGGCGCGAAGTCCGACAGCACGGCGCGGCGCTCCGGGTCGGCCGGGGCCACCAGCAGCGCGCCCTGGATCCGGGCCGCGGCCTCCGCCGGCAGGTGCGCCGTGGCGATGCAGCCCAGGCTGTGCGCCGCGATCACCACCGGCTGCGGCGATGCGAGCACCAGCCGCGCCAGCGTCGACACCCAGGCCTCGCGCCGCGGCGAGGCCCAGTCGTCCTGCTGCACGCGCGCGGCGCCCGGAATGCGCTCCTGCCACAGGCTCTGCCAGTGGCCGGGGCCGGAGTCGCGCCAGCCGGGAACGATGACGATGCGGGTCTGCATGCGAAGGTGACGGGCCTGGGCCGATGCCGCCGGCTTACTTGTTCGGCTGCGGCGTCAGGCGCAGGTAGGGGCGCACCGCCTTGTAGCCCTTGGGGAAGCGCTGGGCGATCTCGGCCGGGTCCTGCAGGCTCGGGATGATGACCACGTCGTCGCCGTCCTTCCAGTTCACGGGCGTCGCCACCTTGTGGCTGTCGGTGAGCTGCAGCGAGTCGATGACGCGCAGGATCTCGTCGAAGTTGCGGCCGGTCGAGGCCGGGTAGGTGATGATGGTGCGGATCGCCTTCTTCGGATCGATGATGAACACGCTGCGCACCGTGGCGGTGGCCGAGGCGTTCGGGTGGATCAGGTCGTAGAGGTCCGACACCTTGCGGTCGGCGTCGGCCACGATCGGGAAGTTGACCGTGGTGTTCTGCGTGTCGTTGATGTCGCCGATCCATTCCTTGTGCTTGTCGGCCGGGTCCACGCTCAGCGCGATCGGCTTCACGCCGCGCTTCTGGAATTCGCCCGACAGGGCCGCCGTCTTGCCGAGTTCGGTGGTGCACACGGGCGTGAAGTCGGCCGGGTGCGAGAAGAACACGACCCACGAATCGCCGGCCCATTCATGGAATTTGATCGGGCCTTCGCTGGAATCCTGGGTGAAATCGGGGGCGGTGTCGCCGAGACGGAGGGTTGCCATGGTCGTTCCTCGGATGGAATGGAAGACCTGGATTGTCCGAACCCCGCCAAGGATGCCAAACGAATATCTGATTGTTTGGTTATGACGTTTTTTGCATAACGAGGCGATCCGGGACCTTGAAGCCGCCTAGAACATGCGGTGCGCCCCATGCTCCAGGTGCTCGACCAGGAAGTCGATCAGCCGCCGCACCGCCGGCACCAGCGCGCGCCGCGCCGGAAACACCATGTGCGCGATCACCGGCGCCGGTCCCCAGTCGCACAGCACCCGGGTCAGCCGGCCCTCGTTGAGGTCGGCGCGGCACATGTAGTCGGGCAGCAGGGTCGCGCCCACCCCGGCCAGCGCGGCGTACTGCAGCGTCGCGAGGTCGTCGGCCACGTAGCGCGGCGTGTGGGAATGCACGTGGATCCGGCCCTTGGGCCCCTCGAGCCGCCATTCGCTGCGCCCTTCCCCATTGACCGACATCGCCGCCGTCGGCAGCTTCGCGAGATCGTCCGGCCCCTCGATCGGCCCGAGCCGCCGCACCAGCTCGGGCGTGGCCACCAGCACGCCGCGGCTGGTGCCGAAGGTGCGCGCCACCAGCGTCGCGCTGTCCTCGATCTGGGGCCGCACGCGCAGTGCGATGTCGATGCCCTCCTCGATCAGGTCGACGGGCCGGTTGATCACCCGCATGTCGATGCGCACCGCCGGATAGCGCTCGAGGAAGCTCGGCAGCACCTGCGCCAGCCCGCTGTGCGAGATCGTGACCGGGCAGCTGAGCCGCACCAGGCCGCTGGGCTCGGTCTGCACCTGGGCCACCGCCTCCGAGGCCGCGCGCGCCGCGTCGCGCACCGAGGCCGCGTGGCGCAGGTAGATCTCGCCGGCCGGCGTGAGCGACAGCCGCCGCGTGCTGCGCTGCATCAGCTGCACGCCGAGCTGCTCCTCGAGCTCGGCCACGCGCCGCGACAGCCGCGACTTCGGAATGCCCAGCGCCCGGCTCGCGGCCGCGAAGCCGCCGCGCTCGGCCACTTCGGCGAAGAACACCATGTCGTTGAGGTCCTGCATGGCTTTACTGTCCTGTTTTTGAAACGATGTGGCTTATTTTTACCTACTTATCACCCACTCGCACCAAAAATAGAATTCTGACCACGCCGGCCACTTTTGAGCGCCGACATCGAAAGAAAGAAAGCGATCAACACCATGAAGCTGCTCCACATCGACTCCAGCATCCTCAGCGGCAACTCCACCTCGCGCCTGCTGACGGCCGAAACCGTGGCCGCCTGGCGCGCCGCCCATCCCGACACCACGGTCGAGTACCTCGACCTCGCGGTCGACACCCCCTCCCACTTCAGCGCCGACGCGCTCGGCATCAAGACCGGCGTGCAGGCCCAGCCGACCGAGGCCCAGCAGCGCGAGAACACGCTGTCCGAGAAGCTGGTGAGCCAGTTCCTCGCCGCCGACGTGGTGGTCGTGGGCGCCCCGCTCTACAACTTCACCATTCCGAGCCAGCTCAAGGCCTGGATCGACCGCCTCGCGCAGGCCGGCCGCACCTTCAAGTACACCGACAAGGGCCCGGTCGGTCTCGCCGGCGGCAAGACCGTGATCGTGGCCTCGAGCCGCGGCGGCATCTACTCGACCACCGAAGGCGGCCAGGCCACCGAGCACCAGGAGAGCTACCTGAAGGTGATCTTCGGCTTCTTCGGCATCACCGACGTGCGCTTCGTGCGCGCCGAGGGCCTCGGCATGGGCGACGCGGTCAAGAACGCCGCGCTGGCCTCGGCCCGCGGCGACATCGGCACGGCGACCGCCGAAGCCGCGAACCAGAGCGTCGCGGCCCTCGCGGCCTGATGGCGGCGCGCCGTTCGCGGCGCACCCAACGACGAGCCGGCCGAAGCGCCGGCTTTTTTGTGGGCGACATCACGGCTGACATAGGCGCTTCGGCCAATGGCTGGCGCGCGGCGCGCTCGACAGAATCGCCGGATGCCCGCAGCCCGCCTTCCGGCTTCCCGCATCCCTCTTCTTCCCGCGACCGAGCCCATGGCGGCGGTCGCGCTGCTGGCGCTGTGCCTCGCCGCCTGGGCCGCCGGGCTGGCCGGCGGCTTCCAGTACGACGACCTGCCCAACATCGTGCTCGACCCGGCCACGGCCGGCGGCGAGGCCCTGCGCGAGCGGCTGGCCAACGGCTTCCGGCCGCTGCTGCGGCTGAGCTACGTCGCCGACCATGCGTTGTGGGGCTTCGAGGGCACCGGCTTCCTGGCCACCAACCTCGCGCTGCACACGGCCACCGTGCTGGCCGTGTGGCGGCTGGCCCTCGGCCGGCTGGCCGATCCGCTGGCAGCCTTCCTGGCCGCCGCGCTGTTCGCGCTGCAGCCCGCGCACGCGGCGGTGGTGAGCTTCGCGAGCGGACGTTCCACCGGCCTGATGACGCTGGGGCTGGTGCTGGCGCTGCTGGCCCATGAACATGCCTGGCGCGAGGGCCTGGTCCTGGCGCGCCGCGCCGTCTTCGAGGCGCTGTCGCTCTTCGCATTCGCGCTCGCGGTGTCGGCCAAGGAAGTGGCACTGGTCTATCCGCTGCTGCTGACGCTCTGGGAAGCGACCCGGCCCGGCTCCACGGCCGGCCGCATCGCGCGGCGCGTGGCCTGGCCCGCGTTCGCCGCGCTCGCCGGCGCCGCGCTGCTCTGGACCTTCGGCCCCCGGCTGCGCGAGCTGGCCGGCTACTCGCTCGCGCTGGCCGATCCCTTCGAGGCCCTGGCCCGGCATGCCGCCGCGCTGCCGCTGTCGCTCGCGCTGTGGCTGCGGCCGTGGGCGCTGTCGGTCGAGCACCCGGCGCCCGGGGCGAATGCGATGCTGCCGGGCGCTCTCGCGCTCGCGGGCCTGCTGCTCGCCGCGCTCGCGCTGCGCCGGCGCTGGCCGCTCGCGACTTTGGCGCTGCTGTGGCCGCTGGCCATGCTCGCGCCGACGCACACGCTGATCGCGCGGCTCGACTGGATCGTGGAAAAGCCGCTGTACCCCGCCTGGATCGGTCCGTCGCTCGCGCTGGGCGCCATGCTCGCGGCCTGGCTGCGCCGACCCGATCGCGCGCGATGGGGCCTCGTGCTGCTGGCCGCGCTCACGGCCACCTGCGCCTGGCGCGCCGCCACCTGGGCCGACCCACCTGCCCTCTGGCGCGAGGCCACCGAACGCGCGCCGCTGTCGCCGCGCGCCTGGCACAACCGCGCGCTGGCCGAATCCGCCGCGGGCCGCGATGCCGAGGCGCGTCGCAGTGTCGAAACCGCCCTGGCCCTCGATGCCGACGCGCCGCGCACCCAGGCACTGGCGCTCGCGATCTCGCTGGCGGCCAGCGACGAAGCGCCGTCCCCCTCCCTTCCCTCCAGGAGCTCCCCACCGTGAAGCTGCTTCCACGCCCCTCGCGCGCGCTGGCCGCGCTGGCGCTCGCGCTCGGCTGCGCCGCCGCCCAGGCCGCGCCCGACTGCGACCGCTGCCAGGACCTGCCGCGGCTGTACCGCGAAATGCTCGAGCAGGAGTTCCTGCGCGCCAAGTTCCAGAGCTGGATCGCCCAGGCCTACTACCCGCTGAGCATCGAGGCGATGCAGACACAGGCCACCAACGCGCTCACCACGGCGATGCAGGGCAACCTGTACGGCGTGCTCGCGCCGCCGGCCGGCGACGCCGGCGCGGCCGGGGCCGCGGCGCCCTCCTTCGGCACGGTGATCAGCGGCGGCAGTTGCCAGCTCGTGGAGTACGTTCCGCGCCCGGGCCAGTCGCCGGCCACACGGCCGGTGACCGAGCAGCAGATCCGGCAGAAGCTGTGCAAGCCGCTGGCCGAATTCACCATCGAGCACGAGAACACGCACATCAAGGCCTGCACGGCGGCCTACAAGGCCGGCGACAAGTCGGTCGAGTCGGTCGAATGGTTCGTGCAGAGCGACGCCCAGGCCTACGACGCCGGCGTGCGCGTGCTGCGCGACGCCATCGCGGCGCTGGCGCGCAAGTGCCAGTGGGCCGGTTCGACCAACGTGCGCAAGCCCGACAACAGCATGGTGGTGCCGACGCCCGAGGAGATCGTCACCCTGACGAAGAACGTCAAGGCCAAGGGCAGCGCGATGCGCCGCGCCACCCAATGAGCCCACATCCGGAGTCATCGCCATGAACGAAGCCCTGTTGCTGAGCGCCGCGCTGCTGATCGGCGGCCCGCGCACCGAGATCCCGCCCGAGCAGGTGCTGCCGCGCTTCGAGGCCCAGTGCGTCGACGGCCGCTGGAACGCCGCCTGCCCCGGCCTGCGCGCCGAGCTCGAACTGGCGCTCTACGGCGAACTGCAGGTGCTGCAGTCGCGCGGCGAGATCGACCGCGAGGTGCTGCGCAGCGCCGCGCGCGCCCGCTTCCCGATGCTGGCCGAGCTGGGCCTGCGCCGGCTGGCCAAGATCGGCTCGCCCGAGGACCGCGAGGCGGTGCTGGCCGCGCTCGACCACACCTCGCCCGGCGTGCGCGCGATCGCGCGCCAGATGCTCGAGGTGCAGGACGATCGCTTCCGCAAGGGCCTGGCACCGTGGATGCGCGCCGGCCAGCGCAACGGCTTCGGCGCGCTGGTGCCCGACGAGCAACCCGACGCCACGCGGCTGGGCCTGGCCGGCGCGGTCGGCGCGAAGGACGCGGCCACGCTGCGCTGGCGCCCGTTCGCGAGCGACGCGCGCGAGGGCCGCGCGGTCTTCACCACGCGGCTGTCGCCCGAGCAGGTGCTGCAGCTGGTGGCCAAGGGCCAGAAGAGCTTCGACGGCTCGCAGGTGCCCGGCCGCAAGCAGCAGGAGGCGGCGATGAAGTCGATGGATTCGATCAAGCAGGAGCTGCAGGCCGCGGCGGCGCGCGGCGACCTCAAGGCGCTGCAGGAACTCTCGCAGCGCGTGAACCAGCAGATGCAGGCGGTGGCGCCGCCGCCCGGCGCCACCTCGCTGCGCGCGGTGGCCGAGTTCGCCGCCGCGCCGGCGCAGGTGCGCTATGTGCAGTTGAACGCGACGCTGCCGCCCCGGACCAAGGACGGCAAGGCGGTCAGCAAGCCGGTCACGGCCGCCGTGGCCCGCGACGAGGCCTTCGGCGGCGAGACCGTGCTGGTGATCCTCTATTGAGGAGCCAGCCGGCCGGCCGTGCTCAGGCCGCCTTGTGGCTCTTGATCCAGCCCACGTACTTGTCCATCCAGCCCTGCAGGAACTTCTTCGAGCCTTCGTTGCCGATGTGGCCCTTGTCGTCGAACAGGTCGTCCTTGGTCTGCAGGAACACCTCGGGCGCGCCGAGCGTGGGCACGTCGAGGTAGGCCAGCACGTTGCGCAGGTGCTGCTGCGCCAGCGCGGTACCGATGGCGCCGACCGAGATGCCGACCACGCCGGCCGGCTTGCCGGCCCAGGCGCTCTGGCCGTAGGGGCGCGAGGCATGGTCGATCGCGTTCTTCAGCACGCCGGGCACCGAGCGGTTGTATTCGGGCGTGACGAACAGCAGGCCGTCGGCCGCCGCGATCTCGGTCTTCAGGCGCTTGACCGACGCCGCCTGGTTGCCGTCGTCGTCCTGGTTGTACAGCGGCAGGTCGTCGATGCGCACGTGCTCGAAGGTGAAGTCCTCGGGCGCCAGCTTGGCCAGCGCGAGCGCCAGCTTCTGGTTGAACGAGTCCTTGCGCAGGCTGCCGACGATGACGGCGATCCGGGTCTGGGCCATGAATGAAGCTCCTTGAATGAGAGAGTCGTAGTGACGGAGTGTCGAATGACGCTGGCGATTATGCGAAGCGTTCAAGACCTTTTATCAAAAAGCCCATGGCGCGGGGACCGCACCGGCCGGCGCATGAGCAAATGCGAAAAGCTTCGTCGCGCGCCGCGCTCGCCGGCCGTAGAGTCGCCGCCCTTTCAGCTCTCGCCATTCACCCATGACCTCCCTCCTCTCGCGCCGCGCCATGCTGCGTACCGGCGCGGCCGCCGTCGCCATCGCGGCCGCCACGCCGCTGTTCGCCCAGACCCACGCCAAGACGCTGCGCATCGGCTACCAGAAGTTCAACACGCTCAACATCCTCAAGGGCACGGGCCGGCTCGAACAGGCGCTCGCGCCCGCGGGCGTGAAGGTGGAATGGGCCGAGTTCCTCGGCGGTGCGCAGCTGTCGGAAGCGCTGGCCGCCGGTGCCATCGACTTCGGCCATGCCTCCGACGGCATCGGCGTGTTCCAGCAGGCCAGCGGCAAGGGCCTGGTCTACCTCGCGGCCGAGAGCCCCTACCCCGGCGGCGTCGGCTTCCTGGTGCCACGCGATTCGCCGATCCGCTCCGTGCGCGACCTCAAGGGCCAGAAGGTGGTCACGGGCCGCGGCTACAACACGCAGTACGTGCTGATCCGTGCGCTCGAGGCCGCCGGCCTGCGCTACGAGGACATCGAGCCGGTCTACATCGTCACCGCCTCCGACACGGTGGCGGCCTACCAGTCGGGCAGCGTGGCGGCCATCGGCCTGTGGGACCCGTTCCTCGCCGGCGCGCAGCAGGCCACCGAATCGCGCCTGCTGTTCGACGGCACCGGCCTCAGCGGCAACCGCACCTACCACTTCGCGCAGCCCGGGTTCGCGCGCGCCAATGCCGAGCTGCTGCGCACCGTGTTCGCCGAGCTGCGCAAGACCAACGACTGGGCCCAGGCCCATCCCGCCGAGGTGGTGGCCACCTTGGCGCCGCAGCTCAAGGTCGAGCCCAAGGTGCTGGCGCTCGCGACCGAACGGCGTCAATATGGCGTGGTCGCGCTCACGCCGGCCATCGCCCGCGAACAGCAGGGGCTGGCCGACGTGTTCGCGCAGCTCAAGCTCATTCCCAAACCGATCGAGGTGAAGGACGCCTTCCTGGACCTGAACCTCGTCTGACACCGCTGCCCTCTTGACTTCCAGCTCCCACCACGACGTCATCGTCATCGGCCTCGGCGCCCTCGGCGCCGCCACGCTCCACCAGCTCTCGCAACGCGGCGCGCGCGTGCTCGGCATCGACCAGTTCGCGCCGCCGCACGAGCTCGGCTCCTCGCATGGCGATTCGCGCATCACGCGGCTCGCGATCGGCGAAGGCGACGAGTGCGTGCCCTTCGTGCAGCGCTCGCACGCCATCTGGCGCGAGCTCGAGGCGCGCACCGGCAAGTCGTTGATGACCACCACCGGCGGCCTGGTGCTGGCACCGCAGGGCCGGGTGGCCGAGCACCACGGCAAGCCCGACTTCGTGCGCCGCACCATCGCCTGCGCCGAGCGTTTCGGCATCGCGCACGAGGTGCTCGACGCGGCCGGCATCCGCGCGCGCTTCCCGCAGTTCCAGCTGCAGGGCGACGAGATCGGCTATCACGAGGGCGAGGCCGGCTTCGTGCGGCCCGAGGCGGCGATCGAGGCCCAGCTCGCGGTGGCGCGCGCCGCGGGCGCGCAGGTGCGCACCGGAGAGAAGGTGCTGGCCGTCGAGCCCGTGGGCAACGGCGACACCGTGCGCGTGCGCACCCAAACAGCGAGCTTCGAGGCCGGGCGCGTCGTGGTCGCGGCCGGTGCCTGGCTGCCCGAGTTCCTGGGCCGGCAGGCGCGCGCCGACTGGCAGCGCGACTTCTCGGTGCACCGCCAGGTCATGCACTGGTTCGACACCGGCGCGGCCGCCGCCGACTTCGCGCCCGGCCGCTTCCCGGTCTTCATCTGGATGTTCGGCGACGGGCCCGAGGACTACATGTACGGCTTTCCCTCCTCCGACCCCGCGCAGCCCGCGCTCAAGGTCGCGACCGAGCAGTACGTGGAGGCCACCACGCCCGACGCCATCGACCGCAGCGTGCGGCCCGAGGAAAGCGCCGCGATGTTCCGCGAGCGCGTGGCCGGGCGCTTCCCGCAGATCGAGGGCCGCGCGCTCAAGGCCCGCGCCTGCATGTACACCGTGACGCCCGACCGCCGCTTCGTCATCGACGCGCTCGACGGCCTGCCCGGCGTGCTGGTGGTCTCGGCCTGCTCGGGCCATGGCTTCAAGCACTCGGCCGGTCTCGGCGACGCCATCGCCGATCATGTGCTGGGCCGCGCGAGCACGCTCGACCTCTCGCCCTTTGCCCGCCAGCGCCTGCTGGAGAAGCCAGGAGCGTAGAGCAGCCTCGCGCGATCTTCGGCATCATCGCCGCCGGTTCTTTGTCTGATTCAGGAGCAAGCGCGATGAGATTTCTGGTGGTGGGTGCCGGCGCACTCGGTGGTTATTTCGGTGGCCGCCTGCTGGCGGCGGGACGCGACGTCACTTTCCTGCTGCGCGCGCGGCGCGCGGCGCAGATCGCGGCCACCGGCCTCGTGATCCAGAGCCCGCAGGGCAACCTGCACATTCCCTCGCCGCCCCACGTGTCGGCCGAGAACATCGGCGGCCCCTACGACGTGGTCGTGGTCGGCAGCAAGGCCTACGACCTGGCATCGACCATGGACTCGTTCGCGCCCGCCGTCGGCCCCGAGACGGTGATCCTGCCGCTGCTCAACGGCATGCAGCACATCGATGCCCTGGTCGAGCGTTTCGGCGAGGCGCGCGTGCTCGGCGGCCTGTGCCTGATCTCGGCCACGCTCGACGACGAGGGCCGGGTGCTGCACCTCAACGACTCGCACGGCCTCACCTACGGCGACCGCGCCGGCGGCATCCCGCCGCGCATCCAGGCGATCCAGCAGCAGTTCGAGGGTGCCGGCTTCGAGGCCAAGGCCAGCGACAACGTGCTGCAGGACATGTGGGAGAAGTGGGTCTTCATCGCCTCGATCGCCGGCCTCACGAGCCTGATGCGCGGCTCCATCGGCGACGTGGTCGCCGCGGGCGGCCAGGACGTGGCGCTGGCCCTGTTCGACGAATGCGCCGCCATCGCCGCGCACAACGGCTTCACGGTGCGCCCCGGCGCCGTCGAGCGCGGCCACGCCTTCATGACCGCGGCTGGCTCGCCGATCACCGCCTCGATGTACAAGGACCTCGCGCGCGGCGGTGCCGTCGAGGCCGACCACATCCTCGGCGACCTGCTGAGCCGCGCACCGCAGCCGGCACCCGCCGTGCCCTCGGTGCTGCGCGTGGCCTATGTGCACCTCAAGGCCTACGAGGTGCAGCGCGCCCGCGCGCAGGCAGCGAACTGAGCCTTTGGCCGGCGCGCGCCGAGTATCTATTCACGAATCCATTCAGCTTCCCGGGTTTCCCCTGCGAAAACCCGCGTGAAGTCGCGCGATTTATCTATTCACCTTGCTATTCACGGGGCCGCCCCGCTGAATGGCAAAGGCGAGCGCGCGCCCCGTCAATCCGACTTGAGGATCGTCTCCCCCTTCAACATCCCCATGTCCCGGATGTTGTCGCGGTGCCGCTTCCAGCCGGCCCAGGTGCGGCGCGGGTGCATCGCCGAGATGAAGTAGTACAGCAGCTTGAACATCCGCAGCGCGCCCCAGAACGGCGTGCCGCGGTAGATGTCGCCGGCCAGCAGCGACATCAGGCCCTCCTTCACGCGGAAGGGGTTGCCCGGGTACATGAACATCTCGCGGATGGTCGGGTTGGTCACGCGGTAGATGAACCACGAGTACTCGCGCGGGCCCTTGCGCATCATGGCTTCGAAGTCGGCGCGCGCGCCCGCGTACTCCATCGGGCGGTCGAGCGCCTTGGCCACGGCCTCGGCGCCGTCGAAGGCGCTGTGCATCGCGAGGTAGACGCCCGAGGAGAACATCGGGTCGATGAAGGTGAAGGCGTCGCCGAGCATCAGGTAGCGGTCGCCGGTGGCGTGGGTGCTCGAATACGAGAAGTTGCCCGTGGCATGCACCGCGTCGTCGACCAGCTCGGCGTCCTTCAGTCGCTCGACCAGCACCGGGCACAGCGCGATGGTGTCGTAGAAGAAGTCCTTGAGCGGCTTGTCGCGCGACTTCAGGTAGTAGGGCCAGCAGACCGCGCCTACGCTGGTGGTGCCGTCGGCCAGCGGAATGAACCAGAACCAGCCGTGCGGGAACCAGCAGATGCTGATGTTGCCTTCCTTGCGGCCCTCGAGCCGCTTCGCGTTGCGGAAATGGCCGAACAGCGCGGTGCTGTTGTGCTCGGGGTTCTTCTGCTTGCAGCGGAACTGGTTGGCCAGCAGGGTGTCGCGGCCGGTCGCATCGACCACGAAGCGCGCGCGCCAGCTGCGGCGCTCGCCGTCGTCCATCTGGGCGCGCACCGTGGCGCCGTCGGCATCGAAGCGCACGTCGCGCACCTTGCAGCCCTCGAGCGCCTCGGCGCCGCGCGCCGCCGCGTTGCGGAACAGGATCTCGTCGAGGTCGGAGCGGCGCACCTGCCAGGCCGAGTCGAGCGACTTGTCCCAGCCCTCGGCGAAATCGACGTAGCTGCGGTGCTCGTGGTCGGGCGAGACGAACTCGATGCCGAACTTCGGCATGCCGATCTTCTCGACCTGGTCGCGCACCCCGAGCTTCTCGAACAGCTCGACGTTGCCCGGCAGCAGCGATTCGCCGATGTGGAAGCGCGGATGGTGCTCCTTCTCGAGCAGCACCACCTTGCGGCCCTGCCGGGCCAGCAGCGCGGCGATGGTGGAGCCGGCCGGACCGCCACCCACGACGAGCACGTCGCAGGATTCATCGGTGGCCGGGGAGGCGGAAGCGGGGGCGGGAGACTGGGACATGCGAGGGGCGGGCTGCGTTGTCGACGACCGCAAAGCATAGCCTGTGCGTCGCTGACTCCGCAAAGTCGGCTAAGCGGCGGCCGCCGCCCGGCGGCACACTGCGGGGCATGACCGCACCCCGCGCCGAACACGACTACCGCGAACGCGCGGCGCGCGCCGTCGCGGCCATCGTGGCCGACCCGATGGCGGACCACCGGCTCGAGGACCTGGCGGCGCTCGCGCATTTCTCGCCCTTCCACTTCCACCGCATCTACCAGAGCATCGCGGGCGAGACCGTGGCCGCCACGGTGCGGCGCGTGCGCCTCGCCATGGCCACGCGGCTGCTGGCGCGCGGCGGTCAGAGCATCACGGACGTGGCGCTGGCCGTGGGCTACGAGAGCCCGCAGGCCTTCACGCGTGCCTTCGGCCAGTTCACCGGGCAATCGCCGCGCGAATTCCAGCAGCAGATGCACGCGGTGGTGCTCGATGCGATGCCCGTGGCACGGAACCGGAGCGACGAGACGCCGCCCGCCGTGCGGATCGTCGAGCGCCCGGCGCAGCCAGTGCAGGCGCTGCGCCACCACGGGCCGGCCTCCACCATCCCGCACACGCACCGGCGGCTGCGCGCCCGGCTGGGTCCGCGCCGCGTGTCGGGCTGGTTCGGCATCTCCTGCGGCAATCCCGAGGCGCGGCCGGATTTCCGCTACTACGTGGCGGCGGCCTCGCCCGATCCCTGGCCGACCGGCGACGCGGAGATCGAGGCCTTCGACCTGCCGGGCGGCCTCTACGCGGTGCACACGCTCGCCGGGCCCTATACGCGCATCAACGCCGCCGTCTACGCGCTCTACGCACGCTGGCTGCCCGGCAGCGGCTACGAGCCCGACGACCGGCCCACGCTCGAGCACTACCTGAACTCGCCGCGCCAGGTCGCGCCGGCAGCGTTGCGCACCGACCTGCTGATTCCGATCCGTCCCGCCGGCCGATCCCGGCCTTCACTGCCGCCATGAACCTCCTTCGCTTCCTGCTTCCCCTCGCGCTGGGCCTGAGAGTGGCCTGCGCCCAGGCCGCGGGCTTCAGCCCCCTCGAGATACCGGCCGATGCCGATGGCCCGGCGCTGCGCGGCGCGGTATGGACGCCCTGCGCCGCACCCGACGGCCAGATCCAGCTCGAGCGCGCCACGCTGCCCGGCGTGCGCGACTGCCCGATCGCGGGCGACCGGCTGCCGCTGGTGGTGCTGTCGCACGGCTACGGCGGCTCCTTCCTCGGCCATCACGACACGGCCGAGGCCCTCGCGAACGCGGGCCTCGTCGTCGCCGCGATCAACCACTCGGACGACAACTTCCGCATCCGCGGCGGCCCCGAGGACAGCATCGTGGCGCTCGCGACGCGCACCACCGACATCCGCCGCCTGGTCGACCACATGCTCGCGCGCTGGCCCTCGCATGCGAAGCTCGCGGCCGGCAAGGTCGGCTTCTACGGCTTCTCGCGCGGCGGCTACACGGGGCTGGTGCTGATCGGCGCGCGGCCCGATTTCGAGAAGCTGCCGCCGCTGCCCGGCTCGCCCTGCAGCGCGGCGCCGCAGGGCCCGGAATGCACGGCCATGCGGCAGCGCTTCCGCGCGCTGCTCGCTGCACCTCTGGCGCACGACGAACGCATCCGGGCCGCGGTGATCTCCGATCCGCTCAGCACGCTGTTCGATGCCGAGGGCCTGAAACAGGTGAAGGTGCCGGTGCAGCTCTGGGCCTCGGCTTATGGCGGCGATGGCGTCACGCCCGACAACGTGGCGGCCGTACGGCGCAACCTGCCGACGGCCCCGGACTGGCGCGTGGCCGACAAGGCCGGCCACTTCGGCTTTCTCGCGCCCTGCTCCACCATGCAGCTCGCATCGAACCCGGAAATCTGCCGCGACGGTCCGGACTTCGACCGCGCGGCCTTCCATGCGGCCTTCAACGCCGAGGTTCAGGCCTTCTTCAGGCAGCACCTCGGGTCGTCGAACTAGCCTGAGCGCCGCCGGCCCGCGAGCCGCCGCACCACCGCCACGAGCCGGTCGATCTCGTCGAAGGTGTTGTAGAAGGCCAGCGAGGGCCGCACCGTGGTCTCGACGCCGCAGCGGCGCAGGATCGGCTGCGCGCAATGGTGGCCGGTGCGCACCGCGATGCCTTCCTCGTTGAGCGCCTGGCCCACCTCCTCGGTGCTGTAGCCGTCGAGCACGAAGGACATCACGCTGGCCTTGTCGGCCGCGGTGCCGATCAGCCGCACGCCTGGAATCGCGCCGAGCTGCGCCATGCCGTAGACCAGCAGGTCGTGCTCGTAGCGCGCGATGTTCTCGATGCCGACCTTGTTGACGTAGTCGATCGCCGCGCCCAGGCCCACCGCGTCGGCGATGTTGCCGGTGCCGGCTTCGAACTTGTTCGGGATCGGCTGGAACACGGTCTTCTCGAAGGTCACGTCGGCGATCATGTTGCCACCGCCCTGCCATGGCGGCATGTCCTCGAGCACCTCGCGCCTGCCCCACACCACGCCGATGCCGGTGGGCCCGAACACCTTGTGGCCCGAGAACACGAAGAAGTCGGCGCCGATGTCCTGCACGTCCACGCGCATGTGCGAGACCGACTGCGCGCCGTCGACCAGCGCCTTCGCACCCACGCGGTGCGCCAGCTCGACGATCTCCTTCACCGGCACCACGGTGCCCAGCGCGTTCGAGACCTGCGTGACGGCGACGATCTTCGTACGGTCGTTGAGCAGCTTGCGGTACTCGTCGAGCAGCACCTGGCCCGAGTCGTCGACCGGGATCACGCGCAGCTTCGCGCCCTTGGCGGCGGCGAGCTGCTGCCACGGCACGATGTTGGCGTGGTGCTCGAGGTTCGAGACGACGATCTCGTCGCCCTCGCCCACGTGCTGGCCGCCCCAGCTCCTGGCCACCAGGTTGATGGCCTCGGTGGTGCCGCGCACGAAGATCACTTCCTCGACCTCGGGCGCGTTGATGAACTTGCGCACGCGCTCCCGCGCGCCTTCGTAGGCGTCGGTGGCGCGCGCGGCCAGCTCGTGCGCCGCGCGGTGGATGTTCGAGTTCTCGTGCGCGTAGAAGTAGGCGATGCGGTCGATCACCGACTGCGGCTTGTGCGTGGTGGCCGCGTTGTCGAACCACACGAGCTGCTTGCCGTTCACGCGCTCCTGCAGGATCGGGAAGTCGCGCCGCACGGCGTCGACGTCGAACGGCGGATGCTGGCCGCTGCCGGCCAGCGACACCGCCTCGGGCCCGCGCGGATCGGCCTTGGCCGGCGTGACGAAGCCGCTGGGCAGCCGCACCGCGTCGACGAAGTAGAACTGCGCGTCGCGGCCGTTGACGGGCACGGGCACGGGCGGTGCCGACGGTGGCGCGGCAGGTTCGCGCGACAAGGCCAGCGCCGCGAGGTCGGCGAAGGGATCATGCACCGCGAAGCCGCCGGCACCGGCCGGCTGGCCATGGTTGCCGCCGAGGAAGTAGTACGGCGAGGCGCCGCTCGATGCGGCCTGCGAGGGCTGCACCGGCGGCACGCCGAGCACGTGGCCACCCGAGCGCGGCTCGAAGGCCGGCGCCACCGACAGCACCGTGTCGGGCACGCCGTTGCCGGCCACCGCATGCGGCAGCAGCGCGGGCGCGCGGTTCGCGAGCGAAGGCAGTTGCGTGGGCGAGGCCGGCAGCAGGTTGGTGCCCGGCACCTGCCCCTGCGGGATCGGCGTGCCCGGCACGCCGGGCCCGAAGCCGGCCGGGCTCACGAGCGGCGAACCTGGCGGCGCGATGTTGGCGGGGAACTGCGCGCCCGGCAGCGAAGCCGGCGGCGTGCCCGGCAGCGCCGCGAACATCGCGCTCGCCATGCGCGCGAGGATCGCCGGATCGAACGGCGCCTCGCCCGGAGTCGTGGGAGTGTTCACCGCGGCTTACTTGTAGGTGTCGGGATAGTCGTGGTACTTACCGATCTCGACGTCGTCGAGCACCGCCAGCGCATCGGTAGTCAGCACCGCGAGCGAGCAGTACAGCGAGATCAGGTACGACGCGATCGCATGGTTGTTGATGCCCATGAAGCGCACCGACAGGCCCGGGCTCTGTTCGCCCGCGAGGCCCGGCTGGAACAGGCCGACCACGCCCTGGCGCTTGTCGCCCACGCGCAGCAGCAGGATCTTGCTCTTGCCGTCGGCCACCGGCACCTTGTTCGACGGGATCAGCGGAATGCCGCGCCAGGTGATGAACTGCGAGCCGAACAGGCTCACGGTCGGCGGCGGCGTGCCGCGGCGCGTGGCTTCGCGGCCGAAGGCGGCGATCGCCAGCGGGTGCGTGAGGAAGAAGGCCGGCTCCTTCCAGACCTTGGTCAGCAGCTCGTCGAGGTCGTCGGGCGTGGGCGCGCCGGTCAGCGGGAAGATGCGCTGCTCTTCGCTGACCTGGGCCAGCAGGCCGTAGTCGGGGTTGTTGATGAGCTCGCTCTCCTGGTTCTCCTTGATCGTCTCGATCGTCAGGCGCAGCTGTTCCTTGATCTGGTCGTGCGGGCTGCTGTAGAGGTCGGAGATGCGGGTATGCACGTCGAGCACGGTGCTCACGGCATTGAGGTAGTGCTCGCGCGGGTTCTCCTCGTAGTCGACGAAGGTGCGCGGCAGCTGGTTCTCTTCCTCGCGCGAGGTGCAGGTGACCTTGATGGCCTCGGGGTTCCTGACCTTGTTGACGCGGTAGATGCCCGCCTCCACCGGCACCCATTGCAGCAGGTGCGTGAGCCAGCGCGGGCTGATGGTCTCGAGCTGGGGAACGGTCTTGGTGGCATTGGCCAGCTGCCTGGCGGCGTTGTCGCCGAGCGCGGTGGTTCCACCGACGGTTGCGGTCATGAAGAAAGCTCCGATGTGATCAGGCCCACCGGGTCACCGCGAGCGGTGCCGGCGACTCCGAAAGGCCGTGGGAATGAAGAAAAGGGACGAACGCGACTGACGGCGGGAGTGTCCCGGCGCCAAGGGTTTCCCCTCAACAGGCTATAGCCGCCAAGTTGATCCGGCGTGCCAGGCGCGACTGGCCGAGCTGCTCGCAGCGTGACAGCAGATGCACGATGTTGATCTCGAGCGCGGTGGCGAGCTTGTGCGCGGTGACGATCGAGGGGATCACGCGGCCGCGCTCCACCTCGCCCACGTAGGAGCGGTTGAGGTCCGAGCGCTCCGCGAGCTGCTCCTGCGACCAGCCATGGGCCTCGCGCAACTGGCGCACGGCCACTCCGAAATCTTCGACGAATGCATTCATGGTGTGTTCACCCCCTCGGTGCGTTGTTCTTCTGCAGGCTGGCCTGCGTGACGCTCGCGCCCGGCGGCACGTCGTCGGTGATCCAGACATTGCCGCCGATGACGGCGCCCTTGCCGAGCGTGACGCGCCCGAGGATGGTGGCGCCGGCGTAGATCACGACGTCGTCCTCCACCACCGGATGGCGCGGCAGGCCCTTCTGCAGGTTGCCCTCGGTGTCGGTCGGAAAGCGCTTGGCGCCCAGCGTCACGGCCTGGTAGAGCCGCACGCGCTTGCCGATGACCGCGGTCTCGCCGATCACGACACCGGTGCCGTGGTCGATGAAGAAGCCGGCATCGATGCGCGCGCCCGGATGGATGTCGATGCCGGTCTGCCCGTGCGCGAGTTCGGCCACGATGCGCGCCAGCAGCGGCAGGTCGAGGCTGTAGAGCTCGTGCGCGAGCCGGTGATGGATCATCGCGAGCACGCCCGGATAGCACAGCAGCACCTCGTCGACGCTGCGCGCGGCCGGGTCGCCCTGGTAGGCCGCGAGCACGTCGCTGTCGAGCAGCCGGCGCAGCTCGGGCAGGCGGTTCGCGAAGCTGCGCACCGCCGCGGTGGCGGCCTCGTCGATCTCGCTGGCGCTGCGCGGTGCATGGCGCGCGTTGAAATGCAGCTCCAGCCGCGCCTGCGACAGCAGCGCCTGCAAGGCGGCGTCGAGCGTATGACCGACATAGAAATCCTCGCTCTCGTGGCGCAGGTCGTGCGGGCCGAGCCGCATCGGAAACAGCGCGCCCTTGAGCGATTCCACGATATGGGCCAGTGCGTCGCGCGAGGGGAACTCGCGCGCGCCGGGTTCGCGCGAGCGGCGCTGCAGGTCGCGCCATTCGTTGCGCACCGCATGCAGCGCGGCAACGATCTCCGCGACTTCGAAATGGGCCATGGGCCGTTCTTCCTTCCGTGCGTGGGGAGAAATCAGTCCTGCACCCACGGCAGGCCATGGAAGCGCCAGCCGTCGGCGCCGCCGCGATGCTGCTGCGCGTCGATCTCGCCCTCGAAGCCCTCGAGCACGTTGTAGACCTGCAAGAAGCCGGCCTTGGCGGCGGCCTCGGCCGCGAGCGCCGAGCGCTTGCCGCTGCGGCACAGCAGCAGCACCACGGCATCCTTGCCGCCGTCCTTCGCGAGCCTGGCCTCGAGTTCGCGCACAAAGCGCGGATTGCGCGTGAGCGCGGTACCGGTGGCCCAGGCCACGTGCAGGCTCTCGGGCACGTGGCCGACGAACTTGCGTTCCTCGCCCGAGCGCACGTCGACCAGTACCGCCTTGCCTTGCTGCACCAGTTGCCAGGCCACGGGCGGCGTCACGCCGCCCGCATGGGGCCAGCCGGCTTCGGCGGCATGGGCGCGCGCCTTCTCGAGCGCTTCGGGCAGGACGAGGTCTTCAACTTCCACGGACATGGTGTGCGAGCTCCTGGTGTGCGTTGCTGTATGGATGCATGCGCCGCTGGTGGCGATGACCATCACTGTAGGAGCGGGCCCGCGATCCTCAAACGACTGAAAAGTCGGTTCCTAACAACCGAGCGTTCTAAGCCTCATTCGGGGTGCTGAAGGAAAGCTGAAGCCACCGCGCGCGACCCGCGCTAGAGTCGCCACCCCACCGCTTCGGGAGTGCCTTCATGCAACGCAGATCCCTCTGGCCACTGGCCCCGCTGGCCCTGCTGTCGGGCATCGCCGGGCTGCCCGGCGGCGCGTTCGCCGTGCGCGCGATGTCGAACATCGCCTACGTCGTGGCCGGCCCCGATGGTGTCTTCTATGCCCGATGCATACCCGACTCCGACACGGGCGACGCCGGCACGACCACGGTCTACCGGGTCCGCAGGAACGGCGACGAAGCCGTCGACCGCTATCCCTGGTTCAACCCGGGCCGCCTGCTGCTGGCATGGAGCCCCATCGCGGGCCAGGTCGCGCTGATGCGGCTCGACCGGGAGCTGGAGCCTTCGTCCGCGGACCCGCAGGCCGCGTTCGGCTTCTACCTCGGCGGCCGGTTGCTGAAGACCTGGACCACGCGCGAGCTGATCGCGCGGGGCGCCGAGTTCGGGCCCACCTACGAGGTGCCCTCGGGACGCGCCGGTTACAAGGTGCTCGGCGCGCGCCAGCAGGGGCTGACAAACGATTACGTCTTCGTGATCCGGATCGGCGAGACCGAGCACGCCTTCGATATCCTGACGGGCCTGCCCTGGCGCGCCAGCAGGACCACCTCCTGAACCCCGACGACCTCCTCCCCCGACGCATGCGCAGATTCCTCTCGACCACCCTCGCCCTGGCCGCCGGCTGCACTGCCGCCGCCCTCGCCTGGGCCGACGAACCCAAGCTCCCTGTGAAGACCGACGACGGCACCATCCTCTACGTGGCGCCCAAGATCGCGCCCACCGAGAAATCGGCCGACACCCTCGGCGCCACCATCGGCGTGCAGCGCCCGAGCGGCGCCACGGCCTATGGCGGCATGGACACCTCGGGCTCGCGCCCGATCTACTCGGTGGGCGGCAGCACCGGCGGCAACACCTCGTTCTCGGCCGGCGTCGAGTCCGACGGCAAGCAGAACAACGGCGTGAAGGCCGGCATCACGATCAAGTACTGAAAAAAAGCCCGGCGCCATCGCTGGCGCCGGGCCGAGGGGGAATGCGCCACGCGCACTCCAGGGGATTCAGAGCTTGGCGATCGACACTTCGGTGGACTTCACCAGCGCGACGACGTCGGAGCCGACCTTGAGCTGCAGCTCGTCGATCGAGCGCGTGGTGATGACCGAGGTCACGATGCCCCAGGCGGTCTCGACATCGACTTCGGAGACGACGTCGCCGCGGATGATCTCGCGGACCTTGCCCTTGAACTGGTTGCGCACGTTGATGGCCTGGATGGACATGATGGTTCCCTTTGCTTGGATGGTGTGGATGGATGGGTCGGTGAAGGAAGGACGTGACTCTCAGGCGATCTCGGCCACGTCGTCGAACGCGAGCCGCGGCCCGCGCTCGAAGGTGCCGGCGTGGTCGGCCACGCCGAGGTTGACGAGGAAGTTGGCGCGCCAGCGGCCGTCGGGGAAGAAGGCCTTGTCGACCAGCTCGGCGTTGAAGCCCGACTGCGGCCCGGCATCGAGGCCCAGCGCGCGCGCCGCGAGGATCAGGTAGGCGCCCTGCAGGCTGCTGTTGCGAAACGCCGTCGCCTGCGCCGCCTCGGCGCTCTTCTCGAAGAAGGGCTTGGCGTCGTAGGCCGGGAACAGCACCGGCAGGTGGTCGTAGAAGCGCGTGTCGTGCGCCACGATCACGGTCACGCCCGCGGCCAACGTCTGCGCGGTGTTGCCCGACGACAGCGCGGGCTTGAGCTTCGCCTTGGCCTCCTCGCTGCGCACGAACACGTAGCGAGCGGGCTGGGCGTTGTAGGCCGTCGGGCCCCACTTCAGCAGCTCGTAGAGCTGGCGGATGGTCTCGTCGCTCACGGGCACCGGCTTGAAGGCATGCACGGTGCGCGCCTTGCGAAACAGCTGGTCGAGCGCGGCGTCGGGAATGGATTGCAGTGTTGTCATGGTTCTGCTTTCGCGCCTGCCTCAGGCCGCGGCCGCGGCCAGCGCCTGGTCGAGGTCGGCGCGCAGGTCGTCGATGTGCTCGATGCCGACCGACAGGCGCACGGTCTCCTCGCTCACGCCGGCGCGCGCGAGTTCCTCGGGCGACAGCTGGCGGTGCGTGGTCGAGGCCGGATGGGTGGCGAGCGAGCGCACGTCGCCGATGTTGACGAGGCGCGTGAACAGCTTCAGCGCGTCGAGGAACTTGGCGCCCGCCTCGCGGCCGCCCTCGATGCCGAAGGTCAGCACGCCGCTGGCCTTGCCGCCCAGGTACTTCCGCGCCAGCGCATGGTCGGGATGGTCCTCGAGCGCCGCGTAGTTGACCCACTTCACCGACTTGTTCGCCTTCAGGTGCCGTGCCACGGCCAGCGCGTTGTCGCTGATGCGCTCCACGCGCAGCGACAGCGTCTCGATGCCCTGCAGGATCAGGAAGGCGTTGAACGGCGAGATCGCGGCGCCGGTGTTGCGCAGCGGCACCACGCGCGCGCGGCCGATGTAGGCGGCCGGGCCGAGCGCGTCGGTGTAGACCACGCCGTGGTAGCTCACGTCGGGTTCGTTCAGGCGCTTGAAGCGCTGCTTGTGCTGCGCCCACGGGAACTTGCCCGAATCGACGATCGCGCCGCCGATGCTGGTGCCGTGGCCGCCGAGGTACTTGGTCAGCGAGTGCACCACGATGTCGGCGCCATGCTCGATCGGCCGGCTCAGGTAGGGCGAAGGCACGGTGTTGTCGACGATCAGCGGCACGCCATGGTGGTGCGCGATCTCGGCGATGGCCGCGATGTCGGTCACGTTGCCGGCCGGGTTGCCGAGCGACTCGACGAACACCGCCTTGGTCTTCTCGTCGAACAGCTTTTCGAAACTCTTCGGATCGCGGTGATCGGCGAAGCGCGTGGTGATGCCGAACTGCGGCAGCGTGTGGGCGAACAGGTTGTAAGTGCCGCCGTAGAGCGCCGTGCTGCTGATGATGTTGTCGCCGGCTTCCGCGATGGTCTGGATCGCGTAGGTCACGGCCGCCTGGCCCGAGGCCAGCGCCAGCGCGGCGATGCCGCCCTCGAGCGCGGCGATGCGCTGCTCGAGCACGTCCTGCGTCGGGTTGTTGATGCGGGTGTAGATGTTGCCCGGCACCTTGAGGTCGAACAGGTCGGCGCCGTGCTGCGCGCTGTCGAAGGCGTAGGCCACCGTCTGGTAGATCGGCGGCGCCACGGCGCGCGTGGTCGGGTCGGGCGAATAGCCGGCGTGCACCGACAGGGTCTCGAATTTCCAGTGTTGCGACATGCGAAGCCTTTCAGATGGGAGGAAGGAACGCTCAGATCGCCCAGCGCAGTTCGTGCGCGGGCTTGCCGAGCCAGCTTGCTTCGGCGCCGCTTTCAGCCTCTTCGGTTGCCCCGGGCTTTTGCAGCACCCTGTCGAGGATGCGTTTTTCGATGGCCGCGAAGGCCGGGTCGCCCTGCGAGCGCGGACGCGCCAGGGCGATGTTCTCGTCGAGCGCGATGCGCCCGTCTTCGATCAGGATCACGCGGTCGGCCAGCGCCACCGCTTCCTGCACGTCGTGCGTGACCAGGAGCGCGGTGAAGCGGTGGCGCTGCCACAGGTTCTCGATCAGCCGGTGCATCTCGATGCGCGTGAGCGCGTCGAGCGCGCCCAGCGGCTCGTCGAGCAGCAGGAGCCGCGGGTGGTGCACCAGCGCGCGCGCCAGGGCCACGCGCTGGCGCTGGCCGCCCGACAGGCGTGCCGGCCACTCGTTCTCGCGGTCGGCCAGGCCGACCTGCGCCAGCACTTCCTTGCCGCGCGCCCTGGCGTCCTTCGACAGGCCCAGCGTCACGTTGTCGAGCACGCGGCGCCAGGGCAGCAGGCGCGCCTCCTGGAACATGATCCGGGTGTCGTCGTGCAGGCCGCTGACCGGCTTGCCGTCGGTGTAGAGCGCGCCGGACGAGGCGTCCTCGAGGCCGGCGATCAGGCGCAGCAGCGTGCTCTTGCCGCAGCCGCTGCGGCCCACGATGGCGATGAACTGGCCCGGCTCGATCGCGAGCTGCGTGTTGCGCAGCACCTCGCGTTCGCCGTAGTGCTTGTGCAGGCCGCGCACTTCCAGGCGCACGCCGCCGGGGATCGCCAGCGGCACGTCGTTCTGCGGTCGGTCGAGGACGGCACTCATCTCAGGCTCCAGGCTTGAACAGCGCCACGTCGAGCGCATTGATTTTCTTGGGCAGCAGCTTCTCGGCCAGGAAGGCGTCGGCGATGCGCTGCTGCTCGCCGAGCACCTCGGGCACCACCGGCCGCACCGCGTAGCTGCGGCGGCCGTTGGCCTGCTCGATGGTGGCGGCGTCGAGACCCCACACGGGCGACAGCAGCGCGGCCGCCTCCCTGGGGTTCTGCTTGACCCACCTGCCGGTCTTCTCGAGCTCGGCATAGACCACGCGCAGCACGTCGGGCCGCGCCTTCGCGAACTTGGTGCTCGCGAGGTAGTAGCGCTGGTAGGACGCGATGCCCGCGCCGTCGGCCAGCACGCGCACCTTCGACTGGCGCTGCGCGGCGGCGAGGAACGGGTCCCACACCACCCAGGCGTCGATCGCACCCTTCTCGAACGCGGCGCGGCCGTCGGCCGGCGTCAGGTAGGCGGGCTCGATGTCCTTGAACGAGAGGCCGGCCTTGTCGAGCGCGGCGATCAGCAGGTAGTGCGCGCCGGCCGCCTTGGCGAAGCCGACCTTCCTGCCTTTGAGGTCGGTCACGGTCCTGAGCGGCGAGTCCTCGCGCACCAGGATCGCCTGCGCCGCGGGCGACGGCGCTTCCTGCGCGATGAAGGTCAGCTCGGCACCGGCCGCCTGCGCGAACACCGGCACGGTGTCGGCCACGTCGGCGCTGATGTCGAGGTTGTCGAGGTTCAGCGCCTCGAGCAGCGGCAGGCCGCTGGTGAACTCGTGCCAGCTCAGGGTGGCGTTGAGCGGCGCGAGCTGCTTCTCGAGCACGCCCTGCGCCTTGAGCACGGCGATCAGCGTCGAGGACTTCTGGTAGCCCAGGCGCACGGTGGCGGGCCGCGCGGCCGTGCCCTGCGCGAAGGCGGCGGGCGTGCCCGCCAGGCCGAGCACGCCGGCTGCGCCGAGCGTCGCGATCGCCTGGCGGCGGGAGATGGTCGTGTGCGTCATTCCCCTGCCCTCACTTCGTCGTCTTCTTCTGGTAGCCCGGATGCCAGCGCAACCACCATTGCTCGAGGCCGCGCGCGAACAGGTCGGCCAGCTTGCCGAGCAGCGCGTACAGCAGGATGCCCACCAGCACGATGTCGGTCTGCAGGAACTCGCGCGCGTTCATCGTCAGGTAGCCGATGCCGGCCTGCGCCGAGATGGTCTCGGCCACGATCAGGATCACCCACATCAGGCCCAGCGAGAAGCGCAGGCCGACCAGGATCGAGGACAGCGCGCCCGGCAGGATCACCTCGCGGTAGAGCTGCCAGCGCGTGAGGCCGTAGGTGCGGCCCATCTCGATCAGCTGCGGGTCGACGTTGCGGATGCCGTGGAAGGTGTTGAGGTAGATCGGGAAGAACACCGACACCGAGATCAGGAACAGCTTGGCCGACTCGTCGATGCCGAACCACAGGATCACCAGCGGGATCAGCGCCAGCGCCGGGATGTTGCGCACCATCTGGATGGTGGAATCGAGCAGCGTCTCGAAGAACTTCACCGAGCCCGTGAGCAGGCCCAGCGCCAGCCCGGCGCCGCCGCCGATGGCCAGCCCCGCGAGCGCGCGGCCCGCGCTGACCTTCACGTGCGTCCACAGCTCGCCCGACACCGTGAGGTTCCACGCGGCCTTCACCACGTCGACCGGCGCCGGCAGTACGCGGGTGCTGAGCCAGCCCAGCGACGACGCGATCTGCCACACCACGATCAGCCCCACGGGCACCAGCCACGGCACCAGCCGCCTGGCGACATTGAGGCCGAAGCCCCGCAGCGCGGAGCCCGCGCCCTCGGCCGGCGCGACCGCCGGCAGTTCCTGAACCTGTTCCGTCATGGCGTGTCCTTCAGCTTTGCGAGACGAGGCGCGAAGGCGCGTCGAGGTTGGCGACGACCTCGCCGAAGGGCCCGCTCAGCGAACCGCCGGCCAGCCGGGCCTTGGCCTTGCGCGAGAGCAGCGGGAACACCAGCTCGGCGAAGCGGTAGGCCTCCTCGAGGTGCGGGTAGCCCGAGAGGATGAAGCGGTCGAGCCCGAGCGCGGCGTATTCCTCGATGCGCGCGGCCACGGTCTTCGCGTCGCCTACCAGCGCCGTGCCGGCGCCGCCGCGCACCAGCCCCACGCCGGCCCAGAGGTTGGGTGCGATCTCGAGTTCGGCGCGCGTGCGCCTGGCGCCGCCCGCATGCAGCGCGGCCATGCGGCGCTGGCCTTCGGAGTCCATGCGCGCGAAGGCGGCCTGGGCGCGGATCACGGTCTCGTCGTCGACGCGGCTGATCAGGTCCTCGGCGGCCTTCCAGGCGGCCTCTTCGGTTTCGCGCACGATCACGTGCAGGCGGATGCCGAACTGCACCTGGCGGCCCTGGCGCTCGGCGCGCGCGCGCACGTCGGCGAGCTTCTTCGCCACCTCGGCCGGCGGTTCGCCCCACGTGAGATAGGCATCGACCTGCTCGGCCGCGAGCTCATGGGCCGCGGCCGACGAGCCGCCGAACCACACCGGCGGATGCGGCTTCTGCACCGGCGGATAGAGCAGCTTGGCGCCCTTCACGCTCAGGTGCTTGCCTTCGTAGTCGAAGGCCTGGCCGTCGTGGCTGCGCGCGAGGATCTCGCGCCAGATGCGGATGAACTCGGCCGACTGCTCGTAGCGCGCGGCATGGTCGAGGTAGACGCCGTCGCCCTCGAGCTCGGCCTGGTCGCCGCCGGTCACGAGGTTCACCAGCAGGCGTCCGTTCGAGAGCCGGTCGAAGGTCGCGGCCATGCGCGCGGCCAGGCTGGGCTGGTGCAGGCCGGGCCGCACCGCGACCAGGAACTTGAGCTTCTTGGTGGCACCGATCAGGCTCGAGGCGATCACCCACGGGTCCTCGCACGAGCGGCCGGTCGGGATCAGCACGCCCTCGTAGCCGAGGTGGTCGGCCGCGCCCGCGATCTGCTGCAGGTAGTCGAGGTCGACCGGGCGCGCGCCTTCGCTGGTGCCGAGGTAGCGGCTGTCGCCGTGCGTGGGCAGGAACCAGAAGATCTGCATCACGCGATCCCCGTGGCGGCTTCGAGCACGTTGATCTTCTTCGGGATCAGCTTGAGGTCGAAGAAGGTGTCGGCGATCTTCTGCTGCTCGCCGAGGATGGCCTTGGTGATCGGCGTGGTGCCGTAGGCGGTGCGCGCCACCGTGAGGTCGGCCACAGGCTTGGGCAGGCCCCACAGCGCGGCCAGTTCGGTCGCGAGCTCGCCGCGGTTGGCCGAGCCCCAGGCGTCGACCTTGTTGAGTTCCTCGATCGCGATCGCCACCACGTCGGCGTTCTTCGCGGCGTAGTCGAGCGAGGAGAAGTAGTAGGCACGGTTGCCCACCACGCCGGTGGCGTCGGCCAGCACGCGCGCCTCGAGCGTCTTCTCGGCCGCGGCCAGGAACGGGTCCCAGATCACCCAGGCGTCGATCGAGCCCTTCTCGAAGGCCGCGCGCGCATCGGCCGGCGGCAGGTAGACCAGGTTCAGGTCGGCATACGACAGGCCGTGCTTCTCGAACAGCTTGACGATGAAGTAGTGGACGTTCGAGCCCTTGTTGAGCGCGATCTTCCTGCCCTTGAGTTCGGCCACGCTCTTGATGGCCGAGCCCTTGGGCACCAGCACCGCTTCCGACTGCGGACGCGGCACCGTGGCGCCCACGTAGGCCAGCGGCGCGCCGGCGGCCTGCGCGAAGATCGGCGGCGCCTCGCCCACGTCGCCGAAGTCGATCGAGCCGACGTTCAGTGCCTCGAGCTGCACCGGGCCGGCCGTGAACTCGGTCCACTTGAGGCTCACGCCCAGCGGCGCGAGGCGCTTCTCGAGCGTGCCGCGGCCCTTGAGGATGTTGAGCAGGCCCTTCTGGTTGCCGATGCGGAACTGGCGCGCGGGCGCCTGCGCCAGCGCACCGAAGGCGGAAGGCAGCGCGATGGCGGCGGCGGTGCCCTGCAGCAGGCGGCGGCGCGGGAGGGAGATGGTGGTCATGGCTGGTGTGGCTTGCGAAAGATGAAGGGGGCCGGTGCTCAGGGCTGGGCTGCGACGACGGCGTCGCTGACCTTGATCGGCTTCGGAATCAGCTTGAGCGCGTGGAAGGTGTCGGCGATGCGCTGCTGGTCGGCGGCGACCTCGGGCGTGATCGGCTTCACGTTGAACTCGTAGCGGCGCAGCGCGAGCTCGACCACGTCGACCGGCAGGCCCTGCAGCGGCGCGATCAGCTCGGCCGCCTGGCGCAGGTTCTTCTTGAGCCAGATGCCCTGGGCCACCGAGTCCTCGAACAGGGCCTCGATCACCTTCGGGTTGTTCTTCACGAAGCCGCGCTCGCCCAGGTAGTACTGGTAGTTGCTGACCACGCCCGGCGTGCCGTCGGCGAGCACGCGCGCGCCGGTGGCTTTCTCGGCCGCGGCCTGGAACGGATCCCAGATCACCCAGGCGTCGACGTTCTTGCTCTCGAAGGCGGCGCGGCCATCGGCCGGTGCCAGGTACACGGGCTGGATGTCGCTGAACTTCAGGCCGTTCTTCTCGAGCTGCTTCACGAGCAGGTAGTGCACGTTGCTGCCCTTGTTGAGCGCGACCTTCCGGCCCTTGAGGTCGGCCACCGACTGGATCGGCGAATCCCTGGTGACCAGGATCGCCTCGGCGCGCGGCGCGGCCGGGTCGTAGCCGAAGTAGACGAACTTGGCGCCCGCGGCCTGCGCGAAGATCGGCGGCGCCTCACCCACGTAGCCGACGTCGACGGCGCCGACGTTCAGGCCCTCGAGCAGCTGCGGGCCGGCCGGGAACTCGACCCACTTCACCCCCACGCCCAGCGGCGCGAGGCGCTTCTCGAGCGAGCCCTGCGCCTTCTGCAGCACGAACAGGCTGGCCGACTTCTGGTAGCCGATGCGCAGCTCCCTGGCGGCGCCGGCCTTGCCCTGCGCATGCGCGGAGGTGGCGGACAGGAAGCTCACGATCAATGCGATCGCGGCGACCACGACGATGCTGACGGCGAGGTCGCGCAATGCGCGCCAGAGCGAGCGCGGCGGCACGTCGAGCACGGAGTCTTCGGTGGCAACGGGGTTCATGCGGGGTGGTCCTTGGACTGAATCGAAACTGGAGGCGAAGCCATCCCCGCGCGGCGCACAGCGCCGCGTTCGGAAGGGTCGGGAATGGAATGAAGCGGTGGTGGCGGCCGGGCCGTGCGCCGGCCGGCTTCAGACGCTACATCGCACGCGCGAGAACGGCACCGGCTCGAAGCCGTGTGTCGCCGGCAGCTTCAGCCCCTCGGTGGCCAGCACCTCGACGGCCTCGTTGAGCCGCTCCGCCAGGTCGTTGTGCACCTGGTAGGCGTTCTCGGGCGTCAGCGCGATCTGCGAATCGCTCGCGTAGACGCCCGGCAGGATGTGGCGCGCCGACAGCGACTGCAGCACGGGCCGCAGCGCGTAGTCGAGCGCGAGCATGTGGTGCGGGCTGCCGCCGGTGGCCAGCGGCAGCACCGTCTTGCCCTTGAGCGCGTTCTGCGCCAGCAGGTCGAGGAAGACCTTGAGCACGCCGCTGTAGGCGGCCTTGTAGACCGGCGTGGCCACCACGATGGCGCGGGCCCGCGTCACCTGGGCGATAGCCTGCACGATGGCCGGATGGTTCCAGTCCGCCAGCAGCAGCGCCTGCGCCGGCAGGTCGCGGATCGCGAGCCGATCGATCTGCGCATGGCGCCGCGCCAGGCGCTCGGCCACCGCGTCGAGCAAGGCGGTGGAGCGCGAGGGCGCCGAGGGGCTGCCGGCAATCAGGAGAACGGACACGGAAGGCTTTCGGGTGGCGGTATCGGAAGGGTCGAAGCGAACCGGTCCCTGGCATCCGCCGCAGCGGGCGCCATCGGGGTCGGTCGCAGCGGGGCGACTGCCGCGCTTACTTCTGCTTGGCGGTGTAGATCTGGTCGAACGAGGCGCCGTCGGCGAAGTGGTCCTTGTCGGCCTTGGCCCAGCCGCCGAAGGCCTGGTCGATGGTCACCAGCGTCAGCTTGGGGAACTGCTTCTCGTACTTGGCCTTCGCCTTGTCCGAGGTCGGGCGGTAGAAGTTGCGGCCCGCGATGTCCTGGCCTTCGTCGGAATACAGGTACTTCAGGTATTCCTCGGCCACGGCGCGCGTGCCCTTCTTGTCGACCACCTTGTCGACCACCGCCACGGTGGGCTCGGCCAGGATGGAGATCGACGGCACCACGATCTCGAACTTCTCGGGGCCGAATTCCTTCAGCGCCAGGAAGGCCTCGTTCTCCCAGGCCAGCAACACGTCGCCCACGCCGCGCTGGACGAAGGTGATGGTCGAGCCGCGCGCGCCGGTGTCGAGCACGGGCACGTTCTTGAACAGGTTGCCGATGTATTCCTTGGCCTTGGCATCGCCGCCGTACTTGCGCTTGGCGAATTCCCAGGCCGCGAGGTAGTTCCAGCGCGCGCCGCCCGAGGTCTTGGGGTTGGGGGTGATCACCTGCACGCCGGGCTTGACCAGGTCGTCCCAGTCCTTCAGGCCCTTGGGATTGCCCTTCTTCACCAGGAACACGATGGTCGAGGTGTAGGGCGCCGAGTTGTGCGGCAGGCGCTTCTGCCAGTCGGCCTTGAGCAGGCCGCCGTGGGTGACCAGCGCGTCGACGTCGCCGCCGAGTGCCAGCGTGGCCACGTCGGCGTCGATGCCGTCGATGATCGAGCGGGCCTGCTTGCCCGAGCCGCCGTGCGACTGCTTGATCGTCACGTCCTGGCCGGTCTTGCCCTTCCAGTACTTGGCGAAGGCCTGGTTGTAGTCCACGTACAGCTCGCGCGTGGGGTCGTAGGAGACGTTCAGCAGCGTCACCGGACCGGCGGCGCTGCCCTGGGCGAACGCCGGCAGTGCCGACAGGGCCATGGCGCCGGCCACGCCGGCACCGAGGGAAAGCTTGATAAAGTCGCGGCGGAGGCTCATGGTGTCGTTCTCGAATGGCATATCAATGAAGCTGCGTATTCTCAATACGACATATAGGAACTGGAACGACCAAGTTTTCAGTTCTAAATAGCTAAATCAACTAAGAGCCGCGTTCCGCGCTCCCCCACCCAAAGGCAATCGACATGGCTCGCATGGTTCAGTGCATCAAGCTCGGCAAGGAAGCCGAAGGCCTCGACTTTCCCCCCTACCCCGGCGAACTCGGCAAGCGCATCTGGGAAAGCGTCAGCAAGGAAGCCTGGGCCGCCTGGCTCAAGCAGCAGACCATGCTGGTGAACGAGAACCGCCTGAACCTCGCCGACCAGCGCGCCCGCCAGTACCTGGCACGCCAGATGGAGAAGCACTTCTTCGGCGAGGGCGCCGACGTCGCCCAGGGCTACGTCCCGCCATCGGCCTGAGGCCGCGCAACCACCTGCAGTGACGGCCGAACCGGTCGCCTGGCGCGCGGACGGCACACCGCACAGCGAACGCTTCGGCGACATCTATCACACGGAGGCCGGCGCGCTCGCGCAGTCGCGCCACGTCTTCCTCGGCGGCTGTGGCCTGCCGGCCGCCTGGGCCGGCCAGCCGCGGTGGCGGATTCTCGAAACCGGCTTCGGGCTGGGCCTCAACTTCCTCGCGACCTGGGCCGCGTGGCGCGCCGATCCGGCACGCCCGCGGCTGCTCCACTTCGTCTCGATCGAGGCCTGGCCGGTAGCGGCCGACAGCCTGCTGCGCGCCGCCGGCGCCTATGAGGAACTCGCGCCGCTCGCGCGCGAGCTGGCCGCGCGCTGGCACGGCCTGCTGCCGGGCTTCCACCGGCTGGCCTTCGACGACGGCCGGGTGCTGCTCACGCTCTGCGTGGGCGAGGTGCAGCCCATGCTGCGCGCCCAGCGCTTCGAGGCCGACAGCCTGTACCTCGACGGCTTCAGCCCGCAGCGCAATCCCGAGATGTGGTCGCCCGAGACGCTGAAGGCGCTCTCGCGCTTCGCGCGCCAGGACACCCTGCTCGGCACCTGGACCTATGCGCGCGCCGTGCGCGATGCGCTGGCGCAGAACGGCTTCCAGCTCGAACGCCGCCCGGGCCTGCCGCCCAAGCGCGACTGCCTGGGCGCGCGCTTCGCGCCGGCCTGGACCGTGCGCCGGCGCGAGCCGCTGCCCGAGACCGTCGCAACGCCGGGCCGCTGCGCCGTGATCGGTGCCGGCCTCGCGGGCGCGGCCGTGGCGGCCAGCCTCGCGCGGCGCGGCTGGCGGGTCGAGGTGCTCGACGCCGCCGCGCGCCCGGCCGAAGGCGCCTCGGGCTTGCCCGTGGGCCTGCTCGCGCCGCATGTGTCGCCCGACGACGCCCTGCTCTCGCGGCTCACGCGCGCCGGCATCCGCGCCACCTGGAACGAACTGGCGCAGCGCCTCGAAGAAGGCCGCGACTGGCGCGGCACCGGCACGCTGGAGCGCCGGCCCGATGGCGATGTGCGCGTGCCCGCGGGCTGGCAGGCTGACGGGCCCAACGAGTCCTGGCCCGCGAGCGCCGCGCAGCTCGCGGCCGCGGGCCTGCCGCCCGACGCGCCCGCGCTGTGGCATGCGCGTGCCGCCTGGGTGCGGCCGCGCGCGCTGGTCGAAGCCTGGCTGCGCGAGCCCGGCATCGCGTTGCGCGCTGGCTGCCGCGTCGAGCGACTGCAACGCGATCCGGCCACCGGTGGCTGGCGGCTGCTGGCCGAAGACGGTGCCGTGCTGGCCGAGGCCGACCGCGTGGTGGTCGCGATGGGCCATGGCTCGGGCCTGCTGGCGCCGCGCCTGCCGCTGCAGCCGGTGCGCGGCCAGGTGGCCTGGGGCCGCAGCGACGCGGCCGCGTTGCCCGCCGCGCCCGTGAATGGCGACGGCCACCTGATCGCCGGCGTGCCCGAGCCCGATGGCGGCGCGCCGCTGTGGCTGGCCGGCGCCACCTTCGACCGCGACAGCCATGACCTGGCGCCGCGCGACAGCGATTCCGAAGCCGTTCGCGAGCGGGCCGCGCGGCTGCATCCGGCCAGCGCCGAATCGATCGACGAGGCCTTCGCATGCGGCGAGGCCCAGGCCTGGGTCGGCGTGCGCTGCGCCTCGGGCGACCGCCGGCCGCTGGTCGGGCCGCTCGGCGATACGCCCGAGGACAAGGGCCTGTGGGCCTGCACGGCGCTCGGCTCGCGCGGGCTCAGCTTCGCCGCGCTGTGCGCCGAACTGCTGGCCGCGCAGTGGCATGGCGAGCCGTTGCCGCTGCCGGCGGCGCTGGCCAAGGCGCTCGATACGCGGCGCACCGCGCGGGCCTGAGGGCCGCTACACGGCGTCCAGCGCCGGCAGCAGATGGTCGATGCGCCCATCCCCGTAGCTGCGCACCACCTCCGAGATCACCACCCGATAGCCATCGAGCCAGTTCGCCTGCGCCGCCTTGGCCTGCAGGTGCGAGGGATGCGTCATCAGCGCCTGCAGCGCCTCGAGCGAGCGCCAGTAGTAGACGTTCGACACCAGCCCGCTGGCGCTGTTCTCCCAGCTCTCCTCGCCCAGGTAGCCGGGCAGCGCGCGGGCGGCTTCGGCGATCGCCTGGTCGAGCCGGTGGAAGGCGTCGTCGAACTGGCGGGTGGCGAAGATGAAAGTCGATGCGTACATGGTCCTCCATGGGCGAACGGTGCGGCCACGAAGGCCGAGGGGGCGCGGATTATGCGGCAGTCCGGCGTGTTCGCGGCGTCCGAACGCAAGACAATGCGCGCATGCCCAGCACCCAGTACGACATCCGCCACACCACGATCTACCGCTACAACGAGCCGGTCAGCTTCGGGCTGCATCGCGTGATGTTCCGTCCGCGCGACAGCCACGACCTGCGCGTGCTGGCCACCGACCTGCAGGTGAGCCCGGCGGCCCACACGCGGCTGATCCAGGACCCGCATTCCAATTCGGTGGCGCTGGTGCAGCCGATGGGCGAGGCCACCGAGCTGCGCATCGTCTGCTCGTTCACCATCGAGACCGTGCCCGCGGCCGCGCAGGACCAGCTCGCGATCGACCCGGCCGCGGAGTTCCTGCCCTTCGCCTATTCGGTGCAGGACCGGCTCGACCTCGAGCACTACCTGCGCCCGCACCACGACGACCCCGACGGCACGCTGATCCGCTGGGCCCACCAGTTCCTGCACACCGACGAGCCCAACAGCACGCGCGAGGTGCTCACGCGCATGAACGCCCACATCGGCCAGAGCCTCGAGTACCTGGCGCGCGACGAGGAAGGCACGCAGACGCCGCTGGAAACGCTGGCGCTGGGCAGCGGCAGCTGCCGCGACTACGCGCTGCTGATGATGGAGGCGGTGCGCCGCCTGGGCATTGCCACGCGCTTCGTCTCGGGCTACATCTACGACGCCGCGCTCGACAGCACGGTGCAGGCCAAGGGCGAGGCCATGACCGGCGCCGGCACCACGCACGCCTGGCTGCAGGCCTGGCTGCCGGGCGCGGGCTGGGTCGCGTTCGACCCGACCAACAACCTCATGGGCAGCGGCCAGCTGATCCGCGTCGGCGTGACGCGCGACCCGGCCCAGGGCGCGCCGATCGCGGGCAGCTGGTACGGCCCGGCCGAGGCCTACGAGGGCCTCGAGGCCACGGTGACGGTCACGCGCCGGCGCAACTGAGGGCCCCGCTGTCGCGCAGGCGATAGCGGCTACGGGAAAGCCCCCACCTTCCACAGGGGCGGCGCCTCTACGCTGCGCCGCCGGTCCGCGGAAAAGCACGGTCGTGCCAGCCCTCCTGGACACACGCCGCGACCGTGGCGGCCGGCATTCCTCGCCCCTCGAAAAACGGAGACAACGAACCATGCATTCCGCGCGCCTCAAGCTCATCGTCATCGCCGCCAGCATCGCCGCCGCTTCCTGCGGCGGTGGAGGCGGCGGTGGCGGGGTGTTCCCGATCCTGCCGCCCGCGCCCGCCCCCGCGCCGCCGGCCCCGCCGCCTCCGCCGCCGGCACCCGCGCCCGAGGAGCGCCGCGCGCAGGACGACCGCAATTCGTTCGCACCGGCCGACCCCACGGCCACCACCTTCGCAGCGCTCGCGGCCGCGGCCGGCGACACGGTCGACAACGCCACCACCAGCCGCTGGGCCGGCGTGCTCGGCGGCGCGGCCTACCGCGTGGAGGTGCCGTCCAACTGGAACGGCAAGCTCGTGATGTACGCGCACGGCTATGCCGGCGAAGGCAACGTGCTCGCGGTCAGCAATCCCTCGATCCGCCGCTACCTGATCCAGAACGGCTATGCCTGGGCCGCCTCGAGCTACAGCAAGAACTTCTACGACGTGCGCGTGGGCGTGGAGGACACCAACGCGCTGGCGCTGGAGTTCAACAAGATCGCCAAGGCCAACGGCCGCGAGCTCGCCGCGCCCTCGAAGATCTACATCACCGGCCACTCGATGGGCGGCCACATCACGGCCGCGGCGATCGAGGACGAGGCCTATGCCACGGCCAACCACAAGGTGCGCTACAACGGCGCGGTGCCGATGTGCGGCGTGGTCGGCGACACCGAGCTGTTCGACTACTTCGCGGGCGCGCAGGTCACGGCGCAGGCGCTGGCGGGGCTGCCGAAGTACCCGACGGTGAACTGGTCGGACATCGTGGCGCAGGTCACGGGCACGCTGTTCACCGCCTTCACGGTCTCGCCGATCCCCAACATCACCACCACGCCCACCGGCACCAAGTACGCCTCGGTGATCGAGAACCTCACCGGCGGACCCCGGCCGATGTTCGACCTGGGCTTCAAGTCGGGCGGCTCCTTCGCCTATGTGTGGGGCGTGCTCGGCAGCGACGGCACGGTGAACGGCATCCTCAACAAGAGCACGCTCGACACCAACCGCTTCACCTACACCATCGAAGGCGATGCGGCCGGCTCGACGGCTCTGAACGGCTCGGTACTCAAGCTCACCGCCGTGCCCGATGCCAACCGCCTGCGCCGCGACGGCCTGCGCTGGATTCCCAAGGCCAATGGCGAGTTCAAGATCCCGGTGGTCACCCTGCACACGCTCGGCGACCTCTACGTGCCCTTCAGCATGGAGCAGATCTACAACAAGCGCGTGGCGGCCAAGGGCAACAGTGGCTGGCTGGTGCAGCGCGCGGTGCGCGGCATCACCCATTGCGACTTCACGCAGGCCGAGCAGGTCGAGGCCTTCGACGCGATGATCAAGTGGGAACGCGACGGCGTGAAGCCTGCGGGCGACGACGTGGTGACCGCGGCGACGGTGGCCGATCCGGCCTATGGCTGCAAGTTCACCCGTCCGCTCGGCACGGTGGACGAGACGAGCGTCGCCTCGCGCACCGTGGCGGCCGGCGCGCATCCCTGCCCGCCCTGAGCGGCAAGGGATGGGAGCGGTCTTCGGCCCGCTCCCGCCCTCGTCCATCGCCGCAGCCGCGCGCGATCACGAGCGCGCGGCCAGCTTCGCCTCGAGCGCGGCGATCAGCGCCCTCGCCTCGTCGCCTTCGGGGATGTCGCGCCCGCTGTCGCGCCACTGCACCGCGCTCTTGAAGCCCTCGGCCTCGGCCTGGCGGCGGAACCACAGGCCCTCGGGGTTGTGGCGCGTGATGCCGTCGAACACGGTGGCGAACATCTGGCTCTGCTCCAGGCCCATCGAGTGCCAGACCTGGTTGACCACCAGCTTGTGCATCATCAGGTGCGAGCGCGGCACGCCCGCGATGCGCAGCGCCAGCTTCAGCGTGGCGGCGTCGAGCTCGTCGGCCGGCACCGCGAAGTTGGCGAGGCCCCAGTCGGCCGCCTGCGCGCCGTCGATGGTGTCGCCGGTGAACATCAATTGCTTGGCGCGCAGCGCGCCGAGCCGGTAGGTCCACATGGCCGTGGTCGGGCAGCCCCACACGCGCGTGGGCATGTAGCCGATGCGCGCGTCGTCGGCCATGGCCAGCAGGTCGCAGCACAGCGCGATGTCGCTGCCGCCGGCCACCGCGTAGCCATGCACCTTGGCGATGGTCGGCTTGGTGCAGCGCCACAGCGCCATGAAGTCGTCGGTGTTGCGCTTCATCGCGGCGTAGTCGAGCATCGGGTCCCAGGGCGTCTTCTCCTGCCGGCACGGATGCTCGCCCTGCCCTCCGCGCCCGTGGCCCTCGGCATAGTCGCCGAGGTCGTAGCCGGCGCAGAAGGCGCGGCCCGCGCCCTCGACCACGATCACGTGCACCTCGTCCTCGGCCTGCGCCCACTCCACCGCATGGCGGATGTCGGTGGGCGTGGTCTCGGCGATGGCGTTGAGCTTCTCGGGGCGGTTGAGCACGAGGCGCGCGATGCGCGGGTGCTGCGGGTCCTGGTCGATGACGACGGTGCGGAAGTCGGGCATGGGCGGTGTCTCCTGGGTGGATCGTCGGGTGCAGGTCGACGTGCCTGCATCCCGCATCCGCTTGTAGCATCGGCCGCCGCGCGCGCAACCGGCGCTTGCACCGATGCGCCCGGTGCTCAGGCGCCCGAGAGCCGGAAGCGGAACACCGCGCCGCGACCCGCCTGCGGCACCAGCCGGATGTCGCTGCCATGCAGCTGCAGGATGCGCTGCACGAACACCAGCCCCAGCCCGCCGCCGCCCGAGCCATCGCTGCGCACGCTGCCGGTGAAGGCCGGGCGCGTGAACAGGCTGGGCTGCAGCTCGCGCGGAATGCCGGGCCCGGTGTCGCTGACCTGCACCGTCACGCCCGCGCCCTCGTCGCCCGTGGCCGCCCGCAGCTGCACCACGATCTCGCCGCCGGCCGGCGTGTGGCGGATCGCGTTGTCGAGCAGGTTGGTCAGCACGCGCTCGATCATCCCGAGGTCGGCCGACACCACCGGCAGGCCCGGCGCGATGTCGGGACGCAGCCTCTGCTGCCGCGACTCGGCCGCGAGCTCGAACTTCTGGAACACGTCCTGCACCAGGTCGGCCAGCGCGAAACTCTCCTTCTCGGGCTTGACCACGCCGTACTCGAGCCGCGCCAGCTCGAACAGCTCCTGCGCGAGCCGTCCCACCTTGCGGCTCTGGTCGAGCGCGATGTCGAGGTAGCGGCGGCGCTCCTCCTCGTCGAGCGTGCCGGCCTTCAGGCGCAGGGTCTCGAGGTAGCCGTGCAGCGAGGTCAGCGGCGTGCGCAGGTCGTGCGAGACGTTGGCGAACAGCTCGCGCCGCTGCTGGTCCTGCAGGGTGAGCTCGCGCCACTGCTCGGCGATGCGCCGCGTCATCTGGGCGAAGGCCTGCGCGAGCAAGGCGATCTCGCCACCGCCGCGCGCGATGCGCTCGAGCGTGGGCGCCTGGCCCTCGAGCGCGTCGATGCCCTCGGTCTCGAAGCGCCGGACCGCGGCCGTGAGTTCGCGCAGGGGCCGCGTGATGAGCCAGGACGCGGCCGTGCCCGCCACCAGCCCGAGCAGCGCCACCAGCGCCATCGACCACAGGGTGGTGCGCAGCACGTTGTCGGCCGCCACGTTGGCCGCCAGCGCATCGTGGTCCTCGCCCTGCAGCACCACGTAGACATAGCCCGCCTCGCGGCCGTTCATGCGCAGCGGCGCGGCGCTGAAGACCTTGGCCGCCTGCAGGTTGCGCGGATCCTCGCCGAGGATCGGCATCGGTTCGCCCGCGAGCAGGCGGCGCACCGGCGCGAGGTCGACGCGGTCGCGCTTGAGATGGCCCGGCGGCGCGGCCTGCGCCGCGATGCGGCCGTCGGGCGCGAGCACGTAGAGCTCCACGCTCGGGTTCACGGCCATCAACTGGTCGAACAGCCGCTTCACCGCCTCGGGGTCGAGGCCGCCCGGGCGCATCAGTTCGGCGTTCTGGGCGATGTGCGCGGCCAACCCGCTCGACAGCCGCTGCACCACCTCCTGCTCATGGCGTCCGTTCGCGCGCAGCTGCAGCCAGGCCGAGGCGCCGCAGCACACCAGCAGCAGCAGCGCGAACACCAGCGACAGCCGGCGCGAGAGGGTCGCCCAGCCTATCATGACCCGGCCTCCTCCTGGCCGTCGGCCGCGAGCTTGTAGCCGCGGCCCCAGACGGTGAGGATGCGACGCGGTGCGGCCGGATCGGCCTCGACCTTGGTGCGCAACCGGTTGATGTGGGTGTTGACGGTGTGCTCGTAGCCGTCATGCTGGTAGCCCCAGACCTGGTTGAGCAGGTCGAGCCGCGAGAACACCTTGCCGGGATGGCGCGCGAAGAAGTACAACAGGTCGAACTCGCGCGGCGTGAGCTCGATGGCCTTGCCGTCCACGCGCACCTCGCGCGCGAGCGGCTCGATCTCGAGGTTGCCGAGCGCGAGGCTGCCCGACTCCAGCCGCGCATTGCGCGCCAGCGCATCGGTGCGGCGGATCAGCGCCTTCACGCGCGCCACCAGCTCGAGCACCGAGAAGGGCTTGGCCAGGTAGTCGTCGGCGCCGAGCTCGAGGCCGAGGATGCGGTGCACCTCGCTCGAGCGCGCGCTGATGATGATGATCGGGGTGTAACGTGCCATGGCGCGTGCGCGGCGGCAGATCTCGAGCCCGTCGATGCCGGGCAGCATGAGGTCGAGCACCAGCGCGTCCCACTGGCCGCGCTCCAGTTCGCGCAGCCCCGCGTGCCCATCGGCCGCATGCACCACCGCATAGCCTTCGTCGCGCAGGTGCATGCGCAGCAATTCGGCGATGTGGGCGTCGTCTTCGACCAGCAGCACGCGTTTGGGGGTGTCCATGGCGCCGATTGTCCCGCGATACGGATTCCCGAGCTATCACGATTCTTTGAACTTTGCGTGATGAATCGGCCAGGGGGTGCGGCCAAGAATCCGCTCCATGAACAGCACCGCCCTCGCCGCCCCGGACACCCGTCCCATCCACCCGCTGTGGATGCGCGTCACGCACTGGCTCAATGCGCTGGCGGTGCTGGTGCTGGTGACGAGCGGCTGGCGCATCTACAACGCGGCGCCCTTCTTCCCCTTCACCTTCCCGTCCGGGGCCACGCTCGGCGGCTGGCTCGGCGGCGCTTTGCAGTGGCACTTCGCGGCGATGTGGCTGCTGGTGTTCAACGGCTTCGTCTACCTGGCGCTCAACATCGCGAGCGGACGGCTGGCCGCCAAGTTCTTTCCGGTCACGCCCGCCGGCGTGTGGCACGACGCGCTGTCGGCACTCAAGGGCCGGCTCTCGCATGCCGATCCGCGCCGCTACAACAACGTGCAGCGGCTGGCCTACCTGTTCGTGATGCTCGACATCGTGTTGATCGTGCTGTCGGGGCTGGTGCTCTGGAAGTCGGTGCAGTTTGCTGTGTTGCGCGATCTGCTGGGTGGCTACGAGTTCGCGCGGCGCATTCACTTCTTCGGCATGGCTTCGCTTGTTGCCTTCGTCGCGCTGCATCTGGTCATGGTGGCGCTGGTTCCTCGCACCTTGCTTGCGATGGTGCTTGGGCGTTTGCCTCGGGGATCCCAATGAATTTCGTGGCTCTTCACAACCAAAGCCAGACATGAGAATCTTCAAAGCCCCAAGGATGACCGCCGTCGACAGCGAGGCAGTGGTGAAAGAAGCCCGCCAACTGATCGCGAAGAAGGTCGAGCACCCCGCACGCCGCGCCTTCCTGCAACGCTCGCTGACCCTGGGTGGCCTGTCGCTGCTCACAGGCTGCAGCATCAGCGACGACAGCCACGTCGAGGCCGCGCTCTCGAAGATCTCGCGCTTCAACGACCGGGTGCAGGGCCTGATCTTCAGCCCCACGCAACTCGCCGAGACCTATCCCGCCTCGATGATCACGCGGCCCTTTCCGTTCAATGCCTACTACGGCGAGGACGAGGTCCGCGAGGTCGACGGGGAAAGCTACCGCCTCGAGGTCACAGGACTGGTCGCCGACAAGCGCCGCTGGACCCTGCCCGAGCTGCGTGCCATGCCGCAGCACGAGCAGATCACGCGCCATATCTGCGTCGAGGGCTGGAGTGCCATCGGCCGCTGGGGCGGCGTGCGCTTCGCCGATTTTCTGCGCCACGTCGGTGCCGACACCACCGCGCGCTACGTCGGCTTCAAGTGCGCCGACGACTACTACACCAGCATCGACATGGCCACCGCGCTGCATCCGCAGACCCTGCTGGCGCTGACCTACGACGGCGAGGTGCTGCCGCCGAAGTACGGCTTTCCGATGAAGCTGCGGATGCCGACCAAGCTTGGCTACAAGAACCCCAAGCACATCCAGGCGCTGTTCGTCAGCAATACCTATTCAGGTGGCTACTGGGAAGACCAGGGCTACAACTGGTTCGGAGGGAGCTGAGCCGTCGCCCGCGACGACCTGGTTGCCGATGAAAGCGAGAGGCCGAGTTCCTTGCGGACCGCGCCATTTTTTGATGAAGACGAAATCCACTCACTCAGGAGAACCGATATGAACAAGCTCACCGCCACCCTGCTCGCCACCTGCCTGGCCTTCGGTGCCGCCTCCACCGCCTTCGCGGCCGACGAGATGGCCAAGGATGCGATGTCGAAGGATGCCATGGCCAAGGACGGCATGAAGAAGGACGCCATGGCCAAGGATGGCATGTCCAAGGACGCGATGAAGAAGGACCACATGGCGAAGGACGGCATGGCCAAGGACGCCATGAAGAAGGACGCCATGGGCAAGGACGAGATGAAGAAGTAAGGCGCGACGGGCGGCCCCGGCGCGACCGCCGCCGGGCCACCCTCGCTCCGCATTGACGAAAGCCGCGCGGCACGGCATGGTTGCGCGGTCGACGCCGCCACCCCCACCCTCGAGGCACTCCATGAAGACCTTCGCACTTTCGGCGGCCGCCATCGTCGCCGCCGCCACCATCTGGCACGCCGTGCCTTCCGCCGCCGAGCCCGCGCGCCGCGTGCCCGCGCCCACCGCCGACCTCGTGGCGCCACCCGCCGCGAAGACCGAAACCGCCGTCTTCGCGGGCGGCTGCTTCTGGGGCGTGCAGGGCGTGTTCCAGCGCGTGCAGGGCGTGAGCAATGCCGTCTCGGGCTATGCGGGCGGCGATGCCAAGACCGCCAGGTACGACGAGGTCGGCTCGGGCCGCACCGGCCATGCGGAATCGGTGCGCATCACCTACGACCCCAAGCAGATCAGCTACGGCAAGCTGCTGCAGATCTATTTCTCGGTCGCGCACGACCCGACCGAGCTCAACCGCCAGGGCCCCGACACCGGCACCCAGTACCGCTCCACCGTGTTCGCGGAGAACGCCGAGCAGGCGCGTATCGCGAAGGCCTACATCGCGCAGCTGAACCAGGCCAAGACCTTCGGCAAGCCGCTGGCCACCACCATCGAGACGGGCAAGCCCTTCTACGCCGCCGAGGACTACCACCAGGACTTCCTCACGAAGCACCCGGACCACGGCTACATCGTCGTCAACGACTGGCCGAAGATCGACGACCTCAAGAAGCTCTTTCCCGAGAGCTATCGCTCGGCGCCCGCGCTGGTGAGCGCGGCGAAGGCGGGCTGACGACAGTCGGCCGCGCGCCGCAAGAACTCGCTAGAGCAGCCTCAGCCGCTGCGCCTGCTCTTCGAGTTCCGCGCGAAACGCCGGATGCGCGATCGCGATCAGCTCGCGCGCGCGCTGCCTGGCCGACTTGCCGCGCAGTTGCGCCACGCCATGCTCGGTCACCACGTAGTCGATGTCGTTCTTGCTCGTGCTCACGTGCGTGCCGGGAGACAGCGAGGGCACGATGCGCGAGATGGTGTCGCCCTTGGCGGTCGAGGGCAGCACGATGAAGGCCTTGCCGCCGCGCGAACGGTTGGCCGCGCGCACGAAGTCCGACTGCCCGCCCGTGCCCGAGTACGGCGCATGGCCCAGGCTCTCGGAGCCGCACTGGCCCAGCAGGTCGATCTGCATGGTGGCGTTGATCGCGACCAGGTTGTCGTTGAGGCCCGCGAGCGCCGGGTCGTTGGTGAAGTTCACCGGATGCATCTCGAGCGCCGGGTTGCGGTCCATGAAGCGGTAGAGCTTGCTCGAGCCCAGCGCGAAGGTCGCGATCAACTTGCCCGGCAGGTGGTTCTTGCGCCGGTTGGTCACGGCGCCGCTCTCCACCAGCGTGAGGATGCCGTCGCCGATCATCTCGGTGTGGATGCCGAGGTCGCGCTTGGCCGTGAGCTGCATCACCACCGCGTCGGGAATGCCGCCATAGCCGATCTGCAAGGTCGAGCCGTCGTCGATGCGCTCGGCCACGTACTTGCCGATCGCCTGCTGCACCGGACCGATCTTGGGCAGCCCCACCTCGAGCACCGGCGCCTCGCTCTCGACCAGCGCCGCCACCTGCGACACGTGCACATGGCAAGCGCCATGCGCGAAAGGCACGTTCGGGTTGACCTCGAGCACCACCGCGCGCGCCTTGGCCACGGCGGCCATCGTGTAGTCCGCACCCAGGCTCAGCGCGAAGTAGCCGTGCGCGTCCATCGGCGAGGCCATGCTGAAGACCACGTCGGCCGGAATCTGGCCGCGCTCGATCTGCGCCGGGATCTCCGAGAAGTAGTTGGGCAGGAAATCGATCCAGCCCTCCTGCCCGCCCGCGCGCGTGGCGCCGCCGAAGAACAGCGCGACGTGGCGCACATGCGCCACCGTCTCGGGATCGATGTAGGCGTACTTGCGCATCGCGAGGATCTGCGCGACCTTGACGTCGCGGAAATCGCGCCGCTGCTCGGACAGCGCCTCGAGCAGCGCGGGCGGCTCGCCCACGCCGGTGGGCACGATGATCATGTCGCCGTTGCGCACCTGGCGCACGGCATCGGCAGCGCTCGCGCGCTTGCGGCGGTACTGGTCCTGGAAGTCCATGAAGCGTCTCGTCTCTTTTTCTGAAGGGATGGGAAATGAGGGGGCGGCCTACAGCGGCGCGTCGTTGCGCGCATCGTAGGTGCCGCGCCGCGCGGCCCGGTTGCAGCGCGCGCGGAACACCAAGGCCTTCTGCGCCTCGGACACGCGGGCCGGGTCGCCCTTCCAGAGCTCGAGCGCGGGCTGCTGCACCGCGCGCGAGAACGAGAAGCTCAGCGCCCACGGCAGCCGCGCGCCGAAGCGGGCATTCATCGCATTGAGCCGCGCCGAGGCGAGCTGCGCCGACTGCCCGCCCGAGAGGAAGGCCACGCCCGGCACCGCCGCGGGCACGCTGCGCAGCAGGCAATGCACCGTGGCATCGGCCACCGCTGCCACGTCGTCCTGCACGGCGGCGTTCTGAGCCGGCAGCACCATGTTCGGCTTGAGCAGCATGCCCTCGAGCAGCACGCCCTGCGCGCGCAGCTCGGCGAAGGTGCGGTGCAGCACTTCTTCCGTGACCTCGGCGCAGCGCGCGAGCGAATGGTCGCCGTCCATCAGCACCTCGGGCTCGACGATCGGCACCAGGCCGGCTTCCTGGCACAGCGCCGCATAGCGCGCGAGCGCGTGGGCGTTGACGCGGATGCAGGCGCGGCTGGGCAGGCCCGCGCCGATCGCGATCACGCCGCGCCACTTGGCGAAGCGCGCGCCCAGGCCCGCGTACTCGGCCAGCCGTTCGCGCAGGCCGTCGAGGCCCTCGGTCACGGTCTCGCCCGGATGGCCCGCGAGCGGCTTGGCGCCGGTGTCGACCTTGATGCCCGGCACGATGCCCGCGGCGGCCAGGGCCTGCGCGAAGGGCACGCCGGCGTGGGTGGTCTGGCGCAGCGTCTCGTCGAACAGGATCGCGCCGCCGATGCTGTCGGACAGCCCGGGCGCCGTGACGATCAGCTCGCGCCAGTCGCGCCGCGCCGCCTCGGTCTGCGGGATGCCGAGCGCGGCGAAGCGCTTGTTGCAGGTGGCGTTGCTCTCGTCCATCGCGAGCAGGCCCTTGTCGGCGGCCAGCAGCGCGGCGGCCGTGTCGGTCAATGTCTTGGCGGTCATGTCGGGACACCTTTCGGGGGCCATCCTACGCCCGCGAGGTTTGCCCCTAGATGACGTTGCGCTCCAAGAGCGGCATGTTGCGCAGGATGCGCTCGAAGCCCACGGCCGACAGGTCGAGGCTGCGGTAGCCGCCGAAGCGGATCAGCTCGGCCACGCCGCGCCCCGCCGCCGGGCACTGCTGCAGGCCATGGCCCGAGAAGCCGTTGGCGAAGTAGAGGTTGTCGCAGTCCGGGTGCAGGCCGAGGATGGCGTTGTGGTCGAACAGGTTCATCTCGTAGTAGCCGGCCCAGGCGCCGGTCATGCGGATGGCCTCGAAGGCCGGCACGCGTTCGGCCAGCGCGGGCCAGATGAAACCGTCGAAAGCCTCGTACTCGACCTCGAGCGGCGCGTCGTCGGGATCCTGGTCCTCGGGCGGCGCGAAGCCGCAGATGAACTGGCGGCCCTCGGGGCGCAGCCAGATGCCCGAGGTGTCGATCACCAGCGGGCAGCCGGGCAGCGACTCGGGACACGAGAAGCTGAACACGCTGCGCCGACGGCCGCGCACCGGCAGCTCGATGCCGGCCCAGCGCGCCACCGTCGCGGCCCAGGCGCCCGCGGCATTCACGACCAGGTCGGCCGGCAGGGCCTGGCCGTCGGCGAGCACGACGCCGCGCACGAGGCGCCCTTCGCATTGCAGCCCGGTCGCCTGCGCCTGCACGTAGCGCACGCCCTGCGACACGGCCTTCCTGCGGAAGGCCTGCAGCAGGCTGTAGCCGTCGTACCAGCCCTCGCCCGACAGGCCCAGCGATCCCAGCGCGACGCCTTCCACGCCGAGCCACGGAAAGCGCGCTTTCAGTTCCGCGGGCGCGAGCAGCGCCACGTCGACCGCATGGGCCTTCTGCAACGCATGGTTCTCGCGCAGCACGCCCTCGCCCGCCGCCGAGGCCAGGTACAGGTAGCCGGGCTCGACCAGGCCGATGTCGGGCACCTCGTCGCCCACGCGCAGCGTCTGGCCCAGGCCGCGGAAGAAGTCGATGCCGTAGCGCGACATCTCGATGTTGATGGCGGTCGAGAACTGCTGGCGGATCGAGCTGGCCGACAGCGCCGACGAAGCCTGGCTGTACGAGAAGTCGCGCTCGACCACCGTGACCTCGAAGGGCTCCTGCGCTGGATCGCGACTCAGGAAATAGGCAATGGCCGAGCCGATGGCCCCGCCGCCGATGATCACCACACGCCGCATGCAATGCCTTTCGCTCCGCTCGTCATCGTCACCTTCCTTCGTCATGCGCCAGCCGCGCCGCCGCCAGATCCCACAGCGCATGGCCCACGGTCTTGACCAGCACCGGCGCACGGGCCGCCGCGGGCACCGCATGCGCGAAGTCCTGCACGGCGCGCCAATCGACGTCGGCGCGGATCAGGTCGCCGGCCTCGCGGCGCGCGCCCTCCAGCGTATCCACAAACACGCTGCCGCGGCGCACCAGCGCGGTGGGCACCTCGGCCATGTCGGCGCGGTAGGCGCCGATCGCGATCACGCAGGCATCGGGGCGCAGGTCCGGCGGCACCACGGGGTCGAGCGCATTGGTCGCGGCGACGACGAGGTCGGCCTCGCGCGCGACGGCGTCCGGATCGGCGATCGCCTGCGCCTCGACGCCCAGCGAACGCATGTGCCGCGCGAGGTCCTCGGCATGGGCCGCGGTGCGCGCATGGATCGCGAGCCGGCGCACACCCCACAGTTCGGCCAGCGCCTCGGCATGCGCGCGCGCCTGCACGCCCGCGCCGATCAACAGCACGTGTTCCGCCCCCGTGCGCCCCGCGCGCATCGCGCCGGCCAGCGACAGGGCCGCCGTGCGCCGCGCGGTCAGCACATTGCCGTCGAGCGCGAGCAGCCGCGTGCCGGTGGCCGCATCGAGCAGCACCACCTCGCCCTGCACCACCGGCAGGCCGCGCGCCGCATTGCCCGCATGCACGGTCACCGTCTTGAGCGCGGCGAACTCGGCGTCGGCCGCGGGCATCAGCAGCATCGTGCCGCCGGCCGCAAGCGGCACCGCGGTGCGCGGCGCGGCCCGTGCCTCATCGCGGCGTTCGCGCTCGAACATCCGCAGCATGGCCTCGACCAGCGGTCCCCAGGGCAAGGCCGCGGCCGTCTCGGCCGCATCGAGCGTGCGCACCGGGGCCGCCTCAAGAACCGGCGACGCGCACGCGCTTGCCGTCCTTGTAGGTGAAGACGGTGAAGTCGGGCTTCTGCAGGTTGCCCTTGGCATCGAAGGCGATGGCGCCGGTCACGCCGTCGAACTTCACCTTGCGCATCGCCGGCAGGTAGGCCGCGGGCTCGACCGAGTTGGCCTCGCGCATGCCGGCGGCCAGCGCCATCATCGCGTCGTAGAGATAGGGCGCGTAGGTCAGCACGTCGACGCCGAAGCGCGCCTTGTAGCGCTGCTCGAACTCGGCGCCCCTGGTGGTCTTCTCGACCTCCTTGCCGCCGCGCGTGCAGTAGAGCAGCCCGTCGACCGCGCCGCCGCTGATCCTGGCGACCTCGTTGGTGCACAGCCCGTCGGTGCCCAGCAGCTTGGCCGTGATGCCGAGCTGCTTCATCTGGCGCGCGATCAGCCCGCCTTGCGCGTCCATGCCGCCGTAGAACACGACCTCGGGCTGCTTCGCCTTGATGCTGGTGAGGATCGCCATGAAGTCGGTCGCCTTGTCGCTGCCGTACTCCTGCGCGACGATGGTGCCGCCCAGCGCCTTGACGCCGCGCGCGAACACCTCGGCCGCGCCCTGCCCGTAGGCGGTGCGGTCGTCGATCACGGCGATCTTCGTGGCCTTGAGCTCCTTCACCGTGTAGTTCGCGATCGCCATGCCCACGTCGTCGTCGCTCGCAAGGATGCGGAACACGTTGTCGTAGCCCTGTTTCGTGAAGCTCGGGTTGGTGGCGGTCGACACGTCAGGCAGGCCGGCGCGGCTGTAGACGGCCGAGGCGGGAATTGCGGCGCCCGAATTGAAGTGACCGAGGATGCCCTTCACGCCCATGTCGGCGAGCTTGTTGGCGACCACCATCGCCTGCTTGGGGTCGGCCTGGTCGTCCTCGGACTGCAGCACGAACTTGATCTTCCTGCCGCCGATCAGCAGGTTCTGCCTGTTGAGATCCTCCACCGCGAGCCGCGCGCCGTTGTCGTTGTCCTTGCCCCAGTGGGCGGCGCCGCCCGTGAGCGGGCCGGCATGGCCGATCAGCACCGTCTGCTCGGACTGGGCCCAGGCCGGCAGCGCCAGGGCGCCGGCCAGGACGCCGGTCAGCAGGCAGGCCGAGGCGGCTGCATGGCGCCGTGGCGATACGCGCGAAGCGGTCATCGAAAGTCTCCTTGTGTTTGTGCGTGCGGGCCGCGCTGGAGGCCCGAACGCAGAATAGAGTCGCGCTGGCGGGCGCAACAAACGCTCAATGCGCACGACGTTGTGCGATCCCGGAAGGAAGACCGCCGGATCGGCGACGCGATGAATGCTTTGGTTGACGGAAAGCGGGCCGCGCCAGAATCGGCCCACCAGGACAAGCAGGCGAGATGAGAAAAGACATACCCAACCTCGGCGCGCTGCAGGCCTTCGAGGCCTCGGCGCGGCTGGGCAGCTTCACGCGCGCCGCGAGCGAACTGGCGCTCACGCAGAGCGCGGTCGGCCGCCAGGTGGCGATGCTCGAGCAGCGGCTCGGCGTGGCGCTGTTCTCGCGCGTGCGGCGCCGGCTCACGCTGACCGACGTGGGCCGCGAGTACGCGGCGCGCATCCGCCGCCACCTCGACCAGATCCGGCGCGACACGCTGGAGATCGCCGCCGGCCACGACATGGGCTTCGTGCTCGAGGTGGCGGTGGTGCCCACCTTCGCGACCCAGTGGCTGATTCCGCGCCTGCCCGATTTCAGCCGGCTGCATCCCAACATCACGGTCAACCTGTCGGCGCGCTCGCAGCCCTTCTCGTTCCAGGAGAACGCCTACGACGCCGCGATCTACTTCGGCGACCAGTTCTGGCCCGACACGCGCGGCGGGCGCATCTTCTCCGAGGGCGAGATGGTGCCGGTGTGCAGCCCGGCCTTCCGCGATGCCAACGGCCCCTGGGACGAGGCCGCGTTCGCGCGCTGCCGCCACGTGCACCTGAGCACGCGCGCCCATGCCTGGCGCGACTGGTATGCGCAGCAGGGCTGGGACTACACGGTGCATGCCTCGCGCGGGCCGCGCTACGAGCTCTTCACCATGGTGACGGCCGCCACCGCGGCCGGCATGGGCGTGGGCCTGGCGCCGCGCCTCTTGATCCAGCACGAGCTGCGCACCGGCGAGCTCGTGATCCCGATCGACCGCAGCCTCGACGTGAGCCAGGGCTACTACTTCGCCTATCCCGAGGGCCGGCCGGCCTCGGGGGCGCTCGAGCACTTCAAGCGCTGGGTGCTGAGCCTGACGCCCGAGAAGGGCTGAGCCCGATCAGACCGGCGCCGGATTGCGCTCGGCGAAGCCGCGCTGGTGCCAGTACGGATAGGCCAGCGTCGTCGTGCTCGCCGCGTCGAGCTCGGCCACCTGCTCCTTCGTGAGGTTCCAGCCCACCGCGCCGAGGTTCTGGCGCAGCTGCTGCTCGTCGCGCGCGCCGATCACCACGCTCGACACCGTCGGACGCTGCAGCAGCCAGTTCAGCGCCACCTGCGGCACCGTCTTGCCGGTCTCGCCGGCGATCTTCTCGAGCGCATCGACGACGCGGTACAGCAGCTCGTCGGGCACCGGCGGGCCCATGTCGGCCGTGACGTGCAGGCGACTGTTGGCCGGCAGCGGCTGGCCGCGGCGGATCTTGCCCGTGAGGCGGCCCCAGCCCAGCGGGCTCCACACCACCGCGCCCACGCCCTGGTCCTGCGCCAGCGGCATCAGCTCCCATTCGTAGTCGCGGCCCACCAGCGAGTAGTAGGCCTGGTGCGCCACGTAGCGCGGATAGCCGTAGCGCTCGGCCACGCCCAGCGACTTCATCAGGTGCCAGCCCGAGAAGTTGGAGGCGCCCACGTAGCGCAGCTTGCCGGCGCGCACCAGGTCGTCGAGCGTCGAGAGCGTCTCTTCCACCGGCGTCGCGGCATCGAAGCCGTGCAGCTGGAACAGGTCGATGTAGTCGGTGCCCAGGCGCTTCAGGGCCGCGTCGACCGCGGCGACCAGGTGATAACGCGAGGAGCCGACCTCGTTGGCGCCCTCGCCGCTGCGGAAGGTGGCCTTGGTCGAGATCAGCAGCTTGTCGCGCGGCCGGCCCTTGATCGCTTCGCCGAGCACCGACTCGGCCGCGCCGCCCGAGTAGATGTCGGCGCTGTCGAACATGTTGACCCCCGCGTCGAGGCAGATGTCGATCAGCTTGCGGGCCTCGGCCACGTCGGTGCTGCCCCAGGCCTGGAAGAACTCGCCCTTGCCCCCGAAGGTGCCGGTGCCGAAGCTCAGGACGGGGACCTTGAGGCCCGATCGGCCCAGATGACGGTATTCCAAGATGCTGCTCCTTCGGCCCGCGGGCCAGGGTGGTGCGGGCCGGCGGCCCGCGGATGGCCGCCATTGTTGGCTGCGGGACCGAACCCCGGCCGGCAGTCGGGCTTTGGAGACCGTGCGTGGCAGCCGAGCGCTCGGTGACGAGGCCCAGCACCCAGCCGCCAATGCCGCACAGTCAGTAGCTGCGACAGGCGCACGCCGCGCCGTTACGATTTGGTGGCGAAGACGACGCGGTGCTGCTCCTCGTGCGACTTGAATTCGCACAGCTCGGGCACCCGCGCAGGCGCGGTGAAGCGCGCGGCCAGGATCTGCGCGCGGTAGATGTTCACCGCGCCCTGCTCGCCCGCGTGGTCGACCTTGAGGATGCGGCCGCCGAGCGCGGTGTCGCTCGAGGTCATGGGGCGATCGCCTTCAGCGCCTCGTCCACCGGCACCGTCAGCCCCACCTTCACCCGGCTCATGGCCACCAGCGTCTTGAAGCGCTTCACGTTGCTGTTCTCGAAGAACAGTTCGCGCGTGAGCCGCGTGTACTCGGCCATGCCGCGCACCGCGAAGATCAGCACGAAGTCGCATTCGCCCGCCACGTAGTAGCACTGCTGCACCTGCGGGCAGGCCTGGAAGCCGCGCTTCATCGCATCGAGCAGATCGGCGCGCTCGCTCTCCACCTCGACCTCGACGATCACGGTGAGCTCGCAGCCCACCGCGTCGGGATTGACGATCGCCGCATGGCGCTCGATCACGCCCTCGTCGGCCATGCGCTTCAGGCGCCGGTTGACCGCCGCGGCCGACAGGTGCACCTGCCGGCCCAGCTCGCCCTGCGGCAGGCGCGCGTCCTGCTGCACCAGCGCCAGCAGCTTGAGGTCGTAGGCATCGAGGGGCGTGGGCATGGGCGTGGTCGACGGGGCGCGGCGGGTGGAATGGAATTGCGTCGCCGCCCCCTTCAATGCGCGCGGATTCAGGGGTCGGCGGCATAGCATTGTTGCCCATGACCTCCGCCCTCCCCGCCCCCGATCCGACCGCCGACGCGCCGCTCGATGCCGAGCTCTCGGGCTGGCGTCGCTACCTCCACACCATTCCCGAGACCGGCTTCGCCGAGCACCGCACCTCGGCCTTCGTCGCGCGCACGCTGCGCGCGCTGGGCCTCGAGGTGCACGAGGGCATCGGCGGCACCGGGCTGGTGGCGAACCTGCGCGTGGGCGAAGGCCGCGGCACGATCGGCATCCGCGCCGAGATGGATGCGCTCGACATCGCCGAGTCGGCGCCGGGCCGTACCCATGCCTCGGCCACGCCGGGCAAGATGCACGCCTGCGGCCACGACGGCCACATGTCGATCGTGCTCGGCGCGGCGCGGCTGCTGCGCGAGCGCCGTGACTTCGACGGCACCGTGCGCTTCGTCTTCCAGCCCGCCGAGGAGCATGGCCGCGGCGCCAAGGCGATGATGGCCGACGGCCTGTTCGAGCGCTTCCCGGTCGACGAGATCTACGGCCTGCACAACATGCCGGGCCTCGCGGCCGGCACCATCGCCACCTGCGCGGGCGGCATCATGGCCAGCGAAGACAACTTCACGATCCACGTGCGCGGCCGCGGCACCCATGCGGCGCGGCCGCACATGGGCATCGACCCGATCGTGATCGGCGCCGAGATCGTGCTCGCGCTGCAGACCATCGTCTCGCGCAGCCTCGACCCGGGCGCGCAGGCCGTGGTCTCGTGCACCGAGTTCATCACCGACGGCATCCGCAACGCGATCCCCTCCAACGTGGTCATCAAGGGAGATACCCGCAGCTACGACCCCGCCGTGCAGGCCACGCTGGAGCGGCGCATGCGCGAGATCAGCGAAGGCATCTGCCGGCTGCACGGCGCCGAATGCGCGTTCTCGTACACGCACGAGTTCGAGCCCACGGTGAACTGGCCCGAATGCGTGCCGCACGCCGTGGCCGCCGCGACCGCGGTGCTCGGCGCCGCTCGCGTGGACGCGAACACCGTGCCGATGATGGCCTCGGAGGACTTCGGCGCCTTCCTGCGCGTGGTGCCCGGCGCCTTCGTGTTCCTCGGCAACGGCGTCGACGGGCAGCCCGGCGGCACGCCGCTGCACAACGCGGGCTACGACTTCAACGACGAGGTGCTCGAGATCGGCGCGCGCTACTTCGCCGAGCTGGTGCGCATGCGGCTGCCGCGCTGACCCCTCTCCCTTCCTTCGAAAGCTCGACATGCTGGTCCGCAATGCCCGCGCCGTGCGCGCGCCCTACCCCGAGGCGCTGCACCGCATCCTCAGCATCGACGAGGCACGCGCCACGCGCGCGTGGCTCTCGCGCTGGTCGCTGCTCGCGCCCGAGCCCACGCCGCTGCACCGCCTGCCCGATCTCGCGCAGGCCTGCGGCGTCGCCGAGGTGTTCCTCAAGGACGAGTCGCTGCGCTCGCCGCTCGGCAGCTTCAAGGCGCTCGGCGCACCGGCCGCGCTGGTGCGGCTGGTGCTGCGGCGCCATTCCGATTGGCGCGCCGACGCGGTGCTGCGCGGCGAACATGCGAACGCGTTGAAGGAACTCGTCGTCATCAGTGCCACCGACGGCAACCACGGCCGCGCGCTCGCCGCCGCGGCGCGCAGCGTGGGCGTGCGCTGCGTGATCGTGCTGCACCGGCACGTGAGCACCGAGCGCGAGCGCGCCATTGCCGACTTCGGCGCCGAGATCGTGCGCATCGAGGGCAACTACGACGCCTCGGTCGCGCATGCCGCGCAGCTCGCCGAACGGCATGGCTGGCAGGTCGTGTCCGATACCGCGTACCCCGGCTACGAAGAGGTGCCACGCGACGTGATGCAGGGTTACGGCACGATGGTCGACGAGGCGCTCGAACAGCTCGCCGCCGAGTCCGACGGCGCCTGCCCCTTCAGCCACGTCGTCCTGCAAGGCGGCGTCGGCGGCCTCGCGGCCGGCGTGGCGAGCTACCTGTGGGAGCGCTTCGGCGAACGCCGCCCCGTGCTCATCGTCGCCGAACCGCGCCAGGCCGATTGCCTCACGCGCAGCGCCATCGAGGGCCGGCCGGCAGTGGCCACCGGCAGCGTCGATTCGGTGATGGCCGGCCTGGCCTGCGGCGAGACCTCGACCCTGGCCTGGCACTTTCTCGAGCCTTCGGTCGATCTCTTCCTCACGCTGGAGGATGAAGAGGCCGTGGATGCGATGCGGCGGCTGGCCGAGGGCTCGGCGCGCGACCTGCCCGTGGTGAGCGGGGAATCGGGCGCGGCGAGCGCGGCGGCATTGCTGCAGCTCGCGCGGTCCGGGGCGGCGAAGGCACAGGCCGGGCTCGATCCCTCGTCGCGCGTGCTCCTGATCAGCACCGAGGGGGCGACCGCGCCTTCGGTCTATGCGCAGTTGCTGGGTCGCTCCGCGAACGAGGTGCTGGCGGCGCAGCGCGAATGGCTGAACCAGGAGACCCGGCGGTAGGCGGCCGGCCCCTGCACAGTTCTTACAAGCTGTAGAACCTGCGCACGGCCCGCGCACCTAGACTGGAGCGATGAAAACCAAGCAGGGATTCGGCGTGGGCGCCGGGCTCGCGGCCGGCGTGGGCATCGGTGCCTTGCTCGACGAGATCGGCCTAGGGATCGGCATCGGTCTCGCGCTGGGAATCGCGCTGTCGCTGGCCCTCGATCGCAAGGAGTGACGCGGCCACCGGCGCCGCGCCTACTGCGGCACCAGCTCCACGCGCCGGTTCTTCGCGCGGCCGTCCTCGGCCGCGTTGCTGGCGACCGGCGCGAGATCCGCCACGCCGTAGGCGCCGAGCCGGTTGGCCGCGATCGCGTACTGACCGACGAGCGCCGCGTTGACCGCCTCCGCGCGCCGCTTCGACAGCGCGATGTTGCTCTCGAGCGTGCCCTGGTTGTCCGTGTGCCCGACCACGCGCAGCTTGAGCGCGGGCTCGGCCTTGAGCAGCTTGGCGATCTCGTCCAGCGCGGGCTTGGATTCGGGCTTGATGTCGGCCTTGGCGGTGTCGAACAGGATGCCGTAGAGCGCCACGCGCCCGGTGGCTGCAATGGCCTTCGACATGTCGCCCGCGCTCACGGTCACCATGTTCTGCTTCATCGCCCCGACCTCGATGATGTCGACCGCCGCGTAGGCACCCTTGACCGCCTTGTAGTCCTTGCTGTCCTTGGCCCATTGCACGGCCTCGACGACCACGTAGAGATCGCCTTGCGGCCGCGGAATCTTGAAGCTGGCCAGGCGAGCGGTCCCGACCTCGGCGGTCGAGAAGGTATAGGTGCTGCGGCTGGTCTTGATCTCGTTCCAGCTGTAGGGGCAGAGGAAGCAGGAGCGGCTCTTGAAGTTCTCGTCGCGCCCCGAGTCGTAGAGCGTGACGCCACCGGCCGCCTGCACTTCGTTCTGGTAGTTGCGGATCAGCTCGGCCGTGGAGGTGTCGCCCGCCGACTCGTACCAGAGGCGGGTCAAAGCGCCTTCGACCGGCACGGAGCTGACCCAGCTGCGCTTCCTCGACGTCGTGTCGTAGCCCTTGTAGGTTCCCGTCGGCACCAGGTATTCGTCGAAGCGCTTGAAGTCGTAGCCGACGATGGTCGAGCCCGCGAAGCGCTTGAGCAGCGGGTTGTCCTTGGCGCCCGGAAGGTCCTGCCCGGATGCGAGCGTCGAGAGGAACAGCAGCCCGGCGAATGCCGGCGCGGCCAGCAGCCGAAGGAAGGCGAGGACGGAACGCGGACGCATCGATGACTCCGTGAAATGACGGCGCCATTGTCGGGAACTCCGACGATTTGGCTGCACGGCCGTATGGCCTATGGCCGCGGGCCGGGACGTCGATGCGAGGAGATCGGCGCGTCATTTCTCATCGTCCCGGCGCCATCGCTTCGAACCACCGCGCCCCATGCAACCCGAAGCCCCGTTTCGAACCATCGGCGCATGGAGCGGATGCACTCAGGGTGCCAGCGTGAGCTTGAAGATCTGGTTGCCGTTGGTCGCTCCCACGTAGACGGACCCATCGCCGGCCACCGCCACGCCGATCGGAAAGTTGAACGTGATCGCCGCGCCGGCGCCGTCGCGCAGCGTGCCGATCTCGCCCGCGGGCGTGACCACGCGCACCACGCCATCCCAGGCATGGGTGAGGAACACGTTGTCGTGCGCATCGACCGCCACGCCGTAGGAATAGCCGAGCTTGGCCGGCGTGGCGGCCGTGCCGTCGACGACCCCGGCGCCCGCGTTGCCGTTGGCGCAATCGCCCAGCAGCGTGCTCACCGTGGCGGTGGCGATGTCGATCTTGCGCAGGCAGGGACTGTCGGTGTCGGTGTCGTAGAGCGTCTTGCCGTCGCGGCTGATCGCCAGGCCCTGCGGGCGGGCCAACTGGGCGGCCGTGCCCACGCCGTCGAGATAGGCCTGCGTGCCGTCTCCCGCGAGCGTGCTCGTGGTGCCGTCGGCCGCGACCTTGCGCACGCGCTTGTTCTCGGTGTCCGCCACGAACAGGTTGCCGCCGCTGTCGAGCGCGAGGCCGGTGGGGTTGTGGAACATGACGGTGGCCGGGCTGTCGGCATAGCCGCTCGTGGCGCCGCCGACCCAGGTGCTGGCGGTCGTTGCATTGGCGGCGATCTTGCTGATGCGGTGCTGGTCGCTCACGTAGAGCGTGCCATCGGCCGCAAGGGTCAGGCCGGACGGCGTAGTCAGGGTCGCGCCCGGCGTCACCTCGGCACCGCTGCCGCTCGCGGTGTCGATCCTGTAGACGGAACCGTTGCCGCCCATGGCCACGTAGAGCTTCGCGCCGCTCGCATCCAGCGCGAGTTGATAGGGACTGCTGTAGCTCACGCCCGTGGTCGCCAGCACGTTAGCGACCCAGGCCTTGACCGTCAGCGTGGCGGCACGGCTGGTCACGCTGCCACCGGCGCCGCTCACGCGCACGCGCAGCTGCTGGCCGCTGTCGGCCAGTTGGCTCGCGGCCGTGGTGAAGCTGTCGCCGGTGGCGCCGGCGACATCGGTCCAGCGCGCACCGCCATCGACGCTGCGCTGCCACTGGTAGGCCGTGGCGCGCGCGGCCTGCACCTTCAAGGTGGCGGGCACGCCCTGGCCCACGGTGGCGTTCGAGGGCTGCGTCGTGATCGAGGGTGCGGTTTCGGCCGGCGCGGGCGGAGGCGGAGGCGTCTGCGCGGCCGGCGCGGGCGCGGGAGCGACCGGGAAGCCGGCGAAGCCGCCTCCACCGCCACCGCCGCAGGCGGCCAGCACGAGGCTCACGATCAACAGCGCGACAGGGGTTCGCGCCGCGGGGCAAATGGCAGGACGGGTATGCATGAGGGGCCTTCCTTCTTTCAAACGAGTGGATGAGAAGGCCTCCACGGTAGGGACGGCAATGCCTGCAATCCAGTGTCGAAGGTCATCGACTTGCAGCAATAAAAAGAGGCTCAGCCGTGCATGCCGGCGTGCGTCCTGTCGTGCCGCGCCAACGATGCGAGGGCCTGCAGCAGCCGGTCGGCGGCCACCGGCTTGAGCAGCACCTGCAGGCCGGCATCGTGCATCTGCTGCTGCCGCTGCGGCGCGGTCTCCCCGGTGATCAGCAGCACCTGCAAGCCGGGGCCGAAGCGCGCGCGCAGTCGCTGCGCCACCGCCAGCCCGTCGGCGCCATCGGCCAGCCGCACGTCGCACAGCAGCACCTCGACCGGGTTGCCGCCCTGCGCGGCCTGCACCAGCACGGCCTCGGCCCCGGCTTCGTCGGCCACCGCGTCGACGGCCAGTCGATGAGCCTGCAGCAGGCCGGTGACGGCCTGGCGGATCGGTGCCTCGTCGTCGACGACGAGCACGCGGCGCGGCAACGGCAGCACCGCGTCGGGCCGCGCGATGGATGGCACCACGCCCGAACCCGACACCGCCGCCAGCACGATGCGGAAGCGGCTGCCGCGCCGCGGATGAGAGCGCACCTGCAGCGGGTGCGCCAGCAGGCGCGAGAGCCGCTGCACGATCGACAGGCCGATGCCCAGGCCGCGCGCTCGATCGCGCCCCGGATTGTCGACCTGGTAGAACTCGTCGAAGATGCGGCCGAGGTGCTCGGGCGCGATGCCGATGCCGGTGTCGCACACGTCGATCCACACCAGCGGCCCGCGTGCGCGCGCGGCCACCACCACGCCACCGCGCGGCGTGTACTTCAGCGCGTTGTCCACGAGATTGGAGAGCAGCCGCTGCAGCAGCTGCGGATCGCTCAAGACCCAGCAGGGCGTGGCACGCAGGCGCAGCTGCAGCTCCCTGCCGGCCGCCTGCGCCGCGAACACGTTGTTGAGCGCGAGGAACAGCGGATTGAGCTCCACGGGCCGGATCCGCGGTGCCACCTCGCCCGCATCGAGCCGCGAGATGTCCAGCAGGGTGTCGAGCGAATCGCCGAGCGTTCCGACGGCGTCCATCAGCCGCACCGCATGGTCCCACTCCTCGCTGCCCTGGAGCTTCTTCTCGATCACGGCGCCGAACAGCGCGATGGCATGAAGCGGCTGGCGCAGGTCGTGGCTCGCCGCCGCGAGAAAGCGCGTCTTCTCCTCGCTCGCGCGCTGGGTCGCGGCGATCTGCCGGCTCAGCTGCTCGGCCAGCGCCTCCTTCTCGAAGCGCATGGTCAGCGAGGCCGTCAGCAGCCGATGGTGCTGCAGCGCGAAGGTGATCATCACGCACATGTACAGCAGGCAGCCGGTGGCCAGGAACAGGTGCACGGTGTCGCCGCGCCAGGCCAGCGCCAGCGTCAGGCTCGCCATGCTGGGCACGATGAAGCGCGGGATGTTGCGCTTGAGCACGGCCAGCGACAGCGCGCCGCCGGCGCAGCCGCCCATCATCATGACGATGACCATGACCCAGAGCCCGAGGTTGCGTCCCGGCGGCACGCACAGCCAGGGCGCCAGGCCCCAGACGCAGGAACGCAGCAGCACGTTGCGTGCATTGAAGCGCGCCCAGTACTCGGGATGCTCGGCCGCGTCGGGACTGCGGCGGTAGCGCCGGTAGGCGCGCCGCAGCGTCAATGCCAGGTGCAGCGCCATCCACAGCAGCACCTGCCAGCGCCACGTGGCCACGAACAGGCCGATGCCCAGCGACTGCGCCGTGAGGAGGTCCGCGAGATAGGCGGCCGGCGCATTGGCGTGGACCGCGGCCACCTGTTCGCGCAGCACGCGCCGCGCCAGCTCGGGCGGATGCGCGTCATTCATCGCCGGCATGCGGGCATCTCGCATCGAAGGCGGCCCGGCGCGGAAGACTCACCGCAGGCTGCTGATGAGCTGGGCCCGCGAGCGCATGCCGAACAGCAGCAGCAGCGTCGACACATGGTTCTTGACCGTGCCCTCGGTGAGGTGCGCCAGCTGCGCGATCTCCTTGTTCGACTTGCCGGCCAGCAGCCAGTCGAGGATCTCGACCTGGCGCGCATTGAGCTGCGGCTGGAACCCGTCCCTGGCCGGCGGCGCCTGGGCATCGACGGGCACGGCCGACGGCCGCGCCGGAAGACCGACCAGGTCGTTGTCCCTCACGTAGCGCAGCACCTCGCCGAGGTGACCGGTCTTGGGCAGGAAGGCCTGGGCCCCGAGCGCCATCGCGCCCTGCATCAGCGCATGGCTGTCCTTGCCCGAGAGCACGATCACGGGCGACGAGGGAAAGGCGCGCTTGAAGCGCACCAGCGTGTCCAGTCCTTGCGAATCGGGCAGATCGAGATCGAGCAGCACCAGGTGATGCGACGACACGTGCAGCGTGTACAGGTGCAATGCGTCGGCCAGGCAACGTGCCTCGTACACCGGCACGCTGCCCGTCTCCGCCAGCAGCAGCGCACGCAGGCCGAGGCGCACCAGCTCATGGTCGTCGACCACCAGGATGCCCCGCACCGGTATGGCAGCGCCCGCCTCGCCGCGCAATGGCGCGGCATGCGGCGGCAGTGGTGTGGCATGGGCCATGGTGCGGGCATCTTAGTGCTGATGAAAGCGAAGCCGAAATGACCAAAGTCATTCGGACGAGGTGCCGCGGCGGGCAATCGGTGCGATCGGCGCGCGGGTCTGGGCTTCGCTTCGTTGCGCGATGTTTCCCTATGGAGAGGCCATCTTCCTCGTGTCCAGAAAGGGAATGCGCGAGTCGAACATGCGCGTCATTTTTGCGCTCGACCGCGGTACGAATCGCAAGGCATATGCGGTAAGACATAGGCCTTCTGGACATGGCGTCTCTAGTCTCGAGAAAATCCGAGGGCGCGAAGACAATGGGTCATGACCAGCTCGCCGCCCAGGCAGATCTCTTCTCGGCTTTCTCTCGGGCTCTCTCGCAATCGACAAGGCCATCATCGATGGCAGCATGCTCGAACCGATTCGCAATGATGGCGCCACTTGGATTCGGGATCGGCGCTTCCATCACACGGGCCACGCTCAGGCGAGCGAAGCGGCTGCCGGGGTCCGACTTCGAAGCTTTCGCAAGCTTCAATCGATCGCCACCCTCGCCTCCTTCACCAGCCTCGCATACTTCGCGGTGTCGCTGCGAATCCGCGCCGCCATCTGCGCCGGCGTATCCCCCACCGGCTCCGCCCCGATCTCCTCCATGCGCTTCCTGAACTCCGGCGACTGGATGATCTTCACCATCTCGGCGTTGAGCCGCTCCACGATCTCCTTCGGCGTGCCCGCCGGCGCGAGGATGCCGAACCAGGTGCCCTGGTCGAAATCCTTCAGGCCCGACTCGGCCAGGGTCGGCACCTCGGGCAGGCTGCTCGAGCGCTTGGCGGTGGTCACGGCCAGTGCGCGCAGCTTGCCGGCGCGGATGTGCTGCAGCACGGGCGTCAGGGTGTCGAAGGACATGTCGACCTGGCCGCCGAGCAGGTCGGTGGTGAGCGGCGCGCTGCCCTTGTAGGGCACGTGCAGCAGCTCGATGCCCGACAGGGCCGAGAGCTGGGTGCCGATCAGGTGCTGCACGGTGCCGTTGCCGTTCGAACCGTACGAAAGCCTGGCCGGCGCGGCCTTGGCCTGGGCGATCAGCGCCTGCGCATCGCGCGCGGGCGATTTGGCGTTGACGACCATCACGTTGGGCACCAGCGCGACGGTGGTGATGGGCGCGAAGCTCTTCTCGAAGTCGTAGGGCAGCTTGCGGTAGACGCTGGTGGCGATGGTGTGGTGCACGGCGCCCATCAGCAGGGTGTAGCCGTCGGGCCGTGCCTTGGCGACGTAGTCGGCGCCGAGCGTGGCGCCGGCGCCGGGACGGCTCTCGACCACCACGGGCTGGCCCAGGCTCTGCGAGAGCTTGTCGCTCAACGAGCGCGCCAGCACGTCGGAGCTGCCGCCCGGCGGAAAGGGAACGACGAGGTTGATGGGCTTGGCCGGCCAGGCCTGCGCGGCCGCGGTCGAGGCGGCCAGACCGAGGATGAAGGCGGCGGCGAACGCGGTCAGCGCCGCGCGGCGGCGGACGATGGGCTGGGTCACGGGTTGTCTCCTTTGTTGTCGTGGCAATGGCCGGCCGTGCGCGCACGCCCTCTCCGGCCCCGGGGGCAAAAAACTCAGGCGGCCTGGCGCTCGGGCAGCGGGGCCAGCAGCGCGCAGACGGCGCGGGTCACGTCGGCGGTGGTGGCGCTGCCGCCGAGGTCGCGCGTGTGCAGCGAGGTGTCGGCCGTGACCTGCTCGATGGCACGCATCAGGCGCGCGGCGGCCTCGGGCTCGCCGAGGTGCTCGAGCATCATCACGACCGACCAGAAGGTGCCGACCGGGTTGGCCAGGCCCTGGCCCATGATGTCGAAGGCCGAGCCGTGGATGGGCTCGAACATCGAGGGGAAGCGGCGCTCGGGATCGATGTTGCCGGTGGGCGCGATGCCCAGGCTGCCCGCGAGCGCGGCGGCCAGGTCGCTGAGGATGTCGGCATGCAGGTTGGTGGCGACGATGGTGTCGAGCGAGGCCGGCCGGTTGACCATACGCGCGGTGGCGGCGTCGACCAGTTCCTTGTCCCATCGCACCTCGGGGAACTCCCTGGCCACCTGCACGGCGATCTCGTCCCACATCACCATCGCATGGCGCTGGGCATTGCTCTTGGTGATCACGGTGAGCTGGCGGCGCGGCCGCGAGCGGGCCAGCGAGAAGGCGAAGCGCATGATGCGCTCGACGCCGGCGCGGGTCATCATCGAGACGTCGGTGGCGGCCTCGATCGCATGGCCCTGGTGCACGCGGCCGCCGACACCGGCGTACTCGCCCTCGGAGTTCTCGCGCACGATGACCCAGTCGAGGTCGCCGGGGCCGCAGCGCTTGAGCGGGCCGTCGATGCCGGGCAGGATGCGCGTGGGCCGCACGTTGGCGTACTGGTCGAAGCCCTGGCAGATCTTCAGGCGCAGGCCCCACAGGGTGACGTGGTCGGGGATGTGCGGATCGCCGGCCGAGCCGAACAGGATCGCGTCCTTGCCGCGCAGCGCGTCGAGGCCGTCGGCCGGCATCATCTCGCCGTGGGCGCGGAAGTAGTCGCCGCCCCAGCCGAAGTCCTCGAACTCGAAGCCGAAGCGCTCGCCGCCGGCGGCCAGTGCCTCGAGCACCTCGCGCCCGGCCGGCACCACCTCCTTGCCGATGCCGTCGCCGGGAATGGTTGCAATCCTGTAGGTCTTCATGGTGTAGCTGCGTCGCTGGAGTGTTGGAACGGCTTCGACTGTAGGAACTCGACGTGCGATCGGATCGCCCCTAAAGTCAATCCATCGTTAACTTCAAGTCAACAGCGAAAAACGCGATGGCCCACGAGATCCAACCGGCCGACCTCGGCTTCTTCTCGGCGCTCGCACGCGCCGGCAGCCTCAGCGCGGCGGCGCGCGAACTCGGCATCACGACGGCCGCGGTGAGCAAGCACCTTGCGCAAATGGAATCGCGGCTCGGCGTGAGCCTGGTCAACCGCACCACGCGGCGCATGGGGCTCACGCCCGAGGGCGAGCTCTACCTCGCGCAGGCGCGGCGCATCCTGGCCGACATCGAGAGCCTGGGCGAGCAGCTCGGCGTGTCGAAGGCGGTGCCGCAGGGCCTGTTGCGCGTCAACGCCACGCTGGGCTTCGGGCGCAGCCACGTGGCGCCGCTGATCTCGAAGTTCGTGCGCCGGCATCCCGAGGTCGAGGTGCAGCTGCAGCTGTCGGTGAACCCGCCGCCGCTGACCGAGGATTCGTTCGACGTCTGCGTGCGCTTCGGCGCGCCGCCCGAGGCGCGCGTGATCGCGCGGCGCATCGCGGCCAACCGGCGGCTGCTGTGCGCGGCGCCGGCCTATCTCGCGAAGCACGGCACGCCCAAGGTGCCGAACGACCTCACGCGCCACAACTGCATCGGCATCCGCCAGGGCGAGGAGGCCTACGGCCTGTGGCGGCTGTCGAGCGGGCGCGGCGCGAGCGCGAGCACGCAGGCCGTGAAGACGCGCGGCACGCTGACCACCAACGACGGCGAGATCGCGGTCAACTGGGCGCTCGAGGGCCACGGCATCCTGATGCGCGCCGAATGGGACATCGCGCGCTACCTGCGCAGCGGCCGGCTGGTGCAGGTGCTGCGCCCCTTCCACACGCCCGATGCCGACATCTACGCGGTGTACCCGCAGCGCCACCAGCTCGCGGCGCGGGTGCGGGCCTTCGTCGACTTCCTCGCGCAATCGCTCGAGCAGCAGGCTTCGGCGGCCTCGAAGACCGCGTTCTGACGCGACCCTAGGGAAATCCCCGAGGCCGCGCTCGCGGCCGTGCCCGCGCGCGCCCTCGCCCAGAGGGAAAAACACCCGCGCGGCACCCGCCCTCACCCGCCCCGATCTCCCCACGGCACTGGCCCGCAACTTGCAAACTCGGCCGAAAATGACAGAAAATTTTCTTAACTGACTTATATTTGTAAATCAGTTTTCAAATTTGCACCGTTCCGGCGCCCTTCCGAACCCCATGAGCACCAACGTCGACCCTCCAGGCACCACCGTGGCCCAGCGCATCGCGCAGGCCCTGCCGCGGCTGTCCCGCTCGCACCGGCAGGTGGCCGACTACGTGCTCGAGCATCCGCTGCAGGTGGCCACGCTGCCGATCGACGAGCTGGCCGCAGCGGCCGGCGTGTCGGTGGCCACGGCCAACCGCTTCGCGCGCGCGCTCGACTTCGACGGCTACCCGGCCTTCCGGGCCGAGCTGGTGCGCGGCTTCGAGCCGCTGGTGGCGCCGGTCGAGCGGCTGCGCGGCAACCTCGAGCGGCCGACCACGGTGTCGGAGGTGTTCGCCGCTGCGCTCGAGGAGAGCCGCCGCAACATCGACGCCACGCGCCAGTCGCTCGACTACGCGGCCTGCGAGGCGGCGGTGGAACGCATCGGCAAGGCACGCTCGATCTACATCGGCGGCTTCGGCGCCAGCGCCTGGCTCGCGGGCCTGCTGCAGCACGGGCTGGACAGCAGTTGCAGCGACGTGCGCCTGCTCTCGGGCGTGAGCGGCGTGACCCATGCCGCGCGCACGCTGATGCATGCGGGGCCGCAGGACGTGTTCATCGGCGTGACCTTCCCGCGCTACCTCACCGACACCATCGCGCTGGCGCAGATCGCGCGCGGCCAGGGCTGCGCGGTGCTCGCGCTGACCGACCGGCCGAGCTCGCCGCTGGCGCCGCTGGCCGACGTGGCGCTCTATTGCCAGACCGAGACCAGCTACCGCCCCAACTGCGAGACCAGCGTGCTCGCGCTGATCGAGGCGCTGACCAGCGCCGTGGCGCTGCGCGCGCCGGGCGCGGTGCAGTCGGCGGGCCGCATCCTGCAGGCGGTGCGGCCGTGGCTGCACGGGGGCAACGGGCCACGCACGAATGGCGCGAACGGCGCGAACCCGCAGGCCGCGCCGCCCGCAGACAGCACCCCGAAGAAAAAGACCTCCCGATGAACAGCCCCACCCAGAACGACAACGCTTCCACCCCGCGCGTGCCCGTGATCGCCATCCATGGCGGCGCCGGCACCATCAGCGCTGGCACCACCACGCCCGAACGGGCCGCGGCCTACCACGAGGCGCTGCGCCACATCGTGGCCACCGCCCAGGCTGCGCTGCTGCAGGGCGCCTCGGCGCTCGACGCCACCTGCCTCGCGGTCGAGCTGCTCGAGGACTGCCCGCTGTTCAATGCCGGCCACGGCGCGGTCTTCACCCATGACGAAACCCACGAGCTCGACGCCGCGGTGATGGACGGCGCCACGCTCGCCGCCGGCGCGGTCGCGGGCGTGTGCCATGTGCGCCGTCCGGTGCGCCTGGCGCGCGCGGTGCTCGAGGACGGCGCGCACGTGCTGCTCGCCGGCGCCGGGGCCGAGGCCTTCGCGCGCGAGCGCGGGCTCGAGATGGTCGAGCCCTCGTACTTCTCGACCGAGGCGCGCCGCCAGCAGCTGCACCGCGTGCGCGACACCGGCCGCGTGGTGGTCGACCACGAGGGCGCGGCCATGACCCATGCCCCGCTCGACGAGGACCGCAAGTTCGGCACCGTCGGCGCGGTCGCACTCGACATGCACGGCCACCTGGCCGCCGCCACCTCCACCGGCGGCATGACCAACAAGCGCGTGGGCCGCGTCGGCGATTCGCCGCTGATCGGCGCCGGCACCTATGCCGACGACGCCACCGCCGCGGTCTCGTGCACCGGCAGCGGCGAGATGTTCATCCGCATCGCCGCCGCGCACGACCTCTGCGCGCGCATGGCCTACGCCGGCGCCACGCTCGAAGCCGCCGCCTACACGGTGGTGATGAAGTCGCTCTCGGCCATCGGCGGCACCGGCGGCCTGATCGCCGTCGACCGCCACGGCAACCTCGCGCTGCCCTTCAACACCGAAGGCATGTACCGCGCCCATGCGCGCGGCCGCGAGACCCCGAAGACGGCGATCTTCGCCTGACGCCACCGCTTCCCTTTTCGACCGCCATGTCCGCTGCGACCTCCCTCCCCCCTCTGCCCAACCTTCCGGAAGGCCGCGTGCTCGCGGTCGACGATCTCAGCGTTCGCTTCACCACCTCGGAGCGCACGGTCGATGCCGTGAAGAAGCTGTCCTTTCACGTCGACCATGGCGAGACGCTCGCGGTGGTGGGCGAATCGGGCTCGGGCAAGTCCGTGACCTCGCTCGCGCTGATGCGCCTGGTGGAGCACGGCGGCGGCCGCATCCTCGAGGGCCGCATGGCGTTCCGCCGCCGCAACGGCGAGGTGCTCGACCTGGCCCAGGCGCGCGACCACACGATGCGCGGCATCCGCGGCGCCGACATCGCGATGATCTTCCAGGAGCCTATGACCTCGCTGAACCCGGTGTTCACCGCGGGCGACCAGATCGCCGAGGCCATCCGCATCCACCAGGGCAAGAGCAACGCGGCCGCGCGCGCCGAGGCGCTGCGCATGCTCGAGCTGGTGCGCATCCCCGAGGCGCGCAACGTGCTCGACCGCTTCCCGCACCAGCTCTCGGGCGGCATGCGCCAGCGCGTGATGATCGCGATGGCGCTGTCGTGCAAGCCGCAACTGCTGATCGCCGACGAGCCGACCACCGCGCTCGACGTGACGATCCAGGCCCAGATCCTCCAGCTGATCCGCGAGCTGCAGCAGGAGATGCGCATGGGCGTGCTGTTCATCACGCACGACATGGGCGTGGTGGCCGAGATCGCCGACCGCGTGCTCGTGATGTACCGCGGCGACAAGGTCGAGGCAGGCCCGTCGGACACCGTGTTCGGCGCGCCGCAGCATCCCTACACCCGTGCGCTGCTGTCGGCCGTGCCCAAGCTCGGCGCCATGCAGGGCACCGAGCTGCCGGCCAAGTTCGAGCTGCTGCGCACCGAGACCGGCGCGCAGGCCGAGCCCGGCACCCACAGCGAGCCGCACGACACGGTGCGCGCCGAGGCCGGCCCGATCCTGCGCGTGCGCGAGTTGGTCACGCGCTTCGACGTGCGCAGCGGCGTCTTCGGCCGCGTGAAGCGGCGCGTGCATGCGGTCGAGAAGATCAGCTTCGACCTCTACCCCGGCGAGACGCTGGCGCTGGTCGGCGAATCGGGCTGCGGCAAGTCGACCACCGGCCGCTCGCTGCTGCGCCTGGTCGAGAGCCAGAGCGGCGCGATCGAGTTCGGCGGCCAGAACATCCGCGAGCTGCCCACGCGCGAGCTGCAGGCACTGCGCCGCAACATCCAGTTCATCTTCCAGGACCCCTTCGCCTCGCTCGATCCGCGCGTGACGGTGGGCTTCTCGATCATGGAGCCGCTGCTGATCCACGGCATCGCCAAGGGCGCCGAGGCGCAGCAGCGCGTCGACTGGCTGCTGCAGAAGGTGGGCCTGCCGCCCGAGGCGGCGCAGCGCTATCCGCACGAGTTCTCGGGCGGCCAGCGCCAGCGCATCGCGATCGCGCGCGCCCTGGCGCTGAACCCCAAGGTGGTGGTGGCCGACGAATCGGTGTCGGCGCTCGACGTCTCGATCCAGGCCCAGATCGTCAACCTGATGCTCGACCTGCAGCGCGAGCTCGGCGTGGCCTTCCTGTTCATCTCGCACGACATGGCGGTGGTGGAGCGCATCAGCCACCGCGTGGCCGTGATGTACCTCGGGCAGATCGTGGAGATCGGCCCGCGCCGCGCGGTATTCGAGGCGCCGCAGCATGCCTACACGCGCAAGCTGATGGCGGCGGTGCCGGTGGCCGATCCCTCGCGCCGCCACAAGCAGCGCGCGCTGCTCGAGGGCGAGATCCCGAGCCCGATCCGCGCCGTGGGCGACGAGCCCGAGGTGCCGCCGCTGGTGCAGGTGGCGCCGGGGCATTTCGTGGCGCGGCATGCCATCGGCGGCGCCTTCTGACGCCTTCGAGTTTCTCTTTCGTTTTTCCGTCGCAGGGCCCCCTGCTTTTTTGTTCCTCCCTCTCTTTCACGAATCGACTGGAGTTCTTCCCATGAAGCCATCCTCTTCCTCCCTGCGATGGGCATCCGCGCTGCTGGGCCTGGCCGCGCTCGCCGCCTCGGGCTCGGCCCTGGCCGCCAAAGACGTGGTGCTGGCCATCGGCTATCAGCCCGAGACGCTGGACCCGTACAACACCAACACGACGATCACCACGGCCGTGACCAAGACCTTCTACGAAGGCCTGTTCCAGTTCGACAAGGACCTGAAGGTGCAGAACGTGCTGGCCGAGGGCTACGAGGTCTCGAAGGACGGCCTGGTCTACACCATCAAGCTGCGCAGCGGCGTCAAGTTCCACGACGGCACCGACTTCAACGCCGAGGCCGTGAAGTTCACGCTCGAGCGCGTGCTGAACCAGGACAACAAGCTGCTGCGCTACAACCAGTTCAACCGCGTGGGCAAGGTCGAGGCGCTGAACCCGACCACCGTGCGCATCACGCTGAAGGAGCCCTTCGGCCCCTTCATCAACTCGCTGGCCCATGCCTCGGCCGCGATGATCTCGCCGACCGCGCTCAAGAAGTGGGGCAACAAGGACATCGCCTTCCACCCCGTGGGCACCGGCCCCTTCGAGTTCGTCGAATGGAAGCAGACCGAGGCGGTCAAGGCCAAGAAGTTCGACGGCTACTGGAAGAAGGGCTTCCCGAAGGTCGACACCGTGCAATGGAAGCCGGTGCTCGAGAACAACACGCGCGCCGCGATGATGCAGACCGGCGAGGCCGACTTCGCCTTCCCGATCCCCTACGAGCAGGCCGAGCTGCTGAAGAAGAGCGACAAGCTCGAGGTCGTGGCCTCGCCCTCGATCATCACGCGCTTCCTGGCCTTCAACATGCTGCAGAAGCCCTACGACAACCAGAAGGTGCGCGAGGCCATCGGCTACGCCATCAACAAGGAGGCGCTGGCCAAGGTGGCCTTCGGCGGCTATGCGATTCCCGCGCAGGGCGTGATGCCCCAGGGCGTGAAGTACGCCGAGAAGATGGCGCCCGTGCCCTACGACGTGAAGAAGGCCAAGGAACTGCTGGCCGAGGCCGGCTACCCGAACGGCTTCGAGTCGGTGCTGTGGAGCGCCTACAACAACACGACCAGCCAGAAGACCATCCAGTTCGTGCAGCAGCAGCTCGCGCAGGTCGGCATCAAGCTGCAGGTGCAGGCGCTCGAAGTGGGCCAGCGCACCGAGCAGGTCGATGCCTGGCCCGATCCCAAGACCGCCAAGGTTCGCCTGTACTACACCGGCTGGTCCTCGTCGACCGGCGAGGCCGACTGGGGCCTGCGCCCGCTGTTCGCCTCCGAATCGTGGGCGCCGAAGCTCAACAACATGTCGTTCTACAAGAGCGAGGTGGTCGACAACGCGCTGGCCAAGGCGCTGGTGTCGGTGGACGAGGCCGAGAAGGCCGCGCTCTACAAGACCGCGCAGGAACAGATCCGCAAGGACCTGCCGCGCCTGCCGCTGGTGACGGAGCAGAACCTGTCGGCGCATTCGAAGCGCCTGACGGGCGTGTTCGTGATGCCCGACGCCAACATCAACATCGACGCGATGTCGGTGGCGAACTGATCGCGGGTTTCCCGTTTCCTGACTGACCGCGCGATGGCCGGCGGCACCCCGCCGCCGGCCGTTCGCGGCCCCTGCTCCCCATGCTGAACTACTTCCTCAAACGACTGTTGGGCCTGATCCCCACGCTGCTCATCGTGGCGGTGCTGGTGTTCCTGTTCGTCCACATGCTGCCCGGCGACCCGGCGCGCCTTGCCGCCGGCCAGGAGGCCGACGAGCAGACCGTGGCCATGGTCCGCGCGGAGCTCGGCCTCGACAAGCCGCTGCCGCAGCAGTTCGCGAACTTCTTCACCCACATGCTGCAGGGCGACTTCGGCACCTCGATCCGCACGCGGCGGCCGGTGTCGACCGAGATCGCCGAGCGCTTCTTCCCGACGGTGATGCTGACCGTCACCAGCATGGTGTGGGCCGTGATCTTCGGCATGGGCATCGGCATCGTCTCGGCCGTGTACCGCAACCAATGGCCCGACCGCATCGGCATGACGCTGGCGGTGTCGGGCATCTCCTTCCCGGCCTTCGCGCTCGGCATGCTGCTGATGCAGATCTTCTCGGTGCAGCTCGGCTGGCTGCCCACCGTGGGCGCGGCCACCTGGAAGCACTACATCCTGCCCTCGATCACGCTGGGCGCGGCCGTGGCGGCCGTGATGGCGCGCTTCACGCGCGCCTCGTTCGTCGAGGTGATCCAGGAGGACTTCGTGCGCACCGCGCGCGCCAAGGGCGTGCGCGAGCGCAGCGTGATCATCAAGCACTGCCTGCGCAATGCGCTGATCCCGGTGGTCACGATGATGGGCCTGCAGTTCGGCTTCCTGCTCGGCGGCTCGATCCTGGTCGAGGCGGTGTTCAACTGGCCCGGCCTCGGCCGCCTGCTGGTCGACGCGGTGCAGATGCGCGACTACCCGGTGATCCAGACGCTGGTGCTGCTGTTCTCGCTCGAGTTCATCCTGATCAATCTCGTGGTCGATGTGCTGTACGGCTTCATCAACCCGACCATCCGCTACAAGTGAGGCCGCCGCCATGACCCAAGCCACCGGCGTGCCTGCCGAATCCACCCTTCCCGCTGCCACACCAGCGACCGCAGTCCAGACCGCGAGCAAGGTCCGCACCCCCTGGGGCGAATGCTGGCGCCGCTTCAAGAAGCAGCCCGTGGGCATCGTCGCCGCCCTGTTCGTGCTGCTGCTGGTGTTCGTCGCCGTGTTCGCGCCGTGGATCGTGCCCTTCGATCCCGAGAACTACTTCGACTACGACATGCTCAACAGCGGCCCCTCGGCCACGCACTGGTTCGGCGTCGACCCGCTGGGCCGCGACATCTTCAGCCGCATCCTCGCGGGCGCGCGCATCTCGCTGATGGCGGGCTTCGTCTCGGTGCTGCTCGGCGGCATCGTGGGGACCGCCTTCGGCCTGCTCGCGGGCTACTACGAAGGCTGGTGGGACCGCATCGTGATGCGCATCTCGGACGTGCTGTTCGCCTTCCCCGGCATCCTGCTGGCGCTGGGCGTGGTCGCGATCCTCGGCAGCAGCATGACCAACGTGGTGGTGGCGGTGTCGGTGTTCAGCGTGCCGGCCTTCGCGCGACTGGTGCGCGGCAACACGCTGGTGCTCAAGCAGCAGACCTACATCGAGGCCGAGCGCAGCATCGGCGCCTCGGACTGGACCATCGTCGTGCGCCACATCCTGCCCGGCACCATCTCCTCGATCGTGGTGTATTTCTCCATGCGCGTGGGCACCTCGATCATCACCGCGGCCAGCCTGTCCTTCCTCGGCATGGGCGCGCAGCCGCCCACGCCCGAATGGGGCGCGATGCTCAGCGAGGCGCGCGCCGACATGGTGACCTCGCCGCACGTGGCGCTGTTCCCCAGCCTCGCGATCTTCTTCACCGTGCTGGCCTTCAATCTGCTGGGCGACGCCCTGCGCGACGCACTCGATCCGAAGATCAACCGGCAATGAGCGCGAACGCCCTGCCCCGCATCGGCGGCCTGCGCCCGGGTCCGCGCGACGCGATCAGCGACGTCGCGGGAGTAACGGTGGGCCACCGCACGCTTGCCGAGGGCCCGGTACAGACTGGCGTGACCGTGATCCGCCCGCATGCCGGCGACCCGTTCCGCGACAAGGTGCCGGCCGCCGCCGTGGTGCTCAACGGCTTCGGCAAGAGCGTCGGGCTCGTGCAGCTCGAGGAGCTCGGCGTGCTCGAGACCCCGATCGCGCTGACCAACACCTTCTCGGTCGGCACCGTGGCCGGCGCGCAGATCCGCGACTGCATCGCGAACAACCCCGAGACCGGGCGCTCGCTGCCGACGGTGAATCCGCTGGTGTTCGAGTGCAACGACGGTTTTCTCAACGACATCCAGCGGTTGGCCGTGGGCGAGGCGGACTACGTCCTGGCATTGGCCGATGCGGGCGTGGATTTCGCGCAGGGTTCGGTGGGCGCGGGGCGCGGCATGTCGAGCTTCCAGCTCAAGGGCGGCATCGGCAGTGCTTCGCGCCTCGTGCCGGTGGGCGAGGCTTCGCACACGGTGGGCACGCTGGTGCTCGCGAACTATGGGCGGCAGCCCGAGCTGCGGCTGGCGGGGCATGCGGTGGGCGAGCGCCTTGCCGCGCTCGTGGCCGAACGGGCCGTGGCGCCAGAGCCCGAGAAGGGCTCGATCATCGTCGTGGTCGCGACCGACGCGCCGCTCGATGCGCGCCAGCTGCGCCGGCTCGCGCTGCGCGCGGGGGCCGGGCTGGCGCGTACCGGCTCGGTCTTCGGGCATGGCAGCGGCGACATCGTGCTGGCCTTCTCGACTGCCTACACCGTGCCCGACCGCGCCGAACGCGCGATGCCGGCCGTGGCGATGCTGCACGAGACGCAGCTCGACGGGCTGTTCCAGGCGGCGGCCGATGGGACCGAGCAGGCGATCCTGCATGCGCTGTGGCGGGCCGAGTCGGTGACCGGGCGCGATGGCAACCACCGTGCCGCGTTGGGCGAGCTGTTGTCCCCTTCTCTCTTTTCTTGATTTTTCTCTTTTGCCGGGTGCCCTCATGAAAGTGCTGATCTCCACCGATATCGAAGGCGTTGCGGGGGTCTATCACCCCGAGCAGACGCGGCAAGGCAATCCCGAATACGAACGTGCCCGGCTGCTGATGGCGCAGGAAGCCAATGCGGCGATCGCGGGGGCCTTCGATGCGGGGGCCGACGAGGTGCTGGTGAATGACTCGCACGGGGGGTTTCGCAACATGCCGCCCGATGTGCTCGACCCTCGGGCTCGCGTGGTGCAGGGGAAGCCGCGCTATCTGAGCATGGTGGCGGGGGTGGAAGAAGGCGTCGACGCTGTCTGCATGGTCGGCTACCACTCGCGGGCGCAAGGGCGCGGGATTCTGGCGCACACGATCAACAGCTTTGCTTTTGCGGGTGTATCTCTCGGTGGGCAGGAGCTGGGTGAGGCTGGGCTTTATGGGGCGTTGGCGGGGGAATATGGGGTGCCGGTGGTTATGGGCAGTGGGGACGATGTGTTCATTGCGGAGAACCGGCCGCTCTTTCCGCACGCGACCTTTGTCGAGACGAAGAAGGCTACGGGGAATACCAGTGGGGTTTCTTTGTCGCCCGAGAGGGCTCGTGAAGCGATTCGGGCTGGGGTTCAAGTTGCACTGTCTTCACGGGCCAAGGTTCTTCCGCTGGTGTTCGAAGGGCCGCAGACTGTGACTTTGAGGGCGCAGACTGCGGCGCTGGCGGATCTGTTTTGCCAGTGGCCGGCGTTTGAGCGGGTTGATGGAGTAACCCTGCGTTTCTTGGCTCCTGACGTCGAGGCTGCTGTTCGGATGTTGAACTGCTGCTCGGCGATGTCTTCGATGTTGCGCTGAGATTTGATCTTTCTTTTCTCTGCTTAGGCCGTTGGCCGGGTCTCGCCCCGGCGGGCGAGTCACTTTCTCTTGTCTCGCCAAGAGAAAGTAACCAAAGAGAAGGCGACCCCACTGTCTGTGTCCCTCCGCTTCGCTGCGGGCAACCTGCGGTGCTCGGAGAAAGCGGGGGTCCGCAGAACTCGCTCCACTTCGTTGCGCTCAGACAGCTGCGGCCCTTATCCCGCTTTCTCCTGCGCTCCTCGGCACAGCCAGAGGGGACTAGGGTCAACGCGCCATGGCGCGTCCTTGTGTGGGGGGTGTGAGTGCGAAGGCCCTGGGTCTTCTTCCACCTGGGCCGAGCGAAGCGAAGGCCCGTTGGGCTTGCTCGGCCGAGCGCAGCGACGGCCCGAACCACCCCTCTGGCTGCGCCGAGGAGCGCAGCGTTTCGCGGATAAGGGCTCGCAGCTGT